>NZ_BRXS01000006.1 GCF_030159095.1 Roseisolibacter agri
CCGGGGCCTTGAGCCCCCTGAAGGGCCGGAGGAGACCACTCCGTCGATAGGGCGCCCGTGGACGGCCAGCAATGGCTTCCAAGCGTAGCGCTCCTAATCGCCCGTGCGGCTTGACTACTCCCCCATAGGGGTAGACGCTTCGAGAGAAGCCGCAATACGACACGCCACTCTGCGTGTTCAGATTCCGATTCTCATCACTTCCACATCGTTTGCCAGTTTCGCTGGCGACTAGAGCGTCAGGGCCACACCCGTTCCCATCCCGAACACGGTCGTTAAGCCTGACAGCGCCGATGGTACTCCGCTCGAGAGAGCGCGGGAGAGTAGGCCGTCGCCGGCACCTCATTCCGAAGCCCCCGCGTCATCCGTGACGCGGGGGCTTCGTGTTTGCACCCCATCCGACTTTGTTTCGGTCGGCTCGGACGTCGTCGCGCGCCGCGGCGGCCACCGTCCATCCGTTGCACGTCCTCCGCCCCCACGCCCAGCCCCGCATGCCACGCGCCGGGATCGTCACCGTCGTCGGCAAGCCGAACGCCGGGAAGTCCACGCTGCTGAACCGCATCGTCGGCCAGAAGCTCGCCATCACGAGCCCGAAGCCGCAGTCCACGCGCGATCGCGTCGTGGGCATCCGCAGCACGGACGACACGCAGATGGTGGTTCTCGACACGCCCGGCCTGCTGGAGCCGCGCTACGCGCTGCACGCCGCCATGCGCGGCACCGCGATGACCGCGCTGCGCGACGCCGACGTCGTGCTCTACCTGGTCGACGCGACCGAGGGCGAGCCCGCGCCGCTCGAAGACGTCGCGGGCCTGAGTGCCGCGGAGCGGCCGCGCGCACCCGTGCTGCTGGTGTTGAACAAGGTCGACGCCCTGTCCGCCGAGCAGCGCGCGGGGCTCCAGGCCCGCTTTCCGGATGCGGCGCTCGTCTCCGCGCTCGACGGCCACGGCGTCGATGCGCTGCTGGATGCCGCCGCCGCGCGCCTGCCGGAGAGCCCGTTCCTCTATCCCGACGACGAGATCAGCACGCAGACGCTGCGCTTCTTCGCCGCGGAGCTGGTGCGCGAGACCGCGCTCGAGCAGCTGGACGACGAGGTGCCGTACAGCGTGGCCTGCGAGATCGAGGAGTTCCGGGAGAGCCGGTCGCCGGTGTACATTCGGGCGGTCCTGCACGTCGAGCGAGACAGCCAGAAGCGCATCCTGATCGGAGCCAAGGGGGCGCGCATCCGCGAGATCGGCCGCGCCGCGCGCGCCAAGATCGAGTCGCTGCTCGAGACGCAGGTCTACCTCGACCTGTGGGTGAAGGTCCTTCCGAACTGGCGTCGCGACCAGCGCGCCCTGCGCCGGCTCGGATACCACCTGCCGCCGGACTCCGACGCATGAGCCTCGCCCCACAACTGCTGGCCATCCTGGTCTGCCCGAAGTGCAAGGGAGAGCTCGAGTACCGCGAGTCCGAGGCGTCCCTCGTCTGCCGGCACTGCGCGCTTCGCTATCCGGTGCGCGAGGACATCCCGATCATGCTCGTGGATGAGGCCTCGCCGCTCTGAGGTCGTGACGACGCGCGCCCGGCGCGCGCTCGCGCTGCTGACGCTCGCGGGCGCCACACGCGTTGCGGACGCGCAGTCGATCAACGAGGCGGGCGCGCAGTCCCTCGTGCTCCCACTCGGCGCGCGCACCGTCGGCATCGGCGGCGCGGCCGTCGCGGGGCAGTTCGGCACCGAGAGCCAGCTCACGAATCCGGCGGGCCTCGGCTTCGCGACGTCGCGCGAGATCGCGCTCCTGCACGGCCAGGACTTCTTCGCGCGGCGCGACCTGCTGGGCGTCGTGCTGCCGTCGCGCCGTCTGGGGACGTTCGCGGCGTCGGGATACCTGGTGAACCTCGCGGAGACGCCGGCGACCGACGACTTCGGGAACCAGATCGGCACCGCGTACGTGCGCAGCGTCTCGGCCGCCGCGAGCTACGCCAGCACCGTCGCGCACGACTTCTCGTTCGGTCTGACGTACCGCGTGATCCAGATGCGCTACGACTGCAGCGGGACGTGCACCGTGCCGGGAGCCCCCGTGGAGGACGAGCCGGTGCGCGGTACGACCAGCATGGTCGATCTCGGCGCGCAGTACGACTTCCGGAAGCGCGTCCCGATCGCGGTGGGCGCTGCGGTTCGCCATCTCGGGCTGCGGCTGCAGACCAAGGATGCCGATCAGGCGGATCCCCTGCCGACGCAGCTCGCGGTGGGCGCGCGCTACGACGTCACCGCGCTCGCGCGGCGCGTGAAGGATGCACGCCTGCGCGTCTCCGCGGACTTCGTGAACGGCCTTGGCGCAGGCGGCGCGGACCCGGCGGTGCATCTCGGGGCCGAGGGGACGTTCCGCAGCATGATCGCGCTGCGGGGCGGCTGGGTGCAACGCACGGGCGACAGTGGGCCGAGCGTGGGATTCGGCTACCAGGGGAAGCGCCTGGGCTTCGACGTCGCGCGTCAGCTGAGCGGGTTCTCGGTGGAGGTCGGCGACCCGCCGACGTACGTGGCGCTGCGCTACCTGTTCTGATTCCGACATGCGCGCTCGTCGACTCGTACTCGCCGCGAGCATGCTCGTCGCGCTGGCCTCCAGCCGTGCGGCCGCGCAGCGTGCGCAGATGGCCGGACTGGCGCGACCTGCCGCGCCCGCGCACGACGCCGACTCCGCCCGCCATGTTGCATCGCGGGTGCTGGCCGACACGCTGCGTCGCTCCGTGCCCTGGTGGACGCCGGTGGCGTCGGCGGTGCTGCCCGGCTCCGGGCAGGCGGTCATGCGCCAGACGCGCGCGGCGGGATACGCGGCGCTCGAGCTGTACACGTGGCTGCAGTTCGCCGAGTCGCGCCGGGATGCGCGGCGCGCGCGCGGCGAGTACCGGCGCATCGCGCGCGACATCGCGCGGCAGCCGTGCGCCGCCCCGTGTCCGGACGGCGACTGGGACTACTACGAGCGCCTCGAGAATCCCGATTTCGTCGGCAGTGGACGCTTCGACGTCGTGCCGGGCGGCGAGCTCGATCCCGAGACGACGGACAGCACGTACAACGGCTCGGTCTGGACGCGCGCGCGCCAGCTGTACTTCGGCGGCAACGCGTCGCTTCCGACGACGGACCCGGCGTACCAGCGTGCGCTGGCCTACTACCGGCAGCACGCCTACGGCGACGCCTATCTCTGGAGCTGGCGCGACCGCCAGAACCTGCTCGGCGAGTACCGGCTGACGATCAAGCGGCAGAACAGCGCCGACCGGGCAGCCACGAACGCGATGGGCGTGCTGATCGCGAACCGGATGCTGAGCCTCGTCGACGCGTTCGTGACGCTGCGCGTGCGACGCCTCGGGCCGAGCGGGCCGTCGGAGCTCTCCGCAACGGTCCCGTGGGAGCGCCTCCCGGGGCTGGGCCGTCCGCGGCGCTGACCGACCGTGGCGGCGCGCTTCGTACCCTTCCGTTTCCTGGCCGGAGCGCCGATCGTCGTTCATGACCACCGCCCGCGCGGCCGCGCCGGCGGTTGCCGTCGCGCCCATCCCGTCTCCTGACACGACCGCCTCAGTGAGCGCCGTGCCCCATCGACTGCCGCCGGACACGATGCTCGACGACGCGCCGGACGCGTCGTCGGGGGCGCCGTCCGAGCCGCGCGGTGGAGCCGCGATCGAGGGAGCGCGCGTGCGGACGGTCCGGACCGGCCACCTGGTCGTCCTGGCGGTCGCGACGGCCGCGCCTCTGCCGACCGAGGTCGCCCGCTGGATCGGAGCACAGGCGCTCCGTCGCGTGCGCTACACGGCGGCGGACCAGGTGCTCGATGACGCGCTGCGCGTTCGGCCCGAAGCGATCATCGTCGACGGACGGGGCGGGGGCGCCGCGGAGGCGGCCGCCGCGTGCCGGCGTGTGAAGGCCGACTCGTTCACCGGGATCGTACCGGTTGCGGTCGTGGTGGACGACGCGCTCGCCGCGCGGGAGGCGTTCGCGTACGGCGCCGACGAGGTGCTGCGGTCCGATGCGGCCGCGTGGGAGGTCGAGGCGCGTCTGGACGCGCTGCTGCGGCGCGCCGCGCGCGACGTGGGCGTGCACCCGACGACGCGGCTGCCCGGCACGCCGGAGATCGAGGCCGAGCTGGGGCGCCGACTCGGGGCGGAGGAACGCTTCGCCGCGTGCTACGCCGACCTCGATCACTTCAAGGAGTTCAACGACCGGTACGGCTACAACGAGGGCGACCGCGTGATCCGCATGGTCGCGCGCATCCTCCACGACGCCGTCAAGGGCGTATCGGGCGAGGCGGGCTTCGTGGGCCACATCGGCGGCGACGACTTCCTGTTCATCGTGCCGCTGGACGACGTCGCGCCGGTCTGCGACATCATCGTCGAGACGTTCGAGCTGCTGACGCCCTACCAGTACTCGGAGGCGGACCGCCGCGCCGGGTACTACTTCGGGAAGGACCGCCGCGGTCAGCTGCACCGCGTGCCCCTGATGTCGCTCTCGATCGGCATCGCCACCAACGAGCGCCGCCGCTACACCGAGGCGACGCAGATCAGCCGTCTGGCTTCGGAGATGAAGACCTACGCCAAGGCGCAGCCCGGGTCGCTGTACGCCGTCGATCGACGGACGGACGCGCAGGCCGAGGGCGGCCCACGTTCTGGAGACGAGGGATGAACGTCACCTGCCCGGAGTGCCGGTCGATCTTCCGCGTGGACCCGGCGAAGGTGCCGGCCGGCGGCGTCCGCGCGCGCTGCTCCGTCTGCGGCGGCATCTTCCCGGTGGCGCCCGAGGCGCGGCCGCGCGCCGTCCACGCCGCCGCGGAGGTCGACCGTCGCCGCACGCCGCAGATGCCCGCGCCGGCGATCCCGACCCCCGCCGCGGCCATGCCGAGCGTTTCCGCGCCGAGCGCGCCCGAGCGCCCGGTGCCGCGGCACGAGCCGCCGGCCAACCCGCTGCCCGAACCGGCGAAGGACGCCTCGATCTGGGGCTCCCCGGCGGCGGTGCCCGCACAGCGGTTCACCGCGCCCGCGGCCCCGGAGTTCGGCGCGCCGAGCGCCCCCGCGATGCCGACGCCGCCCGCGATGCCGGCCGTGGCGGCCGCCGCACCTGCACCTGCACCTGCACCTGCACCCGCGCCGGAGCCGCCCCCGACGCCCGCGCCGGCTGCCGCTCCCGCGGAGGCGCCCACGCGCCGGCCGGTGAATCCGTACCTGTCGAACGACCCGAACCAGAAGGCGCGCCGCCTGGCGCGCGCGCTCGTGTCGGATCTGATCGCCTACCACCCGCAGAAGCGCGAGGAAGGGCTGCGCGCCGGGACGCTCAAGCAGCTGTTCCGCGACGAGATCCGGAAGAGCTGGGAGGAGTACGTGGAGCAGGTGGGCGCGCCGCTGGCGGAGTCGACGCCGCACTTCCAGGATGCGCTGAACGACCTGCTCGCCGGCGGGCGCAAGGTGTTCTAGGACGCACGGGGCGGCCGCGTCGCGCCCGCACGCGCGCGCCGGCCGGTCCTGCTATAATTCGGACACCTGGCGACCGGTCCACCGGGCCGCCCTCCGCGGGAGGGCGGCCCGGTGGCACACGTGGCGCCGGTGTGCGTGCGCTCCCGGCGGTCCGACCGATCGGACCCGGACGCCACGCCCCTTCACGAACCCCAGAGGATCGCCCGCGATGGACATGGAGCGCGTGCGGCAGCTCGACAGGCAGACCGAACGGGTCGCCGAGCTGCGGAGGTATCTTTGACGTCGACGGCAAGCGGGACCAGCTGGAGCAGCACGAAGCGCGGATGAGCGAGCCGGGCTTCTGGGACAACCAGGAGCGCGCGCAGGACATCGTGCAGCAGGTGAAGACGCTGCGCAGCTGGCTGGAGCCGTTCGACACGCTGGCGGCGCGCGTGGACGGCGCGCGCGAGATGCGCGAGCTGCTGGAGGTGGAGCCGGACCCGGACATGGAGTCCGAGGTCGAGCGCGAGATCGACGCGGCCGAGGACGAGCTCCGCTCGTTCGAGCTGAAGTCGCTGCTCCAGGGTCCCGACGACCACCGGGACGCGCAGGTCGAGATCAGCGCCGGCGCCGGCGGCACGGAGGCGCAGGACTGGGCGCAGATGCTGATGCGCATGTACACGCGCTGGGCCGAGCGCCGTGGCTTCGAGATCGAGATCCTCGACCTGTCCGAGGGCGAGGAGGCCGGCATCAAGGGCGCCGTGCTGGAGATCAAGGGCCAGTACGCGTTCGGCTTCCTGCGCGCGGAGACGGGCGTGCACCGTCTCGTGCGCATCTCGCCGTTCGACGCGCAGGCGCGGCGTCACACGAGCTTCGCCTCGGTGTTCGTGTATCCGGTGGTGGACACGGACATCAACATCGAGGTGCGCGACGAGGACATCGTGATGGAGGTCTTCCGCGCGAGCGGCGCCGGCGGCCAGCACGTCAACAAGACGTCGTCCGCGGTGCGCCTGCGCCACACGCCATCGGGCGTGGTGGTGTCGTCCCAGCAGGAGCGGTCGCAGTTCAAGAACCGCGCGACCGCGATGAAGATGCTGAAGAACAAGCTGTACAACATCGAGCTGGAGAAGCAGCTCGCCGCGAAGGCCGCGATCGACGCCACCAAGAGCGACGTCAGCTTCGGGAGCCAGATCCGCAGCTACGTGTTCCAGCCCTACACGATGGTGAACGACCACCGCACCGAGCTGAAGATCCCCGACGTCCAGAAGGTGATGGACGGCGCGATCGACCCGTTCATCGAAGCGTACCTGAAGGAGCACGGGGCCGGCGGCTCGTCGGGGAGGGCGGCGTGAGCGAGACCGAGCGACCGGCGGGCGACGCCGAGGAGCTGAACTTCGTCCTGCGCGCGCGGCGGGAGAAGCTCGCCGCGCTCGAGGCGCGCGGCATCGAGCCGTTCGCCTACAGCTACGACCGTACGCACGAGACGACGCAGGCGATCGCCGCATTCACCGCGATCGAGGAAGACGCGCGCGCGGTCGGCGCCGACCAGCCGAACGACGTGCCGCCGCCCGAGCCGGAAGGCCCGGTCGTGCGCCTCGCCGGGCGTCTCGTGTCGTGGCGCTCGCAGGGGAAGACCGCGTTCGCGCATCTCGCGGATGCCGCGGGTCGCCTGCAGTGCTACTTCCGCAAGGACGTCCTGGGCGACGAGCAGTTCGACGTGCTGAAGTCGCTGGTCGACATCGGCGACGTCGTGGGCATCGAGGGGCCGTGCTTCCGTACGCGCGCGGGCGAGGTGACGGTGCGCGCGGAGAAGGTGCAGCTGCTCGCCAAGTCGCTGCGTCCGCTGCCGTTCGGCAAGGAGCAGGTCGTCGATGGGCAGACGGTCCGCTACTCGGGCTTCAGCGATCCCGAGCAGCGCTACCGCCAGCGCTACGCGGACCTCGCGGTGCATCCGGAGATCCGCCAGAAGTTCGTCGCGCGCACCCGGATGATCTCGGCCGTCCGCGGCTACCTGGACGGGCTGGGCTACCTGGAGGTCGAGACGCCCGTCCTGCAGCCGCTGTACGGCGGTGCGGCGGCGCGGCCGTTCACGACGCACCACAACGCGCTCGACATGCCGCTCTACCTGCGCATCGCCGACGAGCTGTATCTCAAGCGGCTGATCGTGGGCGGCTTCGACCGCGTGTACGAGATCGGGCACGACTTCCGGAACGAGGGGATCGACCGGACACACAACCCCGAGTTCACGATGCTCGAGTTCTACGAGGCGTACGCCGACTACACGGTCATGATGGACCGGGTCGAGCGGCTCCTCGTGACCGTGGCGGACGCGATCCGCGCCGTGCCCGGCATGGCGACGCACGTGCCCGCGCTCACGCCGCCGTTCCCGCGCATCGAGTGGGTGGGGTCGCTGAACCGCGGCTTCGGCGGCGACGTGATGAGCATGGACGACGCGGCGCTGCGGAACGCGGCCGAGCGGGTCGGGGTTGAAAAGGTCGGCACGCTGAGCCGCCCGAAGGTGCTCGACGAGATGTTCCAGGCGCTGGTGGAGCGGAAGATCGACACGCCGACCTTCGTCATCGACTACCCGGTCGAGCTGTCGCCGCTGGCGAAGCCGAAGCGCGGCGCGCCGGGGCTGACGGAGCGCTTCGAGCTGTTCGCCAAGGGGCGCGAGCTGGCCAACGCGTTCAGCGAGCTGAACGACCCGATCGACCAGCGCCGCCGGTTCGAGGCGCAGGCCCGCCTGAAGGCGGCCGGCGACGAGGAGGCGGTCGAGGTGGACGAGGACTACCTGCGCGCGATGGAGTACGGCATGCCGCCGACGGGCGGCGTGGGCATCGGCATGGACCGGCTCTTCATGTACCTCACCGACACGGCGCACATCCGCGACGCGATCCTCTTCCCGCTCATGCGCCCGGAGTGACCTGGCCATGACCACCGTGACCGCGCCGCGCCCGCGCGTGCGGACGCCGGCGGTGCCGGCGCCGGCGCGGTCGCTGGCGCGCCTGGAGCTGGCGATCGCGTGGCGCTACCTGCGCAGCCGCCGCGGCTCGAGCCTGCTCTCGCTCATCAGCATGATCGCCATGGGCGGCGTGATGGTGGGCGTGAGCGCGCTGATCCTGATCATGGGCGTGATGAACGGGCTGCAGCGCGACCTGCGCGACAAGATCCTCGTCGGCAGCCCCGACATCCGCGTGCTCACGTTCGGCGAGGGGCTGAAGATGGACGGCTGGCGCGACGCGCTGGCGAAGGTCAAGGCGAACCGGAACGTCGTCGCCGTCGCGCCGGTGGTGCTGACGCAGGGGCTGATCCGGAAGCGGGGGAGCGCCGGCTTCGACGCCGGCGCGCAGATCGCGGGCATCGAGCCCGAGGGTCCGGGCGTGCCCGACGTGACGTCGATCCGCCAGCACGCGATCATGGGCAACTTCCGCTTCATCACCGGCGACGGCGAGAAGCGCGGCGCGGTGCTCGGCAAGCGGCTGGCGGAGAGCCTGAACGTCTGGCCCGGCGACTCGATCACGATCGTCACGAGCGCGCAGGGCGCGACCAACCCGCTCACCGGCGAGCCGACGCCCATCTTCGAGAACTTCCAGGTCACGGGCGTCGTGGAGACCGGGATGTTCGAGTACGACAACGCCTACCTGTTCGTCGCGCTGCCCCACGCGCAGCGCATGGCGGGACTGGGCGATGCGGTGACCGGGCTCGAGGTGCGCACGCGAGACCGCTGGCACGCGAGCGAGGTCGCGCGCGAGCTGTTCGACACGCTCAAGTTCCCGTACCGCACGGTGGACTGGCAGGAGCAGAACAGCTCCCTCTTCCAGGCGCTCAAGCTGGAGAAGCTCGGCATGGGCGTGATCCTGCTGCTGATCGTGCTGGTGGCGGCGTTCAACATCGTCAGCACGCTCACGATGGTCGTCACGGACAAGACGCGCGAGATCGGCATCCTGAAGGCGATGGGGCTGCCCGCGCGCAGCGTGCGGCGGATCTTCTTCCTGCAGGGCCTCGTGATCGGCCTCGTGGGGACGGTCGGCGGGATGCTGCTCGGACTCGGCGCGTCGATCGCGCTCGGGCACTACAAGTTCATCAAGCTCGATCCCGCGGTGTACTTCATCGATCACCTGCCCGTGTCGACCGAGCCGCTGGACGTGCTGATCACGGTGGGCGCGAGCGTGCTCGTGGCGGCGCTGGCGACGCTCTATCCGGCCAACCAGGCGGCGAAGCTGTATCCGCTCGAAGCCATCCGTCACGAATGAGCGGCGCGCTGCCCCTGGACGACGCGCTGCGGAGCGGCGAGGGCGACGCCCCCGTGCTCGAGGCGCGCGACGTGACGAAGGAGTACCGCGGCGGCGACGGCGCGGTGCTGCGCATCCTCGACGGCGTATCGCTATCGGTGCGGCGTGGAGAGATGGTGGCGATCGTCGGCGCGAGCGGGGCGGGCAAGAGCACGCTGCTGCACGTGCTGGGCGCGCTGGAGCGCCCGACGCGCGGTGACGTGTGGCTGGCCGGCCGCTCGATCGCGGGGCGCGACGACGAGACGCTGGCGGCGCTGCGCAACCACGCGGTGGGCTTCGTCTTCCAGTTCCACCACCTCCTGCGCGAGTTCAGCGCGCTGGAGAACGTGATGATGCCGCTGCGCATCGCCGGCCACACGCCGCAGGAGGCGGAGGGGCGCGCGGCGGACCTGCTGGAGCGCGTGGGGCTCGGCGGCCGGCTGCACCACCGACCGGCGGCGCTCTCGGGCGGCGAGCAGCAGCGCGCCGCGGTCGCGCGCGCGCTGGCGGCGGATCCGGCGGTCCTGCTGGCCGACGAGCCGTCAGGCAACCTGGATCACGCCAACGCCGAGCGGCTGCACGACCTGTTCGCGGCGCTCGCGCGCGACATGGAGCTCGGGATGGTCGTCGTCACCCACAACCGGTCGCTCGCGCAGCGCGCCGACCGCGCGCTGCTGCTGGAGGATGCCCGGCTGGTGGACGCCGACATGCGGGAGGGCGTCGCATGAGCGCCCGCCGCGCGGCGGCGCCGCTCGCCGACGGGGCCGGCGCGCCCCGGATGGCGCCGTCCGCCCGGGCGTGCCAACTTCCGGGTGCGGGTCGGCGCGCGGCCAGCGCGCGCCGTGTCGGGCGAGGTGACGATGCTCTGTGAGAATTGCAAGGAACGGGACGCGGTCGTGAACCTCACGCAGGTGAAGAGCGGCGCGGTGACGCAGCTGCACCTGTGCGAGAAGTGCGCGGCCGAGCAGGGGGTGGAGACGAGCGTGGCGTCGCCGCACAGCCAGATCGGCGACTTCCTCCAGGCCGTGCAGCAGCAGTCGCTGACGGTGCCGGGAGACCAGAGCTCGTGTCACTTCTGCGGCGCGACGACGCGCGACTTCCGCTCGTCGGGGCGCCTGGGCTGCGCGCGCTGCTACGGCGCGTTCGAGCGCAGCCTGCGCGAGCTGCTGCGGCGCCTGCACGGCAACTCGCGGCACACGGGCCGCCGCTACGAGCCGCCGGCGCCCGAGCTGCTGGAGCAGGCGAGCCTCGTGGGACAGCTGAAGGACCGCCTCCGCCGCGCGGTGGAGGCGGAGCAGTTCGAGCTCGCGGCCGAGCTGCGAGACCGGCTGCGCACGTACGAGTGACGCGCGTGGTGGTGCACGTGTCGCGCGCCTGCCCGAACGGGCGACTCCCGATCGGCGCGGCACGCGGTGACGTTGCGTGGTGGGCGCACTGAACCCGAGATGACGTTGGACCTCTCCCTGCTGCCGGATGGCGGCGTCGGATGGCTGGACGCCTCCGGCGATCACGCCGACATCGTGCTCTCGACGCGCATCCGCCTGGCGCGGAACGTCGAGGGGTACGCGTTCACGCCGCGCGCGCGCGACGGCGAGCGGCTGCGCGTGCTGTCGCAGATCCGTGAGGCAGCGCAGCACCTGCGCCCGTTGCAGGCGGGGATGCTGCTGCGCGTGGACGAGCTGCCGACGCTGGACCGGCAGCTACTGCACGAGCGGCACCTCGTGAGCAAGGAGCTGGCGGGGTTCGACGGACCGGCCGGCGTGCGCACCGGCGCCGCCGTGCTGCTCGGCGACGACGTGAGCCTGATGGTCAACGAGGAGGACCATCTGCGGCTGCAGGCGCTGCGCTCCGGGTTCGAGCTGCCGGCGGCGTGGCGCGCGGTGGAGCAGCTGGATCAGGACCTTGGCGGCCGCGTGCCGTACGCGTTCCACGGAGAGTTCGGCTTCCTGACCGCGTGCCCGACGAACACGGGGACGGGGATGCGCGCCAGCGTCCTGATCCATTTGCCGGGGCTGGTGCTCACGAAGGAGATCCAGAAGGTGCTCGCCGGCCTGCAGCAGATCGGCCTCACGTACCGCGGCCTCTATGGCGAGGGGAGTGAGGTGGTGGGCAACTTCTTCCAGATCTCGAACCAGACGACGCTCGGTCGCTCCGAGGAGGAGCTGATCGACCACCTGGCGCAGGTGGTACGGCGTGTGATAGAGAAGGAGGAGGAGGCGCGCCGCGTCCTCCTGCGCGATGCGGGGACCACGGTGGAGGACAAGCTGTGGCGGGCCTACGGCACGCTGCGGTACGCACGGAGCCTGACGTTCGAGGAGGCGATGAACTACCTCAGCGGCGTGCGGCTCGCGGTGGGACTGAAACTGATCAGTGGCCTCAGTGTATACACTCTCAACAAGCTCCTGATCTTCTGCCAGCCGGCACATCTCGCCTATCTGGAAGGGCGGGCGCTGACGGAGTCCGAAGTCCACGTGGCTCGTGCACGCTACGTGCGACAGGCGCTCAGCAGCGAGGCGGGGACGGCGGGGTGACCGTGCCCCGCCGGCGGCGCATCCGTGATGTCTCCGTGAGATGCGGCCGGCCAGGCGTGTGACGACGCGAGGGTCGCGATAGTCCGCAAGGATGACCGGGAGACCCACCCGGGCGGTCCCACCCGGATACGAGGGGAACCATGAACGGCTACAACTTCACCGAGCGTGTGCGGAAGGTCCTCGCGATGGCCCGCGAGGAGGCCGCGCGCCTCCACCACGAGTACGTGGGGACGGAGCACATCCTGCTCGGCCTCATCCGAGAGGGTGAGGGCGTCGCCGCGGCCGTCCTCCAGAACCTGAACGTCGACCTCGACGAGATCCAGCAGAAGATCGAGGAGACGGTCAAGAAGGGGAAGGCGGCGCAGGCTACCGGTCCGGACCTCCCCTATACCTCGCGCGCGAAGAAGGTCCTCGAGCTGGCGATGGCCGAGGCGCGCGAGCTGAATCACAGCTACGTCGGCACCGAGCACCTCCTCCTCGGCCTCCTGCGGGAGGAGAAGGGGATCGCCGCGCAGGTGCTGACCGACACGGGCGTGAACCTCGAGGCGGCGCGGGCGGAGACGCTGCGCCTCCTCGGCAACGAGTCCCCGCAGGCCAACGCCGGCGGCACCGCCGACAAGGGCGGCAGCGGCTCGACGCCCTCGACGCCGACGCCCAAGGGCGAGAAGAAGTCCAAGACGCCGGCGCTCGACCACTTCTGCCGCGACCTCACGGCGCTCGCCGCCGAGGGGCAGCTGGATCCGACCATCGGGCGCGCGAAGGAGATCGAGCGCGTGATGGAGATCCTGACGCGCCGCAAGAAGAACAACCCGGTGCTCATCGGCGAGCCGGGCGTCGGCAAGACGGCCATCGTCGAGGGGCTCGCGCAGCTCATCGCCACGGGCGAGTGCCCGGACTCGCTGCGCGACCACCGCGTGCTGTCGCTCGACATGGCGGCGGTGATCGCGGGGACGAAGTACCGCGGCCAGTTCGAGGAGCGCCTGAAGGCGGTCATGAACGAGATCGCCCAGAACAAGAACATCATCCTGTTCATCGACGAGCTGCACACGCTCGTCGGCGCGGGCGCGGCCGAAGGCGCGATCGACGCGAGCAACATGCTGAAGCCCGCGCTCGCGCGCGGCGAGCTGCAGTGCGTCGGCGCGTCCACGCTCAACGAGTACCGCAAGTACATCGAGAAGGACGGCGCGCTCGAGCGCCGCTTCCAGACCGTCGTGGTGGATCCGCCCTCGATCGACGAGACGGTGCAGATCCTCCAGGGCCTGCGGAAGAAGTACGAGGACCACCACCGCGTCACGATTCCCGACACGACGCTCTTCTCGGCGGCCAAGCTCTCGGAGCGCTACATCACCGACCGCTTCCTGCCGGACAAGGCGATCGACGTGATCGACGAGGCGGGGGCGCGCGCACGCCTGGCCAGCCAGGCGCCGCCGCCGGAGGTGGCCGCGCTCAAGGAGGACCTGGACAAGGTCAACGCGGAGAAGGAAGCCGCGGTCCGCGACCAGAACTTCGAGAAGGCGGCGAGCCTGCGCGACCGGGAGCGCGAGCTCCAGGCCGACATCCGCAAGCAGCAGGAGGAGTGGGAGCAGCGGCGCCAGTCGCACCGCCCGGTCCTCGGCGAGGAGGAGATCGCCTTCATCGTCAGCCGCTGGACGGGGATCCCCGTCACGCGCCTGCAGGAGGCGGAGACGGCGCGGCTCCTCAACATGGAAGAGGAGATGCACAAGACGGTCATCGGGCAGGACGAGGCCATCAAGGCCATCGCCCGCTCGATCCGCCGCAGCCGCGCGGGCCTGAAGGATCCGAAGCGCCCGATCGGCACGTTCATCTTCTCGGGCCCCACGGGCGTCGGCAAGACGGAGCTGGCGCGCTCGCTGGCGAAGTTCCTGTTCGCCGACGAATCCGCGCTGATCCGCGTCGACATGAGCGAGTACATGGAGAAGTTCTCCGTGTCGCGGCTCATCGGTGCGCCCCCGGGCTACGTGGGCTACGAGGACTCGGGCACGCTCACCAAGGCCGTGCGGCGCAAGCCGTACAGCGTGGTGCTGCTCGACGAGATCGAGAAGGCGCACCCGGACGTCTTCAACATCCTGCTGCAGGTGCTCGACGAGGGTCACCTCACGGACAACTACGGCCGGGTGATCGACTTCAAGAACACCGTGGTGATCATGACGTCGAACGTCGGCGCCAAGGACATCACGCGCGGCAAGTCGCTCGGCTTCACGCAGGGCGATGCGTCGGTCCGCAACTTCGAGCGGATCCAGGAGAAGGTGAAGGAGGAGATGGGGCGCGTGTTCAACCCCGAGTTCCTCAACCGCCTGGACGATGTCATCGTCTTCCACCCGCTCAGCAAGCCGCAGATCGGCCAGATCGTCTCGGTGCTGCTGCGCGACGTGCAGAAGCGGCTCGGCGAGGAGGAGATGAAGCTCACCCTCACCGACGCGGCCACGGAGTTCCTGGTCGGGAAGGGCTACGACGAGAACTTCGGCGCCCGTCCGCTGAAGCGGGCGATCCAGCGCTACATCGAGGATCCGCTCTCGGAGAAGATCCTCCTGGGCGAGTTCTCGAAGGGCGACGAGATCGAGGTGGACGTCCACGCGTCCGAGAAGGACCGCCTCGAGTTCCGGACGCTCACGAGCACGACGAAGTCCTCGGATCCGTCGGACCTGCGGACCTGAGCCGCGCCCGACGCCCGACCCGCGCCCCCGCGACCGATCCCTGGTCGCGGGGGCGCGGTGCATTCGGGGCCTCAGCTGGCGAATCGGCGCGCGAAAGCGACAACCCCGTCCGGTGGCGTGGGTGTCTCATGCGGGGTCCCCTGGACGGAGCGCCGCGCGGCGCCGCGCCAACGCGCCAGAGCCGCCGCGCCCGGAGCGGCCGCCGAGGCACGGCCGAGGCGGGCGCGGAACTCCTTTCCGGGCGTGGACCTACGCCTTCGCCGTCTGTGTATATTCCGCCCATGCGATTTCCGCTCTTCCGGATCCCGGCCGCCAAGGGAGCCGGCGCCCTGGCTTTGTGCCTCGGCGCCGTGTTCGCCGTGCGTGCCCTCCCGGCGCAGGTTCCGTCGACGTCGGCGCCCGCCGCGCGGTGTGCCACGCCCGACTCCATCGCCGTGCGCGGACTGTCGCGCGTCACGCTCAGCTCCGCGCTGGGCGACCTCGGGCTGACGCCGGGCAGCACGCTCGCCAGCCCGCAGGTCCAGGGCGCGATCCGCCGCCTGTACGGCACCGGGCAGTTCGACGACGTCCGCGCCGGCTGCGAGCTGGCCGCCGACGGCGCGAAGGCGACTCTGGTCTTCACCGTGCGCGAGCGGCCGCTGCTCGCCGACGTCGCGGTGACCGGCACCAAGGCGCAGTCCGAGGGGACGATCTCGGGGAAGGTGGACCTGCTGGTCGGCCAGCCGCTCGACCCGGCGAAGGTCGCGCGCGCGATGCAGCGCATCGACTCCGTCTACCAGAGCAAGGGCTTCTACCTCGCGCGCATCAAGCCCGAGTCGACGTTCACGAACGACGGCCGCGTGCGGCTGCTCTTCCGCATCGACGAGGGGCGCCGGCTCGCCATCTCGGGCGTGCGCGTGAACGGCAACACCGCGCTCTCCGACAAGACGATCGTCGGCGCCATGAAGACGAGCCCCGAGGGCTTCTTCTGGTGGAAGGACGGCGAGTTCGACGAGGAGGCGTACCAGGGCGACCTGTCCGAGCGCCTGCCCGCGCTCTACGCGTCGCGCGGCTACGTCGACTTCCAGCTGCTGAAGGACACCGTCATCGTCGACCGGCAGCGCGGCAAGGCGTACGTCGACCTCACGGTGCGCGAGGGGCCGCAGTACCGGATCGGCACCTTCGAGATCATCGACAACCGCCGCTTCTCGACCGAGGAGCTGGAGCGCTACTACCCGTTCACCGGCGCCGGCCCGACGCTGACCGAGCGCGTCGTGGGCCTCACGCGCGGCCGCCTGCGCGGGCCGGACAACGACGTGTTCGACCAGGCGCGCTGGGACGCGGCGACGGAGCGCGTGCAGACGGCCTACCGGAACGAGGGCTACATCTACGCCCGCATCAATCCGGTCGTCGAGCGCACCAAGACGGGGCCCGACTCGGTGCCGACGGTGAACCTCCGCTGGCAGATCGAGGAGCGGAACCCGGCGATCATCAACCGCATCGACATCGCGGGCAACGACTACACGACCGAGGAGTGCATCCGGCGCCAGCTGGTGCTCGTCCCGGGTGACGTCTTCAACCAGGACCGCCTGCTGCGCTCGTGGCAGAGCATCGGCAACCTGGGCTTCTTCGACACGCCGCTGCCGTTCCCGGACACGCATCCGTCCAACGAGCAGGGCGACCTGGACGTGACGTTCCGCGTGAAGGAGAAGCGCACCGGCTCGTTCAACTTCGGCGCGTCGATGGGCGGCGCGGGCGTCGGCGTCGGCGGCTTCATCGGCGTCGACCAGCCGAACCTGTTCGGCCTCTGCAAGCGCGGCTCGCTCAACTGGAACTTCGGGCGCTTCTTCAACGACTTCCAGCTGAGCTACAGCGACCCGGCGATCCGCAAGTCGCGCGTGTCCGGCACGGTGAGCGCGTACCGCCGCCAGAGCCGCTTCTACGTGCAGGGCTTCGGGCAGAACATCACGACGGGCTCCACGCTCCGCGTCGGCCTCCCGGTCCCCGGCTCGTACTTCTCGACGCTCGGCGTCTCGTACACGGCCGACGCGATCACGCTGCGCGACGTCGACCCGTCGATCTTCGGCATCGGCACCTGTACCAGCAACTGCTTCCGGTCGAACCTCGGCCTCGACCTGACGCACGACACGCGCATCGGGCTGCCGTTCGCGAGCGCCGGCGGGATGCAGACGCTGACGGCCGACTTCAGCGGCGGGCCCCTCGGCGGCACGACGGCGTTCCAGCGCTACACGGGCGACTTCCGCTCGTACGTGACGGTCGGGCAGTTCGGCGGCAAGGCGCCGGGCTCGCAGCCCAAGCAGTTCGTGCTCGGCCTGACGGGCAAGGCGGGCGCGCTGTTCGGCTCTCCAGGCGCGTTCTTCCTGCAGCAGGGCTTCGCGCTCGGCGGCGTGCAGTACGGCCAGCCGCTGCGCGGCTATCCCGAGTTCTCGATCACGCCGCGCGGCTTCGACCCCGACGCCGAGCAGTTCAACGCGACGTCCGGCCGCCAGGCGTTCGGCAACGCGTACCTGACGATGACCGCGGAGCTGGGCCTGCGCGTCAGCCAGCAGCTGTACGCGAACATCTTCTACGACGCGGGCAACAACTTCGCGCGCGCGAAGGAGTTCAATCCCACGCGCCTGTTCCGCGGCGCGGGCATCGGCGCCAGCGTCGTGACGCCGCTTGGACCGCTGGGCCTCGACTGGGCCTACGGCTTCGACCGCCTCTCGCGCGATCCGATCACGGGCCGGCTGCGCCCCGATCCCAAATGGCAGCTGCACTTCCGTCTCGGCCAGATGATGTTCTGAGCGCGATCGCGCTCGCATCTGTGCCGTCGGCGTCCACGTCCTC
The DNA here is from genome assembly GCF_030159095.1 of Roseisolibacter agri. Lineage (NCBI taxonomy): Bacteria > Pseudomonadati > Gemmatimonadota > Gemmatimonadia > Gemmatimonadales > Gemmatimonadaceae > Roseisolibacter > Roseisolibacter agri. Next base: position 17,716 of record NZ_BRXS01000006.1, read on the forward strand.
TTCTCCCTCGTAGGCAGGAGTCCTCCCCGAATGCGTTCCTCCCTTCGCGCGGCCGTCGCCGCGCTCTCGCTCGGTCTGACCTTCGCCGCGGCGCCCGCCGCCGCGCAGGGCGCGCTCAAGGTCGGCTACGTCGACGTCGCCTCCGTGATGGACCAGGTCCCGGGCCGCGCCGAGGCGCAGGCGTCGTTTGAGCGCGAGGCGCAGGGCATCCGCGCGGAGCTGCAGCGCATGAGCGACTCGCTGCAGACCGCCGTGCAGGCGTACCAGAAGGAGCAGCCGACGCTGACGGCCGCCGTGCGCCAGACGCGCGAGAAGGCGCTGCAGGACCGCCAGCAGTCGTACCAGCAGCGCGCGCAGGCGCTGCAGGAGCGTGGAGCGCAGCGCGAGCAGGAGCTGGCCGGCCAGTTCGAGACGCTGGTGCGCGACGCGATCAACGACGTCCGCACGACCGAGGGCTTCTCGATGATCTTCGCGTTCGGCCCGAACTCGGCGCTGCTGTCGGCCGACAAGTCGATGGACGTGACGGACAAGGTGCTCGCGCGCATGCGCACGATCGCGTCGTCGCGCCCGGCCGCTCCGGCGGCGCGTCCGGCGGCGACGCCGACGTCGGGCCCGGTCGCCGCGCCGGCCGGCGCCGCGCGCCCGAAGACGCCGCCCGCGAACTGAGCTCGTGACGGCAGACCCGGCGCGGGCCGCGGCTCCGGCCGGAGCGGCCCGCGACGCGACGCGCGGCGGTGGTGAGGGGACCTCCCTCACCGCCGCCGCGGTCGCGCATCTGGTGGGCGGCACGGTGCGCGCCGGCGACGACGGCAGCGCCGTCGTGCGCCGCATGGCGCCCCTCGACCGCGCGGGCGCCGAGGACCTCTCGTTCTACGCGCGCGCGAAGTACGCGGCGGTGTTCGCCGCGTCGCGCGCCGGCGTGGTGCTCGTCCCGCCCGACCTCGCCGACGCCGAGGGTGCGCCGGGCGCGGTGCGCGTAATCGTCGAGCGGCCGCACGAAGCGATGCTCCGCGTGCTGCCCGTGCTCTACCGGCCGGCGCCGCGCGAGCCCGGCATCCACCCGACGGCCATCGTCGGCCGCGGCGTGACGCTCGGCGCCGACGTGACGGTCGGCCCGTACGCGATCCTGGGCGACGGCGCGACGCTGCACGACCGCGCCTGGGTCGAGGCCCACGTCGTGCTGGGGGCGGGGAGCGTCGTCGGCGCGGACAGCCACGTCCATCCGCACGCGACGCTCTACCCGAACACGGTGCTCGGCCAGCGGGTGGCGATCCACTCGGGTGTGCGGCTCGGCAGCGACGGCTTCGGCTACGTCTTCGCCGACGGGCAGCACCGGAAGATCCCGCACGTGGGCCGCTGCGTGGTGGAGGACGACGTGGAGATCGGCGCCAACACGACCATCGACCGCGGCAGCATCGGCGACACCGTCATCGGCGCCGGGAGTCGCATCGACAACCTGGTCCACCTGGGGCACAACGTGCGGCTCGGCCGCCTGTGCCTGGTGATGGCGCAGGTCGGCGTCTCCGGCTCGACGACCATCGAGGACGGCGTGATCATCGCCGGCCAGGCGGGCATCCAGGGGCACGTCACGATCGGCAAGGGCGCACGCATCGGCGGCCAGGCGGGCATCCTCGGCGACGTGCCGGCCGGCGCGACGTACAGCGGCTATCCGGGCCGCCCGCACAAGGAGTCGCTGCGCGCGTCCGCGGCGCTCTTCAAGCTTGCCGGGATGACGCGCGCGCTCGAGCGGCTGCTGGCGCGCGAGCCGCGCGAGCAGGAGTCCACGTCGTGACCGCCGTCCTCCCGCCCGGCATCACCGCGGACGAGATCGCGCGCGAGGCCGCGCGCGTCGCGGCGCTGCCGGAGACCGGCGGACGCCGCACGATCGCGCGTGCCGCCACTGTCTCGGGCGTCGGCCTGCACCTGGGCGCCGAGTGCCGGCTGACGTTCCAGCCGGGCGCCGCGGGGCAGGGGATCGTCTTCCGCCGCGTCGATCGTCCGGGCGCGCCCGAGATCCCCGTGCACGTGTCGCAGGCGGTCGCGAGCGAGCGCCGCACGGTCATCGGGCATGACGAGGACGCGCTGCACACGGTGGAGCACGTCCTGGCGGCGGTCGCCGGGCTGCGGATCGACGACCTCGTGATCGAGATGGACGCGGCCGAGCCGCCCATCGCCGACGGCAGCGCGGGGCCGTTCCTGCAGGCGCTGCTCGATGCGGGCGTGGTGTCGGGCGACGCGCCCGCGCCGGCGCCGCTGCGCATCACGGAGCCCGTGCGCGTGATCGACGGCGAGAGCGTCTACGAGGCGTATCCGGCGGACGCGCTCTCGCTGGAGGTCTCCATCGACTTCCCGCACCCGTTGATCGGCCCGCAGGCCGGCCGCTACGTTGTGACGCCCTCGGCGTTCGCCGCGGAGCTGGCCTGGGCACGCACCTTCGGCTTCCTCCGCGAGGTCGAGGCGCTGCGCGCGAAGGGCCTGATCCAGGGCGCGTCGACGTCCAACGCCGTCGTGCTCGACGAGCACGGGCTGTTCGAGAGCACGCTGCGCTGGCCCGACGAGTTCGTGCGCCACAAGGCGATGGACTGCGTGGGCGACCTCGCGCTCGCGGGCACGCGGGTGCAGGCCCGCATCGTCGCCTACAAGCCGAGCCACCGCGGCACGGTCACGCTCGTCCGCGAGCTGCTGCGTCAGGCCGTGCCCGCGGACGCGCCCACCGGCGCCGACGCGGCCGCGGCACCCGCCGTTTCCCCTTCCACCGCGCGGCCCGCTCGTGCCGCCTCCGAGGAGCGTCGATCTCCCGTGCTCGGCATCGAAGACATCATGAAGGTGCTCCCGCACCGCTACCCGTTCCTCCTCGTCGACCGCATCCTCGAGATCGACGAGAAGCACGTGGTGGGGCTGAAGAACGTCACGATCAACGAGCCGTTCTTCCAGGGCCACTTTCCAGGGCATCCGATCATGCCCGGCGTCCTGATCGTCGAGGCGATGGCGCAGACCGGGGGCATGCTGCTGCTCGGCAACGTGCCGGAGCCGTCGCAGAAGGTCGTCTACTTCATGTCGCTGGACAACGTGAAGTTCCGGCGGCCGGTGAAGCCGGGCGACTCGCTGCGCTTCGAGCTCGAGATCGTCCAGATCCGCGGCATGGTGTGCAAGATGCGCGGCGTCGCGAAGGTGGACGGCGAGGTCGTGTGCGAGGCGGACATGGCCGCGATGGTCCGCGATCGATGATCGCGGCGAGCACGCTTCCTTCAGACGCACCTTCCGTGAGCGGGACCCGCATCCATCCGTCGGCGATCGTGCATCCCGACGCCGTGCTGGGCGAGAACGTCGACATCGGCCCGTGGGCGATGGTCGGCGAGGGCTGCACCGTCGGCGACGGCTCGGTCATCGCGGCACGGGCGACGCTCGAGCGCAACGTGCGTCTCGGGCGCAACGTGAAGGTCGGCATCGGCACGATCCTCGGCGGCGACCCGCAGGACCTGAAGTTCGGCGGCGAGGAGACGTGGGTCGAGATCGGCGACGACACGACGATCCGCGAGTACTCGCACATCAACCGCGGCACGAAGCAGTCGTACAAGACGACGGTCGGCAAGGGCGCGTTCATCATGTCGTACGTGCACCTCGCGCACGACTGCCACGTCGGCGACGGCGTGATCCTGGTGAACGGGACGCAGCTGGCCGGGCACGTGACGATCGAGGAGAAGGTGATCGTCGCCGGGCTCACGGCGGTGCACCAGTTCGTGCGCATCGGCCGCCACGCCTTCGTGGGCGGCTGCTCGCGCGTCGTGAAGGACGTGCCACCGTTCGTGAAGGCGGTCGGCAACCCGGTGAAGCTCTATGGCCTGAACACGCTCGGCCTCCAGCGCAGCGGCTTCACCGAGACGACGCTGTCGGAGCTGAAGAAGGCGTACCGGCTGCTCTTCCGCTCGGAGCTCAACCTGGGCGCGGCGATCGAGCGCGCGCGCGCGGAGGTGGACGTCGAGAACCCGGACGTGCGCGCGCTGCTCGACTTCGTCGAGAGCAGCCCGCGCGGCGTGGGCTTCTGAGCATGGCGGACAACGGCCGCACGCCACGGATCGGTGTCGTCGGTGCCGGCGCGCTCGGCTACCACCACGTCCGCATCCTGCGCGACCTCCCGGGCGCGCGCTTCGCGGGCTTCCACGAGCAGTCGGCCGAGCGCCGCGCGCAGGTGGCGTCGGAGCTCGGCGTGCCGGCGTTCGAGTCGCTCGACGCGCTGATCGACGCGTGCGACGCGCTCACCGTCGTCGTGCCGACGCCCGCGCACTACGCGGTGGCACGCGCGGCGCTCGAGCGCGGCAAGCACCTGCTGATCGAGAAGCCGATCACCGCGACGCTCGACGAGGCCGACGAGCTGCTCGCGCTCGCGGAGCGGAACGGCGCCGTCGTGCAGACGGGGCACGTCGAGCGGTTCAACCGCGCGGTGCGGGCCGCGCTTCCGTACGTCGACGCGCCCCGGTTCATCGAGAGCGACCGGCTGGCGCCGTTCTCGATGCGCGGCGCCGACGTCGCGGTCGTGCTCGACCTGATGATCCACGACATCGACCTCGTACGGACGCTCGTGGGCTCGCACGTGAGCGAGGTGCGCGCGACCGGCGTGGGGGTGCTGACGCCCACGGTGGACATCGCCAACGCGCGCCTCGCCTTCGAGTCGGGCGCGGTCGCCAACATCACGGCCAGCCGCGTGTCGCGCGAGCGGCTGCGCAAGATCCGCATCTTCCAGCAGAGCGGCTACCTCTCGCTCGACCTGGCGGCCGGCAACGGGGAGTTCTTCCGCATGCGCCGCGACGTCGACCTGGCGAAGGTGGCGGCGAGCGTCGCGTCGACCGCCGGTGCGCCCGCCGGCCCGCTGGACCTCGCGCTGTTCGTCGAGCGCGTTCCGCTCGACGCGCCCGAGGGGGAGCCGCTGCGCCTGGAGTTCGAGAGCTTCGTGGCGGCGATCCGCGGCGAGGCGCCGCCGACGGTCACCGGCGCCGACGGGCGCGAGGCGCTCGACGTCGCACTCCGCATCGTGAGCGAGATCGAGCGCACGCTTCCGGCGCTGCGCGGTGTCGCGGCGCAGCCGGCCGTCGCGTCGTGAGCGCGTCCGAAGCGGGTGCACGCCGGGAGGTCCTGTTCGTCGCCGGCGAGGCGTCGGGCGACCTGCACGCCGCGGGAGTGGCGGCGGCGCTGAAGAAGCTTCGGCCCGACCTCCACCTCACCGGCGTCGGTGGGCACCACATGCGCCAGGCGGGCGTCGAGCTGCTCGAGGACACGGGCCGCATGGCGGTGATGGGGTTCGTCGAGGTGCTGCGCCACGTGCCGGCGCACTACGCGCTGCTGCGGCGGCTGCGCGCGCGGCTGCAGAGCGGGCGCGTCGCGCTGCTCGTGCTGGTGGACTATCCCGGCTTCAACATGCGCGTGGCGGCCGAGGCGCGCCGCGCGGGCGTGCCGGTGCTGTACTTCATCACGCCGCAGGTCTGGGCGTGGCGCAAGAACCGCCTCGCGCGGATGGCGCAGGTGATCTCGCGGGCGGCCGTCATCCTCCCGTTCGAGGAGAAGCTGCTGCGCGAGCACGGCATCGATGCGACGTTCGTCGGCCACCCGCTGCTCGATCGCGCCGAGGGGCTGCCGACGTGCGAGGAGGCGCGCGCGCGGCTCGGCATCCCGCCGGACGGGCCGCTGCTGGCGCTCTTCCCAGGCAGTCGCGTCCAGGAGATCGAGCGGCACCTCGACGCGTTCGTCGCGACCGCGCGCCGGCTGGAGTCGGAGGTGAAGGGGCTGCGCGTCGTCGTCAGCGTCGCGCCCACCGTCACGATCGATCCCGCGCGCTGTCCGTATCCGATGGTGCAGTCCGGATCGCTCATGCTGCTGCGCGCGTCGACGGCGGCGCTGTGCAAGAGCGGCACGACGACCCTGGAGTCCGCGGTCGCGGGCTGCCCGCTCATCGTCGCCTATCGCACCAGCAGCTGGACGTACGCGATCGCGCGGCGCGTCGTCGAGATCCCGCGCATCGGGCTCGTGAACGTCGTCGCCGCGCGCGAGGTGGCGCGCGAGTTCGTGCAGGACGACGTACAGCCCGACGCGATGGCCGACGCGCTGCTGCCGCTGCTGCGCGGCGGCTCGGAGCGCAATCGGATGCGCGACGCGCTCGCGAAGGTCCGCTCGTCGCTCGGTCGTCCGGGCGCTGCCGGACGCGTCGCGCAGATCGCGAGCGAGATGCTCCCGTGAGCGACATGGCGGGTGCCGTGCGGACGGCCGACGCGCCGTCCGCGGCACCTGCGGTGCCCCTGCGCGTCCGCCTCGGGGTGGCCGCGGGAACCGTCGTGCTGCGGCTGCTCGCGCTCACCTGGCGCTTCCGCGAGGTCGGGCGGGAGGGGTGGCATGCGCTGCGCGCGACGCCCGGCACCGGCGTCGTGGTCGCGTGCTGGCACGGGCAGCTGCTGCCCCTCGTCTGGCACCACCGCGGCGAGGGCGTGGCGGTCCTCATCAGCGAGCACCGCGACGGCGAGATCATCGCCCGCGTCGCGCGTGCCCTCGGCTACGACACGGTGCGCGGCTCGACGTCGCGCGGCGGCGGCCGCGCGCTGCTGGAGCTGGTCGGCGTGCTGCGACGCGGCCGCGAGATCGCCGTCACGCCGGACGGCCCGCGCGGCCCGCGGCACACGTTCGCGCCCGGCGCGCTGATCGCCGCACAGCGCGCCGGGGTGCCGATCATCGGGGTCGTGGCGCACGTCGACCGGAGCTGGCGGCTGCGGAGCTGGGACCGCTTCGAGATCCCGAAGCCGTTCGCACGCATCACGGTGGCGTACGGCGATCCGACGCCGGTGCCGGGGGCGACGCCGCGCGAGGCCGCGGAGCACGGCGCGGCGTTCGCGGCGCTGATGGACGCGTTGGGCGCGCGTGCCGAATCGGCCGCGCGCGCCGCGCGATAAGCGGAGCACGGCGCGTGGATCTGGCCCGCCTCGCGGAGCGCGTCTGGTATGGTGACGACGTGGCGGCCGGCGTGGCACGCGCGGCGCTCGCTCCGCTCTCGATGCTCTTCCGCGCCGGCGTCGCCACGCGCGGCGCCCTGTACGACCGCGGGCTGTCCGCGACGCACGCGCTCCCGCTCCCCGCGATCTCCGTTGGCAACCTCACCGTGGGCGGCACCGGGAAGACGCCGGTCGCCGCCTGGATCGCACGCACGCTGCGCGAGCGCGGCGCGCGGCCGGCGATCGTGCTCCGGGGCGTCGGCGACGACGAGTCGCGGGTGCACGCGCTGCTGAATCCGGACGTGCCGGTCGTCGTCGCCCCGGATCGCGTCGCGGGTACCGAGCAGGCGCGGGCGCTTGGCGCCGACGTGGTCGTGCTCGACGACGCATTCCAGCACCGCCGCGCCGCACGCACGGTGGACCTGGTGCTGCTCGCGGCGGAGCGCGGGCTGCGGCACGCGCGGCTGCTGCCCGCCGGCCCGTACCGCGAGGGGCTCGACGCGCTGGGGCGTGCGAGCGTCGTCGTCGTGACGCGGAAGTCGACGTCGCGCGCGGAGGCCGACGCGCTGCTGGCGGCGCTCGCGGCGCGCGCGCCGGGCGCCGGGCACGCGCTCGTGCACCTCGCACCCCACGAGCTGCGCGCGTGGGAGGACCACGCCGGGACCGCGGAACGTGGGGGAGCCGCCGACGTCACGGCGCTCGCCGGCGCGCGCGTCCTCGCGGTCTCGGGCATCGGCGACCCGCGGGCGTTCGAGAGCCAGCTGCGCGCCGCGGGCGCCGAGGTCGTCACAGCGGCGTTCGCGGACCATCACGCCTACACGGCGGCGGACGTCGACACGCTCGTGGCGCGCGCGCGCGCCGTCGATCGGGTCGTGTGCACGCTCAAGGACGCGGTCAAGCTCGGCCCCTTGTGGCCTCGCGGCGCGCCGACCCTGTGGTATGTTTCCCAGCGCGTGACGGTCGAGCGCGGGGAGCGGGTCCTGGAGGACTCGCTCGGCCGCCTGCTCGCGGCGCGAACGTAGCGCGAACGTAGCGTCCCACCCGGCCGGTCCGCCGGCCCGACCGCCCTCTCCCATGGCCACCGATCTGCGCCTCCCCACGTCCAACATCGTCCTGCCCGACAAGGACCGCTTCCTCAACGAGGAGAACCCGTTCGAGGCCATGATGTCGCGCTTCGACCGGGCGGCCGCGCTGCTCGATCTGGATCCCGGCATCTACCAGGTGCTGCGGCATCCCGAGAAGCAGATCACGGTGAGCGTGCCCGTGATGATGGACAACGGCGAGGTGCGCGTCTTCACCGGTCACCGCGTGCTGTACAACACGTCGCGCGGGCCGGCCAAGGGCGGCATCCGCTTCGACATGGCGGTGAACCTCGACGAGGTGACCGCGCTCGCGGCCTGGATGACCTGGAAGTGCGCCGTCGTGAACCTGCCGTTCGGCGGCGCGAAGGGCGGCGTCGTGTGCGATCCGCTGCAGATGAGCGTCGGGGAGCTGGAGCGCCTGACGCGTCGCTACACGGCCGGCATCATCGACACGCTCGGTCCGGACTCGGACGTGCCCGCGCCCGACGTCAACACGAACGAGCGCGTGATGGCGTGGATCATGGACACGTACTCCATGCACGTCCGCCACACGGTCACCGCCGTCGTCACCGGCAAGCCGGTGGAGATGGGCGGCTCGCTCGGCCGCCGCGAGGCGACTGGCCGCGGCGTGATGTTCGTGGTGCGCGAGGCGCTCGCGCATCTCGGCCGTCCGATGGCCGGCGCCACGGTCGCCGTGCAGGGCTTCGGCAACGTCGGCTCGGTGGCCGCGAAGCTGCTGGCAGAGCAGGGGTGCCGGATCGTCGGCATCAGCGATCGCACGGGCGGGTTCCACAACCCCGAGGGCATCGACGTCGCGGCGGCCATCGCGCACGTGCAGAAGCACAAGTCGCTGGACGGCTTCAACGGCGGCGACCAGCTGTCCAACGAGGAGCTGCTGGAGCTCGACGTCGACGTGCTGGTGCCCGCGGCGCTGGAGAACGTCATCACGAGCAAGAACGCCGCGCGCGTGAAGGCCCGCATCATCGCGGAGGGCGCGAATGGCCCGACGTCGGCGGGCGCGGACGCGATCCTCGAGGAGAAGGGGATCTTCGTCATCCCCGACATCCTCGCCAACGCCGGCGGCGTCACCGTCTCCTACTTCGAGTGGGTGCAGGACCGCGGCGGCTACTTCTGGTCCGAGGACACGGTGAACGAGCGCCTGCGCGACATCATGACGCGCAGCTTCCAGGACGTGCTCGCGCTCTCGCGCCAGCACCGGGTGAACATGCGCACGGCGGCGTACATGCTGTCCATCACGCGCGTGGCGACGGTGCACAAGCTGCGCGGCATCTACGCCTGACACTCGCGGCGGGGCGCATGAGCGCCCCGCCGTTCCCGCTTCCGCCCGCGCCCGCATGCGCATCGTCCTCGCCGTCGTCGGCCGCCCGCGTGGGGAGCTCGCGTCCGCGATCGCGGACTACGAGACGCGCGCCGCGCGCTACTGGCCGCTGGCGGTGCACGAGGTGCGCGAGGAGTCGGCGCGCTCGCTGGCGCCCGAGCAGGTGCGCGAGCGCGAGGCCGAGCGTCTGCTCGAGCGCGCCGTGCCCGGGAGCGCGCTGGTCGCGTGCGACGAGCGCGGCGAGGCGTGGACGTCGCCGCGCTTCGCCGACTGGCTGCAGCGCCAGCGCGACGAGGCTCGCGACGTGACCTTCGTCGTCGGCGGGGCGTACGGCCTCGCGCCCGCGGTGCGCGACCGCGCGGCGCTGCGGCTGGCCGTGGCACCCTGGACGCTGCCGCACGAGCTGGCGCGCCTCGTCCTCGCCGAACAGCTCTACCGCGCGGGCACGATCGCGCGCGGGGAACCGTACCACAAGTGAGCGCCGGCGCCGCGCGCCGCGCGAGAGATTCCATGATGAGCCACATGCGATGTCGCGCGATGGAGAGCGCGTCGTGAGCGAGCGCTCGCACGCTTCCGCCGCGCCCGCGCGCGCGCCCGGACCGGCGACCTCGCCGCGCGCCGACGTCGGCGTCGCCGTGCGCACGGAGCCGCTGGGCGGCTCGCCGCTCGCGCGGGCGGCGCTCGCCGGCACGCTGCCGCACGCCTGGTATCCGCCGATGCCCACCGGCACGGCGGAATGGCGGCTGCACGCCGACGCCGTCCGTCTGCAGTTCTCGGCCGGCGCGTGGTTCGAGCTCCTGCGCCCGGCGTTCGATGTGAGTGGTGAGGCGGCGGCGCGGCTGGAGCGGAGCGCGGCCGGTGCTGGCATCGTCGTGACGACGGGACAGCAGCCGGGCCTCTTCGGCGGTCCGCTCTACACGCTCTCGAAGGCGATCTCCGCGCGCGCGCTCGCCGACGCGCTGGAAGAGCGCACGGGGCTTCCGGTGGCGCCGGTCTTCTGGGCCGCCACCGACGACGCGGACTTCGAGGAAGCGCGGGGAACGGTGGTGGCGCTCGACGGCGCGGTGCGCACGCTGCGTCTCGAGGCCGAGCCTATCGAGGGCACGCCGATGAGCGCCGTCCCGATGGGTGATGACGTGCGACCGCTCTTCGACGTGCTGGCCAGGGCCGCCGGCTCCGCCGCGTTCGTCGAGGCGCTCGACGCCGCGCGCGCGGCCTACGTGCCGGGTGCCACGGTCGGCGACGCGTACGTCCGGCTGCTGCGCGCGCTCCTCGAGCCGCTCGGCATCGCGGTCATCGACGCGTCGCATCCCGCGGTGCGCGAGGCCGGCTTCAACCTGCTGCGTCGCGCGCTGATGCAGTCGGCGGCGATCGAGACGGCGCTCGCCCAGCGGACGGCGGCGATCGAGGCCGCGGGCTTCGCACCGCAGGTGCCGGACGTCGCCGGACGCACGCTGGTCTTCCGCGACGACGCGGACGGCCGCAAGGCGCGCGTGGCCGTCGCCGATGCGCGCGCCATCGTGCCCTCGGTCAAGCGCGGCTCGCTCGGGCCCAACGTGCTGCTGCGCCCCGTGATGGAGCGCTCGATCCTGCCGACGGTCGCCTACGTCGCCGGACCGGGCGAGTACGCCTACTTCGCGCAGGTCAGCGCCGTCGCCACCGCGCTGGGCGTACCGCAGCCGCTCGCGGTCCCCCGCTGGTCCGTCACGATCGTGGAGCCGCACGTGCGGCGTGCGCTCGACCATCTCGGGCTCGACGTGGACGACCTGCGGCACCCGCATGCGCCGGAAGCGGACCTGGCGCGGCGCGCGATGCCGGCCGCGGTGTCGCAGGCGCTCGACGCCGTGCGCGACGCGGTGGCGCGCGCGACCGACGCGCTCCGCGAGCACGACGAGGCGCGCGCGCTGCTGCCCGCGCCCGCGGTCGAGGGTGCGGCTCGGAGCCTCGAGCACCGCATCCAGCGACTGGAGCGTCGCTACCTCGCCGCGCTGAAGCGTCGCGACGACGTCGAGACGCGTGCGCTCGCGGTCGCGCGGTCGGCGCTCTTTCCCGACGGCGTGCGGCAGGAGCGCGCGCTGAACGCGCTGCCGCTCGTCGCGCGCCACGGGCCCGCGCTGCTCGATGCGATGCTAGCGGCGGCGCGGACGCACGCGGACGCGCTGGTCGACGGAACCACCCGCGCGTGACCGGCGGCGGGCCTCCCGAGGCATTCGGCGACGACTCGCCAGCGCGCGAAGCGCCAGGCGCCATCGATCCGACGCCCGCACCGGCACCGGCGGTGCGTCGGACGATGGGCGGTGGTCGCGCGGCCGCGCTGGTCGGCATCGGCATCCTCGCGTCGCGCGTCCTGGGGCTGGTGCGCCAGGGGACGTTCAGCCACTACTTCGGCGCGGGCGCCGTGGCGGATGCGTTCAACGCCGCGATGCGCATCCCCAACTTCCTGCAGAACCTGTTCGGGGAAGGCGTCCTCTCGGCGTCGTTCATCCCGGTCTACGCGGGGTTGATCGGGCGCGACGAGCGCGAGGCCGCCGACCGCGTCGCCGGAGCCGTCGGCGTGCTCCTCGCGCTGACGACCGCGGTCCTGACGCTCGCCGGGATCGTCGCGACGCCGCTGCTCGTGCGATCCGTCGCCGTCGGCTTCGATGCTCCGACGCGTGAGCTGACCATCCAGCTCGTGCGCATCGTCTTTCCCGGCATCGGGCTCCTCGTCGGATCGGCGTGGTGCCTCGGCATCCTCAACAGCCACCGACGCTTCCTGCTGTCGTACCTCTCGCCGGTCGCCTGGAACCTGGTGATCATCGGCGCGCTTGTGGCGTGGGGTGGACGCGCGGCCGAGGCGCGCCTCGCGACCATCGTGGCGTGGGCGGCGGTCGCCGGGAGCGCGCTGCAGCTGCTCGTGCAGGTGCCGACGGTGCGGCGGGTCGCCCCGCTGCTGCGCGCCTCGCTCGGCCGCGGTGACCCGAACGTACGACAGGTGCTCCGCAGCTTCGCACCGGTGCTTGTCGGGCGTGGCGTCGTGCAGATCAGCTCCTACATCGACAGCAGCCTCGCGAGCCTCGTCGCCAAGGGCGCGGTGACCGTGTTCACCAACGCGCAGTCGCTCTCGCTGCTGCCCGGGAGCCTGTTCGGCATGGCGGTGACGGCGGCCGAGCTCCCGGCGATGGCCAGCCTGCACGGTGCGTCGGACGAGGTCGCCCGCCAGCTCTGCGCGCGGCTCGCCAGGTCGCTCCGCCGCATCGCGTTCTTCGTCGTGCCGTCGGCGGCGGCCTTCCTCGCGCTCGGCGACGTGCTGGCGGGGGCGGTGTTCGGCTACGGGCGCTTCACGCGCACGGACGTCCTGTGGGTCTGGGCCACGCTCGCGGGCTCCTCGATCGGGCTGCTGGCGTCGACGCAGGGACGGCTCTACGCGTCGACGTTCTACGCGCTGAAGGACACGCGCACTCCCCTGCGCTTCGCGCTCGTGCGCATCGCGCTCACGCTGATCCTCGGCTACCTCGCCGCGCGGCACGTGCCGCGGCTGCTCGGCATCGATCCACGGTGGGGGACGGTGGGTTTGACGGCCAGCGCGGGCATCGTCGGCTGGATCGAGTACGCGTTGCTGCGTGGAGCGCTGGCGGCGCGCATCGGAGCGGTCGGGGTACCCGCGCGCACGATGACCCGCTTCTGGCTCGCCGCCGCGGTGGCCGCGGGGGTGGGGTGGGGGACCAAGCTGCTGCTCGGGTCGATGATCCGGGGCCCGGCCGCACTGGTCACGGCCGCCGTGACCTGTGGCGTCTTCGGCGCGACCTACCTCGCCATCACGGCCGCGCTCGGTGAGGGCGAGGCGGCGGAGCTGTTGGCGCGGGTGCGGGCGCGCGTGGGCGCGCGGGCGCGGCGATGAGCGACGACGGCCTGCGTCGTGCCCAGAACGCGACCGACCCCGACGGGTATTACGACCCGATGATCGCGCCTCCCGAATCCGTCGTCTCCAAGCTCCCGCACCTCCCCGAGTCGCCCGGCGTCTACCTGTGGAAGGACGCCGAGGGCGTCGTGCTGTACGTGGGCAAGGCCAAGCGGCTGCGCTCGCGCGTGCGCAGCTACTTCGCGAGCGACCACGCCACGAGCCCGAAGACGCGCGGGCTCGTGCGCAACATCCGCGATCTCGAGACGATCGTGGTGCCCACCGAGGCGCACGCGCTCATCCTCGAGGCGAACCTGATCAAGGAGTACCGGCCGCGCTTCAACATCGCGCTCCGGGACGACAAGTCGTATCCGTACATCAAGGTCACCGTCCAGGAGCCGTTCCCGCGCGTGTTCGTGACGCGCCGGCTGCAGAGCGACGGCGCCCGGTACTTCGGGCCGTACACCGACGTCGGCGCGATGCGGCGCGCGCTCAACGTCGTGAAGCGCATCTTCACCGTGCGGTCGTGCAACTACGACATGCCGCGCGAGATGCCCGAGCGCGCCTGCCTCGACTTCGCCATCAAGCGCTGCAAGGCTCCCTGCATCTTCAACCAGACGCAGGAGGACTACGGCACGATGATCGACGAGGTGCTCGTCTTCCTCGACGGGAAGACCGCGGAGGTCGCCCGCCGCATCAACGCGCGCATGGCGGAGGCGGCGGAGAACCTCGACTTCGAGCGGGCGGCCGAGCTGCGCGACGCGCTGCGGCACCTGGAGCGCATGGAGGAGCCGACGGTCGTCCTCGAGATCGAGGGCGGTGACCGCGACGTGGTGGGCTACGCGCGCGACGGCGACGACGCCTGCGTGGCGATCATGCGCATCCGCGGCGGCAAGCTGCTGGCGCGCGACCACCGGTTCCTCGAGAACACCGACGGCGACGAGGACCCGGCCGTGCTCGCGGCCTTCCTCGCGCGCAGCTACCTGGGGAGCGAGGAGCGCGCGGCGGAGCTGCTGGTGCCGTTCGACTTCGAGGACCGCGAGGTGCTGGAGCAGTCGCTGCAGCGCACGCGCGTCGTGGTGCCGCAGCGCGGCTCGCGCCGGCAGCTCGTCGACCTCGCGCAGCAGAACGCCCGGCATCTGCTGGAGGAGTTCAAGCTCTCGACGATGGAGGCCGACGAGCGCGCCGCCGATCCGGTCTACGAGCTGCAGCGCGAGCTCGGGCTGAAGAAGGTGCCGCGGGCGCTCGTCTGCTTCGACATCTCGCACGCGCAGGGCACGGACACGGTCGCGTCGTGCGTCTGGTTCGAGAACGGGCGCGCCAAGCGCGCCGAGTATCGCAAGTTCAAGGTCGAGACGGTCGTCGGCATCGACGACTTCGCGTCGATGAAGGAGGTCGTCGGCCGCTACTTCCGCCGCCGCCTCGAGGAGGAGCGTCCGCTGCCGGACCTCGTGGTCATCGATGGCGGAAAGGGGCAGCTCAACGCCGCGAAGGAGGCGATGGACTCCGTCGGCCTGTCCGACATGCCGATGATCTCGCTCGCCAAGCGCGAGGAGGAGGTCTTCGTCATCGGACGCAGCGACCCGCTGCGCATGCCGCGGCGCTCGCCCGCGCTCCGGATGCTGCAGCAGGCGCGCGACGAGGCGCACCGCTTCGCGGTCACCTTCCAGCGCAAGCGGCGGACGATCCGCACCGTCACGTCCGAGCTGCTCAAGATCCCCGGCGTCGGGCCGATCAAGCGCCGGCAGCTGCTGACGCACTTCGGCAGCATCCAGGGGCTGCGCGAGGCGACGCCCGCCGCGGTGGCCGAGCTTCCGGGCTGGACGGAGGCGAGCGCGCGCAAGATGCTCGACGGCCTCGCGGCGAGCGACCCGACGAAGCCGTCCGCACCGATGCCAGCGCCCGCGCTGGCTGCGGACGACGAGGGCACGGCACCCGCGAGCTGAGCGTCGCGCGGACGCTCGACAGCCGGCGGTCACGGCGTGTAGCCTTCACGCCGACCTCAACCCCGCGCACTCGTGCCCCTCTGGACTCTGCACTGCTCGGCCTGCGACTACGCGCAGCCGGGCGACCAGCCCGCCGGCGTCTGCCCGGCCTGCGGCCAGCCGCTCCTCGCGCAGTACGACGCCGTCGCGGTCGACGCGCGCGCCCCGCACTGGAGCCTCTGGCGCTACGCGCCCGTCCTGCCGCTCGCCGCCGGTGAGACGCCGGTCACGCTCGGCGAGGGGATGACGCCGCTGGCCGACGCGCCGTCGCTCGCGCGTCAGGTAGGCGTGCGGCGTCTCTGGATCAAGGACGAGGGGCGCAACCCGACGGCGTCGTTCAAGGCGCGCGGAATGAGCGCGGCCGTGACGCGCGCGCGCGCGCTGGGCGCGGCGGGGCTGGTCGTTCCGACCGCGGGCAACGCCGGCGCCGCGATCGCCGCGTACGCCGCGGCCGCGGGCCTGCCGGTGAAGGTCTTCGCGCCGCGCACCACGCCGCCCGCGATCCTCATGACGATCGCCGCGCTGGGCGCCGACCTGCAGCTGATCGACGGCCACATCGGCGACGCCGGCAAGCTCGCGACCGCGTTCGCGAACGAGAGCGGCTGGATGAACGTCAGCACGCTCCGCGAGCCGTACCGCGTCGAGGGCATGAAGACGATGGGCTACGAGGTCGTCGAGCAGCTCGACGGCCGCGTGCCCGATGCGATCGTCTATCCGACCGGCGGCGGCGAGGGCACGATCGGCATCTGGAAGGCGCTCGGCGAGATGCGCGACTGGGGCTGGCTGCGGTCGGACGTGCGCATGCCGCGCATGATCGTCGCGCAGAGCTCGGGCTGCGCGCCCATCGTCCGCGCCTTCGCGGCGGGCGCCGACCGTGCCGAGCCGTGGGAGAATCCGGTGACGTACGCGGCCGGCCTGCGCGTGCCCGGGCCGCTCGGCGACCGGCTCCTGCTGCGCGTGCTGCGCGAGAGCGCGGGCGACGCGGTCGCGGTACCGGACGACGTCACGCGCGATGCGACGCGTGCGCTGTCGACGGCGACCGGCATCGATGCCGCGCCGGAGGGCGGCTGCGCGCTGGCGGTCGTCGACCGCATGGTCCGCGAGGGGCGACTCTCGCGTGACGCGGAGGTCGTGGTGTTCAACACCGGCAGCGGCGCGTCGTATCGCCGGGAGAGCAGCGACCTGGCGGCGGAGGCGCGCGGGTGACGCAGCGCATCGCCATCCTCGACCCGTTCAGCGGGATCGCGGGTGACATGCTCCTGGGCGCGCTCGTGGCGGTCGGGCTGGACCCCGACTGGCTGCGCGCGCTGCCCGCGACGCTCGGGCTGGACGGCGTGCGCGTCGACGTCCGGTCCGTGCAGCGCGCGGGCATCGGCGCAGTGAAGGTGGACTTCGAGATCCCGCCGCAGCCGCACGGCCGGCACCTCTCGCAGATCCGCAAGCTCGTCGCGGCGGCGGGCGCCGTACCCGAGCCGGTGCGTGAGCAGGCGGACCGCGTCTTCACGCTGATTGCCGAGCAGGAGGCGGAGATCCACGGGACGACGGTGGAGCGCGTGCACCTGCACGAGGTCGGGGCGGTAGACGCGATCCTCGACGTCGTCGGCGGCGTGTGGGGCCTTCACCTGCTCGGTGTCGAGCGCGTGTTCTGCGGACCGATCCAGGTGGGCGACGGCTTCGTGCGCGCCGCGCACGGCGTGCTGCCGGTGCCCGCGCCTGCGACGCTCCGCATCCTCGAGGGGCTGCGCGTGCGTCCGGGCCCCGACGGCGCGGGCGAGCTCGTGACGCCGACGGGCGCCGCGCTCGCGCGCGTGCTCTCGGAGGGCGCGGCACCACGCGAGTACGTGCCGCGCCGCAGCGGCTTCGGGGCGGGCACGAAGGAGTTTCCCGACCGCGCCAACGCGCTCCGCGTCGTGCTCGCCGACGTTGCAACGGTGGAGGACGAGCAGGTGCCCGATCACGAGGCGCTCGCGCTGCTCGCCGCTGACGTCGACGACATGAGCGGCGAGTATCTCGCGGCGGCGGCGGACGCGATCCGTGCGGCGGGCGCGCTCGACGTGGTGCTGCTGCCCACGATGATGAAGAAGGGGCGTCCCGGCACGCGCCTCGAGGTGCTCGCGCGACCCGAGGACGTGCCGCAGCTGGAGTCGCGCATCTTCGCGCACACCACCACGATCGGCGTCCGCGTCTCGCGCGTCGCGCGACTCGCGCTCGCGCGCGCCGAGCACCGAATCGCGGTGGATGGGCACCACGTGCGCGTGAAGGTGAGTCGCACGCCGGACGGCCGGGCGCGTGTGAAGCCCGAGTTCGAGGACGTGGCGGCCGCGGCCGCCGCGACGGGGCGCTCGTCCATCGAAGTGGCCGAGTCCGCCATGCGCGCCGCAGCCGCGCTGATCGCGCAGGGAACGTTGCCTGACGCGAGGTAAGTCGTAGCGGCTGCTTGATTTCGGCCCTGTGCCCTCATAGGTTCAGTGAGCCCGCCACGGTGGGCGTCATCGGGCCGTCCGACGCGAGGTCGCCGGCCGGCAGAGTCTCTGCGGGGGAAGCCAGCCGCCCGGCGCTTCCCCCGTTCCGTGTCCGTGAGGTCGCCCTAGTGGTCCGCGTCTCGAGAGTGCAGCCCGGTAGCTTCGCCGATCGACTGGGCATCGTCGTCGGCACGCAGCTGCTCGCCATCAACGGCCGCGAGCTCGCCGACTTCATCGACTGGGAGTTCCTCAGCGGCGACGACCGCTTCGTCCTCGACGCGAAGCAGCCCGACGGCGCGACCGTCGCGCTCGAGGTCGTGCGCCCGGAAGGCGAGTCGTTCGGCCTGGAGCTCGAGCCGCCCACGATCCGCCGCTGCGCGAACCGCTGCGAGTTCTGCTTCATCGAGGGGCTGCCCAAGGGGCTGCGGAAGCCGCTGTACGTCCGCGACGACGACTACCGCCTGTCGTTCGCGTACGGCAACTTCGCGACGCTCTCGAACCTCAAGGACCGCGACTTCGAGCGCATCATCGAGTACCGGCTCTCGCCGCTGTACGTCTCGGTGCATGCGACGCCGTGGGAGGCGCGCAAGGTTCTGCTCAACAACCCGCGCGTCCCGAACATCATCGAGCAGCTCACGCGGCTGAAGGACGGCGGCATCCAGTACCACTGCCAGATGGTCGTGGTGCCGGGCCTCAACGATGGCGACGTCCTCGAGGCCTCGCTGCGGGACCTCTGGAACCTCGGCGACGCGGTGCTGTCGGTGGCCCTCGTGCCCGTGGGCGTGACCCAGTTCTCGCACCTCTACACCGGCAAGCCGATGGATGCGGAGAACTCCGGGCGCATCCTCGACGCGGTGGAGCGGTGGGAGGCGCGCGCCCTGGCGGAGCGTGGCGACCGCTGGGTGTTCGGCTCGGACGAGCTGTACCTGCTGGCGCGCCGCGAGCTGCCCGACGCGGAGCACTACGGCGACTTCTCGCAGATCGAGAACGGCGTCGGCGCGGTCACCGCGCTCCGCGAGCGCGTGGCCGAGGGGCTCTCGACGCTGCCGCGGCTCGAGGGAAAGCGCATCGGCGTCGTCACCGGTGTGTCGATGGGCGACCTGATGCCGCCGCTGCTCGACCAGCTCACCCGGCAGACCGGCGCGCACTTCGAGCTGATCCCCACGGTCAACTCGCTCTTCGGTCCCACCACGACGACCGCCGGCCTGCTGGTCGGCGCGGACATCCGGCGCGCCCTCGATGGCCGCGACGATCTCGATCTCGCGCTGATCCCAGCCGAGTGCATCAACGACTCGGGCGTGTTCCTCGACGACGAGCCGTTTGTCGTCGTGCGCGAGTCGCTGCCCATGCCCGTCTATCCGTCGTACGACTTCATCGACGTGCTCGCGCTCGAAGGCGAGCCGGCGCTGTCCAGCGCGGCCTGACGCGCGATCGCTCCCGCAAGGAATTCATGAGTCTTCCGGTCGTCGCCCTCGTCGGTCGTCCGAACGTCGGCAAGTCGCAGCTGTTCAACCGTCTCGTCGGGCAGCACCAGGCCATCGTCAGCGAGGAGGCGGGCACCACGCGTGACCGGCACTTCGGCCGCGTCGAGTGGAATGGGCGCTCCTTCTGGCTCGTCGACACCGGCGGCCTGGTGGAGGACTCGACGGTCCCGATGGACGTCGAGATCCGCAAGCAGGTGGTGCAGGCGATCGGCGAGGCCGATCTCCTTCTCTTCGTCGCCGACGCGCGCGTGGGCGTGCACCCGAGCGACGCGCGCGTGGTGGACCTGCTGCGCGGGTCGGGCAAGCCGTTCCTGCTCGTCGCCAACAAGGTCGACAACCCGCAGAGCTCGGACTTCTACGAGTTCTATCGGCTGAACGCCGGCGATCCGATCCCAGTGTCCGCCGCGAACGGCACGAACTCGGGCGACCTGCTCGACGAGATCACGCAGCGCCTGCCCGACCAGGACGAGGCGATTCCGGAGGCGCTGCGCGTCGCGGTCATCGGCCGTCCCAACGTCGGCAAGTCGTCGTTCGTGAACCGCCTCCTCGGCGAGGAGCGTCTGGTCGTCACCGACGTCGCGGGCACGACGCGCGACTCGATCGACACGCCCATGCGCTACCACGGGCGCGACCTGATCTTCGTCGACACCGCCGGCCTGCGCCGCCAGTCGAAGATCGACGACGGCGTCGAGTTCTACTCGTCGCTGCGCACGCGGCGCGCGATCGAGGGCGCGGACATCTGCGTCCTCATGATCGACGCGACGCTCGGCCTCGAGAACCAGGATCTCAAGATCGCGACGCTGGCGTGGGAGGCCGGGCGCGGGCTGATCATGGTCGTGAACAAGTGGGACCTGAAGGAGAAGGACGGGAAGACCGCCGACAAGTTCAAGAAGGAGGCGATCGAGAAGGTCCCGTACCTCGCCTTCGTGCCGTGGATCTTCACCTCCGCGCTCACCGGCCAGCGCGTCACGCGCGTGCTCGAGACGATCGTCGAGGTCGAGTCGGAGTGGCGCAAGCGGATCCCGACGTCGCAGGTGAACGAGACGCTGGAGTCGCTGGTGCAGCGCCTGCAGCCGCCGCAGGCGGCCGGTCGCGAGGTACGCCTCCTGTACGGCACGCAGGTCACGGCGGCGCCGCCGACGATCGC
Organism: Roseisolibacter agri; assembly: GCF_030159095.1. Classification (NCBI taxonomy): domain Bacteria; kingdom Pseudomonadati; phylum Gemmatimonadota; class Gemmatimonadia; order Gemmatimonadales; family Gemmatimonadaceae; genus Roseisolibacter; species Roseisolibacter agri. The sequence goes on from NZ_BRXS01000006.1 coordinate 38,066, forward strand.
GATCTTCGGCAACAACCCGGACGCGGTCGCGGAGCACTACATCCGCTACCTGCACAACGGCTTCCGCGCGGAGTACGGCTTCACGGGCGCGCCGCTGCGCATCGTGATGCGCCACAAGAACGCGCCCGACACGGACCACCGCCGCGTGCGGGAGTAAGCCACCATGCACCCGGCGCTGGGACTCGTGGCGGCGTACCTCCTCGGCTCCGTGCCGGCGGCCTACCTGGCCGGCCGCGCACGAGGCGTGGATCTCCGGGCTCACGGCTCGGGAAACCTCGGCGCGACGAACGCGCTGCGCGTGCTCGGCTGGAGGATCGGGGTGCCGGTCTTCCTGTTCGACGCGCTGAAGGGCTTCATGCCCGCCTTCTGGTTCCCGACGTGGTTCGCCGCGCCGGGGCACTGGGCGATGGCGTACGGCCTGGCCGCGATCGTCGGACACGTGAAGCCGGTGTTCCTGCTCGGGCGGGGCGGGGGAGGCGGGAAGGGGGTCGCCACGGCGGCCGGCGTCTTCCTCGGGCTCGCCCCGCTCGCGACGGCCGTCGCGATCCTGGCGTTCGCCGTGGTGGTCGCGGCGAGCGGCTTCGTCTCGCTCGGCTCCATCACTGCGGCCTTTGCCCTCGTCCTCGCGCTCGCGGCGACCGTCGGGGTGCGCGCGCCGGTGTTCGCGCTCGGCCTCGCGGTCGCGGTGTTCGTCGTCTGGTCGCATCGCGCGAACATCGGCCGGCTGCGGCGCGGCGAGGAGCACAGCTTCCGTCGCCGGCGGGAGGCATCGGCGCACGAGCCCGCGCAGGGGCCGACGCGATGAGCGCGCCGACGAACGGGAACGGCGTGCGCGCCGCGGTGGTCGGTGGCGGCGCGTGGGGGACTGCGCTGGCCGACCTCCTCGCCCGCAACGGACACGAGACCGTGCTCTGGGCGCGCGAGCCCGACGTGGTCGAGGAGATCAACACGCACCACGCGAACCCGCGCTTCCTCGGAGGCTTCGCGCTCGCGCCGTCGCTGCGCGCGACGACCGACCTCCGCGCGGCGGTCGACGGCGCGGCGCTCGTGGTCTACGTGGCGCCGTCGCACGTGCTGCGCACGGTCGCGGCGAGCGCCGCAGACGCAGTCGCGCCGGATGCGGTGCTCGCGGTCGCGTCCAAGGGCATCGAGCGCGAGTCCTTCGCGCTGATGACCGACGTCGTGGCGGAGGCGGTGCCGGGTCGACCCGTCGTCGCGATCTCGGGGCCGAGCTTCGCGGCGGAGGTCGCGGCGCGACAGCCGACGGCGATCGTGGCGGCGTCGGAGCAGCCCGACGCGGCGGCGCTCGCGCAGCGCGCCCTCAGCTCGCCCGAGTTCCGCGTCTACACCCATGACGACGTCACGGGCGTCGAGCTGGGCGGCGCGCTGAAGAACGTGATGGCGGTCGCCACCGGGATCATCGAGGGCCTCGGGCTCGGCTTCAACTCGCGCGCGGCGCTCATCACGCGCGGCCTCACCGAGATGACGCGTCTCGGCGTGGCGCTCGGCGCGCGTCCCGCGACGTTCGCGGGCCTCGCCGGGCTCGGAGACCTCGTGTTGACGTGCACCGGCTCGCTGAGCCGCAACCGTTCGGTCGGCGTCGAGATCGGGAAGGGGATCCCGCTCGAGCAGGTGATCTCCACGCGCGAGACGGTGGCCGAGGGCATCCTCAACACGCAGAGCGCGCGTGCGCTCGCGGCGCGGCTCGACGTCGAGATGCCGATCGTCGAGGCAGTGCACCGCATCCTGTTCGAGGGGACCCCCGTGCGGCAGGCCGCGGCGGAGCTGATGACGCGCGCGCTGCGCGCGGAGCAGGACTGAGGTGGAGGGGCCCCGTCGTCGCGGCGCGGAAGCGCGGCGCGAGCCGGTGCAGGAGTTCTTCAGCATCGGCGAGGTGTGCGAGCTGACCGACCTCAAGCCGCACGTGCTCCGCTACTGGGAGACGCAGTTCAAGGTGCTGAGCCCGGCGAAGAACCGCTCGGGCAACCGCGTGTACGCGCGGCGCGAGGTGGAGCTGATCCTCTTCGTGAAGCACCTGCTGTACACGGAGAAGTACACGATCGACGGCGCCCGCCAGCAGCTCGACGCGCAGCGGAAGGGCGGGAGCCTCCGTTCGGCCGCGCGCGCCTCACTCGCGCGCGAGACGGTCGACTCGATCGAGCGCGAGCTGCGCGCGATCGTCGACGTGCTCGAGGGACGCGTGCCGCTCACGCCGCCGGCGGTCGCTGAGCCTGCAGAGACGATCGCGGAACCGGTGGCGGAGCCGGCGAGCGCGACCGAGACGCCGACCCGTTAGATTCGCCCCGCACGCGCCGGCGGCCGACGGGCCGGCGGCGTCCCGACCCGCCTGGCCGTCCTGGAGATCCGCTCGCGATGCGTCTGCTGTGCACGAACGACGATGGCATCCTCGCCACCGGTCTGGAGACGCTGGCCCGCGCCGCGGAGCCGCTCGGCGAGGTGTTCGTCGTCGCCCCCGACCGCGAGCAGAGCGCGACCAGCCACTCGCTCACGCTGCACCATCCGTTGCGCCCCGTGCAGCGCGGCGACCGCCGCTGGCAGGTGGACGGGACGCCCACCGACTGCGTGATGCTCGCCGTCGAGGCGCTGCTGCCGGAGCGGCCGGACTTCGTGCTCAGCGGCGTGAACCACGGTCAGAACATGGGGGAGGACGTCCTCTATTCCGGCACCGTGGCCGCCGCGATGGAGGGCCTCTCGCTCGGCATCCCCGCGATCGCGGTCTCGTACGCTTGGGGCGACCTGCGCGCGGATCCGGCGCGACTCGCCGCGCAGGCGGACCTGCTGTCGTCGCTCCTCAAGCATCTGCTGTCGCTGCCCGACTTCCCGCGTGACACGCTGCTCAACGTGAACCTGCCGCCCGTCCCGCCCGACCAGGTGAAGGGCGTCCGGCTCACGCGCCTGGGCCGCCGGGTCTACTCGAACTCGATCACGCCGATGAACGATCCCTGGGGTCGCCCGATCTACTGGATCGGCGGCGGATCGGCCGAGTGGCGCGGCGAGCCGGATTCGGACTTCCAGGCGGTGCGCGACGGGTACGTCTCCGTGACGCCGCTGCACCTCGACCTCACGCACTATGATCGTCTCTCCAGCGCGGGGTCCTGGTGGCGGGAGCTGTAGGCCCCGAGTTCCGGGGGGCGCGGCGGCGGCTCATCGAGACGCTGCAGGCCAACGGGATCACCGATCTCGCGGTGCTGCGCGCGTTCGACATGGTAGCGCGCCACGCGTTCGTCCCGACCGGCGTCGCCCACCGCGCCTACGAGGACGCGGCGCTCCCCATCGGGAACGGTCAGACGATCTCGCAGCCGACGGTGCATGCGCGATCACTGCAGGAGCTGCGGCTGACCGGTCGCGAGCGGGTGCTCGAGGTCGGCACGGGCTCGGGCTACCAGACGGCGCTGCTGTCGCACTTGGCCGCGCAGGTCTTCTCGATCGAGCGTGTGCCGGCGCTCCTCGACCGGGCCCGCGAGATCCTCGCGCAGCTCGACGTGCGCAACGTCTCGCTCCTCCTGGGCGACGGCACGTTGGGATGGCGCGACTACGCGCCGTACGACGGCATCGTCGTGGGGGCGGCGTCGCCCGACGTCCCGCTCCCGTACGCCGAGCAGCTGGCGGAGGGCGGGAGACTCGTCATCCCGATCGGTACCCGTGACGAGCAGACGCTGTGCGTGTTCACCAAGCGGAACGGCGCGCTCGAGCGCCGCGACGTGGGGCCGGTGCGCTTCGTCCCGCTGCTCGGGGCGCACGGCTGGCAGTCGTGAGCGACCCGCCGGCGGACCGTCCCGACTCGGTGCACGTCCGGGTCGAGGGCCGGGTGCAGGGCGTCGGCTTCCGCTGGTTCGTCCGTGAGGCCGCGGTGGGGCTCGGCCTCTCGGGCTGGGTGCGCAACCTTCCCGACGGCTCGGTGGAAGTGCTGGCCGCCGGCGACGCGACCGCGCTCGCGACCCTGCGCACCCGGCTGGCGGAGGGACCGCCGCACGCGCGCGTCGATCGCCTGGTCGAGCTGGGCGAGGCCGCCGCATCGCCCGCCGTGGGTGACTCGTTCGAGATCGTGCGCGGCCCGCGGCCCTGAGCGCGACGGGACCGCCCTCGTTCCTCCTCAAGGATCCAGCGATGACCGTGACCCCGGCAGCGGACCTGGCGACGCGGCTGCTCGCGCGGCTGCGTGACGTGCCGGACTTTCCGAAGCCCGGTATCATCTTCAAGGACGTGACGCCCGTGCTGGCCGACGGCGCGCTCTTCCGCGACACGACCGAGGCGATGGCGGACTGGTACCGGGGGGAGGGGATCACCCGCGTCGCCGGGATCGAGAGCCGGGGCTTCATCCTCGGCGCGCCGGTCGCGCAGCACCTCGGCGTGGGCTTCGTGCCGCTCCGGAAGCCGGGCAAGCTCCCGTACGACCGCCGCAGGGTCGAGTACGCGCTCGAGTACGGCACCGACACGCTCGAGGCCCACGTCGACGCCTGTCCCGGCGACCGCGTGCTCGTCGTCGACGACGTCCTCGCCACTGGAGGGACCGCGGAGGCGGCCTGCCGGCTGGTGGAGGCGGTCGGCGGGATGGTCGTCGGCTGCGCGTTCCTGCTGACGCTCGGATTCCTGGACGGCGAGCGGCGCCTGGAGGGCCGGGCGGTGCGGAGCGTGCTGCGACTCTGAACGGCTGCGAGGCGGGGGCCGCTCCCGAGGCTCCCTTGGCGGGCACAGGGCAATGCCGCTAATTTCAAAGGCTTAGCCGCTCGACCCAGGCCGAGCTCGGCCCCTCGCCCTCGTAGCTCAGGTGGATAGAGCAGCGGTTTCCTAAACCGTTGGCCGCAGGTTCGAGTCCTGCCGAGGGCATCCGGTGCGCGACGCGCCGGCCGGCGATCACCCCTTCGTGCGTTTCCATGGCCTCCACGTCCCGCCTCGCTTCCTCGTCCGGCTCGCTGGACGACGCCACCGAGAACCTCACCGACTGGCTCCGCGACCACAGCCGTCCGGTGGCCATCGGCGCGCTCGCGATCGTCGCGCTCGCGGCCGGCACGTTCTTCTGGCGCAACGCGGCGGCGAGCAAGAACAGCCGAGCGGAGCAGGCCTACTTCCAGGCCCAGGCGCCGATCGCCCAGAACGACCTCGCGGGCGCGGAGCGCGAGCTGAAGGCGGTCGCCGACCGGTACGACGGCACGGCCGGCGGTGCGCAGGCTCAGCTCCTTCTGGCGCAGGTCATGTACGAGCAGGGCAAGTACCAGGCGGGCATCGACGTCCTGAAGGGCGCCGACGACGCACCGCCGGCGCTCCGGAACAGCGCCAAGGTCCTGATGGCCGGCGGCTACGAGGGGCTCGGCAAGCCGGCGGACGCGGCCAAGCTCTACGAGGAGGCAGCTCAGGCGGCCGCGGCCGGCCAGCGCGACGAGCTGCGGGCGAGCGCGGCGCGAGCCTATCAGGCGGCCGGCAACGCCGAGGCCGCGCGGAAGATCTGGGCGGAGCTGGCCAAGAACGAGTCCAGCCCGCTGGCCGACGAGGCCCGCGTGCGCATGGGCGAGGTCGCCGCCAAGCCCGCCAGCTGAGCGCTTCCGGCCTCCGCACCCGACCATCGGCTGGGTCGCGGAGGGGCCGCTCCGACCTGCGCGGCGCGCCCGATGTGAGCACCCAGACGGTCCTTCGCGCACGGGCGCGGGGGACCGTCTTCGTCGTTCCGGGCGCAGATTCGAGGCTCTGCGAGGGCTGCTCCTGTCGCCCGGCTGTCGGGTGCAGTGCTCGTATAATATATGTTATGTAAAGTGCGACTGTGGATAGCTGTGGGGAGAACTGCTCTGGCTCCATCCCCCGCGTTCAGGCGGCGCCATTCAGGCGCCAGTGATCCTCAGCCCAGATCGCCCAGGCGGCCGCGGAAGACGATCCGCCCCTCGCCCGCCAGCGTCGGCCCCACGCCGGCCGTCGCCGGCTGCCGCACCTCGAGCGCGCGGCCGGAGCTGGTCACGATCACGGCCGAACGTTCGGCGTCCTGCCAGGCGGCGAGCATGGCCGCACACGCGACCGCACCGGTCCCGCACGCCAGCGTCTCGCCCTCGACGCCGCGCTCGTAGGTCCGCATGCGCCAGCCGTCCCCGGCCGGCGACGGTGACACGAAGTTCACGTTGGCGCCGGCCGCGAGCGTCGGGTCGAACCGCAGCGCCCGGCCTCGCGCATCCAGGTCCACCTCGGCCACGTCGGCCACCCGGACGACCAGGTGCGGGACGCCCGCGAGCGCGAACCCGATCCGTGCCTCCCCGGCCGCCGCAGCGATGCCGGGCGCGTCGGCCACCAGCTCCCGGACCGCGGGCATCTCGATCTCGGGCCGGTCGTGGACCAGACGGGCGCGGATCGGGCCGGCGTCGGTCTCGATCACGAAGCCGGTCGGCTCGACGATCCCGAGCTCGACCGCGAGCCTGGTCGTGCACAGCGTCGCGTTGCCGCACAGCGTCGCCCGGGATCCGTCGCTGTTGTAGTACGCCATGCGGACGTCCCCGACCGTCGACGGCTCCAGGAAGACCACGCCGTCTGCGCCGATCCCGGTCGCGCGGGCACAGAGCCGCTGGATCGTCGCCGGCTCGGCCAGGGCGCCGGCCGGCTGCTCCCGAGCGTCGAAGAAGACGAAGTCGTTCCCCGAGCCGCAGAGCTTGAAGAACTCGCGGCCGGCTTCCTCGTTCGACCCGGTGTGGTCGGTCATCGCGTGTCGCCCCCGTCAGTCGGCCGGTCGCGTCAGACCCGGCCCGTCATCGCCCACCACCGCAGCCGCCAGACCATCCAGACGGCCTCGCGGACGATGCGCTTGGACATCTTGCTCTCGCCCTCCGTCCGGTCCACGAACACGATCGGGATCTCGGCGATCCGGAAGCCCTTCTTCCAGGCCCGGAAGCTCATCTCGATCTGGAACGCGTAGCCATTCGACCGCACGTCCGCGAGGTCGATGGCCTGGAGGACCTCGCGCCGGAAGCACTTGAAGCCGCCGGTCGCGTCGAAGAGCTGCAGCCCCGTGACGAGCCGCGCGTAGATGTTGGCCGAGTAGCTGAGGATCAGGCGGGTGATCGGCCAGTTCACGACCGTGACCTTGCCGAACCGGTAGCGCGACCCGAGCACGAGGTCGGCGTCACGGATGGCCGTCAGGAACTGCGGCAGGTGCGCCGGGTCGTGCGAGAAGTCCGCGTCCATCTCGAACACGTACGAGTGCCCGCTCGCGAGCGCCCAGCGAAAGCCGGCGAGATACGCGGTGCCCAGGCCGAGCTTCTTCTCCCGGTGGAGCGCGCGGACGCGCGGGTTGACCGCCGCGATCCCGTCGACGATGGCGCCGGTGCCGTCCGGTGAGTTGTCGTCGACCACCAGGACGTCGATGCGCGGGTCCTGCGCGAGCACCTGATCGATCAGCCGGCTGATGTTCTCGCGCTCGTTGTACGTCGGGACGATCACGACCGCGCGGCCGTTCCCCTCGGCCCGCGCACCGGCGTGTTCCCCTGCTGCCGTTGCGGACGCGGCCTCAGACACGGCGGCGACGCTCCATGGCGAACCCCGCGCCCATCGCCAGGAGCGACAGCGTGAGGACGCCGAGCGAGATCGCGAAGCCGGTCTCGACGCGCGGGCTGGTGAACGTCAGCAGCACCTCGCGCGCACCCGTGGGAAGCGCGACGCCGATGAGCGAGTAGTCGGCGCGGCCGATCTGCGCGGGACGGCCGTCGGCGGTCGCCGTCCAGCCGGGATAGAAGTTCTCCGACACCACGAGCGCCGCGCCGGCCGGTGCCGGACGGTCCAGCGTCAGAGCGATGCGCCCCGGCGCGCGCTCCTTCACGCGCACCGACAGGTCGAGCGGCGCAGGTAGTTGCGACGGGACGTCTTGCGTCGGCACGGCTGCGGCGGTGTCGAAGAGCGCGGCGCGCCGAACGTCGAAGCGCGGATCGAGCACGGTCGCGAGCACACTCTCGTCGGGGGCCTTCACCGCGATCGGTGCGACCCACGCCGGCGGGTTGTCGCCCGGCAGACGGAAGACGTACGACATCGTGCCGACCGCGTTGCGTGCTGGGCCCGCGACGCGCGTCGCCCCTTCGATCGGCAGCTCGGGCGTGTTCGTGAGGAAGAACCGCACGTTCGCGAGGCGCCAGAAGTTCGGGTTCGCGATGTTCTGCGCGCCCGACTCGATGCCGTAGAGCTGCTGATAGCGACCGAGCTCGTTGCCGTGGTAGCCGAGCACCTGGCGCACGCGGTGCACCATCAGCGCGTCGCCAGTCAGGAACGGGTCGCGCGGCGTCAGCCCCTCGGACGCCAGCGGCGTCGCGATCACGCGGCCGGAATCCGTCTGCGCCCTCAGGAAGTCGATCGTCGGGTCGCTCGCGAAGAGCTGCGCGGCCGGCGGCGAGAAGCGCCAGTACAGACGCTCCACGGACCAGAGGTCGATGGCGATCACGCCCGCCAGCGCCCAGGCGGCCGTGCGGGCCGGGAGCGTGCCGCGGCGCATCGCCAGGAGGACACCGGCGACCGCGACGACCGCGAGCAGCGACCGCCACGCGCCTACCGTGAGCGCGCCGCTGTTCTGGTCGACCAGCGCCGCGAGCTGCGGGTTCGCGAAGGATGCGGCCACGTTGGTCAGCATGCCGCCGGTCGCCATCAGCGCCACGAGCGCCGCCACGGCGACCCACGCGATCAGGTAACGCGGCCGGAAGCGCAGCGCGAGCGCGCGCTCGGTACCCATGGCCGCGAGCACCGCCACGCTGAACGACACGACGTACAGCATCGTGCTCGGCGCACGGAAGAACTTCGTTCCCGGGACGAGCGCGTACACGAGGTGGTAGAAGGGCGTGTGGCCGCCGAGCGCCCAGAGCGTCGCCACCACGAGCGTGGCGACCCAGAACCAGAGGAACTTCCGGCGCGCAGCGCTCACACCGAACGCCAGCCCCGCGAGCACGAGCACCGCCGCGCCGATGTACTCGCTGTGGAAGTGAATGCCGTTGCGACCCGTGTAGTGATCGAGGATCCCCGAGAACTGCGGCAGGTACGTGTTGATCAGCTCCTCGGGCGGCATCGAGTAGGAGATCGCGTGCTCCCACCCCTTCCCGCCCGCGCGCGGCGACCACGGCGTGTACTCGAGGACGGGCCAGAACTGCACGGCGCCGCCGAGCATCCCGACCGCGACCGCGACGGCTGCGAAGCCTAAACGACGGAGCGCCATGGGACGGGGCAGCGCGCCCCCTTCCCCACCGGCCGAGAACGCGCAGAAGAGCGCGTACGCGCCGGTGACGAGCAGCAGGTACTGCAGGAGCTGCGGGTGCGGCGTCAGCACCGCGAGCATGACGCCGAGCGCGAGCCCGCCCCACGCCCAGGCGCGGCCGTTGCGGGTGCCGCGGTGCACCATCAGCAGCACCAGGGGCAGCAGCGCCGAGATGAAGATCTTGCCGTCGTGTCCCGGCGAGACGAGGCCCGCGACGTTCCCGCCCAGCATGTACGCGAGGCCGCCGACGAGCGCGCCGAAGAAGCCGAGGCCCACCGCGCGGAGGAACGCGAAAGTGAACAGCCCCGCGAGGAACACGTGCAGGATCATGCCCCACGTCATGCCCGCGTCGGCCGGCAGCACGAGGCGCAGCAGGAACGTGGGATAGAAGATGTCGCCGTGCATCGCGGCGACGTACGGCATCCCGCCGAACAGGTACGGGTTCCAGAGCGGGAACGACCCCGTCTCGCGCATGAACGACGCGGCGAACTCGCGGAACGCGTAGCCGGCGATGTACTGGTCGCTCCGCGGGTTGACCAGGAACTGGCCGAGCAGCGCCGGCCAGGCCAGGAGCAGCGTGGCGATGGCGTACGTCGCGGCCGCCCAGAGCGTCGGGCGCGCGGGCGTCGCGAGGACCGGCTCGGCCACCTCGTCACGGCGGCCGGCACGCGCGGCGGACGTGCGCGGCGACGCGGCGGCGCCGTGCGTCGCGGCCGGCGTCGCGTCGGCGCTCACGGCGGGGTCAGGACGGGACATCGGTACGGGAAGGCGGGAAGCGGAGCGAGGCGTCGCGCGCGAGGAACAGCAGCCCGGGCGCCACCTCGAGCACGGTCAGCCACAGACGGGATACGAAGGCCAGCAGCCAGGCCTCCACCGGGGTCGTGAGGCCGAGGGCGGTGAGCGAGCTGACCATCGCGACCTCTCGCACGCCGATCCCTCCGGGGATGACGAGCGCGAGGTAGCCCGCGAGGTAGGAGCCGGTGAAAACTGCGACGTACTCCAGCCAATTACCAGCGGAGGCGGGCGCGAGCGAGAGCGCGAGCAGGCGGAAGGCAACGCCGTAGCCGACCCACGCGGCGACGTTGCTCAGCACCACCAGCCAGAGCACGCGCGCGGGCGCGTCGCGGACGGGGACCTCCCGCTTGAGCAGCCGCGCCATCAGGCGGAGCGCCGGCGTGAGCGCGACGGGCAGCAGCACGAGCCCGATGGTCGCGGCGACCGCGATCGCGACAGCGGCGCCGGCGCCCCCGGGGGCCACCGAGCGGAGCACCGGCAGGCCGGCCAGCAGCATGACCGCGAACCCGGCCGCCAGGTTGACGAGCGTCCCCGCGACCGCAGCGCCGGACGCGGCGCCGGCCGAGACGCCGGCCTGCCGCGAGAGGAGCCCCATCGCGGCGATCGACCAGACCTTGCCCGGGAGGTAGCGCCCGAGGTTGGAGACGGCCCAGATGCGCGACGCCGGCCAGAACGCGAGCCGTGAGCCCCAGGCGGCGACCAGCGTGCGCCACGCGTGCACGAGCAGCGCGTACGTCGCCAGCACGAGCGCGGCGGACGCGAGCACGAGCGGCCACTCCGGCCGGAGCGAGCCGGCGCGCATGCGCACCTCGTCCCACTGCCCGCTCAGCTGATCGGCAGCGCGCCAGAGCACGAGTGCGACGACGGCGAGCGTCGCGAGCCAGATCGCCGTGCGGCGCGCGCTCGCGCGGGCGGGCCCGGTGGACGTGCTCATCGCGCCGCCAGAGCGTGCTCGTAGATCGTGCGGTAGCGCGCCGCCACCGCGGACGGCGCGAACGACGTCAGCGCTGCATCGCGCCCCGCGGATCCCAGTCGCCGCGCGAGTGCCGAGTCGCCGAGCACCGCACCGATCGCCGTCGCGAGCGCGTCGACATCGCCGGCGGGAACGAGCAGGCCGTCCCGCTCGTGGTGGACGACGTCGACCAGCCCGCCGGACGCGAACGCGATCACCGGCGTGCCGCACAGCTGCGCCTCGACGGCCACGAGGCCGAGTCCCTCCTCGCGCGACGGGATGACGAGCGCCTGTGCCGCCCCGTACAGGGCACCAAGGCGCTCCTGCGGCTGGCTCGGCACCCAGCGGACGCGCGACGCGACACCCAGGCGATCTGCTAACGCGCGCAGCGCCGCCTCCTCGGGACCGGAGCCGACGATCGTCAGCGTCGTCGCGCCGGCTGCCCGCGCGAGGGCCTGGAGCAGTGCGTCGACACCCTTCTGCGCCGTCAACCGGCCGACGAACAGCAGCCCATCGCGCGGCGTGCCGGGCTCCGGGAGCGCGAACCGTGCGACGTCGACGGGCATCGGCGCGACGTCGCACGCGAGTCCCGGGGCCATCTCGATCGCCTGCTCGCGCAGCCAGCGGGACACGGCGGTCACCGCCGACGCCTGCCGGACGACGCGCGCGAACAGCGTCCGGGCGGGACCGACGCCCGCGGCCAGCCGCACGTCCGAGCCGTGCATCGTCACCACGAGCGGGGTTCGTCCGCGCCCGCCGGGCAGCGCCGCCGACAACCCGCCTGGAAACCACCAGTGCGCGTGCACGACGTCCGGGCGCCACTCGCGCACCTCGCGACGGATCGCGCGCGCGCCCGACGCGACGAGGCCCGCGAGCGCCAGCAGTCCGCGCGCGCTGCCGCGCGCCTCCTCCGCCATCGCGCCCGTGTACGCGAGCGTCTCCCACGAGCGCGGCGCGTAGCGAAAGCGCCGGACTTGGACTCCCTCGATCACGTCCTCGAGCGCGAGCCCCGCCGCGGCCGGCGCGAGCACGCGAACGTCGACGCCCTCGCCCTTCAGCGCGACGGCGAGGCGGAGCAGGAACGAGCCCGCGAGGTCACCCGCGTGCCGCGGGTACGAGTGCGCCACGAAGAGGACGCGCACCGGCCGGCCGGTCGCCGCCGAGCGGTCAGCGCGCGCCGTCGGGCGGGCGGACGGTCCGCGCGGCGCGCGACTCGTCCAGCTCCCGCCGCAACTCCGCGAGCTCCGCGCGCATGCCCGCGATCAGCTCCCCGAGCAGGCCGCCCACGAAGAGCACGACGCCGACGATCACGCACGTCGTGACGATCGTCCACACCCAGCGCAGCCCGACGCCGGTCGCAGCCAGCCACGCGAGCGCGCCAAGGCCGAGCAGCACGCCGAGCGCGAACAGGCCGGCCCCCGCCATGCCGAACAGGAGGAGCGGCTTGCGGCCGAAGCGGAGCTCGAACCAGACCGAGAGCATGTCGAGCACGCCCACGGGGATGCGTCCGATGCCGAACTTCGAGCGGCCCGCGTGGCGCGGATACAGCGGCACCGGGATCTCGGAGACGCTGTACCCCTGCGCGGCGGCGATCACGATCATGTAGCGATGCCAGTCCGGGCGGATCGGCAGCCCGGCCATGATCTCGCGGCGGTACGCCTTGACGTTGTTCAGGTCCTTCACGCGCACGTCGAACAGCGCGCGACTGAGCCGGTTGTAGATGCGCGAGACGAACGCCTTCTCGTACTTCCCCTGCTTGAAGCCCGTGACCATGTCGCTCTCGCCGGCGAGAATCGGGGCGACGAGCCGCGGGATGTCCTCGGGCTTGAACTGCAGGTCGGCCGGGTAGAACACCAGCGTGTCGCCGCGCGCGTGCAGGTACCCGGTGCGCAGCCCGTCCGCGATCCCGCGCCGCGCGCGGTGGCGCGCCATGCGCAGGAACGGGTAGCGCGTGGCGAGCTGCTGGAGAACGGCCCACGTGTCGTCGTCGGACCCGTCGTCCACGACGACGACCTCGTAGCGGACGCCCGGGTCGGCGGCGAAGGCGGCGGCCGCCTGCTCCATGAACAGGGGGAGGTTCTCCGCCTCGTCCTTGGCGGGGACGAGCACCGATACGTCGACGGCCCGGCCCTCCTGGACGGAGGAGCCGGGCGCGGTCGGGGCGGACGGGTCGTGCACGGGGGCGGCGAGAGTCGGGGTCGGCGTCATGGACGCCGAATCATACTCGCTTTCGCATCCGGGCGGAGAGGACGCCGAGCTGGTCGCGGTACTTGGCGACCGTGCGGCGGGCGATGTTGACCCCGCCCTTCTTGAGGATGTTGACGATCGCCTGGTCGGTCAGCGGGTTCTTGGAGTCCTCGCCCTGGACGAGCTTCTGGATCTGGTCCTTGATGCCGCGGGCCGAGACGTCCTCGCCGTCCGTGGTCGAGAGGCCGGACGAGAAGAAGAACTTGAGCGGGAGCACGCCACGCGGCGTCTGCACGAACTTCTCGTTCGTCACGCGACTGACCGTGCTCTCGTGCATGTTGATCACCTCGGCCACCTCGCGGAGCGTGAGGGGCTTCAGGAACTGCACGCCCTTCTCGAAGAAGTCGCGCTGCCGGTCGACGATGTAGTTCATGACCTTCAGCATCGTCTGGCGGCGCTGCTCGATCGCCTGGATCATCCAGTTCGCCGAGTTGAGCTTCGAGGAGATGAACTCCTTGCTCTCGCCGTCGAACTTCTTCTTGTCGCGCGCGATCTCCTGGTACGCCTTGGACAGCTTGAGGCGCGGGAGGTTCGCGTCGTTCAGGAAGACGTGGTACCGCTGATCGATCTTGTCGACGATCAGGTCCGGGATGATGTAGTTGTCCGTGCCCGCCGAATAGAGCAGACCGGGCTTCGGATCGAGCTTCGCGATCTCGTCGGCGGCGCGCTGCACGTCGCTCGGCGCGATGCCGAAGCGCTTCGAGATCTCGCTCCAGCGGTGCGCGATCAGCTCGTCGAAGCAGTCGCGCACGAGACGGTACGGCACCGAGTGCTCCAGCCCCGCGTCGCGGAGCTGGAGCATCAGGCACTCGCGCAGGTTGCGCGCGCCGACGCCCGGCGGATCGAGGCTCTGCACGATGCGGAGCATCTCGTTCGCCTCCGCCTCGGTGAACACCGGCGCCTCGTCGGGATCGAGGTCGCGCTCCTCGGCGGACGCGCGCACGACGTCGTTGATGCTGGCGACGATCTCCTCGACCGGGCAGTCGAGGTAGCCGTCCTCGTTGATGTTGCCGAGGAACTCGTCGGCGAGCATCAGCTGCCGCGGGTTGAGATCGAGGAGCGTGATCTGGTCGCGGAGGTGGTCGCCGAGGTCGCGCGTGTCGACGGTGACCGGCTCGTAGTACTCCTTCTCCTCGTGCTCCTCGCGCCGCCCGCCGGTGTCGAACCCGTCGAGCAGGATCTCCTCCCAGTCGATCTCGTCGTCCTTCTCCTTCTGCTCCTCCTGCTGCTCCTGCTCGGCCGCAGGCTCCTCGGTGCCCTCCTCCTCGTCCTCGTCGTCCGGCTCGACCATGTCGAGGAACGGGTTGTTGAGGAGCTCCTGCTTGAGGTGCTGCTGGAGGTCGAGCAGGGGCATGTAGAGCAGATCCATCGCCTGATAGAGGCGTGGATTGATCTTGAGCTCCTGCTTGAGCTGGGTGCTCTGGTTCAGGCCAGCTTTCATGGCACCAGTCCTTCGGTCGTCGGGCGGATGGCGCGGCGCTCAGGCAGCGTCGGCCGCGCCCGAGGGCGGCGGCGATGGCTGCGAGGGCGCGGGAGACGGGCCGGCCGGCCCGTCGTCACCGCGGTCGGCGAAGCGCGCGCGAAGTCGCGCAGTGAGTGTGGGGCCGAGGTAGATCCGGGCGACCTCGTCGTCGAAGACGAGCTCGCGCACGGTGCCGCTGACCTTCACCTGGCCGTCGAACATGATGTACGCGCGGTCCACGATGTCGAGCGTCTGCTCGACGTTGTGGTCGCTGATGAGGACTCCGATGTCGCGGTTCCGCAGGTCGGCGACGATGCTCTGGATGTCGTGCACCGCGATCGGATCGACCCCGGCGAACGGCTCGTCGAGCATCATGAACTTCGGACGGGTCACGAGCGCCCGGGTGATCTCGAGGCGCCGGCGCTCGCCGCCGGACAACTGGTACGCCTTGCTCTTCCGCAGATGCCGGATCTTGAGCTCGTCGAGCAGCGCCTCCAGCCGTTCCGCGCGCTCCTGCTTGCCGAGGTCCAGCGTCTCGAGGATGGCCAGGATGTTGTCCTCGACGGAGAGCTTGCGGAAGATCGACGGTTCCTGCGAGAGGTAACCGATGCCCAGTCGCGCGCGGCGGTACATGGGCATGTCGGTGATGTCGGCGCCGTCGAGCCGGATGCGGCCGGCGTTGGGCGCGATGAGGCCGACGATCATGTAGAACGTCGTCGTCTTCCCCGCGCCATTCGGGCCCAGCAGTCCGACGATCTCCCCCTGTTGCAAGTGCAGGGCCACGTCGTTCACGACCCGGCGGCTGCGATAGATCTTCACCAGGCCGTCCGCCGACAGCTTGCTGCCGTGCGGGCCGACGCGAGTCGCGGAGGCCGCCGGCGCCCGGACCACGTGGTGCTCGCCGGTCTGGCGGAAGTGCGCCGCGGCGTGCTCGCGGATCGGTGCCGCCTGCGCCCAGAACTCGGGGGCGAGCCGCACGTGCGTCGGCGGGGCGTCGGCCGGGACCAGCGACAGGATCCCGTGCCCCGCCAGCCGCGGAAGGACAGAGGCGATCAGGTGCTGCCGCACCTCGTCCAGGCTCAGGCGCCCCGCCTCGCGCTCGGCCTCGGTCGCGCCGTCGTGCCGGAGGGCCGCGAGGTAGTCATCGCGGTAGCGGAGGGCGAGATCGTCCAGGGGCGCCTCGCCGTGCTCGTCCGCGGCGGCGAGCGCGGCGTGCACGGCGAACGCCGTGGAGCGGTCGTCGCTCACCTGCTCGACCGCGGTGTGCACGGCGGGCGGAAGGGAGTGCATGTCCGGCCGGGGCGTCGACGACGAGTCAGCGGCGGTCAAGAGAGGGCTCCAGCGGTTCGTGGCGGAACGGCGCGGCCGCGGGCGGCGGCGTGCCGGCCGGACGGGTGGGCGCCGCCGGCGTCGGCGTCGCAGGGCTGCCCGGCGCCGGATTGCCCGGCGCCGGGCGCCCGGGGAGCGGAGCGCCCGGCCGGGCGGGCACGACCGTCGGCACGGCGATCGAATCCACGCGCGTCGAGTCGCGCGTGCTGTCCACGGGCTCGAGGTACGCGCCGGCGGCGGAGTCGGTCACGGTGACCGTCTCGACCTGCCCACTGTCGAAGTCGACGGTGATCGTCCGACCGCGCACGTAGTTGATCGCGGGCGGCGCCGTCCGTCCCTTGCTCGACGCGACCTGGTACAGCGAGCTCGCGTGGCCCGCGGCGCGGATGCGGCGCACCGGCGGCGTCTTGGTCGTGTCGCGCTTGGCGGCGAGCGTGTCGAACTGCGCGTGGATCGTGTCGCCGCGCAGCAGGTCGCGCTCCTTCGAGACCAGCTTCGCGGTATCGGGGATCGAGCTCGCCACGGCGCGGCGCACCGCCCACAGCTCGCGCACGCGCTGCCCCGGCAGCACGGCCGCGATGGAGTCCGCGGTCACGTCGCGGTCGGGCGACGTCGCGATCGCACGCGACGGACCCCACGCGAACGCCCGCTCCAACCGTCCCTCCGTCAGCCGCAGATCGACGGTGTCGGAGCGAAGGTTGATGTCCTCGCTGACGATGCGCGCGGAGTCGCGCGAGACGACGCGGGTCAGCTGCCGCTCGCGCGCGTACAGGTCGATGCGCGCGCCGGAGAGCGTGAACGGCCGGTCGCGCGTCCCACGGATCGTCGCGCGGCGCAGCAGGCGCGCGACGTCGGTCCCCTGATCGAACGTTGCGGAGTCGGAGTTGGAGAGCACGTCCGTGCGCTCGATCTGCACCTGGCCGCTCGCGTAGACGACGCTGTCGGCCTCGTTGACGATCGTGTTCGCCACGATCGTCGTGACGGACGTGTCGGGAGCACGCGCCGCCGCGGTGCCGCGCGCGGCGCCGCCGACGACCTGCAGCGTCGGCCGGCCGATGGCGGTGAGCCGCGACGCGGGCCGTACGCGCGTGACCGCGCGGAGGTACTCGACGCTCGGCCCCATCATCGTCGTGCCGCTCGGCATCGTCATGACGACGCTGCCCTCCGCCATGAGGCGCTCCTCGTTCGTGTAGTACGTGAGGCGCATCGAGGTAAGTCGCGCGCGGCGCGGCTCGTCGTAGACGACGTTCCCGACCAGGATGATCTGCCCGAGGCTCTCGTACGACTCGGCGCTGTCGGCGCGCAGCGTGCTGCCGACCGCCACGCAGCGCGCGAACACGCCGCCGCCGAAGAAGGTGATGTACTTCCCCTGGCCGTCGCTGAGGCGCTGGAGCCGCGACGTCGGATAGACCTGCGGCTCGTTGAACGTCACCTCGCCGCAGCGCGACGACGGATCGACCGACGTGCGGCGCGGCCGCCCCGCGATGCTGTCCGCGCGGGCGCTGTCGGTGCGGACACTGTCGGCGCGCCGGATCGAGTCCGCGCGGGCCGCCGAGTCGCGTACGGCCGCGGCGGGCGTCGTGTCGCGGCGCGTCGTGTCGACGGCGACGGGCGCCGTGTCACGGGGCGCGGGCGTGCCGCCGCGACGGCCCGGGAGCCGGGAGCAGGCGCCGGCGACTGCGGTCAGCAGCGCGAGCGCGCCGAGCGCCCACGCACGGGCGGCGGGGCGCGGCATCAGCGCGACCGCCCGGCCCGCCCGGCGCGCGCGGGCGGCGTGCCCACCGGCGCGCTGCCGCTGGCGCCGCGCAGCACCTGCAGGTTCCGCAGCTGCGGATCGGTCCGCAGACCGATGCCCGACATCGTCTTCTTGCCGTCGGTGAACGTGAAGCTGGTGTCGCTGGTGACCTGGTTCGACAGCCGCTCGTACACGAGCTGCGGCGAGGACAGCCGCCGGCCGTCGACGGTGCTGATCTTCACGTCGCCGCGCCCCTCGAGGCGCTGGTTGCGGACGTCGAAGCTGCCGCGCTGCGCGGTCATGACGCCGTTCGAGTCGCCGTTCACCGTGTAGAAGATCGTCCGCACGTTGCGCAGCTCGATCCGGTTCATCTGGTCGTAGAAGAACGCGGTGTCGGACACGAGCTGCGCGCGCCGCAGGCCGCCGCTCCAGACGAAGTGCCGGAGCCCGAACATGACCTGGTCCGCCGAGTCGGGGATGGCGCTTCGCGCGGGCAGCGTCGGCGGCTTCGTGTCCTGGCAGGCCGCGGCGAGCGCGGTCGCGAAGATGGCGACGCCGACGAAGCGCGACGGACGGTGGGGCATGATCGGTGATCCGTAAAGCCGGAACGCGCGCGCGCCGCTCAAGCGGCGCCCGCGCGCATCAGGTCGTGAAGGTGCACCACGCCCACGAGGGTGTGCGCCTCGTCGACGACGGGCATGGCCATGATCCCGTGGCGCTCCATGCGGTACACCACGGCGCTGCCGAGTTCCTCGGGGCGGGCCGTCTTGGGGGAGCGCACCATGACGTCGCGGACCGGGATCGCGAAGAAGTCCTCCTCGCGCTCCATCAGGCGGGTGAGGTCGCCGGCGGTGAAGACGCCGACCACCCTGCCCTCCTCGACGATGATCGCGATCCCGCGCCGCTCCGCCAGCGCGACCACCGCGCGGCGCATCGTCTCGTCGGGCGCGAGCACTGGCAGGTCGCTCGTGAGCATCACGTCCGCCACACGCGTGAGCAGCCGGCGCCCGAGCGCACCGCCGGGGTGCAGCCGCGCGAAGTCCTCGCGCTGGAAGCCCTTCACCTCGAGGAGCGTCACGGCCAGCGCATCGCCGAGCGCGAGCGCCGTCGTCGTGCTGGTGGTGGGCGCCAGGTCGTGCGGGCAGGCCTCCTCGCGCACCCATGCGTCGAGCGCGACGTCCGCGTTGCGAGCGAGCGACGACTGCAGGTTGCCCGTGATGGCGATGATCCGGACGCCGAAGCGCTCCAGCTGCTCCAGCAGCGGCAGCAGCTCCGCCGTCTCGCCGCTCTTGGAGAGGAGGATCGCGACGTCGGACGGGCCGACGATCCCGAGGTCGCCGTGCACGCTCTCGACCGGATGCAGGAAGGTCGCGGGAGTGCCAGTCGACGTGAGCGTCGCGGCGATCTTGCGGCCGATCAGCCCCGACTTGCCGACGCCGGCCACGATCACGCGCCCGGGCGACGAGCGGATCAACTCGACGGCGCGCGCGAACGCGCCGTCGAGACGGCGCTCCACCTCGGCGAGCGCCTCGGTCTCGAGCCGGATCACACGGCGGCCACGCGCGACCACGTCCTCGGCGGACTCGATCGCCGGCGCGTGCGCCACGGCGCGCTCGTCGAGCGCCAGGGCATCGCTCACGGCAGCCCCACCGCGGGCTCCACGTCGGCCGAGCAGACCGCGACGTAGCGCTCGGTGACCTCCTCCCACTGGCCGCGGGCGCGCAGCAGCACCTCGGCGAACTCGCGCACCGCTCCGTGACCGCCGCGACGCGACAGGCGGATGCCGTGGCTCGCGGCGCGCCGCGCGTCCTCCGTCGCGTTGCCGACGGCGACCGGCAGCCCGACCTCGCGCAGCACGCCGACGTCGGGCAGATCGTCGCCGAGGAAGGCCATCTCGTCGAGGCCGATGCCGCGCTCGCCGGCGATGCGCTTCAGCGCGGGCAGCTTGCGCGCCTTCGGATCCTGCACGAGATCGTCGACGCTCAGCTCCGCGGCGCGCAGCCGCACGCTGTCCGACACGCGGCCCGTGACGATGGCGACCTTGATGCCCGCCATCCGCATCATGAGGATGCCGAGGCCGTCCTGGATGTCGTAGCGCTTGAACTCCATGCGCTCGCCCGCGACGTCGCCCAGATAGATGCCGCCGTCGGTGAGCACACCGTCGACGTCGAGCCCGACCCACTTCACGCGCATGGCGCGCGCGGCATCGAGCGTGGGCGCCGCATCGTGCGTGCGTCCGGCGGACGCCGAGATCGTGGCGCTCATGCGCGCGCGGCCTCCCACAGCCGCACCATGCGCGCGACCAGCGCGTCGAGCTGGTCGAGCGGGATCATGTTCGGGCCGTCGCTGGGCGCATGATCGGGATCCGGGTGCGTCTCCATGAACAGACCGTCCGCGCCCGCCGCGACCGCCGCCGCCGCGAGCGTGGGGATGAACTCGCGCAGGCCGCCGCTCGCGCCCGCCTCGCCCCGTCCGGGCTGCTGCACCGAGTGCGTCGCGTCGAAGATCACCGGCGCGTCGCATGCCTCGCGCAGTCGCGTGAAGCCGCGCATGTCGACGACGAGATCGCCGTAGCCGAAGAAGGTCCCGCGCTCCGTCACGGCGACCGCGTCGCCCGACGGCAGCGAGAGCCGCTCGTGGCCGCGGCTCGCGCGGCGGACCTTCTGCACGGCGCCGCGCATCCCCTCCGGGTGCATCCACTGGCCCTTCTTCACGTTCACCGGCCGACCCGTCGCACCGGCGGCCTCGAGGAGGTCCGTCTGCCGGCAGAGGAAGGCCGGGATCTGCAGCACGTCGACCACCTCGGCGACGGGCGCGCACTGCTCGGGCAGGTGCACGTCCGTGAGGATCGGCAGGCCGGTCGCCTCCTTCACGCGCGCCAGCGCCTCGAGGCCCTGCTCCATGCCGGGCCCGCGCATGGCGCCGGGGTTCGAGCGGTTGGCCTTGTCGAAGCTCGCCTTGAAGACGATGCCGCCCGGCACGCGCTCGGCCAGGCGCGCGAGGTGCTCCGCGACGCGCAGGTTCAGCGCGTCGTCCTCGAGCTGGCACGGGCCGGCGATGAGGAAGAGCGCGCCGCGCGGAAACACCGGCGCGTCCGGCCGGCGCGTGCGGGCAGTCGAGGGGACGGAGACGCTCATCGCTCGCGCCTCAGTTGGAGCGGTCGGCCGTCGCCGGCTCCAGCGCCGACGTGTGGGCCGCGCCCGTGCCGTTGGACGCGCCGTCTCGCGCTCCCGCATGTCGCGCGGCCGCGCCCACGAAGCCCGCGAAGAGCGGGTGCGGCCGCGTCGGACGCGACTTGAGCTCGGGGTGGAACTGGCAGCCGAGGAACCACGGGTGATCCGCGAGCTCCACGATCTCGACCAGCGAGCCGTCGGGCGACAGCCCGCTCAGGCGCAGGCCGTGACGCTGCAGGAGGTCGCGGTAGCGGTTGGACACCTCGTAGCGATGGCGGTGCCGCTCGCTCACCTCGTCCTTGCCGTACGCCTCGCGCGCGTGCGTGTCCGGCGTGAGGCGGCAGGGATAGGAGCCGAGGCGCATCGTGCCGCCCATGTCCGTCACGTGCTGCTGCGACTCCATGAGCGAGATGACCGGGTGCGCGCACTCGGGCGCGAACTCGCTGGAGTGCGAGTCGTCGAGGCCCGCGACGTTGCGCGCGAACTCGATGATCGCCGTCTGCATGCCGAGGCAGATGCCGAAGTACGGCAGCTTCGTCTCGCGCGCCGCGCGGATCGCCTCGACCATGCCCTCGACGCCGCGCACGCCGAAGCCACCCGGGACGAGCAGGCCGTCGAAGCCGGCGAGCAGCTCGCGCGCGCGCTCGCCGTCCGTGAAGCGGTCGCTGCTGATCCAGCTGATGTCGACGCCGACGTCCTGCCCGATGCCGCCGTGGATGAGCGCCTCCTGCACGCTCTTGTAGCTGTCCACGTAGTCGGTGTACTTGCCGACGACCGCGATGCGCACGCGCGCGCGCGGCTTCACGACGCGGCGCACGAGCTCCTGCCAGGTCGAGAGGTCGGGCTCGGGCGTCTGGAGGCCGAGGCGCTGCACGACGCGCGTGTCGAAGCCCTGCTCGTGGAACGAGAGCGGGATCTCGTAGATCGACGGCACGTCGACGCTCTCGATGACGCTCCCGAACTCGACGTTGCAGAACAGCGCGATCTTGCGCTTCACGTCGTCCGAGAGCGGACGCTCGGCGCGGCAGATCAGGAAGTCGGGCTGGATGCCGATCTCCATCAGCTCGCGCACCGAGTGCTGCGTCGGCTTCGTCTTCACCTCGCCGGCGGCCGCGATCCACGGGACGAGGGTGAGGTGCACGAACATCGCGTTCGCCTTGCCCACCTCGTGGCGGAACTGGCGAATGGCCTCGAGGAACGGCAGCGACTCGATGTCGCCGACCGTGCCGCCGATCTCCACGATCACGACGTCGTTGCCGGGCGCGATGCGCTTCATCGCCCCCTTGATCTCGTCGGTGATGTGCGGGATCACCTGCACCGTGGAGCCCAGATACTCGCCGCGGCGCTCCTTGCTGATGACGTTCAGGTAGATCCGGCCCGTCGTGACGTTGTTCGCCTGCGACAGCGAGCGATCGACGAAGCGCTCGTAGTGCCCGAGATCGAGGTCGGTCTCGGCGCCGTCGTCGGTCACGAACACCTCGCCGTGCTGGAACGGCGACATGGTACCGGGATCGACGTTCAGATACGGGTCGAACTTCATCATCGTCACGCTCAGCCCGCGCTCGACGAGGAGCCGGCCGAGCGAGGCCGCCGCGATGCCCTTGCCGAGCGAGGAGACGACGCCGCCCGTGACGAAGATGAACTTCGGGGGCGCGGCCGGTGGAGCAGCGGAGGCGGAAGGAGCGGCGGTCATGCGGGCAGGGTCAGCGGCGCGCCGGAGCGCGCCTCGGAAGCGGGCGTGTGCGAATGCGAAGAGGACGGCGTCGAACCGCCACCGACGCCCGCCGCCCACTCGGGCCAGCGCGCGTTGGCTTCGACGAGGTCGTCCTCGGTGTCGATGCCGGGTGGTGGTGCCTCGTGGACGACGGCCACGCCCATCGCCATGCCGTCGGCGAGGGGGCGCAGCTGCTCGAGCCGCTCGATCTGCTCCAGCGGATGCGGCGGCAGCGCGACCCAGCGCGCGAGCGCGTCGCGCGTGTAGGCGTAGATGCCGACGTGCCGACGCACCAGCGCATCGCGCCGAGCCCGATCCGCCGCGTCGTCCGGCTCGCGGAGGAAGGGCAGCGGCGCGCGCGAAAAGTACAACGCGCGCCCCGCGTCCGTGGCGACCACCTTCACGACGTCGGGCCGCACGAGGACGTCGGCCGGCGCCGGGCAGGCGACGGTGCCGAGCGCGAAGCCCTGCTGCGTCACGAGGGACGAGGCCGCGTGCACGACTCCTGCACTGGCGAAGGGCTCGTCGCCCTGGATATTTACCACCGCGTCGTAACCGACGAACTCGTCGCGCATCGCCACCTCGGCGACGCGGTCGGTGCCGGAGGGGTGGTCGCTGCGGGTGAGGACGGCCTCACCACCGGCCGCGCGCACGACGGCGGCCACCTGCTCATCGTCGGTCGCGACCACGCAGCGTTCGGCCACGT
This sequence comes from Roseisolibacter agri, assembly GCF_030159095.1. Taxonomy (NCBI): domain Bacteria; kingdom Pseudomonadati; phylum Gemmatimonadota; class Gemmatimonadia; order Gemmatimonadales; family Gemmatimonadaceae; genus Roseisolibacter; species Roseisolibacter agri. Next base: position 61,402 of record NZ_BRXS01000006.1, read on the forward strand.
CGAGCGCGGTGATGCGCTCCCAGACGCGGACGACGAGCGGTTGGCCGCCAAGGAGGCGCAGCGGCTTGCGCGGCAGGCGCGTGGCGCCGAGCCGCGCGGGGATCACGGCGAGCAGGCGCATCGCGAGCGGGCGGGCGCGGACGCAAAATTCACGCCATTTAACCTATCCGCTCGCGCGGCCGAACGCAAACGCGGCCGCGGTGTCCGCGCGCTCGCGCGGACCGAGCTTCGAGGATTGAGATGACGCAACCGTGGTGGCTGTGGGCGGCGTTTACCCTGTTCGTGCTCGGGGTGCTGGCGCTCGACCTGGGCGTGTTCCACCGGAAGGCGCACGCCGTCACCGCCAAGGAGGCGGGCATCTGGACCGCCGTCTGGGTGTCGCTGGCCGCGATCTTCTGCGTCGGCATCGCGATGACGATGGGACGCCAGGCGGCGCTCGAGTTCGCGGCCGGCTACCTGGTCGAGGAGGCGCTGTCGGTCGACAACCTCTTCGTCTTCATCCTGATCTTCACGTACTTCCGCGTCCCCGACGAGCTACGCCACCGCGTGCTGTTCTGGGGCATCATCGGCGCGCTCGTGATGCGCGGCGCGATGATCGGCGCGGGCGCGGTGCTGATCGACCGCTTCCACTGGATCATCTACGTCTTCGGAGCCTTCCTCGTCTACACGGGCGTCAAGATGGCCGTGCAGGGCGAGCAGGAGATCGATCCCGAGCACAACCCCGTGCTGCGCCTGGTGCGGCGCGTCACGCCGGTGACGAAGGGCTACCGCGGCCAGCACTTCTTCGTGCAGGAGCGCGTCGGCGGCGCGGAGGGCGCGCTGCGCTGGATCGCGACGCCGCTGTTCGTCGTGCTGGTGCTCGTCGAGACGACGGACCTGGTGTTCGCGGTCGATTCGATCCCCGCGATCTTCGGCGTCACGCGCGACCCGTTCCTCGTCTACACGTCGAACGTCTTCGCGATCCTGGGCCTGCGCTCGCTGTTCTTCCTGCTGGCCGGCGTGATCGAGAAGTTCCACTTCCTGCGCTTCGGGCTCGCGGCCGTCCTGGCGTTCGTCGGCCTGAAGATGCTGATGTCGTCGGTCTTCCCGATCCCGATCGGCGTCTCCCTCGGCGTCATCGCGGCGCTGCTGGGCGGATCGATCGTCGCGTCGCTCCTGTTCCCGCGCGCCGCGGACGTGGCGCACCTGCGCGGCCCGCACGACATCGAGGACGTCGCGGACGGCATCCCGGACCCGGACGAGCCGGACGCGCTGCCGCGCCGCGACTCGGCCTGAGCGATCGGTCAGCGCAGGCCGACGCCGACCGAGAAGTCGTTGCGACCGCGCCCGCTCGGGTCGAAGGTGTAGTCCAGGCGGATGAGCGCGACCGTCACGCGGATGCCGAGGTTCTGCGTGAGCGCCGGGAGCCGATCGACGCCCGCGCCCCCGACGATGTGGCGGAGCATCACGGTCGGCGTGCCCACGAGCGGCACGCGGATGCCGTGCACGGGAACGGTGTAGCGGCTCTCCAGCCACGCCAGCTGCGATCCGCCCTGCTCCAGCAGCCGCAGCGACGGGATGGTGCCGCCGCCGCCGAGGTACGCATAGCGCTGCGAGGGAACGTCCGGCCCGAGCGATCCCACCGCGTGCCCGAAGAGCGCGATGGTGTGGTCGCGGAAGCCTGGCAGCGAGACATCGGCGTCGACGGTCGCCTGCGTGAACGGCGACCCGCGCGCGACGGACACGCCCTGCTCCACGCGCAGCGTCACGTCGGTGCGCGCCTGGTCGGCCTCGGCGCGCCAGCGCGCGCCGGCGAGCACGGAGGCGACGCGGCCGCCGCTGACGCCGGGATTCGGCCGGCGGATCCCTTCGGGGTCGTCGCGGTTGACGATACTGAACGGGACGCTCGCCGCGCCGGAGTCGCGCGGGGCGGACCAGGCACGCTCCGCGAGCACGCCGACGAAGGGCTCCACGACGTGGCGCGTGGTCTCGTAGCGGCGCGACGCCGTCAGCTCGCCGCGATCCGCGCGGTAGTAGTTCCGGACGTCCGCGCCGACGCCGAGCGTGAGCGCCGAGTTGATGATGTCGCCGCGGATCCACGCATCGTTCGTGTACGTGCCGCGGGCCGCCCGCAGCTCGAGCGACGTGCGCCGCGAGAGCTCCGCCGTCGCGAGCAGGCCGGGATCGACCACGCCGAGGTGCGAGCGGTAGGTGACGGTCGGCTCGACGCGCACGCGACCCGTGTCGAGGCGGATCTCCGGTCCGAAGGTGAGCACTGCGCCGTCGATGCGGTCGTAGCCGGGGATGCGGAGGCCGGCGACGCCGGGCAGCGAGATGGCCGGGGCATCGCTGCGGTCGAGCGCGCGCACGGCCAGGGCGAGCGTGTCCCCGGGTCCGCCGGTGGCGACGAAGCCGAGCGATGGGTACGCGGTGATCCCGCCGCGCACCGTGGCGAGCGCCGAGGGCATCACGCGACCTCCGATCGCGACCGCGCGGCCCTCCACGAGGGCGCCGGGCCGCAGATACAGGTCGCCGAGCACCACGACATCGCCACGGACCGTGGCGGCGAGCCGTGCCGGGCCCACGATCACCAGCGTCCGGTCGACGCGGAGGTCCCGTCCGAGAACCAGCCCGGAGTCCGGCGCGACGACGAGGAGGTGCGGCTGCGTGAGCGTCGCACGCAGGGTCCGCCCCGCGAGACCCGGCCCGAGGTCGCGAACGAGGGCCCGTCGCGGGCTGGCTTCGGCAGCCTGGAGCTCCCGCGCGCCGAGGCTGTCCGCAGGGAGCTGTGGCAGCCCCGGCTCACCCGGCGCGAGCGGGCGGTCCGGAACCGGCGGCGGGGCCGGTCGCTCCTGGGCGCGGAGCCGGCCCGGCGCGCAGAGCGCGGCGCCGAGGAGCGCGACCGTGGCACCACGTCCCACCGTGTCGCGCAGGGGCACCGGAGTTTAGGGGGCGAGTCGGAGGAAGTTGGCGAGCAGCTCGCGCCCGCCGGTGGTCAGGATCGACTCGGGATGGAATTGCACGCCCCATACCGGATGGGTCCGGTGGCGGAGGGCGTGGATCTCGGTCGGGTCGTCCTCGGCCCGCGCGACGACCTCCAGCGACTCCGGCAGCGACTCCGATTCGACGACCAGCGAGTGATAGCGCATGACCGGCAGCGGGTCGGGCAGCCCCTCGAAGAGCTCCGTGCCGCCGTGGCGGATGGTCGACGTCTTCCCGTGCATGACACGCCGCGCGCGCACCACCCGCCCCCCGTACGCCTCGCCGATGGCCTGGTGGCCGAGGCAGACGCCGAGGATCGGGATCTCCCCGCCCCACCGCCGCACGACGGGCACCGTGATCCCCGCCTCGGACGGGGTGCACGGCCCCGGCGACAGCACGATGGCGCGCGGCCGCAGCGCGCCGATCTCCTCGACGCCGATCGCGTCGTTGCGGCGGACGACGGGCTCCACCCCCAGGTCCCCGAGATACTGGACCAGGTTGTAGGTGAAGGAGTCGTAGTTGTCGATGACGAGGATCATGACCGGGGATGATACTGCCGATGCACGCTGCGCAGGTACTCCCGGTCGACGTGCGTGTAGATCTGCGTCGTCGCGATGTCGGCGTGGCCGAGCATCTCCTGGACGGCGCGCAGGTCCGCGCCTCCCTCCAGCAGGTGTGTCGCGAACGAGTGCCGCAGCGTGTGCGGCGAGACGGCCTTCGCGATGCCCGCGCGCTCGACGTGCTTCCGCAGGATCGTCCACGCGCCCATGCGCGACAGCGGCTCGCCGCGCGCGTTCAGGAAGAGGACGCCCTTGCCCTTCCCCTTCTCGAGCGTGGGACGCAGCTCGCGCAGGTAGACCGCGGCCGCGCCGATGGCCGAGCGGCCGATGGGGACCAGCCGCTCCTTGCTCCCCTTCCCGAAGACGCGCAGCAGCTGGTCCTCGAACAGGACGTCCTGCACGCGCAGCCCGATCCACTCGGAGACGCGCAGGCCCGCGCCGTACGCCAGCTCCAGCATCGCGCGGTCGCGGAAGACGAGCGTGTCGTCCAACGACGGCGCGGCCAGGAGCCGCTCCACCTCGGCGACCGTCAGCACCTCGGGCAGCGTGCGCCAGCGCTTCGGCGTCTCGAGCCGCTCGCTGGGATCGCGCTGCACGTAGCCCTCGGTCAGGAGGAACCGGTAGTACGTGCGCACGGCGCTGACGGTGCGCCGGATGGACGCGGGCGAGAGGCCGAGGTCCTTCAGGTGGAAGACGAACTCGCGCAGCGCGCGCGGCGTGGCGTCGCCGGGCGTAGCCACGCCGGCCGTGCGGGCGAAGGCGGCGAAGCGCGCGACGTCGCGCGCGTAGGCCTCCTGCGTGGTGTCGGCGGCGCCGCGCTCCAGCGCGAGGAAGTCGTGGAACTGCTCCAGCCGGAACGCACGCGCCACCTCGTCGGGGACGGCGAACGCGCCGGCGGCATCGCGCGCGGTGCTCACGCGCTCACGCCGTGGCGCGCCGGCGGCGCAGCCACCACACCGCGAGCGCCGCTGCCACGATCACGACCGCGCCGATGCCGAGCCACTTCTGCCCCTGCGCGACCTTCGCCTGCAGCGCCTCGAAGTTGGCGCCGGCGGTGAACGCGAAGTAGGTGATGGCGCCGTACCAGACGGCCGACGCGACCCCCATCGCGACGGCGGCCTTCGCGGCGCCGAGCCGCAGCGCGCCCGCGAACGGCGGCACGAGCGCGCGCACACCGGGCAGGAAGCGGCTCACGACCAGCGCCCACACGCCGTACTTCCCGTACAGCGCCTCGAGCTTCTGCGAGCCCTTCTCGCCGCCGCCGAGGCGCTTCAGCACGCGCTCCGCGCCGTAGCGCGCGCCGACCCAGTACATGAACATCGCGCCCGCGAGGTTGCCGGTGAGCGTGGCGACGAACGAGCCGATCGCGCTCGCCTGGCCGCGCGCCGCGATGAAGCTGCCGAAGGCGACGACGGTGTCGGCCGGCAGCGGCGGGAAGACGTTCTCGGCCGCGGCGGTGACGGCGAGGGCGGCGTACAGCGCCAGCGGCGGCAGCTGCGCGAACCAGTCGAGGAGTCGCTCGAGCACGGCGGGAGGGGCGTGTGCGGCGCGCGGGCGCCGCGCGCTCAGTCGGTGGGCGCGCCGACTCGCACGAGCGAGGCCACGGCGTGGGCGGCCAGCCCCTCGCCGGCGCCGATCCAGCCGAGGCCCTCGTTGGTCTTCCCCTTCACGAACACGGCCTCCGGCGCGACGCCGAGCGCCTCCGCCAGGCGCGCGCGCATCGCCGGGCGGTGCGGCCCGACCTTGTGCCGCTCGGCCACGACCGCGACGTCGACGTTCGCCACCCGCCAGCCGCCCGCACGCAGCCGATCGACCGCGAGGCGCAGCATCTCCATCGAGTCGCGGCCCGCGTTCTCGGCGGCCGTGTTGGGAAAGAGCTCGCCGATGTCTCCCAGCCCAGCGGCGCCGAGGACCGCGTCGGTGACCGCGTGCGCGGCGACGTCGCCGTCGGAGTGCGCCACGACGCGTGCGTCACCCGGCATACGCACGCCGGCGATCACGAGCGGATGGCCGTCGGCGCCGAAGCGGTGCGAGTCGTAGCCGATGCCGACGCGCGTCTCGCCAGTGGTCACGCGGCGGCCATCGCGCCGTCGGGCGCGCCGTCCGGCAGGATGATCTGGTACGACTGCGTGCGGCGCGCGGCCGTGAAGCCGGCGTCGCGGATCAGGCGCTCCATCTCGTCGATGGTCGTGCGATGCGTCGTGTTGGCGGCCGAGACGACGTTCTCCTCGATCATGAGCGAGCCGAAGTCGTTGCAGCCGAAGCGCAGCGCCATCTGGCCCACCTTCATGCCCATCGTCACCCAGCTCGCCTGCAGGTTGGGCACGTTGTCGAGCGCGATGCGCGAGATGGCGACCGTGCGCAGGTACTCCGTGGCGTCCGTCTTCTGCATGTGCGAGAACTCGGGCGTGTTCTCGGGCTGCAGCGGCCAGGTGATGAACGCCGTGAAGCCGCCGGTGCGCGCCTGCAGGTCGCGCACGCGCTGCAGGTGCTCCAGCCGCTCGGCCAGCGTCTCCCCGAGGCCGTACATCATCGTCACCGAGGTCTTCATCCCCTCCTCGTGCGCGATCTCCATGATCTCGAGCCAGCGGTCGGCGCCGGCCTTCTTGGGCGCCGCGTAGTCGCGCACGCGCTGCACGAGGATCTCGCCGCCGCCGCCCGGAATGGAGTCGAGGCCCGCCGCCTTCAGCTCGCGCACGACGTCACGCGCGTCGAGTCGGAAGCGCGTCGCGAAGAAGTCGACCTCGCTGGGGCTGAAGCCGTGGATGTGGATCGGATGGTGCCGCTTGATGTAGCGCAGCAGCTCGAGGTACCACTCGAACGGGATGTACGGGTTGTGTCCGCCCTGGATGAGGATCTGCACCCCGCCCAGCGCCTTCGTCTCGTCGATCTTCTGGCCGATCTGCTCGTACGAGAGCGTGTAGCCCTCGCCGTGCTTGGGCCGCCGCGCGAACGCGCAGAAGCCGCAGTCGGCGACGCAGACGTTCGTGTAGTTGATGTTGCGGTCGACGATGTACGTCACGACCCCGTGCGGGTGCTTCGCCTCGCGGATCGCGTCGGCGGTCGCGCCCAGCTCGAGGAGCGGCGCGTTGGCATAGAGGTCGAGGAGGTCGCGCATGGGAGGCGGCGGAGAGGGCGCGGTCAGGCGGCCGGCAGGAACGCGAGGCGGCCGTCGGGCACGCGGCCGGCGAGCACGAGGCGACGGAAGAACTCCGTCAGCCCGGCGAGGTGCGGATACGACAGCCCATAGTCGAGGCCGGCGAAGTACTCGACGCACGCGGAGTGCGCGATGCCCGTCGCGCGGTGCGCCTGCGCGGCCAGCTCGTCGAGATGGGCGAGGCCCCAGTCGCGGCTCTCGATGAGCGAGGCGTGCACGCGCAGCGACCGGGCGACCGGCGTGGTGCGCTGCGCGACCCAGACGGCGAAGACGAACGGCTGGCCCGTCCAGCGCTTCCACTCCTCGCCCAGGTCGTAGACGTGCGCGAACGGCGGCGGCGCATCGGCGTCGTCGCCACCGCGCGGGCCGGCACCCAGCAGCAGCGCGGCGTCGCCGATGACCAGGCGCGCCGGTCGGTCGCCGCCGCGCTCGAAGCGCGCGAGGTCCGAGATCTCGGCGTCGCCCGGCACGAACTCCGGGCGGCAGCGCCACACGTTCTCGAACAGCAGCTCCAGCAGCGCGACGCTCGTCATCGAGCTGGTGCTGACGACGACGCGCTTCCCGCCGAGCTCCGTCGCCGGGACGTCGCTGAACAGCAGCACGCTGCGCACCGGTCCATCGCAGGTGATGCCGAGGTCCGGCAGGAGCAGCAGGTTGCTCGCGTTCTGCGCGTACTCGACGGCCGAGACGACGCTGACGTCGAGCGACCCGTCGGCGATGCCGCGGTTGAGCGCCGTCGGCACACCGTCGATCAGCGTCGCGTCGAGCGGCACGATGCCGCGGTCGATCGCGCCGTAGACCGGGTAGCAGTTGATGTACGGGATGCGGCCGACGCGCAGCATCGCGGCGCTCATCAGGCCGCGGCCACGGCCGGCGTCGGCCCGTCGAAGGTGCGCAGCGTCCGGTAGAAGGAGTCGCGCTCGGCGGGCAGCTTCCCCGCCCCGCGGATCAGCCGGAGCAGGTCGTCGAGCGACATCGACTGCGAGGTGCGTGCGCCGACGGCGTGGTAGATCTTCTCGCGCACGACGGTGCCTTCGAGGTCGTTGACGCCGAAGTGCAGCGCGACCTGCGAGACGGCCTGCCCGACCATGATCCAGTGCGACTTCACGTGCGCGAAGTTGTCCAGGAACAGCCGGCCGACGGCGAGGTTCTTCAGGTCGTCGAAGCCCGTCGTGGACGTCCCCTGCCGGCCGAGGCGCTTCCCGAGCTCGTTGTCGTCGGGGTGGTAGGCGAGCGGGATGTACGCGAGGAAGCCGCCCGTCTCGTCCTGCAGGTCGCGCAGCATCTGCAGGTGCTCCAGCCGCTCCTCGAACGACTCGACGTGGCCGTAGAGCATCGTGCAGTTGGAGCGGATACCCAGCTGGTGTGCCGCGCGGTGCACGCCGATGTAGTCGGCGCCGCCGAGCTTCTTCCCGGCGATCTGCTCGCGCACTGCGGCGCTGAACGTCTCGGCGCCGCCGCCAGGCAGCGTGTCGAGCCCCGCCTCTCGCAGCGCGACCAGCACCTCGGACCACGACATCTTCTCGATGCGCGCGATGTGCGCGATCTCGACGGCCGTGAGCGCCTTGATGTGGACGTGCGGGAAGTTGGCCTTGAGCGCGCGGAACATCGCGTCGTAGTACGCGAGGCCCGCCTGCATGTCGAGGCCGCCCACGATGTGGAACTCGCGCGTCAGCCCGTCGGCCGCGTGCGCCGCCTCGGCCAGCACCTGGTCCAGCGTGTAGCGGTACGCGCCGTCCTCCTTCGGAAGCCGCGCGTAGCCGCAGAACGCGCACGTCTTGCGCAGGACGCAGACGTTGGTCGGATTGATGTGCTGGTTCGACGCGAACGTCACCACGTCGCCGTGACGCGCGCGGTTCACCGCGTCGGCCATCGCGCCCACGCCGAACAGGTCGTGGGAGCGAAAGAGCGCCACCCCGTCCTCGCGCGTCAGCCGCTCGCCCGCGCGCACCTTCTCGGCGATCGGCCGGAGGGCCGGGTCGCGCAGACGGTCGACATCGAAGGCTACGGGCGACGGCATGTGCTGCTCCTCGTGCGGGGGCTGCAAAGGACGGGCTGCTGCGAAGTGCACCCTGCAGGCGATTCGCGCGGCGGCCGGCTGGGGGCCGGCGCGCCGCGCGTCGCGGTCAGGCTTCGAAGCGGCGGACGGCGAGCGTCGCGTTGTGTCCGCCGAACCCTGAGCTGTTGCTGATCGCCACCGTGATGTCGCGCTTGCGTGGCGCGTTCGGCGTGACGTCCAGCTCGATCTCCGGATCCGTCTCGACGTGGTTGATCGTCGGCGGCACGGTCTGATCACGGATCGCCAGCGCGCAGGCGATGAACTCGATCGCGCCCGCGGCGCCGAGCATGTGGCCCGTGCACGACTTGGTCGAGCTGACGCTCAACCCGTTCACCGAGTCGCCGAACACGGCGCGGATGCCGCGCGCCTCGTTCGGGTCGTTGAGCGGCGTCGAGGTGCCGTGCGCGTTGACGTACTGCACGTCCGACGGCTGCAGCCCCGCGTCGGCGAGGCAGCGGCGCATCGCACGCTGCAGCCCGGCGTGGTCCTCGCGCTGCCCGGTGAGGTGGTAGGCGTCGCCGGTGGCGGCGTAGCCCACGATCTCGCCGTAGATGCGGGCGCCGCGCGCCTGCGCGTGCTCCAGCGACTCCAGCACGACGACGCCCGCGCCCTCCCCCATCACGAAGCCGTCGCGGTCCTTGTCGAACGGGCGCGAGGCCGTGGACGGGCTGTCGTTGCGCGTGGAGAGCGCGCCCATGTTGGCGAAGCCGCCGATCGACATGGGCGTGACCGCGGCCTCGGAGCCGCCGGCGATCATGACGTCCGCGCTGCCGTACTGGATGGCGCGGAACGCCTCGCCGATCGCGTGGGCGCTGGTGGAGCACGCCGACACGATGCCGAAGTTCGGGCCCTGCGCGTTGAAGCGCATCGACACGACGCCGGCCGCGATGTCCGAGATGAACATCGGGATGAAGAAGGGGGAGATGCGCTTGGCCCCCGACTGCATGTACGTCGCGTGCTGCTCCTCGAACGTGCGCAGCCCGCCGATGCCGGAGCCGATCAGGACGCCGGTCTCCTCGGGCACGTAGCCCGTGCCCTCGCCGAAGCCGGCGTCCTGCATCGCCTGCACCGACGCCGCCATCGCGTACTGCGTGTACAGGTCGGACCGCTTGGCCTCCTTGCGGTCCATGTACGCGCCGGCGTCGAAGTCCTTCACCTCGCACGCGAAGCGGACGGCGAACGTCTCGGCGTCGAACTTGGTGATCGGCGCCGCGCCCGAGCGCCCCTCCAGGAGCGAGCGCCAGGTCGTCGGCACGTCGTTCCCGACCGGCGAGATCGCCCCGAGTCCCGTGACGACGACCCGCCGTCGCATCAACCGGCGACCTTCGAGTTCAGGTAGGCGATCGCATCGCCGACCGTGCGGAGCTTCTCCGCCTCCTCGTCCGGGATGTCGATGTTGAACTCCTTCTCGAACTCCATCACCAGCTCGACGATGTCGAGCGAGTCGGCGCCCAGGTCGTCGATGAAGCTCGCGTCGTCGGTCATCTTCTCGCGCTCGACGCCGAGCTCCTTCTCGATGATGTCCTTGACCTTGTTCGTATAGTCGGGCATAGGAGTGCCGAATGGTGGTGGGTCGTGGATGGATCGAACGGCCCAAAGATACTCGGCGCGTGGGGCGGATGGAACGCCGGAACTGGCCACCGGGCCAGCATTTCCGCCCCCACGCGCCCGCTGCGCTACCGAACGCCGCTCGCCGCGCGAAAGTGCCGGTGCCGGCTCACATCACCATGCCGCCGTCGACGACGAAGACCTGGCCGGTGATGTAGCCCGCCAGCGGCGAGGCGAGGAACGCGACCGTGCCGGCGATGTCCTGCGGCGTGCCGAAGCGCTCCAGGGGGATCATGCCCGCCATCCCCTTCTTCGCCTCCTCGGTCATCGCGGCCGTCATGTCCGTGGCGATGAAGCCCGGCGCGACGACGTTGGCGAGGATGTTCCGGCTGGCCAGCTCCTTGGCCACGCTCTTGGTGAGGCCGATGAGCCCCGCCTTGCTGGCCGCGTAGTTCGCCTGCCCCTTGTTGCCGGTGATGCCGACGACGCTGGCGATGTTGATGACCCGCCCCCAGCGCCGCTTCATCATGCCGCGCGTGGCGGCGCGCGTGGTCGCGAACGCGCCGCGCAGGTTGGCGTCGATCACCGCGTCCCAGTCGTCGTCCTTGAGGCGCATCAGCAGGTTGTCGCGCGTCAGGCCGGCGTTGTTCACCAGCACGTCCACGCGGCCGAGCGCGGCCTCGACGTCCTCGATGAGCTTCGTGGCCTGGGCGACGTCGGCGATGTCGGCCGCGAAGCCGCGGGCGCCGCGGCCGATCTCGGCGGCGGCCGCCTCAGCGCGGGCGAGGTCGCGGCCGACGACGGCCACGGTGGCGCCGCACTCGGCGAGCGTCTCGGCGATCGCGCGGCCGATGCCGCGCGTGCTGCCGGTGACGACGGCGACGCGGTCCGTCAGGTCGATCTGCATGTCGGGCGGAGTGCGGAGTGGCTCAGGCCGAGGCGGGGGCCGCGACGCGGGCGAGCAGCGCCTCGACCTCGGGCGCGGTGCCGCAGGCGACGGTCTCCACCTCGGGCGCGATCTTCTTCACCAGGCCGGCCAGCACCGTGCCCGGGCCCATCTCGACGAACAGCGCGCCCGGATGGCTCGCGGCCAGCGTGCGGACGACCTCCGTCCAGCGCACGGGCGCGCCGAGCTGCTCGGCCAGCAGCGCACGCGCGCGGGCGGCCGTGGTGACCGGTGCAGCATCGACGTTGGCGACGACCGGAAACGCCGGATCCTGCATGGGCGCCTCCGCCAGCGCGGCCTCGAGGCCGGCGCGAGCGGGCGCCATGAGCGGCGAGTGGAAGGCGCCGCTGACCTGCAGGCGCACGGCGCGCTTAACGCCCGCGGCCTTGGCGAGCTCCATCGCGCGCTCGACGCCCGCGACCTCGCCCGAGATCACGAGCTGCCCCGGGCAGTTGTAGTTGGCCGGCACGACCTCGCCCGCCTCCGCCGTCGCCTGCGCGCAGATCTCCTCGATGGGGCGATCGGGCTCGCCCAGCAGCGCGGCCATCGCGCCGGGGCGCGCGACACCCGCCTCGTACATGAGCAACCCGCGACGACGCACGAGCGCGGCGCCGGTGGCCGCGTCGAACGTCCCGGCCGCATGGTGCGCCGTGAACTCGCCGAGCGAGTGGCCCGCGGCGGCGACGACGCGCCCGCGGATGGCATCGCGCACCGTCGCCCACACCGCGGCGCCGTGCGCCAGCAGCGCGGGCTGCGCGTTGTGCGTGAGCGTCAGCTCGTCCGCGGGACCGTCGAACATGACCCGTGACAGGGCGACGCCGAGCGCGGCGTCGATGGCGGCGAGCGTCTCGCGCGCGGGCGCGAACGCGTCCGCGAGGTCGCGCGCCATGCCGGGCTTCTGCGAGCCCTGTCCCGGGAAGAGCAGTACGAGTGGCTGCATCGATCGAGTCTGGAGGCGGGTCAGAACCGCACGACCATCGAGGCCCACGTGAAGCCCGCGCCGAACGCGACGAGCAGCGCCGTCGTGCCCTCCTTCACGCGCCCCTTCTCGATGGCCTCGTCGAGCGCGATGCCGATGGACGCCGACGACGTGTTGCCGTAGCGGTCGACGTTCACGTAGACCTTGTCCATCGGGATGTTCGCGTGCTTCGCGGTCGCCTCGATGATGCGCACGTTGGCCTGGTGCGGGATCATCACGTCGATGTCGGCGCCGGTGAGCTTCGCGCCGTCCAGCGCGCGGTCCGCGGCCTCGCTCATCGAGCGCACGGCGTGCTTGAACACCTCGCGGCCCGCCATCTTCACGAAGTGCGAGCGATCCGTGAGCGTCGCCTCGGTGAACGGCTCCGTCGCGCCGCCGCCCGGACGCCAGAGCAGCTCGGCGAGCTGGCCGTCGCTGCGCATGAACGACGACAGGATGCCCTTGGCCTGATTCGGGTCGCTGATGCGGCGCGCCGTCTTGGAGGCGCGCAGCACGACCGCACCCGCGCCGTCGCCGAACAGGACGCACGTGTTGCGGTCGGTCCAGTCGACGATCGCGCTCATCTTCTCGGCGCCGACGACGAGCGCCGTCTCCGCGGCGCCGGTCGCGATCAGCCCTTCGGCGACGGTGATCGCGTACAGCCAGCCGGAGCAGGCGGCCGAGAGATCGAACGCCGCCGCGCGCTGGGCGCCGAGCGCGGCCTGCAGGTCGACGGCGGTCGCGGGGAGCAGCCGGTCCGGCGTCGCGGTGCTGAGCACGATGACGTCGAGATCCCCCGCCTGGACGCCCGCGCGCTCCATGGCGCGGCGGGAGGCCTCGGCGGCCATCGAGCAGGTCGACTCGCCGTTGGCGGCGATGCGGCGCTCGTGGATGCCGGTCCGCTCGACGATCCACTCGTGCGAGGTCTCGATGCCGCGCGACGCGAAGTCGTGGTTGGTCAGGACCGTGGCCGGGACACCACGGCCGGTGCCGGCGACGTACGCGACGGGACGCTTCACGGGCGATGAGGCTGGGCGGCGCGGCGCGGGCGAGCCCCTGAGCCGGGGCGCGCGGGGCCGGGCGCGCGGTGGGACGAAGACGGCGCCGGGACGGGCCGCCTCAGGCGGCCGGCGCGCCGTCGGTGGCGGCGCGGCTCGCGGTGCCCTCCGCGAGGCGTCGGCCGACGTGCTCGCTCATCCGCGACTCGCTGGCGCGCAGCGCGACCCGGATGGCGTTCTTGATGGCGCGGGGACCGCTCTTGCCGTGCGAGATGATGCTGACGCCCTTCACGCCGAGGAGCGGCGCGCCGCCGTGGTCCGAGTAGTCGAGCTCACGGAACGCCTCCTCGAGCGCGGCCCGCTCGGCACCGAGCGCCTTCGCGAACATGCCCATGAGGGTGGGCGCGAGCGCCTCGTAGAACTTGAGGAGGACGTTGCCGACGAAGCCGTCGCAGACGACGACGTCGATCGGCCCGCGGTCGCACTGCCCGACGGGGATGTCGCGCCCCTCGACGTTGCCGAGGAAGTTGAGGCCCGAGGCGAGGAGGAGCTGGTGCGCCTCCTTCACCGCCGCGTTCCCCTTCTCCGCCTCCTCGCCGATCGACAGCAGGCCGACGGTCGGGTTGGGGCGGCCGAGCATGTCCTCGGCGTAGACGGTGCCGATGCGCGCGAACTGGACCAGCTCCTCGGCGGAGCTGTCGACGTTCGCGCCCGAGTCGAGCACCACGACCGGCTTGCGCGCGGTCGGGAAGAGCGTGCCGATCGCGGGCCGGGCGAGGCCCTCGTGGCGCCCGAGAACGAAAGCGGACGCGGCCATCTGCGCGCCGGTGTTCCCGGCGGAGACGAACGCGTCCGATCTCCCTTCGGCCTGCAGGCGCAGCCCGACGACCATGGAGCTCTGCGGCTTGCCGCGCAGCGCCACGGACGGCTTGTCGGTCATGGTGATGACGTCGGGCGCCTCGACGAGCTCGAGGCGGTCGCGGAGGGCGGCATGCGCCGCCATCTCCCCCGCGAGCAGCTCGTCGATCGTCGCCTGGACGACCGCCGACTGCCCGACCAACTGCACAGTGTGCTCGCGCTCAAGCTCCGCGAGCGCGAGGAGCGCGCCGGCTACCGTCGCCCGGGGAGCGAAGTCGCCCCCCATCGCGTCCAACGCGACGCGCGCCAAGGTCAGGCTTCCTGGGCCGCGGCGCGCAGCTCGCCCGCATAGTAGCCGCACTCGTCGCACAGACGGTGGGGACGCTTCGGGCTGCTGCACTGCGGGCACGCCTGCAGCGCGATGGCGGGCGCGGCCTTGTGCGTGTTACGGGCGCGCTTCTTCCGCTTGGAGGTACGGCGCTTCGGGACGGCCATGGCGGGATACCAGGAGACTAGAGGATCGGTTGTCGCGCGGCGGCACCGGATGGCGCGCGCCGGTCGGCGACGCACCAGACCGCGCAGGGGCGCGGCCCCGCGCGGCGGTCGGTTTTCGAGATCAGCTGGAGATCGGCGGGTCGCCCGCCGCGCCGCCGGTGGCGTCGCGCAGGGCATCCCACCGCGGGTCGGACGCGGCGTGCGTGTGCTGCGGGTCCTCGTTCAGGTCCGCGCCACACTGGGGGCAGAGCCCCCGGCAGTCCTCGCGGCAGAGCGGGAACGCGGGCGCGGCCAGGAGCCACTCCTCGCGAATCGCCGGCCGGAGGTCGAGCAGCCGCTCGCTGGGGTCGAACGGGTACGCATCGGACTCCTCGCCCTCCGCGTCCAGCTCTTCCTCGGCGAAGATCAGGTGCGCGTCGATGTCCACCTCTGACGTCACGTCCGTGAGGCACCGCCGGCACTCGCCCGTCGCCGTCCCCGCCATCCGCCCGCTGAAGTAGAAGCGCCCGGCACCGGCCGCGGACAGACGGCCGGTGACCCGGATGGGCCCCTGCGGAAGCGGATCGCCCTCGACCCAGACCGGGTCCGTGGGCGGCAGCTCCCCGTCGACGGCTTCGGCCTTCGACTCGAGCGAGCGGATGTCAAAGGACAGCATAGCCGCTGAACCTAGCGGCCCCCGGGGGGCAATTCAAGTCGCGCCGGGGCGCGCACTTAGAGCCAGCGGTGCGCCGGCCCGCGGTGCGCGCCCCGCCCCGGCTCAGCCGACGATCTCGGTCTGGGCGAAGAAGAACGCGATCTCGCGCGCCGCGTTCTCGTCCGAGTCCGACGCGTGGATCGCGTTCCGGCCCTTCGACTCCGCGTAGAGCTTCCGCACCGTCCCCTCGGCCGCCTCGGCCGGGTCGGTGGCGCCGATCGCCTCGCGCAGGGCGGCGACCGCGTCCGCCTTCTCGAGCACGATCGGCATGCACGGGCCCGAGGTCATGAAGCTGACGAGCTCCCCGTAGAACGGGCGCTCCTTGTGGACCTCGTAGAACGCCCCGGCCTCGGCCTGGGACAGCTGCTTCGCCTTCCCGGCGATCAGGCGGAAGCCCTTGTCCTCGAGGAGCGCGAGGACCTTCCCCGCCTTGCCCGAGCCGAAGGCGTCGGGCTTGATGATCGCGAGCGTGCGGTTGCCGGCCATTGCGTGAAATCCTGTGAGAGGGGCCCCTGGGCGCGCGGCGAGCCGCGCCGTCAGGAGCCGATCAGTTTGCGGACGATGTCCCCGCGCGTGAGGAAGCCCACCAGGCGCCCCTCGCGCACGACCGGGACCCGGTCGACGTCCTTGTTGGTCATCATGGCGGCCACCTCCGCCACCGGCTGCTCGGGCGAGACGCAGAGCACCTGACGCGTCATGACGTCGCGCACGGTGCGCGAGCGCGCATCGACGACGCCGGGCGCGCCCGGGGCCGGGGCGGCGTGGCCGCGCTGAAGATAGCTGTTCAGGAGGTGCTGCAAGAGCTCGCGCTGCGAGAGCATCCCCACCACCCGCCCGCCGTCGTCCACCACGGGCAGGCCCGCCACGCCGGCGCGGACCATGTCCAGCGCGGCATCCTTGAGCGGCGCGTCCGGCGAGACGGAGCGCGGACGCTCGGTCATCAGGTCGCGCACGATCAGCTGGTCGCGCAGCGCGACCTGCGCGAAGACCGGCAGCGCGGCCAGCGCCTCGGGCGTCGGCTGCGCGACCACCGTGCCCACCACGTCGGGCTTCGAGAGCACGCGCGCGAACGCGCCGACGACCTGCAGGTAGAGCGCGGCCTGCCGCGGCGGCGCGGCGATGAGCAGCACGATGCGCGCGGACTGCGTCTCGTCGCTCTCGCCCAGCTCGCGCTCCACGGGGAGGCGCGTGATGCCGACGGCGACCACGAGCTCCTTCACCGCGTCGCTGCGGTAGTGCAGCAGGAACGCCCGGTCGCCCATGCCCACGAGGTCCTCCGCGCGCTCCTCGGCGAGGCGCGCGCGCAGGCGCTCGGGATGCGCCACCGCGCCGGCCGCGATCAGCCGGTCGAGCAGCGCGCCCGCCGCGTCCTGCAGCGTCGATCCGGGGAGCGGAACGACGACGCGGTCGGGGCGGATGAAGTCGGAGAGATGCATCGCGAAAGAAAACGCTGCGGACTGCGGGCTGCGGGTTCGAATCCGCAGCCCGGAGTCCGCAGCGCGTTCCTCAGTTCAGGCGCTCGCGAACCAGCTCGACGAAGTCGATCGGACGCTGCGCGACGCCCATGCCGGCGGCCCTGAACGCGTCGATCTTCTCGGCCGCGGTGCCCGACGAGCCGGAGATGATCGCGCCCGCGTGGCCCATGCGGCGGCCCGGCGGCGCGGTCTGGCCGGCGATGAAGCCGACGACCGGCTTGGTCATCTTCTCCTTGATGAACGCGGCGGCGTCCTGCTCGTCCGTGCCGCCGATCTCACCCATCATCGCGACGACCTTCGTGTCCGGGTCGTTCTCGAACGCCTGCAGCACGTCGATGAAGCCCGTGCCGTTGATCGGATCGCCGCCGATGCCGACGCAGGTGCTCTGGCCGAGCCCCGCCTTCGTCAGGTGGTTCACGACCTCGTAGGTCAGCGTGCCCGAGCGGCTCACGACGCCGACGTTGCCCGGCGTGCAGATGCGGCCCGGGATGATGCCGACCTTCGCCTGGCCCGGCGTGATCGCGCCCGGGCAGTTCGGCCCCAGGAGGCGCGCGCCCTGCTCGATGACGTACGGGCGCACCTTGAGCATGTCGATGACCGGCACGCCCTCGGTGATGCAGACGACGAACTTCACGCCGGCGGCCGCGGCCTCCATCATCGCGTCGGCCGCGAACGGCGGCGGCACGTAGATGACGGACGTGTTGGCGCCGGTCTCCTTGACCGCCTGCTCGACGGTGTTGAACACGGGCACCGAGCCCTCGAACTTCTGCCCGCCCTTCCCGGGCGTCACGCCGGCGACGACCTGCGTGCCGTACTCCATCATCTGCTTGGCGTGGAACGAGCCGTCGCGGCCCGTGATGCCCTGCACGATGAGGCGCGTGTCCTTGTCGATGAAGACGCTCACTTGCCGCCCTCCGTCGCGAGCTGGACGGCCTTCTTGACCGCCTCGTCCATGTCGGTCAGCGCGGTGAAGCCGTTCTCCTCGAGGATCTTCACCGCGATCTCCTCGTTCGTGCCGGTGAGGCGGATCACGATGGGCACCTTGAGCGGGTTCTGCTTGGTCGCCGTCACGATCCCGTTGGCCACGTCGTCGGTGCGCGTGATGCCGCCGAAGATGTTGAACAGGATCGCCTTGACGTTCGGATCGGCGGTGATGATGCGGAGCGCGTTGACGACCTTCTCGGGATTCGACGAGCCGCCGATGTCGAGGAAGTTCGCCGGCTCGCCGCCGTAGTACTTCACGAGGTCCATCGTCGCCATCGCGAGGCCGGCGCCGTTCACGATGCAGCCGACGTTGCCATCGAGCTTGATGAACGTGAGGTTCGCGTTGCGGGCATCGACCTCGCTCGGCGCCTCGGAGCTCTCGTCGCGCAGCTCCTCGAGGTCCGCGCGGCGCTCCAGCTCGTTGTCGTCGATCACCATCTTCGCGTCGACCGCGATCACCTCACCCTGCGGCGTCACCACGAGCGGGTTGATCTCGGCGAGCGAGCAGCCGTTCTCGACGAACGCCTTGTAGAGCTGCGCCATGATCTTCGCCGCGGCGCGCGCCTGCTTCGCGTCCTGATACAGGAAGAAGCCGAGCTCCTGCGCCTCGAACGGGAGCAGCCCGTAGCGCGGATCGACCGGGAAGTACTTGATCTTCTCCGGGGTCGTCGCGGCGACCTCCTCGATGTCGATGCCGCCCGCGGCGCTGACCATGAAGACGGCCTTCTTGGTCGCACGATCCACGATGATGCCGACGTACGCCTCGGTGCCGATGTCGGCGGCCTCGGTGACGAGCACCTTCTCGACGGTCAGCCCCTTGATGTCCATGCCGAGGATCGCCTGCGCCTTCTCGCGCGCGGCCTCGGGGGTCGGGCAGTACTTCACGCCGCCGGCCTTGCCGCGCCCGCCGACGTGCACCTGCGCCTTCACCATGACCGGCTTGCCGACGCGCTTGGCGATGGCCTCGGCCTGCTCCGGCGTCGTCGCGACCTCGCCGGGCGGGATCGGCACGCCGTAGCGGCGAAGCACGTCCTTCGCCTGGTACTCGTGGATGTTCACTGGGATCTCCGAAAGGTGAGTTGTCGCGCGGTGCGCGTCCCGAACGCCCGCGCCTCGCGCTCGGCCTCCGCGCGATGTCCGCAGCGGGGTCCGACGCGCCCGGCGTGGGCGTCAGGAAGCGGGCAAGCTACCCGGCCGGCGGGCCGGCGGGCAAGCCAGAGGGGCGCTAGCGCGGCCGCGCGCCGACGGCAGCGCCGAGCGAGTCGAGCGCCGCGCCGAAGCGCGCCCAGTCGCCGCGCTGAAGCGCCTGCCGCATGACGTCGTACAGGCTCCGCGCGCGGCCGAGGCGGTCGGTGCCGGACGTCGTATCGCCGGGGATGACGACGCCGCCGAGGACGCCGGACAGCGACCGGCCGGCGCGGACGCTGTCGGCGGTCGCGAGCGCCACCGCGGCCACCGCGGGCGCGTCGCGCGACTGATCGTACGTCGGCTGCAGGAACGTGAGCGCGCCGCGCACCGGCAGCGCGCGCAGCTGCCCGCGCACGGTGCCGGCCGGCGGCGTGGTCGCGGGCCGCGGCGCATTGGGCTCCGGCGCGGCGCGCGCGGGCTCCAGCACCGGCGTGGTGACCTCGCGCATCCGCTCCGTCAGCTCGGGCCAGCGTGGGAAGGCGCCGTTGGCGGGCATCCAGAGCGTCCGCGGCGCGGCGCCGCCGACGGCAATCAGCGCCCCGTCCACGCGGCTCGCCGCGTCGAGCAGCGGGATGGTCCACGAGGCCACCGGCGCGCGCGCGAGCGGCGGCAGCGAGTCGCCATTCGCGCGCGCGAACGCCGGGAGCGGGAGCAGCGTGACCGCCCGCGGCGCCAGCCCTGCCGCGCTGTCGCCGGCGGCGCCGCCGCTGAGCCGGCGCGGCGCGACGCTGGTCGCGCCGCGCGCGCCGTACTGCGCGAAGACCCAGCCCTGCACCAGCACCGCGTCGATCGGCGGCGGGATCGCGCCCGCGAGATCGGGCGGCAGCGCGGCGCGCGGCTGGAAGAGCCCCGGGAAGCGTCGGATCCAGACGCGCGCGAGCGCGCCTGGCGCCGCGTCCGCGACCAGCTGCACCGCGCCCGACTGCGCGTTGACGATGGCCACCGCCGCGTGCTGGAAGTAGCTCCGCTCGCGTCGCGTCACGGCCCAGTGCCCGCTCAGCGGATACGCGTCCGTCGCCGCGTAGAGGTGCACGATCCAGTGCAGCGAGTCGGCGTGCAGCGCGGGATAGATCGCCTCGCCCTGCGTGAAGAAGGGCACCAGGGCGCGCAGCCGCTCGCGCGGATCGCGCCGGAGCACCAGCTCGGGCGACGCGGTGCGCTCGAGCGCGACCGAGAAGGCGAGCCGCAGGTCGCGGCGGGCCCACGCGTGCGCGAGCCGCGCGCCCCATCCCACGACGGGATCGCCGACGATGCCCTGCGCGGGATCGCTCATCACCGCGGGGCCGATCGCGTCGGGATGCACGAGGACGCGCACGCCGCGCCCCGCGTCGCTCAGCGGCCGCGAGTCGCTCGTGACGGCGAGCGGCGAGCCGTCGCTCTCGGTGCGCACCGCGTCCACCGTGACGACCGTGAACTCGGGGAGCGTGTCCTCGGTGGGCGTGACCGCCGGGCGCTCGACGACGATCGCGCGCAGCGCGCCGTCCGGTCCCGCCGCCCATCCGACGTCACCGACGGCGGCGCCGCCGCGTCGCAGCCGCTCCATCGCGCGCAGCAGCACGGCCGGATCCCACACCGACGTCGCGCCGGAGAGCGCCGCCAGCGAGTCCAGACCGTAGCCGGCCGGCGCCGCCGTGACCGCATCCGCCGCGTAGGCGCGCCGCGTGTACAGCGCGCGCGTGGCGGCGTACGACGCCTGGAGGCGCGTCAGCTCGTCGGGCGCGGTGAGCTGCGTGACGACGACGGGCGCGAGCCAGCGCGACGCGAACGTCACCACGAGCACGCCCGTGACGACCCAGAACGCGAGCCGCGGCTGCCCTGCCCATCCGGCGCGCAGGACCGCGAGGCTCGAGAGCCCGGTGAGCACCGCGAGCGCGAAGCGGATCGGCAGCCCGATGCGATGGTCCGCGTAGGTGAACAGCCCGCCCTCGCCGCTGCCGGCCACCAGCAGCCCGAACGCGTCGAGGCGGTGGCCCCACGCGAGCAGCAGCAGCAGGCCGACGCCGAGCACCGTGACGTGGCGCCGCACGTGCCCGCTCATGCGGATGCGCCCGCGCACGATGCGAAGGCCCGGCGTGAGCGCGTAGCACGCGAGCACCAGCGCGCCCACGGCCAGCAGCACGAACAGCGCCCACGTGTACAGCGCGTGCTCCAGCGGCAGCCAGTGCACGTGAAACGCGAGGTCGTGGCCGGTGAACGGCTCGATCTCGCCGAACGACGCGCCGGCGCCCAGCGCGACGACGGGCATCCAGGTGTCCAGCGGCAGCGCGAGCAGCGCGCCGATCGCGAGCGAGATCGCGGCCGCGCTCCACAGCAGGCGCCGGCCGGGCACCGTCTCGCCGATCTCGAGGTCGCCCAGCCGGCGCGGGAGCACGACCTTCTCGACCGAGCTCACCACGCCGTACAGGTTGGCGAAGCAGACCGCCGCCGCGACGGCCGCGCACAGGCCGCGCAGCAGCCAGAGCGCCGCCTCGCGGGCGCGCCACACGTCGAGCGCGCCCGGCCCCAACGCCGCGTACCACCGCCGCTCCACCACCACCTCGGCCACCGCGCGGCCGAGCAGCAGCAGCGCGGCGATGCCGAGGAGCAGCGCCAGCCAGTGGCGGCGCGTCACGCGCGGGGCGTCCTGGTGTCGCGCCTCAATGCCCCACGCCGGGCGTCGGGTCCACGCCCTGCGACCGCAGCCATCCCTCCATCTCGGCGCGGATCTCTTCCAGGCGCTCCTGCGTCAGTGCCTCGAAGCGCATGACCAGCACGGGCTGCGTGTTCGACGCACGGATCAGCCCCCAGCCGTCGCCGAAGAGCACGCGCACGCCGTCCACGTCCACCACGTCGTGCGTGCCGCGGAAGTGCCGCACCGCGTCGTCGACGATCGCGAACTTGCGCTCCTCCGGCACGTCGACGCGCAGCTCCGGCGTCGAGACGAACTTCGGGACGTCCGCCAGCAGCTCCGAGACCGACTTCCCCGAGTCGGCGACGATGCGCAGCAGGCGCGCCGCGCCGTAGAGCGCGTCGTCGTGCCCGTAGAAGCCCTCGGCGAAGAACATGTGGCCGCTCATCTCGCCGGCGATCGGGGCGTGCGTCTCCTTCATCTTGTCCTTGATGAGGGAGTGGCCCGTCTTCCACATGATCGGGTCGCCGCCGGCGGCGCGGATCGCGTCGGGGAGCGCCTGCGAGCACTTCACGTCGAAGATCACCTTCTGCCCCTTCCCCGTGCGCGCCAGCACGTCGCGCGCGTAGAGGATGAGGATGTGGTCACCCCAGATGATGTCGCCGTTGTCGTCGATCAGGCCGATGCGGTCCGCGTCGCCGTCGAAGGCGATGCCGAGGTCCGCGCGCTCGCCCTTCACGGCGGCGATGATGTCGGTCAGGTTCTCGACGACCGTCGGATCCGGGTGGTGGTTCGGGAAGGTGCCGTCGCTCTCCGCGAAGAGGTGCGTGACCTTCGCGCCCAGCTTCTCGAGCAGCTGCGGCCCGACGATCGCGCCGGCGCCGTTGCCGTAGTCGGCGACGACGTGGAGCGGGCGCGAGAGCTTCCCGGTGCGCTGCACCACGTCGTCGACGTAGCGGTCGAGCACCGCGACCTCGCGCACGCTTCCCTGCCCGCTCGGGAACGCGCCCGCGACCGCGAGCTGGTAGAGCTCCTGGATCTCGTCGCCGTGCATCGAGTTCTTGCCGACGGAGATCTTGAAGCCGTTGTACTCGGGCGGGTTGTGCGAGCCGGTGATCTGGATCCCGCCGACGACCGGCTCGTTGTGCAGCGCCCAGTAGGTGATGGGCGTCGGCACGACGCCGATGTCGACGACGTCGAAGCCGCACTCGTTGAGGCCCGCGACGAGGCCGTCGCGGAGCATCTGCCCGCTGGGCCGGTTGTCGCGGCCGACGGCGACCGCGCCCGAGATGCCGTGCTTCGCGAGATAGGCGGCGTAGGCGCGGCCGAGGGTGCGCGCGACGTCGGCGGAGAGGTCGCGGCCGACGATGCCGCGCACGTCGTACTGTCGGAAGATCTGCTGCCGGAGCTGGTCGGCCATGCGACGAAAGGCGGAGGTCAGGGGAGCATCGCCCCGGCGAGCACGCCGCGGAGGAGGCGGCGTCGCGCCGGCGAGTATCGCCAACGACGGGTGTCCGGGCAAGCCGAGGGCCGGCGCGCGGCCGGCCCTCGGGAGCGTGCGTGCCGCGCGACCGGCGGCGTCAGCGGGCCGTGACGCGGAGCGGGTCGGCGTCGGGCCGCACGGGCGCGGGCGACGGGCGCGTGACCGCCGTGGCGGGCTCCAGCGAGCTGGAACGGGCCCAGCGCACGATCGGCGTCGGGTAGAGGCCGAGCACCAGCAGCAGCCCCGCGGCCCCGAAGATCACCGTCTGCGTCCAGCGCGGCGCCGCCGGGAGCGCGGGCGCGTCGGCGGCGCGCGGCCGCATGAACATCACCATGATCACGAACAGGTAGTACCCGGCGGAGATGACCGAGGTGATCACGAGCAGCACCGCGAGGCGGGTCTGCGGCGCGGGCGCCTGCAGCGCGGCCTGCAGGACGTACCACTTGGCGAAGAAGCCCATGCCGCCCGCGATCGGGAAGCCGAGCAGCGCGAGCATGAACACCGCCATCGCGATCGCGAGGCCCGGCCGGACCGAGAAGAGCCCCGACCAGTCGCGCACGTCGGTCGGCCGCTCGGCGCCCTCGTTGAGCGCCATGACGACCGCGAACGCGCCGACCGTCGCCAGCGTGTACGCGAACAGGTAGAAGACGAGCGCCGCGGCGCCGGCCGTCGTGTTGGTCACCAGCGCGACCATCAGGTAGCCGGCGTGCGCGATGCTCGAGTACGCGAGCATGCGCTTCAGATTCCGCTGCGACAGCGCGATCAGGTTGCCGAGCACCATCGTGATCGCGGCCATCCACCAGATGACGTCGTGCCAGCGGACGAACATGCCGGCGAAGCCCTCCATGAAGACGCGCGCGAAGGTCGCGAACGCCGCCGCCTTGACCGCCGCCGCCATGAAGGCCGTGAACGGCGTCGGCGCGCCGTCGTACACGTCGGGCGTCCACATGTGGAAGGGCGCCGCGGCGACCTTGAAGGCGAAGCCGACGAGCATCAGCGCGAGCCCGATCACGAGCATCGAGCCGGGGCCCGTGGGCGCGCTCGCCATCGCCGCGCCGATGCCGGCGAGGTTGGTCGAGCCGGTCGCGCCGTAGACGAGCGCGACGCCGTAGAGCAGGAACGCCGTCGAGAACGCGCCGAGCAGGAAGTACTTGAGCGCCGCCTCGGCCGACCGCGCGCTGCGGCGGTTGATGCCCGCGAGCACGTAGACCGCGATCGACATCAGCTCGATGCCGAGGAAGACGAGGATCAGGTCGCGCGCGCCGGCGAGGAGCATCATGCCGGACGTCGCCAGCAGCGTGAGCGCGTGCGACTCGACCGCGACCGGCTCGCTGCGCCGGCCGTAGTCGTCGGAGAGCGCGATGCTGAGGATCGTGCCGACGAGGATCACGATGTCGGCGGCCCAGCGGAAGTTGTCGATCGCGATGACGCCTGGCCCCGCCGTGACGGCGTTCAGCGACATCCAGCCGATGGCCGCCATCGCGGCCAGGCAGACGCCGATCGCGCCGACGGCCACCGGCCGGCCGGGCGCGCCCTCGGGTCGCCAGACGCCCCAGAGCAGCAGGAGCATCGCTCCCCCCACGACGACGAGGTCGGGGAGGAGCGCGGTGAGGAGCGCGGACGGGACGGTCAGGTCGAGCGGCATGGGGTCAGGGCTGGACGGCGGTGCTGGTGTCCGGGACGGCGGCCAGCTGCGCGCCGCGCTCGACCTGCTGGACGAGGCGGCTGGCGGCGGGCTCCATGCGGCGGAGCACCGGGCCGGGCGCGAGCCCGAGCCAGAGGATGGCCACGGCGAACACGCCGACGACGGCGAGCTCGCGGCGGTTCAAGTCTACCAGGGTGGCGTTCGCCTCGCCCCGGAGCGGATTGAAGAGCACCCGCTGCACGCCCCACAGGAGGTACGCAGCGGCGAAGACGACGCCCGTGGAGGCGATGATGACGAACAGCGGCGCCGTCTGGTAGGCGCCGAGGAGCGTCACGAACTCGCCCACGAAGCCGTTGGTGCCCGGCAGCCCGATGGAGCTGAGCGCCACCAGGAGGAAGAACGCGGAGAACATCGGCACCGAGCGCGCGATGCCGCCGAACTTGGCGATCTCGCGCGTGTGGGCGCGCTCGTAGAGCATGCCGATCATCAGGAAGAGCGCGCCCGTCGAGATCCCGTGGCTCACCATCACCATGAGCGCGCCCTGCACGCTCTGGGTGGTGAGGGCGAAGATCCCGAGCATCACGAAGCCCAGGTGGCTGACGCTGGAGTACGCCACGAGCTTCTTGAGGTCCGGCTGCACCATCGCCACCAGCGCGCCGTAGACGATCGACACGACGGCGAGGCCGAGGATGATCGCGCGGACCGTCGGGTGCATCGCGGCCGCCGGGAAGAGCGGCAGCGCGAACCGCAGGAACCCGTAGGTGCCCATCTTCAGCATGACCGCGGCGAGGATCACGCTGCCCGTCGTCGGCGCCTCGACGTGCGCGTCGGGGAGCCAGGTGTGGAACGGGAAGAGCGGCACCTTGATGGCGAAGGCCAGGAAGAAGGCGCCGAACAGCCAGAACGTCGCCGCCCCGGTGTGCCGGAAGTTGGCGAGGATGTGCTCGTAGGCGAAGCTCGTCGCGCCGGTGCCGGCCCACAGCCAGATGATGGCGAGGAGCATCAGCAGCGAGCCGAACATCGTGTAGAGGAAGAACTTGACGCTCGCGTACGTGCGCCGCTCCCCGCCCCACATGCCGATGATGAAGTACATCGGCACCAGCATGATCTCCCAGAAGATGTAGAAGAGCAGCAGGTCGAGCGTGACGAACACGCCCACCATGCCGGTCGTCAGGATCAGCAGCAGGATGTAGTGCGTCCGCAGCTTGGTCCGCACGCTCGTCCAGTCGCCCATGAGGGCGAGCGGCATGATGAAGGTCGTGAGCAGGATCATGAACAGCGAGATCCCGTCGACGCCGAGCGTGAAGCGCGCGCCCCAGTCGGTGATCCAGGGGAAGTCGACGCGGAACTGCCACGCGGGATCGGCCGGGTCGAACGCCCACCACATCCCGGCCGACAGCAGCGCCTCGATCAGCAGTGTCCCGAGCGCGATGGCGCGGACGCGCCGGCCGTCCACGTACTCCTCCTCCGTGTCCGGATGCTTCGCCGGACGGACCGCGACGCCGATCAGCAGCGCGCCGATCAGGGGCACGACGAGGAGCGCGGGAAGGATCCACGTGGCGTACTGCACGGCGGCGAGCCAATCACGCATGTACCGACCTCCCGGTGGACGTCCCGGGACGCGCGCGTCCGGCAGGGCGCACGCGCCATCGAGACGATGACGCGAAACGAACCGGTGCAACGGCGGCAAGTTGCACCCCGGCCCAGGATGCCGGAAGGTGCGGGCGGACGGCGTCGGGACGCACCCGGGGAGGCTCGGGCGGATCCCCTACGGCTGCGCGGCGGGCGCGCGATCGGGCGCGTGATCGAGCGCCGCGCTGGAGGCCGTGCTCGACGCGTCGCGCGTGACCTGCTCCACCACGCGCGCCGCCGGTCCCTCGAGGCGGCGCAGCACCGGCGCGGGCGCGATCCCGAGCCAGAGGATCGCCACCGCGAACGCCGCCATGACGACCATCTCGCGGCGGTCCAGGTCCTTCACGGTCCCGGTCTCCGCCGGGTTGTGCGGGTTGAAGATCACGCGCTGGAGCGCCCACAGCAGGTAGACGGCGGCGAGCACCACGCCCGTCGTCGCGATCACCGACGCGACCGGGTACACGCGGTACGAGCCGATGAGCACCAGGAACTCGCCGACGAAGCCGTTCGTCCCCGGGAGGCCGATGGTGCTGAGCGCGGCCAGCAGCAGCGACGCGGCGAACAGCGGCGCGATGCGGGCGATGCCGCCGAAGCGCTGGATCATGCCGGTGCCGGTGCGGTCCTGCAGCATGCCGACCAGCAGGAAGAGCGCGCCGAGCGAGACGCCGTGGCCGATCATGACCATCATCGCGCCCTGGATGCTCTGCACCGTCAGCGCGAAGATCCCGAGCACCACGAAGCCGAGGTGGCTCACCGAGGCGTACGAGACCAGCTTCTTGAAGTCGGGCTGCACCATCGCGACCAGCGCACCGTAGATGATGCCGGCGACCGCGAGGCCGATGATCGTGACCCGGACCGTCGGATGCAGCGCGGCCGCCGGGAAGAACGGCAGCGCGAAGCGCAGGATGCCGTACGTGCCGACCTTCACGCCCAGCGCCACCGCCCCGCTGGTGGGCGCCTCGTGCTGGGCGTCCGGGAGCCAGGTGTGGAACGGGAAGAAGGCGCTCTTGATCGCGAAGGCGAGGAAGAAGCCGAGGAACAGGTACGTCTGGACCGACTGGCTCAGCGCCCCGCGCGTCGCCACCAGCAGCGCGTCGTAGTTGAACGTCCGCGAGCCGCCGGCGACCCAGAAGGCGACGATCGCGACCAGCATCAGCAGCGAGCCGATGAAGGCGGCGATGAAGTACTTGTGGCTCGCGCGCGCGCGGTCCTTCCCGCCCGAGATCCCGATCATGAAGTACATCGGGATCAGCACCAGCTCCCAGAACACGTAGAACAGGAGCAGGTCGAGCGAGAGGAAGACCCCGATCATGCCGGTGACGAGGATCAGCAGCAGGCCGTAGTAGCTGCGGATCTTGCTCGTGACGTTGCTCCAGCTGGCGAATACGGCCAGCGGCATGAGCAGCGTCGTCATGAGCACCATCACGAGCGAGATGCCGTCGACGCCGAGCGTCACGCGGGCGCCCCACTCGGGGATCCACGGCATGTCGACGCGCGCCTGCCAGTCGGTGAGCGTGGGGTCGAAGATCGCCCACAGGCCGAGCGCCATGAGCGCCTCGCCGATCAGGACGCTCATCGTCAGCACGCGCACGTCGCGCCAGGGCGCGAAGCCCGGGTCGCGGCCCGGAAGCGCGGTGCGGCCGAACATGAAGATCAGCAGCGCCCCGAGGAGGGGCCACACGAGCAGCGCGGGAAGCACCCACTGATCGAGGTGCAGCGCGGCGATCACGTCACGCATTCCGCGTCGGGTCGTTCGGGGAGAGGAGAGGAGCGGTCACGGGCGCCGGCCGGTCAGCGGAAGGCCACGGCGCCGATCACCACCAGCGCGCCGACCGCGATGATCCACGCGTAGTTGCCGACGTTGCCGGTCTGGATGCGCGCGCCGGCCCACGCGACGCCGCGCATCAGGAGCGCGCTGCCGTTCACCAGGACACCGTCGATGAGCCCGACGTCGAGGCCGCGCCACAGCACCTTGCGCGAGATCGCGACCGTGGGCTCGATGATGAGACGGTCGATGCCCTCGTTCACGTAGTACGCGTGCTCGACGGCGTCGCCGAAGCCCACGGCCGCCTCGGCCTCGCGCTTGGGCCGCAGCGGCGCGCGGTAGCGCATCGCCGCGAACAGGATGCCCACCGCGCCCACCGCGACCGCGGCGCCGATCAGCGCGTACTCGGTGGAGTGCGAGAGGTGCGCGGCCTCGCCGCCGGCGAGCGCTTCGGACGCGCGGCCGACGACGGGCGCCAGCCAGCGGTCGAGCGCCCCCACCCCGCCCATCCAGCCGAGGATCGCCGGGATGTTCAGCCACCCGCCGAAGACCGTGAGCACGCCGAGCACGAGGAGCGGGCCGGTCATGATCCACGGCGCCTCGTGCAGGTGGTGCCGCTCGTCCTCCCCGGTGCGGTTCGCGCCGTGGAAGGTGTAGAGCATCATCCGCGTCATGTAGATCGCGGTCAGCAGCGCGGTGATCAGCCCCAGGACGTAGATCGCGTACAGGATCGCCGAGCCCGGGATGCCCGCGATCGACAGCTCGGCGATGGCCGAGTGCTGCGCGGCGGCGAACACCGAGCCGAGGATCTGGTCCTTCGAGAAGAAGCCCGAGAAGGGCGGCACGCCCGAGATGGCGAGCGTCGCGGCCCACATGAGCGCGAACGTCACCGGCATGAACCGGCGCAGCCCGCCCATGTTGCGCATGTCCTGCGCATCCTCCTCGCGGTGCGTGTGGTGGTACGCCTCGTGGAGGGCGTAGATCACCGAGCCGGCGCCGAGGAAGAGCAGCGCCTTGAAGAAGGCGTGCGTCGCGAGGTGGAAGACGGCCGCCGAGTACGCCCCCACGCCCGCGGCCACGAACATGTAGCCGAGCTGCGAGACCGTGGAGTACGCGAGGACCTTCTTGATGTCCCACTGGCGGAGGCCGATCGTCGCCGCGAACAGCGCGGTCAGCGCGCCGGTGAGCGCCACCAGCAGCGAGGCGAACGGCGCGAGCGCGAACAGCACGCCGCTGCGCGCGATGAGGTAGACGCCCGCCGTCACCATCGTCGCCGCATGGATGAGCGCGGAGACCGGCGTCGGACCGGCCATGGCGTCCGGCAGCCAGATGTAGAGCGGCAGCTGCGCGCTCTTGCCGGCGCACCCCAGGAAGAGGAAGAGGCAGATCGCGGTGATGACGGCGCCGTTCGCCGCCAGCGTCCCCGCCGCGGCGTTCACGCCCGCGTAGTCGAGCGCGCCGAGGTTCGCCCACAGCAGGAACATCGCGACCAGGAAGCCGAAGTCGCCGATGCGGTTGACGATGAACGCCTTCTTGCCGGCGTTCGCGTTGGCCTCGTCCGAGAACCAGAAGCCGATGAGCAGGTACGAGCAGAGGCCCACGCCCTCCCAGCCCACGAACAGCACCGGATAGCTGGCGCCGAGGACGAGGATGAGCATGAAGCAGACGAACAGGTTCAGGTACGCGAAGTAGCGCGAGTACCCGGGATCCGTCCGCATGTAGCCGATGCTGAACAGGTGGATCAGGAAGCCGACGCCGGTGATGATGAGCGTCATCAGCATCGACAGCTGATCCAGCTGGAAGCCCCACTCGATGCGCAGGTCGCCCGCGGGCATCCACGAGCCGTAGGTGCGCGTGAACGGGCCGGCCGTCCCCAGCGCGCTCCCCGCCCCGCGCATCGCGAGGAACATCATCACGGCGAGCACGAACGCGACGCCCACGACCGCGGGCCCGACGAAGCTCGACAGCCCGTTCCAGCGCGAGTGGAACGTCGCCGTCTCGGCGTCGTACGCC
This sequence comes from Roseisolibacter agri, assembly GCF_030159095.1. Lineage (NCBI taxonomy): Bacteria > Pseudomonadati > Gemmatimonadota > Gemmatimonadia > Gemmatimonadales > Gemmatimonadaceae > Roseisolibacter > Roseisolibacter agri. Next base: position 91,429 of record NZ_BRXS01000006.1, read on the forward strand.
TCCTCGTGCGCCATGTCGGTGTGACCGGCCTCGGGATCGTGCGACGGATCCTCGGGCCCGACGTGGTAGGCCGGGAAGATCGAGAGCGCGCCGTTGATGACGAAGCCGAGGAGCGGCAGGAGCGGCAGCAGCCAGACGTACTCCGCCACCGTGCCCGCCAGCGGGTGGGCCGCCGGCGCGGACGCGGAGGCGGCCTCCGCGGCGGCCTGCAGGAGTGGGAGCAGCATCAGCCCTTGAGCAGGTTGATGTTCGCGAGGTCCACGGTCCCGAAGTGCCGGTAGACCGCGATCACGATGGCCAGCCCGACCGCCGCCTCGGCGGCCGCCACGGTCATCACGAAGACGACGAAGACCTGCCCCAGCGCGCCGCCGTGCAGCTTGGAGAGCGCCACGAAGCTGAGGTTCACGGCGTTGAGCATCAGCTCCACGCACATGAAGATGATCAGCGCGTTGCGGCGCGTGAGCACGCCGACCACGCCGACCGTGAACAGGATGGCGCTGAAGAAGAGCGACTCGGCGATCACGCGCGCCCCCGGCGCTTGGCGAGCACCACCGCGCCGACCAGGGCGGCCAGCAGCAGGATGCTCGTGACCTCGAAGGCCAGCAGATGTTCGGTGAACAGCGCCTCGGCCACCGGCGCCACGACGTTCGTCTCGCGCACCGTCACCGGCTCGATGACCGGCAGGCGCAGGTTCGACAGCGAGAGCAGCATCGCGAGCAGCACGATGCCGACGGCGCCCGCGCCCAGGCGCACCTTGTTCTCGCGGAAGTCGGCGGCGATGTCCGCGCTGCCCAGGTTCAGCAGCATCACGACGAACAGGAACACGACCATGATCGCGCCCGCGTACACGAGCACCTGGATGGCGCCGACGAACTGCGCGTCCAGCATGATGTACTCGGCGGCCAGGGCGAACATCGTGCTCACCAGCCAGAGCGCCGCCGCGACGGGGCTCTTGCGGGTGATGAACAGGATGGACGACGCGACGGCGAGCAGCCCGAAGAGGTAGAAGTGGAACTGGTAGAGAAGGCTCATGCGGTCACTCGCCCTTCGGGTCGGCGGGGTCCCACAGCTCGCTGACGGGGTGCGTCTGCGCCATCAGCCGCTCCAGGTCGTAGACCATCCCCTCGCGGCTGTACTCCGAGTTCTCGTAGTGCTGCCCGACGTGGATCGCCTCCTCCGGGCATACCTCCTGGCAGTAGCCGCAGAAGATGCAGCGGAACTCGTCGATCTCGAACACGAGCGGGTACCGGTTGCCCTGCTCGTCCTCGCCGGGCACCAGCTTGATGCAGTTCGCCGGGCAGACGGTCGGGCAGAGGCCGCAGGCGACGCACTTCGCCTTGCCGCTCTCCGTCGTGAGCATCCGATGGGTGCCGCGCCAGCGCGGCGAGAGGTCCCACTTCTGCTCGGGGTACTGCACCGTCACCTGGTGCCGCTTCTCGCGGTTCACGAAGTGCTTGAGCGTCATCGCCATGCCCTTGAGCGTGGCGCGCACGTAGCTCACCTCCTCGACCGGCCGGTCGAGGACCCTCACGTTGATCGTCATGGTCGCCTCGTAGGGCCTCAGTCGGCGGCTTCGCCGGCCAGCTGCCCGGCGCGGTTCGCGGCGGCCCGCTGCAGCGCGATCGCGCGCAGCCGGCGCACCTCGTCGGCGCGCGCGCGGGTGTTCGTCGGGCTGATGAGTCGCCCGCGGTCGATCCCCACGAAGACGCCGACCGCCAGCACCGCGTTGAGCGCGAAGAGGATCAGGCCGAACAGCGGCCCGCGCGCCACGCCGAGGTAGTCGAGCGTCAGGATCGCCGATGCGATCACCACGATGTAGCCGAGCGCCAGCGGCAGCATGAACTTCCACCCCAGCGCCATCAGCTGGTCGTAGCGGAAGCGCGGCAGCGTCCAGCGGATCCAGATGTACGTGAACAGGAAGAAGAGCGTCTTGGCGCCGAACATCAGCAGCGTGACGAGCGTCTTCACCCACGTCCACGGCGGCGTGTTGTCCCAGAGCGTGAACGGGACGTCCCAGCCGCCCACGAACAGCGTCGTCATCAGCCCGCTGGCGGTGATCATCGCCACGTACTCGGAGAGCGGGAACATGGCGAACGCCATCCCGCTGTACTCCGTGTGGTAGCCCGCCACCAGCTCCGACTCGGCCTCCGGCAGGTCGAACGGCAGGCGGTTCGTCTCCGCGAACGCGGCGACGAGGAAGATGAAGAAGGCGATGGAGAGCAGGAACACGTTCCAGCCCATCGTCGCCTGCTGCTGGATGATCTCGGGCAGCGAGACGTTGCCGGCCAGCAGCAGCACCGGGATCGTCGACATGCCCATCGCGATCTCGTACGACACCATCTGCGCGCTCGAGCGCAGGCCGCCGAGCAGCGCGTACTTGTTGTTCGAGCTCCAGCCGGCGAGCGTCAGCCCGTACACGCTGAGCGACGTCACGGCGAGCACGTACAGGAAGCCGATCGGCAGGTCGGCGACGACCATCGGGATCAGGCCCCACGGCGTCGGCAGCGGCGACGCGAACGGGATCACCGCGAAGGTCGACATCGCCGGGATGAACGCCATCGCCGGCGCGATCAGGAAGATCGGCTTGTAGGCGACGCCCGGGAACGTCTTCTCCTTCACGAAGTTCTTGAGGCCGTCCGCGACGGGCTGCAGCAGCCCGCCGGGCCCGACGCGGTTCGGACCGTGCCGGTCCTGGAACCACGCCGAGAACTTCCGTTCGGCCAGCGTGAGCAGCGCGGCGAGCACCATCGTCACGCTGAACACGAGGATCATCTTGATCAGGCTCGCGACGAAGAACGTCCCCGCGCCCGGATGCTCGACCTGCGGATTGTACGACTGCAGCAGCGCGAGGGCGCCCGCGACGTGGACGCTCATGCCGCCCCCGCCATCGCCGGCTCCGCCGCGAAGCGCTCGGCGTCCGCCACCAGCGCGCCGCGGAGGCCCAGCGTGTCGTACGACAGGCCGGCGAAGCTCGCGTGCGCGCCGGCGATCGCGCGGAACGCGTCCGACGCGGTGAAGTAGCCCTCGCCGTCGCCCATCGCGGCGAGCAGGTCGCCGAGCACGTACCAGCTGGGCCGCGCCAGCCCGGGCGCCGCCTTCGCCTGCATGAATCGCTGCACGCGGCCGCGGATGTTGGTGAAGGTGCCCTCCTCCTCCGCCATGTTGGCGATGGGGAGCACGATGTCGGCGCCGGCCGCCCACGCGGGGACCGTCGTGCCGAGGACCAGGATGCGCACGCCGGCGGGAAGCGTCGGCGGCGCGGCCGCGAGCTCCTCGTCCGCGACCACCAGCACGTCGCCCGACTGCAGCCCATTCAGCATTGCCGCCGCGTCGCGGCGCTCGAAGCCGAACAGCTCCGCGCCGATCACGTTCGCCGCGCGGTCCGCGCGCAGCGACAGGTCCGGCACGCCGGGCAGCGGCGCCTCGGGACCCGTCGCCACGGTGTAGACGCCGGTGCCGCCCGTGCGCGCCACGAGGCGCGCGAGCAGGCCGAGCGACTCGTTCGACAGCATCGGCGACACGAGGACGTGCGCGCGGCGGCCGTTCAGCAGCGCCGCGGCGTCGCGCAGCGCCACGTCCCAGTCGGCGGCCTTCAGCTCCGTCGCGTCACCGCGGCCGTTGGTGCGCACGTACGGCAGCTCGGCGCGATCGCGGCGCTCCAGCCAGCGGTAGTCGAGGCGGCCCTGGTCGCAGAGGAAGTACTGGTTCACCGCCTCGTTGGGACGCGGCCGCATGCGCACGACGGTGTCGTCGCGCGTCTCGAGGATGCTGTTGCACCCCTGCGTGCAGTTGGGGCACACCGAGGCGGTGCGATCCAGCTCCCACGCGCGTGCCTTGTTCAGGAAGTCCTTCGAGACGAGCGCGCCCACCGGGCAGAGGTCGATCACGTTGCCCGACCACGCATGGTCGCCGAGGTCGTGCTCGGGATGGATGCCGATGACCGCCCGGTCGCCGCGCTCGCTGACGTTGAGCACGGAGTCCTGCGCCACCTTGTCCATGAAGCGCACGCAGCGCGTGCAGAGGATGCAGCGGTTGGTGACGTACAGGACGTCGCCGCCGAAGTCCTCCACCGGGTTGAAGCGCTTGGGCTCCATGTACCGCGAGTCCGCGCGCCCTTCCTGGAAGGTGTAGTCCTGCAGCTCGCACTCGCCCGCCTGATCGCAGATCGGGCAGTCGAGCGGATGGTTGATGAGCAGGAACTCGAGCACGCCCTTGCGGGCCTCCAGCGCCTTCTCGGAGTGCACGTGCACCACCTGCCCCTCGCCGACGGCGGTGGCGCACGCGGGCGCGAGCTTCGGGAACTTCTCGACCTCGACGAGGCACATGCGGCACACGCCGGCCACCGGGAGCCCCGGGTGGTAGCAGTAGTGCGGGATGAGCACGCCGGCGTACTTCGCCGCTTCGAGGATGCTCGTGCCCTCGGGGACCACGACCTGTCGGCCCTCGATGGTGAGCGTGACCTGCTTCACGTCGGCCATGGATGGTATCGTGGCGAGGTCAGGCCGTCGGGCTCGCGGCGCGGGGCGCCGCGGCGGCGGTGGCCGTGCTGCCGTAGCCCACCACGCCCGGCGTGGGCTTCAGCTTGGCCTCGAACTCGTGCCGGAACTTCTTGAGGCCGGACACGACCGGCGTCGCGCAGCTGTCGCTGAGCACGCAGATCGTCTTGCCGGTCATGTTGTCGGCGATCGAGAGCAGCGTGTCGAAGTCGCGCACCGTGCCGTCGCCGGCCGAGATGCGCTCCATGATCTTCGTCGTCCACGCGGTGCCCTCGCGGCACTGGGAGCACTGCGCGCAGCTCTCGTGAGCGTAGAAGCGGCACAGGCGCGCGATCTGCCGCACCATGTCCTGCTGATCGTCGAAGACGATGACGCCGCCGGAGCCGAGCATCGAGCCCGCCGCGACGAAGCCCTCGTAGTCCATGATCGCGGTGCGGCACTCCTCGGCCGTCAGGAACGGCACCGAGGAGCCGCCCGGGATCACGGCCTTGATCTCGCGGCCGTTCGCGGCGCCGCCGCAGAGGTCCCACAGGAACTCGCCGAAGTTGAAGCCGAGCGGCACCTCGTAGTTGCCCGGGCGCGCGGCGTTGCCGCACACCGAGAACAGCTTGGTGCCGACGCTCTTCGGGTTGTCCGGGCGGCCGAACTGCTTGTACCACTCGGCGCCGTTGTTCAGGATGTGCGGCACCGCGGTCAGCGTCTCGACGTTGTTGATCGTCGTCGGCTGCCCGAACAGGCCCGCGACCGCCGGGAAGGGCGGCTTGATGCGCGGATTGCCGCGGCGCCCCTCCAGCGAGTTCATGAGCGCCGTCTCCTCGCCGCAGATGTAGGCGCCGGCGCCCTGGTGCACGTGCACGTGCACCGTCTTGCCGCTGCCCATCGCGTTCTCGCCGAGGATGCCGGCGGCATACGCCTCCTTCACCGCGGCGCGCACCTGCTCCAGCGGCTCGGTGAACTCGCCGCGGATGTAGATGTAGGCGACGGTGGCGTAGATCGCGTACGCGCCGAGCGCCACGCCCTCGACCAGGGCGTGCGGCGTCCAGCGCATGATCTCGCGGTCCTTGAACGTGCCCGGCTCCGACTCGTCGGCGTTGCAGCACAGGTAGTGCTGCTTGCCGTCGGGCTTCATGAAGCTCCACTTCACGCCCGTCGGGAAGCCGGCGCCGCCGCGGCCGCGCAGGCCGGAGTCCTTGACGATCGTCTGGATCTCGGCCGGGTCCATCTTCAGCGCCTTCTCGAGCGCGACGTAGCCGCCGCGCTCGCGCCACCCCTGCAGGGTGCGCGCGGCCGGGTCGCCGAAGTGCTTCGAGAGGACGGGAGTCTCGCGCTCGTGCGAGCGGTGGGGATAGCCCATGGTCAGGTCAGCGCGGCCAGGATCTCGGGGACGCGCGCCGGCGTCACCGACTCCAGGAACTGCTCGTTGATCATCACCGGCGTGGCGAAGCCGCACGCGCCGAGGCACTCGACCTCGATCACCGTGAAGCGGCCGTCGGCGGAGGTGACACCGAGCTCGCCGCAGCCCGTGTGCTGCAGGAAGGCGTCGACGACGCCCTCCGCCCCGCACACGTGGCACGGCGTGGTGGTGCACACCTGGATGAAGTACCGCCCCACCGGGTGCTGGTGGTACATCGTGTAGAACGTCACCACGCCCTTCACGTAGGCGGGCGTCAGCGCCAGCACGTCGGCCACCTCGGCCATCGCGTCGTCGCTCACCCAGCCGCGCTCGCGCTGCACGATCCAGAGCGCGGGCAGCAGCGCCGCCATCTTGTTCGGGTAGCGCGTCAGCAGCTCGTCGAGCTCCGCGCGCGCGGCGCCCGTGAACACCGCCTCGTACGGGCCGTGGTCGTGTTCCGCGCCGTGCGCCGTCAGCTGGTCGGGGGACGGCTTGGGCGTCGAGGGGCCGAAGGTCACCGGTCCACCTCGCCCATCACGATGTCGATGCTGGCGTTGACCACGATCACGTCGGAGAGCAGGTGCCCCTCGACCATCTTCGGGATGGCCGACAGGTTGATGAACGCCGGCGGGCGGATGCGCCAGCGCACCGGCTTGCTGGTGCCGTCGGACACCATGTAGTAGCCCTTCTCGCCCTTCGGGCTCTCGACCGGCACGTAGCACTCACCGACCGGCGGCCGCGGGCCCTCCATCACGAGCTTGAAGTGATGGATCATGCTCTCCATCTCGCTCGTCGCCTTGCGCTTGGGCGGGAGGATGATGCGCGGGTCCTCGACGTTGATCGGGCCGTCCGGCAGCCGCTCGATCGCCTGCTCCAGGATGCGGATGCTCTGCAGCATCTCCTCCATGCGGACCAGGTAGCGGTCGTACACGTCGCCGTGCGTGCCCACGCAGACGTCGAAGTCGTACGTCTCGTAGTCGAGGTACGGGAAGTCCTTGCGCACGTCGTACGCGACGCCGGACGCGCGCAGCATCGGGCCCGAGAGGCCGTAGTTCAGCGCCTCGTCGCCGGTCATCACGCCTAGGCCCACCGTGCGGCCGACCCAAATCGCGTTCCGGGTCAGCATCTTGTCCGCCTCGGCCAGCGTCTTGGGGAAGCCCTTCACGAACTTGCGCAGCCCGTCCATCCACCCGTCGGGGATGTCGGCCGCCATGCCCCCGACGCGCGTCAGCGACGTCGTGAGGCGCGCGCCGACCCAGCCCTCGAGCAGGTTGTAGATGTTCTCGCGTTCCTGGAACGTCCACAGGAACGGCGTGAACGCGCCCAGGTCCACCGCCGTCGTGCCCATCCAGACGAGGTGCGACATGATGCGCGACAGCTCCATCGTGATCACGCGCAGCACCGTGCAGCGCGGCGTGATCTCGATGCCGAACAGCCGCTCCGCGCCGAGCGCGAAGGCGACGTTGTTCCCCGGCGAGTTGAGGTAGTCCTCGCGGTCCGTCCAGGGGATGATCTGGTTGTACTGCCGGTACTCGCCGATCTTCTCGAAGCCGCAGTGCAGGTAGCCGACGTGCGGGATGCAGCGCACGACGGTCTCGCCGTCCAGCTCGAGCACCAGGCGCAGCACGCCGTGGGTCGCCGGGTGCTGCGGGCCGATGTTGATCAGCATGTGCTCGCCCGCGAGGTCGGGCTCCAGCCCGGGCGGCGCCTCCATCGGCACGACCTGCCCGCGGTCGTCCACGACGAGCGGCACGCGCTGCGGCCGGCCGTCGGGACCGAGGCCGGTCGTGGAGAGGGCGACTTCGACGGTTCGCTTGGTGGTGGGCATCGGGCTCCTTACTCGCCGGTCACCTCGCCGCTGGCGAGGCGTCGGCGCATCTCGTCGGGCAGCTCGGCGAACGCCTCGGCGACCGTCAGCTCCTCCATCGAGTAGCGCGCCTCCGGATTCGCGGCGAGCGCCTGCTTCAGCTGCTCCGCGCGGCTGAAGCGGCCGCGCAGCGGGAAGTCCTTCCGCAACGGGAAGCCTTCCTTGTACTGCTCCCACATCAGGATGCGGCGCAGGTCGGGATGGCCGGCGAAGCGGATGCCGAACATGTCGAAGCACTCGCGCTCCAGCCAATCCGCGCCGTGGTACACGGGCCACACGCTCGGCACCTCCAGCGGCGCGCCCTTGGGCAGCAGCGCCTTGAGGCGGAGGAAGCGGCGGTACGGCAGCGAGCGGAGGTGCCAGACCACCTCGAGCGGCTGCTCGAGGTCGCGGAACTCGACCGCGGTGACGTCGACGAGGTAGTCGTAGCGCTGCGACGGGTCGTCGTGCAGCCAGCGCACGATGTCGAGCACGCGCGCGGTCTCGACGACGACGGTCGTCTCGCCCCACACGACGTCCACGCGCAGCACGGCCGCGCCGAACTGCGCCTGCAGGTCGGCGGCGCTGGGGTTCGGCGTGCCCCCACGATGGGGGATCTGCTTCGGGGTCCGGGGCGCGTCGTGCGGAGCCGCGGACCCCGGGATCTGGATCGGCGTCGTCGGGGTCACGGAAGTCGCGAGGGGGTGGTGCCGGTCGTACGTCGGGCGAGCGCGCCGTCGCCCGAGGCGGTCACAGGCCGGACCGCGTCTGGTGCACCGAGTTCCCGAACGGCTCCGACAGCTCGTCGATGGCCGACGGCGGGATGTAGAGCTGGGACTCGGGGTCGGGGATCATCTCGTGGCGCAGCGCCTCGTCGCGGAGCCGCTCGCCCATGACCTTCTTCTGCAGCATCATGATCCCGTACATCAGCGCCTCGGGCCGCGGCGGGCAGCCGGGCACGTAGACGTCGACCGGGATGATGTTGTCGATTCCCTGCACCACCGCGTAGTTGTCGAACATGCCGCCCGTGCTGGCGCACGCGCCCATCGCGATCACCCACTTGGGCTGCGGCATCTGCTGGTAGATGCGGCGGATCACCGGCGCGAGCTTGAGCGGCACGCGCCCGGCGCACAGCAGCACGTCGGCCTGGCGTGGCGAGAAGCTCAGGCGCTCCATGCCGAAGCGCGCCAGGTCGTACTTGCTGGCGGCCGTCGCCATGAACTCGATGGCGCAGCACGCGGTCCCGAAGGGCATCGGCCACATCGAGTTGGCGCGCGCCCAGTTGACCAGGAAGTCGAGGCGGGAGGTGACCCACCCTTCCTGCGTCACGGGGTCGACCGAGACGACCTGCCGGCCGTCGTCGCGGCGCTCGGCCGCGGTCCCGTCGGGGCGGGTGATCAGTCCCATTGCAGCGCCCCCTTCTTCCAGACGTAGGCGAAGCCCACGAGCAGGATGCCGATGAAGACGAGCATCTCGCCGAGGCCGAAGAACGACACCTGCCCGGCGGGGCAGCCGGTGGGCGTGAGCGCGACCGCGCAGGACAGCTGCCGGAACGCGACGCCCCACGGGATCATGAAGACGGTCTCGATGTCGAAGATGATGAACAACATCGCGACCAGGTAGAACTTGACGCTGAAGCGCTCCCGGGCGTCGCCGAGCGGGGACATGCCCGACTCGTAGGGCTGCGACTTGATCGGGGTCGGGCGCGGCCGGAGCGTCACGGCGCTGATCCCGAGGATCAGCACGGCGTTCAGGGCCACGAAGCCGAACAGCAGGAGGAGCGGGAAGTAGGACCGAACCATGTCTGTCGCGTTGTCCGCCCAAGCTCGTGAAATTTTTCACGAGCGATGGAGAGAAGATAACGCGCGGCGCAACCGGAGTTCAACCCGAACGCTCGCGCCCGGCGCCGCGCGCCGGCTGTGTACGCGCGGGCCCGTCGTCAGCACCTGCCGCGCGTGCGTCCGCCGGGGCTCAGCCCGTGAACATCCCCGCGCCGTAGAGCACCGCCGCCAGCGCGGCCAGCAGCCCCACGATCCAGGCGACCGGGTTCAGCCCGCCGCCGGCCGACGAGTTGGCGACGACCGGCCCCTCGCCCTTCCGAACGCCGACGCGCGCGAACTCCTCGCGTCCGTCCGGTTCCGTACCGTGGCCGACGCCCCACGTCGTCTTCTGCACCGAGTCCGCCCCGCCGAGCGCCGTCTCCGCCTGCTCGTACCGATCGAGGTCCGCGCGCGGCGCGAGGCCGGTCCCGTCCGCGCGCGCCGCGCGGTCCACGGGCACCTCGCGGTCGAGGTTCCGCGACTGCGGCGCCGTCAGCTCCGGCCCGCCCTGCTCCAGATTCTCCTCGGCGGGCACCTTGTCAGGGGTGGCCATGTGGCGTGCGCTCCTGGTTGGGGTCTGCACCCAGGGTCAGCAGCAAGCGGGCCACGCACCGGAGGATGCGTGGCCCGCTCGTCGCTCCGCCGCGATCGCGCGTGCTAGCCCGCGTACTCCACCGACTTCGGCGCCGCGGTGAGCGAGGCGCGGATGTAGTCGCGGTTCATCCGCGAGATCGTGTCGATGCTGATCTCCTTCGGGCAGGCCTCCTGGCACTCGCCGTACAGCGTGCAGTGCCCGAAGCCCTCGAGGTCCATCTGCTCGACCATCGCCAGCACGCGGCGGAAGCGCTCCGGCTGTCCCTGCGGCAGGTGGCCGAGGTGCGCCACCTTCGCGGAGGTGAAGAGCGACGCCGACGCGTTGGGGCACGCCGCCGCGCACGCGCCGCAGCCGATGCAGGCCGCCGCGTCCATCGCGGCGTCGGCGTCCGGCTTCGGGACGAGGATCTCGTTCGCGTCGCGCGCGCCGCCCGTGTTGACCGACACGTAGCCGCCCGCCTGGATGATGCGGTCGAGCGCCGAGCGGTCGACGACGAGGTCCTTCATGATCGGGAAGGCGCGGGCGCGCCACGGCTCGACCCAGATCTCGTCGCCGTCCTTGAAGCTGCGCATGTGCAGCTGGCAGGTCGCCGTCCCCTTCATGGGGCCGTGCGCGGCGCCGTTGATCATCATCGCGCACGAGCCGCAGATCCCCTCGCGGCAGTCGTGGCTGAACGCGACGGGCTCCTTCCCTTCCTCGACGAGCTGCTCGTTGAGGACGTCGAACATCTCGAGGAACGACATGTCGGGCGACACGTGGCCGAGCTGGTAGGTCTCCAGCTTGCCCGCGGCCTTCGGACCGGCCTGTCGCCAGACGTGCAGGGTGATCTTCATCGTCACTTGTAGCTGCGGGTGGCGAGCGGCACGTTCTCGAACACGAGGGGCTCCTTGTGCAGGCGCGGCGCGCTCACGTCGCCCGTGTACTCCCAGGCGGCGACGTACGCGAACTCGTCGTCGTTGCGGAGCGCCTCGCCGTCCGGCGTCTGATACTCCTCGCGGAAGTGGCCGCCGCAGCTCTCCTCGCGGTGCAGCGCGTCGCGGCACATCAGCTCGCCCAGCTCCAGGAAGTCCGCGACGCGCGCCGCGATCTCGAGCTGCTGGTTGATGGTGCCCGCCTCGCCCACGACGTTCACGTTCTGCCAGAACTCCTCGCGCAGCGCGGCGATCTCGCCGATCGCCTCGGTGAGCCCCTCGCGCGTGCGGGCCATGCCGCACTTGTCCCACATGATCTTGCCGAGCTGCCGGTGGATCGCCGTCGGCGTGCGCTTCCCCTTGATCCCGAGCAGCTGCGAGACGCGCTGCCGCGTCTCCGCCTCGACCGACTTGAACTCCGGCGCCGACGTGTCGACCGGCGTCGGCTTCAGCGTCGAGAGATAGTCGCCGATCGTGTACGGGAGCACGAAGTAGCCGTCCGCGAGGCCCTGCATGAGCGCCGACGCGCCGAGGCGGTTCGCGCCGTGGTCGGAGAAGTTCGCCTCGCCGAGCACGTAGAGGCCCGGCACGGTGCTCATCAGGTTGTAGTCCACCCAGAGGCCGCCCATCGTGTAGTGCACGGCCGGGTAGATGCGCATCGGGACCTCGTACGGATTCTCGTCCGTGATGCGCTGGTACATCTCGAACAGGTTGCCGTAGCGCTCCGCGATGGCCTGCTTGCCCAGGCGCTTGATCGCGTCCGAGAAGTCGAGGTACACGCCGAGGCCGGTCTCGCCGACGCCGCGCCCCTCGTCGCACACGTACTTGGCCGAGCGGCTGGAGATGTCGCGCGGCGCGAGGTTGCCGAAGCTCGGGTAGCGGCGCTCGAGGTAGTAGTCGCGCTCGTCCTCGGGGATCTGCGCCGGCGGCCGCTTGTCGCCGGCCTTCTTGGGCACCCACACGCGGCCGTCGTTGCGCAGCGACTCCGACATCAGCGTCAGCTTCGACTGGTGGTCGCCGCTGACGGGGATGCACGTCGGGTGAATCTGCGTGTAGCAGGCGTTGGCGAACGCCGCGCCGCGCTTGTGCGCGCGCCAGATGGCCGTGGCGTTCGAGTGCTTGGCGTTCGTCGACAGGTAGAAGACGTTGCCGTAGCCGCCCGTCGCCAGCACGACGGCGTGCGCCGCGTGCGTGCTGATCTCGCCCGTGTTCATGTCGCGCACGACGATGCCGCGCGCCACGCCGTCCACCGTCACGAGGTCGAGCATCTCGTGGTAGGTGTACATCTTCACGCCGCCCTTCGCGATCTCCTTCTCCAGCGCCTGGTAGGCGCCGAGGAGCAGCTGCTGGCCGGTCTGGCCGCGCGCGTAGAAGGTGCGGCTGACCTGCGCGCCGCCGAACGAGCGGTTGGCGAGCAGCCCGCCGTACTCGCGCGCGAACGGGACGCCCTGCGCGACGCACTGGTCGATGATGTTCACCGAGACCTGCGCCAGGCGGTGCACGTTCGCCTCACGGGCGCGGAAGTCGCCGCCCTTCACCGTGTCGTAGAAGAGGCGGTGGACCGAGTCGCCGTCGTTCTGGTAGTTCTTCGCCGCGTTGATGCCGCCCTGCGCCGCGATCGAGTGCGCGCGGCGCGGCGAGTCGTGGTAGACGAAGCACTTCACCCGGTAGCCGAGCTCCGACAGCGTCGCGGCGGCCGACGCGCCGGCCAGGCCCGCGCCGACGACGATGACCTCGTATTTCCGCTTGTTCGCCGGATTGACCAGCTTGAGGTTGAACTTGTGCTTGTCCCACTTCTCCGCGATCGGGCCCGCGGGAATCTTCGAGTTCAGCTCCATGACGGTCTCAGTGCCCCGCGAGCGTGGACGGCTGGGCCGGCGCCGGCGCGGCGGCCGCCTCGATGGCCTCGGCGGGCACGCCCGCCTCGGGCGGCGCGGCCTTCACCGCGCCCAGGAAGACGCCGAGCGGCACGGCGGTGAAGCCCAGCGTGATGATCGCGGCGACGAGCGTCGCGACCGCGCGCTGCGTCGGCCGCGCCGACGGACGGTTGAGCCCCAGCGTGCGGAACGAGCTCCACGCGCCGTGGAACAGGTGCAGCGCGAGCGCCCCCATCGACAGCACGTAGAAGCCCACGATCCACGGCACCGTGAACGCCTTCACGACGTTGTTGTACACGTCCGTCTTGCTGTAGTCCGCGAACAGCGAGAGCGTCGTGAACTGCAGGATGTGGAACACGATGAACGCGAGCAGCAGGAAGCCGCCCCAGCGGATCGTGCGCGACGCGAACGTCGAGATCTGCGGCTCCAGCTTCGCGTAGCCCTGCGGCCGCGCGGCCTGCTTCTGCCGCGTCAGCTGCACCGCCGCGACGACGTGCAGGATCACCGACGCGAGGAGCACCCCGCGCACCGCCCACAGCGCACCACCCACGGTGTGCTTCAGGAAGTACCCGTAGGCGTTCATCTTCGCGGCCGACTGGAACATCTGCAGGTTGCCGACCATGTGGCCGAGCACGAAGCCGACGCCGATCAGGCCGGTGATCGCCATGACCACCTTCTTCCCGATCTGCGACTGCCAGAAGTTGCGAACCAGCTGCATCTCTCGGTGCGGAGAAAGGAAACGCCGCGGGCGCATGTGCCCCCGCGGCGTCGGAGAACTCAGAGCTTGATCGCGGCCATCGGGTCGCGCACCGCCTGCGCGCTCTGCTCGAGCGCCGCGCGCTCGGCGTCCGTCAGCTCGACCTCCACCACCTGCAGCAGCCCACCCCTGCCCAGCTTGCACGGCACGCCGAGGTAGAGGCCCGACATCCCGTACTCGCCTTCCAGCCACGCGGCGCACGGGAGGATGCGGCGCTGGTCGTTGACGATCGCCTCGACCATCTGCACCGCGCCGGCCGACGGCGCGTAGTACGCGGAGCCCGTCTTGAGGTGCTTCACGATCTCGGCGCCGCCGTTGCGCGTGCGGTCGACGATCGCGTCGAGCTTGTCCTTCGCGAGCAGCTGCGTGACCGGGATCCCGCTGACGCTCGTGTAGCTGATGAGCGGGACCATCGTGTCGCCGTGGCCGCCCAGCACCATCGCCTGGATGTCGCGCACCGAGACGTCCATCGCCTCGGCGAGGAAGCCGCGATAGCGCGCCGTGTCGAGGACGCCCGCCATGCCGATCACGCGCTCGCGCGGGAAGCCCGTGACTTCCTTCGCGACGTAGCACATCACGTCGAGCGGGTTCGACACGACGATGACGATCGCGTTCGGCGACGTCGCCTTGATCTGCTCGCTGACCTGCTTGACGATGCCGGCGTTCGTGTTCAGCAGGTCGTCGCGCGACATGCCCGGCTTGCGCGCGATGCCCGCCGTGATCACGACGATGTCCGAGCCCGCCGTCTCGTCGTAGCCGTTCGAGCCGATGACGCGCGAGTCGAACCCTTCGATCGGCGCCGACTGCCACTGGTCGAGGCCCTTCCCCTGCGGAATGCCTTCCGCGACGTCGACCATCACGACGGTGCGGGCGAGCTCCTTCTCCGCGATGCGCTGCGCGGTCGTGGCGCCGACGTTCCCGGCGCCCACCACCGTGATCTTGTTGACCATGTGGCCGGGTTGCTGAGGTTTTTTGGGGGACAGCGCCGGAAAGCTATCGGGGCCGTCCACATGCGGCAACGGACGAGCTTGCGCGTCGCGGCGTGGACGACGCGCGGATCAGCCGCCGACTTCCGAGAGCGCGCGCAGCCCGCCGATGCGCCGCGTCAGCAGCGCGTGCTCGAGCGGCTTCCCCGCCAGCGCCTCGTGCACCAGGGGTCCGAGCGGCCGCCCCGCGCGCAGCGCGTCGCGCAGCCCGACCTCGTGGTCGCCGTACAGGCACGTGCGCAGCCGGCCGTCGGCGGTGAGCCGCACGCGGTTGCACGAGCCGCAGTAGGTGTGCGTCATCGGCGTGATGACGCCGACGCTGCCGGCCGCCCCCGCGAAACGGTGATACGCCGCCGGTCCGTTCCCGCGCGCCGGGGCCCCGCCCGCCTGCAGCGGCCGGCCGAGCGTGCGGCCCATCGCCGACAGGCGCGCGAGCACGTCGTCGGAGGGCACCACGAGCGCGAGGGGATCGCGCCCCGTCGCCGCCTCCATCTCCGCCAGCTCGCCGACCGGCATCAGCTCGATGAATCGCACGTGCCACGGGCGGTCGAGCGTGAGCGCGGCGAGCATCTCCAGCTCGTCGTCGTTGCGCCCAGCGATGACGACGACGTTGATCTTGATGGGCGCGAGCCCCGCCGCCTGCGCGGCCTCGAGCGCGGCGATCGGGTCGAACGGCTCGCGGCGGCGCGCCAGCTCGGCGATGCGCTCCGGGCGCAGCGAGTCGACGCTCACGTTCACGCGGTCGAGCCCCGCGCGCCGCAGGTCGTCGGCGATCGGCGCCAGCCGCGTCCCGTTGGTCGACAGCGAGAGATCCTCGATCGCCGCGACCTCGCGCAGCCGCGCCACGAGGTCGACGAGCCCGGGGCGCAGCGTCGGCTCGCCGCCCGTGAGTCGCACGCGCCGCAGGCCGAGCGGAGCCAGCTCGCGCACCACCTGCACGATCTCGTCGTCGGTGAGCAGCGTCTCGCGCGGCAGCCACGGCAGCCCCGCCAGCGGCATGCAGTAGACGCAGCGGAAGTTGCACCGGTCCGTGACCGAGACGCGCAGGTACTCGATGCGCCGGCCATGCTGGTCGCGCAGCGCGCGCTCGACGTCCGCGGCCGCGGCGGCGGCGATCACGGCGTGGCTCCGGTCGTCGGCGCGCCGGCGGCGCCCGCGGTCGACGCGTCCACCCAGGCGCGCGTGCCGTCGACGTAGTGCTCGCGCTTCCAGATCGGCACGCGCGCCTTGATGGCCTCGATGGCGAAGCGGCAGGCGTCGAACGCGGGCGCGCGATGCGCATGCGCGACCGCGATGCCGACGCTGATCTCGCCGACCGCGAGCGTGCCGATGCGATGCTCGATGGCGATGCGCACGCCGGGCCACCGCTCCGCGGCCTCCGCGGCGATCGCGGCGAGCTCGGCGTCCGCCATGGGCTCGTACGCCGCGTAGTCGATGCCCGTCACCGCGCGCCCGGCGTTGTGGTCGCGTACCGCGCCGAGGAAGGCCGTCTGCGCGCCGGCCGTCTCGTGCGCGACGGCGTCCAGCAGCGCGGCGCCAGAGATCGGCGTGCGCACGAGGCGCCCGCTGACGGCCGCACTCACCGCGACGCGTGACACCAGCGTCATCCGCCCGCGACCGGCGGCAGCAGCGCGACCTCGTCGCCGTCGGCGAGCGCGGTGGCCGGCGCGGCCCAGCGCGCGTTCACCGCGAGCATGGGCGCGGGCGGCAGCGCGACGGCGCCGGGGCGCGCGCGCAGCGCGGTCACGACGTCGGCGGCCGTCGCGCCGGCGGGCAGCTCCAGCGGCAGCGGGCCCGGTCCGAGTGCGTCGGCATAAGAGGCGAAGAGCAGCACACTTACGCGCATGCGCGCAACATAATCGCGGGTCGGGAATGCGACACGGCCCCGCGCGGGTGCGCGGGGCCGTACGTCGTGATCCGTGCGTTTCAGCAGTTCGAGCGACACACCGGACGCTCACTGCGCGCTCACTCGGCGCCTTCGTGCTCGTAGTCGTGCAGGTCGCTGTCGTGCAGCTCGCTGATGTCGATCCCCGCCACCAGCGCCCGCAGCTCCTTCGAGGGCTTGAACACCGGGACCGGACGGGCGGACACCTCCACCGGGGATCCCGTGCGCGGGTTGCGCGCCATCCGCGTCTTGCGCTGCCGGATCTTGAAGGTGCCGAACCCGCGGACCTCGATGTTGCGCTGCTCGTGCAGCGCGTCCTTGATCGACTCGAGGAATGCGTCGACGACCCGCGCGCAATCCTTCTTCGAGATGGTCGGCCCGGCCGTGCGGGCAATGGACGCGGTCACGCGCTCGACCAGGTCAGCTTTGGTCATCAGGGTGCTCTCGAAGTCAGACGAACCTGCCGCGCGCCGGCCCGAGCCCGCACACGCTCCGACCCCGATATTAGGAGCTTACTCATTGTGTGTCAACCGCTTGGCTCACTTCTGCCCGCTTGCCGCGCGGGCCCGGACGGTGGCCAGGAAGCGGTCGAAGAGCGGGCGCGCGTCGTGCGGACCGGGCGCCGCCTCGGGGTGGTACTGGACGCCGAAGATGGGCAGCTCGCGGTGCGCCAGCCCCTCCACCGACCCGTCGTTCAGGTTCACGTGCGTGACCTCCAGCGCCGGCGCTCCCTCGACGCCCTCGGCCGAGCCCGCCACGGCGAAGCCGTGGTTCTGCGACGTGATGATGACGTGGCCCGTCGCCAGCTCCTGCACCGGATGGTTCCCGCCCCGGTGGCCGTAGGGCATCTTCAGCGTCCGGCCACCGAAGGTAAGCCCGAGCAGCTGATGGCCCAGGCAGATGCCGAACATCGGCACCTCGGCGTCCGCGATCGCCCGGATGTTGGCCGGCGCGTACTCGACGGCCTCGGGGTCGCCCGGGCCGTTCGACAGGAACACCCCGTCCGGCTGGTACGCCAGGACGTCCTCCGCCGGCGTATCCGACGGGACGACCGTGATCCGGCACCCCTGCTCCTCGAACAGGCGCAGGATGTTGCGCTTGATGCCGAAGTCGTACGCCACGATGTGCTGCGGCGCCTGCGGGTTGCCCCAGACGTACGGCTGCTTCGTGCTGACGCGCGTGGCGAGGTCCAGCCCCTCCATCGATGGGCAGGCGTCGAGCGCCGCCAGCACCTCGGCCGACGGCTCGTCGCCGGCGGCGATGGCGCCGCGCATCACGCCCACGGTGCGCAGGTGGCGCGTCAGGCGCCGCGTGTCGACCTCGGTGAGGATCGGCACGCCCGCGGCGCCGAGCCAGCTCGCGAGGTCGCCGCTGGCGCGCCAGTTCGAGTGGACGGGCGACAGCTCGCGCATCACGACGCCCGCGATCTGCGGCTGCGCCGACTCCGGATCCTCGGCGTTCACGCCGTAGTTCCCGATCATGGGCGCGGTCATGACCACCACCTGGCCGCGGTACGAGGGGTCGGTGAAGACCTCCTGGTACCCCGTCATGTTGGTCGTGAAGACGACCTCGGCCACGGAGAGCGCCGACTGGCCGATCAGCTGGCCGCGAAAAAGGGTCCCGTCCTCGAGGAGGAGGAACCCTGGAGTCTTCTGCACGGGCGGGCGGGTTGCGAGCGGAGAACGAGGCGCGGTCCGGGCGTGGACCGCGCCGCGGAACCGATCACGGACGGGGCGCCGGCGTCGTCGGGGCGGCGGGCGCCTTGGTGCCAGTGGCCGGCTGCTGGCCGGCGGGCGTCAGCGGGACCGCCGGAGCGGCGCCGGCGGGCGCGTTGGGCGAGGCGGGCGCCGCCTGCGTGGCGGGCGCGGTGCCGAACGAGCGGTCGAGCACCGACTCCGGCGTGCGGCCGCGCGAGCCGGCCAGCTGCAGGATGAACGCGAGCCCGACGAAGATCCCGCCGGCCCACCAGCTCGTCTTCGTGAGCAGGTTGCCCGCCTGCCGGCTCCCGATCACCGACTCGGCCGCCGACGAGGCGCCGCCGAAGCTCGCCGCGAGCCCGCCGCCCTTGCCCGACTGCAGCAGGATCGCGGCGATGAGGACGAGCGCGTCGAGGATCAGCAGGACGAAGAGGAACGTGTACATCGCGCGGCGGGCGAGGAGAGGGCGGGAGGCGGCGCGCCGTGGACGCACTGGCGCACGCAAGCTCCGAATATCACAGGAGTTAGGCGCCGGGGTCAAGGGCGCCGCCCACCCGCAGCTCCCCGTCTACTCCGTGACGATCGCCGCCCAGTTCCCCGCGTCGAGGCTCGCGCCACCCACCAGCAGCCCGTCGATGTCGGGCGCCTGCAGGAGGAGCTTCGCGTTCCCGCGATTGACGCTGCCGCCGTACAGGATGGGCATCGTCAGCGCGCGGTCGCCGACGCGTTCGCGCAGCCAGCGCCGGATGGCGCCGTGCACGGTCGACGCGTCCTGCGGCGTCGCGGTGCGCCCCGTGCCGATGGCCCACACCGGCTCGTAGGCGATCAGCGCGTTCCCCGCGTGGTGCGCGTCGAGCAGCGAGAGCCCGGCCTCCAGCTGGCGGAGCACGACCTCCTCGGTCTGCCCGGCCTCGCGCTCCTCCAGCTTCTCCCCGACGCACAGCATCGGGATCAGCCCCGCGCGGACGACCAGCTCGCACTTCTTGGCGGACTGCTCGTCGGTTTCGCCGAACACGTGCCGGCGCTCCGAGTGGCCCACGAGCACGAGGCGGGCGCCCGCGTCGCGGGCCATGCCGACGGACGTCTCGCCCGTGAAGGCGCCCGAGGCCTCGTGGTGGACGTTCTGCACGCCGACGAGGATCTCGTGGCGGTCCTGCAGCTGCTCCTGCACCGCGTGCAGCGTGAGCGCCGGCGGGAAGAAGGCGAGCGTGCGGTCGGACGACCGCGGCACCTGCTGGAGGAACTCGCGCAGGAACGCGCGCGCCTCCGTCGGGCCGTGGTTCATCTTCCAGTTGGCGGCGAAGATCGGCTTCAGCATCGCGAGTGACTCCTCAGGCGTCGTCCAGTGCCGCCACGCCGGGCAGCTCCTTCCCTTCCAGGAACTCCAGCGAGGCGCCGCCGCCGGTCGAGACGTGCGTCACCTGGTCCTCCAGCCCCGCCTGCGCGATCGCGGCGGCCGAGTCGCCGCCGCCGACGATCGTCGTGGCGCCGGCGCGCGTCGCGTCCACCAGCGCGTGCGCGACGCCCAGCGTGCCGCGGTCGAACGGCGGCGTCTCGAAGACGCCCATCGGGCCGTTCCAGAGCACCGTCTTCGCGCCGCGCACCAGCGCCCCGTACTCGGCCACCGTGCGCGGGCCGACGTCGAACATCGCCTCGTCGGCGCCGACGCCGTCACGCGCCACGGTGCGCGACGGGGCTCCTTCCTTCAGCTCCGTCGCGACCTCCGCGTCGCTCGGCAGCACGAGCTTGTCGCCGGCGCTCGCCAGCAGCTCGCGCGCGAGGTCCACGCGGTCCGGCTCGACGAGCGACTTGCCCGTCTCGAGCCCCATCGCGCGGAAGAAGGTGTTGCCCATCGCGCCGCCGATGAGCATGTGATCGACCTTCGGCAGGAGCGCGCTGATGACGTCGAGCTTCCCCGAGATCTTCGCGCCGCCGAGGATCGCGACGAACGGCCGCTTCGGCTCGGCCAGCGCGCGCCCGAGGTACGCGAGCTCCTTCTCCATCAGCAGGCCGGCGACCGCGGGGCGCAGGTGGCGCGCGACGCCTTCCGTGGACGCGTGCGCGCGGTGCGCCGCTCCGAACGCGTCGTTGACGTAGACGTCGCCCAGCTGCGCCATCTCGCGCGCCAGCGCGTCGTCGTTCGTCTCCTCGCCCGGGAGGAAGCGCGTGTTCTCGAGCAGCACGACGGCGCCTAGTGCCGCCTCCTCGGTCGTGCGGCGCGCGTAGTCGCCCACCGTGCTGCGCACGAAGGTGACCTTCGGCCCCTCCAGCAGCTGCGCGAGGTGCGTCGCGACCGGGAACAGCGAGTAGCGGTCGTCCGGCGCGCCTTTCGGGCGGCCGAGGTGCGACATGAGGATCACGCGCGCGCCGCGCTCCAGCAGCGCGTGGATCGTGGGAAGCGCGGCGCGGATGCGCGTGTCGTCGCCCACCTGCCCGTTCTCGAGCGGGACGTTGAAGTCGACACGGACGAGCGCGCGCTTCCCCTGCAGCTCGTCGTCGCGCAGGTCGCGGATGGTCTTCTTGTTCATCGGGGCGGCTGGGGCAACGCGGGTGGTCGGAAGGGGCGCAAACGCCGACGGGGCGCGCCGGGGGAGACCCCGGCGCGCCCCGTCCGCATCGCGCTCAGAGGCGGGCGCCGATGAAGCGGAGCAGGTCCACGCAGCGCGAGGAGTAGCCCCACTCGTTGTCGTACCAGCCCGAGACCTTCACCATCGTCCCGTCGATGACGTTCGTGCTGAGCGAGTCGAGGATGCACGAGTGCGGGTTGCCGATGTAGTCGCTCGAGACGAGCGGCTCCTCGGTGTACGCGAGGATCCCCTGCAGCGGGCCGTTCTCCGCCGCCGCCTTGAACGCCGCGTTCACCTCGGCGATCGTCGTGCCGCGCTCGACCTCGACGGCCAGCTCGGTGAGCGAGACGTCGGGCGTCGGGACGCGGATCGCGATGCCGTCGATCTTCCCCTTCAGCTCGGGCAACACGAGCGACGTGGCCTTGGCCGCGCCCGTGCTGGTCGGGATGATCGACATCGCCGCCGCGCGCGCGCGGCGCAGGTCCTTGTGCGGCAGGTCGAGGATCGACTGGTCGTTGGTGTACGAGTGGATCGTCACCATCGTGCCGTGCCGGAAGCCGAAGCTGTCCTTGACGACCTTCACCATCGGCACGAGGCAGTTCGTCGTGCACGACGCGTTCGAGACGATGTGGTGCTTCGCGGCGTCGTACTTGTCGCTGTTGACGCCCATCACGATCGTCAGGTCCTCGCCCTTGGCCGGCGCGGAGATGATGACCTTCTTGGCGCCCGCCTGGATGTGCGCGCCCGCCTTGTCGGCGTCGGTGAAGCGGCCGGTCGACTCGAGCACGATGTCGACGCCGAGGTCCTTCCAGGGCAGCTTGCCCGGGTCCTTCTCGGCGAAGATCTTCACCTCGTCGCCGTCGATCGTGATGCTCCCCTCGCCCGCCTCGACGTCGCCCTGGAAGGTGCGGTGCACCGAGTCGTACTTGAACAGGTGCGCGAGCGTCTTGGTGTCCGTGAGGTCGTTGACGGCGACGAAGTCGAGGTCGGCGACGCCCTGGAGCTTGGCGGCGCGGAGGACCTGGCGGCCGATGCGGCCGAAGCCGTTGATGCCGACGCGAATGGCCATCGCGGTGGATCTCCTGTCGAGGCGGACGGCCGGACATGCGGAGCGGCCCCGCGCGCGCCACCCCGGACGGGCGACCGCTCAGGACCGTGCCCGGCCGAAGGTCACGTAGCTGACGATGCGCGCGCCGCCGTCGACGAGCGCGGCGGCGCAGGCGTTGAGCGTGCACGCGGTGGTCACCACGTCGTCCACCAGCACGACGTGCGTGCCGCGCAGCCTCGGACGGGCCGACTCCACCACCCCGAAGGCGCCGGCAACGTTGCGCAAACGGTCTGCCGGTGTCAACCGCGCCTGCGCCGCGGTGGACCGCGTGCGACGCAGCACGTCGTCCCACACGGGCACGCACCACGCCGGTGCGAGCGCGTTCGCAAGGAGCGTGCTCTGGTTGAAGCCGCGCTCCCGCTCGCGCTCGCGCGCGAGCGGCACGGGCACCAGCGCCGCGCGCTCGTCGCCCACGTCGCGCGGCCACTCGAGCGCCGCCATGCGGCGCGCCATCCCGGTCGCGACGGCGGGCCAGTCCTCGTACTTGCACGCGTGCACGAGCGCGCCGCCCGCGCCCTCGGGCACCCAGCAGACCGAGCGCACCGCGCGCACGTACGGCGGCAGCAGGTCGCACCAGCGGCAGCGGCGTGGCTGCGCGGCCGCGGGCAGGTCGCGCACGCGGGTGGGATGCCCGCAGCGCTCGCACTGTGGATTGGCGAGGCGCGGCAGCGCGGCCCAGCAGCGGCCGCAGATGGGCTCCGCACGTCCACGCTCGACGGCGCGGCCGCACGCCGCGCAATGGCGCGGCAGCAGCAGGTCGAGGAACGCGTCCGTGACGGCGGCCGCGAGCGCGGCCGGCGCGCTCAGGACGATCCCGCGGGGCGCCCTCCGACGGCCGCCCACATCGCCTCGGTGTCGGGCGCGACGCCGAACCAGCGGACGAACGACGCCGCACCCTGCGCGATGAGCATCGGCAGTCCGTCGATCGCGCGGCGCCCGCTCGCGCGCACCGCGTGCACCCACCGGGTCTCGCCGGGGCGGTACACGAGGTCGAGCACGGCGGCGTCCGTGCCGAGCGCGGCGGGCGGCGCGGGGAGCACGTCGTCGGGGCGGATGCCCAGCGGCGTCGCGTTTACCACCAGCGTCGCCCGGTCGAGCGCATCGGCGAGCGCGTCGACCGCGTGCGCGACCGCGGGAAAGCGCTGCGTCAGCGCGTCGGCGCGCTCGCGGGTGCGCGACCACACGCGTACGCGCGCGTCCGGCCACGACTCCGCCGCCGCGAGCACCGCGGCCGCGGATCCGCCGGCGCCCAGCAGCGCGACGCGCTGACCGGCCGGCACCCGCCCGCCGAACAGCTGCCGCACCGATGCATCGACGCCCGCGACGTCGGTGTTGTCGCCCCAGAGCGCGCCGTCGAGCGTGCACCAGTAGGTGTTCACCGCGCCGACGCGCGCCGCGAGCGGCGTGCGCAGGTCGCAGCGTGCGGCCACGGCCTCCTTGTGCGGGAGCGTCACGTTCCCCGCCGCGCGCGCTGCGACCAGCGCGTCGAGCACGCCGGGCAGCGCGTGGGGCGCGACGTCCGCGGCCCGGTAGGTCAGCGGGATGCCGGCCGCGCGCAGCGCCGCGTTCTGGAAGCGCGGCGAGAGCGAGTGCGCGACCGGGTGGCCGAGGAGGACGAGCTGGCCGATCGCGCTCGGGACGTCGGGCTGGGCGGCGCTTGGCGGTGCGAGCGTGGCGGGCATCGGCGGCGGGTGAAGCGACGCCTCAACCTCGCCCGTCGGCGCGCGATCGGTGGGATCCGGCGGACGCACCGCGGTGTGCGGCGACGCGGTCGAAGGGCGAGGCGGCGCCGGTCAGCCCGCGTCGCCCGCGGCGCCGGTCGGCACCAGGCGGTCGAACGTCGCGCGGATCTCGCGCTCCAGCTGCTCGAACGTCACGCGGTACGCCGTCAGGTCGCCCCCGAAGGGATCCTCGATCCCCTCGGCCAGCGCACCGTTGCTGGCGAAGGAGGTCAGCAGGTGCGCCTTGGACGAGCCGCCCAGCTCCGCGACGCGCGCGAGGTGCCGCTCGCCCATCGCCAGCACGAGGTCCGCCTCGTCGACGAGGTCGCGCGTCAGCGGGCGCGCGCGGTGGCCCGCGAGGTCGATGCCGTGCTCCAGCGAGACGAGGATCGCGCCGTCGGACGCGCCGAACTCCGGCATCGGCGTGCCGGGTGGGAACGGGTTGGCGCCCGTCCCCGCGCTGCCCACCGCGACGTCGCTCAGCGCGCGCTCCGCCACGACGCGGCGCGCGATCGCCTCGGCCATCGCGCTGCGGCAGGTGTTGCCCGTGCAGACGAAGAGAATGCGCATGCCTGTGATACCTCAGCAGTCCCCGATCAGGTCCGGCGCGCTCTCGCGCAGCGTGGCCGCGGCGATCGCGCCCGGACGGATGACGCGCGGATGCCGGCCCGTGCAATCGACGACGGTCGACGGCGCCGATGGCGGGATCCGCCCCCCATCCAACACGCGCAAGATGCCGCGATTGACGGCGTCGGGCCACTGCGCGACGATCTCGCTCGCCGCCATCGCCGGGGGCACGCCGGGCCGGTTCGCGCTCGTCGAGGTGATCGCGTCGCCCAGCGTGCCGATCAGACGCGTGAGGCCCTCGTGCGGCGTCCAGCGGACCGCGACCCCACCCTCGGGCCCGCGGAGCCGGCGCGGCACTCGGCGGTCGCCGCCGGGAAGCACGAGCGTCAGCGGGCCGGGCCAGTGGCGCGCCGCCAGCCGCGCGGCGGCGGGCGGAAGGTGGAGTCCCAGCCGGTCCAGCATGTGGCTGCCGGCGATCAGCAGCAGGAACGGCTTCGAGGGCGGCCGCTGCTTGAGCCGCACGAGCGTCTCGACCGACTCGTGGTCGATGGCCGTGCCGAAGCCGTACACGGTCTCCGTCGGGTAGGCGAGCACGCCGCCCGCCTCGAGGTGCAGCTGCGAGCCGCGCAGCGACGCCGCGACCTCCTCGGGCGACCAGAACGGGACCGCGCCCGGCGCCGCGATCATGCCGGCAGCGCGAAGAGGGCCTCGGCGCGCGCGAAGTCGCCCTCCTCGGTCACCTTCATCGCGCGCTCGCTGCCGGGCACCACGACGACGGGAAAGCCGAGCCGCTCGCACAGCCCAGCGTCGTCGGTGGCGACGATGCCGTCGCGGCGCGCGACCGCGTGCGCCTGCTCGATCATCTCGCGCGGGAAGCCCTGCGGCGTCTGCACCCGCCAGAGACGCGCGCGCTCCACGGTCCGCACGATGCGCCCGGACTCGTCGACCTCCTTGATGGTGTCGACGACCGGGAGCGCCGGCACCGCGCCGTGCCCGCGCCGCGCCTCCTGCACCACGCGCTCGATCAGGTCGTCCGGCACCAGCGGCCGCGCGGCGTCGTGCACGAGCACCGTGCGCACGTCGTCGGGGATGTCCTCCAGCCCGTTGGCGACGCTCTCCGCGCGCTCGCGGCCGCCGGTGGACACGAGCAGCCGGTCGATGTCGCACTGGAAGAGCCACGGCGGCGGATCGGCGGCGTGCGACCGTGGCAGCACCACGACCACCGTGTGCACGTCGGGCCGCGCCATGAACGTCTGCAGGCTGTGCAGCAGCATCGGCTTGCCGGCGACCCAGCGGAACTGCTTGAGCTCCGTGCCGCCGGTGCGCGTCCCCTGCCCGCCCGCGACGATCACGACGCCGACGTCGCGCACGACGTCGGACGCCGCGCGCGACTCGGCGCCCGGGCGGCTGGTGATCGCCGGCGGCGGGACGATGCGCCGCGGCGCGGAGGGCGGGAGGTCGAAGTCGGACACGCGCGAAAGCTAATCGCGCCGAGCACGCGGCCGGCGCACGCCCGACGCCCGCCGTTACGAGAAGACGCGCTCGAAGAGGTCGCGCACGGTGCGCACGCCGACGGCGCGGATCCCGGCGGGCGGCCGCTTCGGCACCCCGCGCTCCGCCACGTACGCCACGGTCATCCCCATCTTCGCCGCCTCGGCCAGCCGGCGCTCGGTCTGCGAGACCGGGCGGATCTCGCCGCCCAGGCCCACCTCGCCCAGAAAGACCGCCTCGCGCGGGAGGGCGCGGTCGTAGAGGCTGGACGCGAGCGCCGCCGCGACCGCGAGGTCGCCCGCCGGCTCCTGCAGCCGCATGCCGCCGACGACGTTCAGGAAGACGTCGAGCTGCGAGAAGTTGAGCCCCGCGCGCTTGTCGAGCACCGCGAGGAGCAGCGCGAGACGACGCCCGTCGTAGCCGGTCGCGACGCGCTGCGGCGTGCCGTAGCCGGCCTTCGCGGCGAGCGCCTGGATCTCGACCAGCACGGGCCGCGTGCCCTCGAGCAGCGCCGTGACCGCGCTGCCGGAGGCCGCGTCGTGCCGGTCGCCCATGAACAGCTCCGACGGGTTCTCGACGGCGAGCAGCCCGCCCTGCGTCATGCGGAAGACGCCGATCTCGTCGACCGAGCCGAAGCGGTTCTTGGTCGCGCGCAGCACGCGGTGGTCGAGCGTGCTCTCCCCCTCGAAGTAGAGCACCGTGTCGACGATGTGCTCCAGCGTCTTCGGCCCGGCGATCCCGCCGCCCTTGGTGACGTGGCCGACGACGAAGGTCGCGGTGCCCGTCTCCTTCGCGAACCGCATGAGGCGCGCGGCGCATTCGCGC
Source organism: Roseisolibacter agri (assembly GCF_030159095.1). Classification (NCBI taxonomy): domain Bacteria; kingdom Pseudomonadati; phylum Gemmatimonadota; class Gemmatimonadia; order Gemmatimonadales; family Gemmatimonadaceae; genus Roseisolibacter; species Roseisolibacter agri. Next base: position 117,971 of record NZ_BRXS01000006.1, read on the forward strand.
ACCTGGCCGACGTTTCCGGGCGCGCCCTCGAGGTCCTGCGTGAAGACGGTCTGGATCGAGTCGACGATCATCAGGTCGGGCGCCGACGCGGTGCCCGTCGCGATCATCGTCTCCAGCAGCGTCTCGCTCAGCAGCGCGACGTCGCCCGCCGGCTCGTCCAGGCGGTCGGCGCGCAGCTTCACCTGCAGCGGCGACTCCTCGCCGGACACGTAGAGCGTGTTGCGCCCGGTCTGCTGGAGCCGCGCCGCGATCTGGAGCAGCAGCGTCGACTTGCCGATACCCGGCTCGCCGCCGACGAGCACCATCGACCCGGGCACGATCCCGCCGCCGAGGACGAAGTCGAACTCGTCGAGGCCCGTGGTCCAGCGCTCACGCTCGGAGCCCGAGACGTCGCGCAGCCGCGGCGCGACGGCGACGCTCCCGCCCTCCCCCAGCGACGCGCTGCCGCCCATGCGCCGCGCGGAGCCCGCGCCCTTAGCGGCGACCTTGGGCGCCGCGACCTCCTCGACGAGCGAGTTCCACTCGCCGCAGGTCTCGCAGCGACCCTGCCACTTGGAGTACTCAGCGCCGCACTCGGTGCAGCGGTAGACGGTCTTCGACTTGGCCATGGGGAGCGTCGAGCGGTGAGCGGCGAGCGTCGAGTCGGCTCCGTGCCGGTCTGCGCCTCCCCGTTCCCGATTATACACCGAAGGCGACGCCGCGGGCGACCGCCGGAACGCACGAAGGGCCGGCGCCACGCACCGGCCCCCCTCGACGCTCGCCGCTACACGCTCGACGCTGCGGTCGCTACTCCCCGTGGTACTGCTGGCGCGCGAGGCCCTCGAAGCGCGTGTACTGCTTGTGGAAGAAGAGCGGCACGCTGCCGATCGGGCCGTTGCGCTGCTTGCCGATGATCACCTCGGCCTTCCCCTCGACGCTCGGGTCCTTGAGGACGCCGTTCTCGCGCTCCGCGTAGACCTCCTCGCGGAAGAGGAACATGATCAGGTCGGCGTCCTGCTCGATGGCGCCCGACTCGCGGAGGTCGGAGAGCACCGGGCGTCCCTTCTCCGCGCCCGCGCGGCTGTCGACCGCGCGCGAGAGCTGCGACAGCGCGACCACGGGGACGCTCAGCTCCTTGGCCAGCGCCTTCAGGCCGCGCGAGATCTGCGACACCTCCTGCTGGCGGTTCTCGGCCGACGGGCCGGTCATCAGCTGCAGGTAGTCGACGATGATCAGATCGAGCCCGTGGTCCGACTTCAGGCGCCGCGCCTTGGAGCGCATCTCGAGCACCGAGATGCCGGGCGTGTCGTCGATGAAGACGGGTGCGTGCGACAGGATGCCCGCCGCGCGCGCGAGGCGGGGATAGTCGTCGTCGCGCAGGCGGCCCTTGCGGAGCGTCTGCGCGTCGATGCGCGCCTCGGACGTGAGCATGCGCTGCACGAGCGAGTCCTTGCTCATCTCCAGCGAGAAGAACGCGACGCTCTTCTGCTCCGTGATCGCCACGTGCTGCGCGATGTTGAGCGTGAACGCCGTGTTGTGCACGCACACGTCGTTCGCCACGAAGTTGTGCGTCTCCGGGATCGTCAGGTCGTAGACCTGCTTGATGCCGACCGATTCGATCTCGACGATCTCGTCCCAGTACACCTGACTGCCGGACAGCTCGCGCAGCGGCGCGTCGTCCAGCGCGAGCGCGAACGCCTCCAGGCGGGCGCGCGAGAGGGCGCGCGTGCCCACGTGCACGTTCGACTCGCCGGCGATCCCAGCGCGACCCGCGAGCGACGCCCAGCTCTCGTCGCCCGTCGCCTCGCGCAGCTGCTCCCAGATCTCCGCCGGGATCAGGTCGCGGTTCGTCTGGTAGCGGCGACGCTCCGTCGCCTCGACGGCCGCGTCGAGCGCCGCCTCCTTGCCGAAGATGCCGATCTCGCGCGCGAAGGTACGGATGGCGCGCGCGTCGGTGACGTCGAGCTGCCACGCGATGCGGCGCTCGTCGCGATAGCGCACGGTGCGCCGGCGCAGGGACGCCACGACGCCGAAGCGCAGCAGCAGGTGCTGCACCTGGCGCGCGAGACGCTCGCTCACCGACGCGAAGCCCAGCTGCGCCTGACCGCTCGCGAGCACCGTGGCCCAGCCGTCCGTGGCGAACAGCCGGTTCACGAAGACGGCGAGCTGCTCGCGCGGCAGCGTGAAGACCGGTGTCGGGACGTGCTTCTCACGCGCGCCGCAGCCCCACACGCCCAGCGCCGTGAGCCAGCCGGTGAGCGGGTTGGGCATGCGCGAGCCGCGAGGGCCGCCGCGCACCGACAACGTCGTCGCGCGCTCCGGCCGTGCGTCCTCCGTGACCTCCACGCCGCCGAACGCCGTCACCGCGTCGCGGAAGTCGGCGAGCACGCGCGGGTCCGTGTTCGTGAAGCGCGGCGTGGTGCCCGTGAGGCCGCCGTCGCCCAGCAGGTAGCCGAGCAGGCGCACCTCGGCGTCGCGCATCGGCTGCGCGCCGAAGACCGGGAGCTCGCGCGGCACCGCCACGCGCGTCCCGACGCCGATCTCCGCGAGCGGACGCCAGCCGTCGGCCGTCAGGAACGGGTGCGTGATGGTCGTCTCGATCGTGCGACCCAGGCGCGTCCTGACGCGAAAGACCGGCTTCATCCCGTCGTCGACGTACGCGCTCGGCCACGTCGCCGAGAACTTCCATCCCTTGCCGAGCGTGAGCACGCGGCCGCGACGACCGCGATGGATCTCCTCGATGGTCGCGACGCTGCCGTCCTCGAGGAGGATCTCGGCGTCGTGCGCGAGGCACTTGCCCATTGACGGGCGAGCCGCGACGATCACGAGGTCCGACGGCTGGAAGCCCGACGTCATCTCGTCGAGGTCGCGGAAGCCGGTGGCCACGCCCGTGACGGCGTTGCCCGCCTTGCTCTGCGCCTCGATCTTCTCCATCGCGGGCCAGAGGAGCTCCTTGATCCGGGTGAAGTTCCCGGAGTTCTGCTGCTCGCCGATCTGGAAGATCTTCGCCTCGGCCTCGTCGAGCAGCTCGTTGGCCAGACGGCGGCCCTCGAACGCCTCGGAGACGATACCGGTCGAGACCTCGATCAGGCGCCGGAGCGTCGCCTTCTCGCGGACGATCTTCGCGTGGTACTCGACGTTCGCGGCGGTCGGCACCGCGTCCACGAGGAACGCGATGTAGTCCTTGCCGCCGCTCGCTTCCAGCTCGCCGCGGCGCGCCAGCTCGTCGCTCAGCGTCAGCGGATCGACGACCGCGCCGCGCTCGGAGATCGAGAGCATCGCGCGGAATATCCGCCGATGGCCCTCGCGGTAGAACATCGTGTCGTCGACGTGCTCGCCGGCGCGCAGGATCGCGTCCTGGTCGAGCAGCATGGCGCCCAGCACCGCCTGCTCCGCCTCCTCGGTGTACGGGGGGCGGCGGTCGCGATACGGGTCAACCCGCGGCGGCGGGGCGATCGAGAATTCGACGGGCAAGCTGGACATCTTTCCAGGTTGGACGCTTCCAGGCTTCGTTGCGCAGGAGCGCGGCGGGATGGTAGGTCGCGATCAGCGGCACCCCGCGATAGAGGTGCACCTGCTCGCGCAGCTTGCCGATGCCGAGCTTCGTGCCGAGGAGCGTCTGCGCGGCGAAGTTCCCCACGGTGAGGATGACCTTCGGGCGCACCAGCTCGAGTTGACGGGCGAGGTAGGGACTGCAGGCCTCGACCTCGTCGGGGGTGGGGTTCCGGTTTCCCGGCGGACGGTGCTTCACCACGTTGCAGATGAAGACGTCCTCCCGGGCCAAGTTAATCGCGCCCAGGATCTTGGTAAGAAGCTGTCCCGACGCCCCCACGAAGGGGCGTCCGGAGGCGTCCTCGTCGGCACCCGGCGCCTCTCCCACGACGACGAAGTCCGCGTCGGGGTTACCCTCGCCGGGGACCCCGTGCGTGGCGGTCCTGTAGAGGGGGCAGCGGGTGCAGTCGTGGACCGTCCGGGCGATCTCGTCGAGGTCGCGCAGATGGTCGAACTCGCCGCCGATCAGCCCCAGCTCCGCGCCCGCGACGATGCCGATCGGCACGTCGGTCCCTGGGTAGGGGCTGCCCGTGATCAGGCGGCCCGCGTCGGCGGCGGGGCGCGCGGTCGGGCGAGCGGGTGGCGGCTCCGCGGCGCGTGGCGCATCGGCCGGCGGCGTCGCGGGAGCGCCCGGTGCCGTCGGCACCGTGCTGCCCAGCCCCGCGGCACGCAAGGCGGCGCGCCAGTCGCCGGTCTCGGCCCCCGCGACGTCGATCTCGCGTGCGAGCCCGCCGCGCTCCTCCATCGCGGGCTGGGCGCCGGGGCGCGGCGGCAGCTCCTGCACGCCCGGCTCGCCCTCGCCGCGCAGGCGCGGATGGTCGGCGGGTGCCGCCGCGTCGTCGTCCGCCGCGGCGGCGGGCGTCGCCGGGCGATCGCCGCCCAGGGGACGCATGGGCGACGCGGGCTTGGCGAGCGGCGCGCCGGGCTGCCGCAGCGCGCCCATGACGCCCAGCACCTCGTCGATGCTCATGCCGTCGAGCACCAGCTCGGACTCGCCGAGCTCGCGCCGCTGCTCCAGATAGCGGCGCAGCCGCTCGCGTGCGTCCATCGAGGCTCTACTCCTGCGGCCGGGGCGTCCGGCTCAGCGCACGCCGCGCGCCGCGAGCAGCGCGGCCACGCGGTCGAGGATCGCGTCGGCGACCTCGCCCTTCGGCAGCAGCGCCTGCGGCGCGACGGCGCCGTCGGGCGTGAGGAAGGTGACGCGGTTGGTGTCGACGCCGAAGCCGGCGCCCGGCTCGGTCGCGTCGTTCAGCACGATCAGGTCGAGGCCCTTGGACGCGAGCTTCCGGCGCGCATTCGCCTCGAGGTCCGTCGTCTCGAGCGCGAAGCCGACGATCACCGCGCCGTCGCGCCGCCGCTCGCGCGTGCCCGCGAGGATGTCGTCGTTCGGCGTCAGCTCGATGCTCAGCGCGCCGGCGCCGCGCTTGATCTTCTGCGACGCGACGTTGGCGGGGCGGAAGTCCGACGGCGCCGCCGCCATCACGAGCGCGTCGGCCTCCGGCAGCTCGGCCGCGACGGCGTCGTGCATCTGCTGCGTGCTCTCGACCGGCACCACGCGCACGCCGGCCGGCACCGGCACCTGCAGCGGACCGGCGACGAGCGTGACGTTCGCGCTGCGGCGCCACGCGGCCGCGGCGAGTGCGACGCCCATGCGCCCGCTGCTGTGGTTCGTCACGTAGCGCACGGGATCGATCGCCTCGCGCGTCGGCCCGGCGGTGACGAGCACGCGCCGCCCCGCGAGCGCGCCGTCGGATTCCAGCAGACGGCCGACGTGCGCGAGGATCGTCTCAGGCTCCGGCATGCGCCCCGGGCCGGTCCCCTCGCCCACCGCGAGCGCGCCGTCGTCCGGATCGAGCACGTGGTACCCGATCTCGCGCGCGTGCGCGCTGTTGCGCTGCACCTGCGGATGCGCCCACATGCGGTCGTTCATCGCCGGCACGAGCAGCACCGGGGCGCTGGTCGCGAGCAGGCACGCGGACAGCAGATCGTCGGCGTGGCCGTGCACCGCGCGCGCGAGGAAGTCCGCGGTGCACGGCGCGACCACGACGACGTCGGCCGCACGCGCGATCTTGATGTGATCGAGCGCGTGCCCCGCCGCGATGAGCGCCGTGTGCACGGGGCGACCGGTCAGCGCCTCCAGCGTCACCGCGCCGACGAACTCGGTCGCGGCGCGCGTCATCACCACGTCCACCTCGGCGCCCGCCTGCTGGAGCAGGCGCGCCAGCCACGCGGCCTTGTAGCTGGCGATGCCGCCGGTGATGCCGAGGAGGACCCGGCGGCCCTGGAACGGACGCATGGCGGCGGACGCCGGCGGCTGGAGCGGCGGGACGTGCTTACGGCTCGCCGGCGCGGCGACGCGGCACGACCTGGTAGTCGATGTTGCCGCCCGACAGCTCCTCGAGCGCGCGCGTCGTCAGCTTCTTCTCGCCCGTGCGGCCGGGGACGCGCGGGAACTCGTTCAGGACGCGCGCGTACTTCGCCGCCACGAGCACCGCGAGGTACTTGTTGGCGGAGTGCTTGGCGATCTCGTTCGGCGTGAAGACCTGCATGCGATTGCCTCTCGGTGTGATGTAGAACGAACTCAGTGGGCGCTCAGTGTGCGGCAGCGGGCACGCCGTCCAGGCCGCGCTCGATCTCGGCGATCAGGTCGGCGACCTGCTCTTCCAGCGCGCGCAGCCGCTCGCGCCGCGCGCTCTCCGCGTCGATGATCGAGGCGACCTGCGCGACCGCGCGGTCGAGGTCCTCGTTCACCACGACGTAGTGGTAGTCCGCGATCGCGCGCAGCTCGTCGCGCGCGTTGCGCAGCCGCAGCGCGAGGATCTCGGGCCCCTCGGTCGAGCGCGCGGCCAGCCGGTCGCGCAGCACGTTCGCCGACGGCGGCAGGACGAACACGAGCACCGAGCTGGGGAAGGCCTCGTGGAACGCCTTCGCGCCCTGCACGTCGATGTCCATGATGACGTGCTGCCCGCCGTCGAGGACGCGCTGGACCTCGCTCTTCAGCGTGCCGTACATGTTGCCGTGCACGCGCGCCCACTCCGCGAACTCGCCCGCCTCCCGCCGCGCCTCGAACTCGTCGAGCGTCAGGAAGTGGTAGTCCTTCCCGTCCACCTCGCCCGCGCGCGGCGTGCGCGTCGTGCACGAGACCGAGTAGCCGAGGTCCCGGCGCGTCGCCAGCAGGCGGCGAGCGATGGTCGTCTTGCCGCCGCCCGAGGGCGCGGAGAGGATGACGGGAAAGTGGATCACGACGCGCGGTGCGGGGGAATCATCACTCGACGTTCTCGACCTGCTCGCGGATGCGCTCCAGCTCTTCCTTCACCAGCACCACGTCGTGCAGCATGGCCGCGTCGTTCGCCTTGCTCCCCGTCGTGTTGGCCTCGCGCAGCATCTCCTGCAGCAGGAAGCCGAGGCGCTTGCCCACCTGGTCCGCGCCGGCGTCCGACAGCGCGGCGCGGAACGCCGTGATGTGAGACCGGAAGCGGTCCAGCTCCTCGTTCACGTCCAGCCGGTCGGCGAGGATCGCGATCTCCTGCGCCAGCCGCTGATCGTCGACCTTCACGTTCTCCACCAGCTCCTGCACGGCCGTGCGCAGCCGGTCGCGCTGCTCGGTCAGCCGCTCGGGCGCGCGGGCCGCGATGCGGGCCAACGCCGCCTCGACGATCGCGATGCGCTCCAGCAGCACGACCGCGAGCCGCCGCCCCTCGTCCTCGCGCATCGCGGTCAGCGCCGCGCCCGCGCGATCGACGATCGCGAGCAGCTCCTCGGCCGTGCCCTCGGGCTCGGGCGTCGCGTCGGTCGTGATGACGTCGGGGAGCCGGAGCACCGTCGCCACGTCGAGCGTGTCGGCGATCCCGTGCCGCTCGGCGAGCGCGCGCAGCTGCGCGACGTAGCCGGCGAAGCGCGCCTCGTCGATCGCGAGCCCGCCGCGCGCCTCCTGGGCGTCGCGCTCGTGCCGCGCCATCAGCGTCACGTGCCCGCGGGCGACGCGCTGGCGCAGCGCCTCGCGCACCTCCGACTCCCAGCGCGCCAGCGGCGCCGGGAGCTTGAGGCTCGGGCTGAAGAAGCGGTGGTTGACGGTGCGGACCTCCACGGTGACGCGCGCGGCTCCCACGCGCCCGTCGGCGGTCCCGAACCCAGTCATGCTGCGAATCATGATGAACCGCGCAAGCTATTGGGGCGCAACGACCTGGTCAACCGTGGAGCCCGCCGGCGCCCCGTTCGGATCGCGGGTCAGTTGAAGAAGTACCAGCGCACGCCGTAGAAGCTGAGGGGCCGCGGCATCCGGATCCCCGGCACGAGCTCGTACTCGCGGTTCAGGGCGTTCCGGATCTGGTAGCTCACCGTCGCCTGCTGGATCCGGATCTCGAGCAGCGCTCCGAGCGTGTTCGAGGCGCTCGTGAACAGCTCGGCCACGCCGGTCGCCGAGGAGTCCGATCGCACCGGGAAGAGCGTGCGACTGCGGTACTCGTCGGTGATGGCCAGGACGAGCCCGAAGTTCCCGGTCGGGAAGCGGCGCAGCCAGTTGGTCTCCAGGCGGACCTCGGCGCGGGTCTGGTACTGCGGCCGGTAGGCGCCGCCCGCGTCCCAGGCGGTCCCGTGGACGTCGAGCACGATGTCCTTGTAGACCCGACCGCGCAGCGTCACCACCGTGCCGTTGGCCCGCGGCTCGGCCACCGTCACGAGCGGCAGCGGGTTGGCGGCGTACGCCTGGAAGTCGACGGTCGGGACGCGCGACAGCGCCTGCGGCGGGAAGACCTCACCGCCGCTGCGTATCACGCGGCCGCCGGTGAGCCACAGCCGCCCAAGTCGCACGCCCACCTCGCCGCGCGCGACGTGACGCGTCGCGTCGCCGGCCGTGTACTCCACGGTGGTGCGGCTGACCGCGCCCAGCACCGCGAGCCAGGGCAGCGGCTGCAGGCGGCCGTTGACGTCCAGGCGCAGCGTCGAGTCGGGCGCGCCGCGCTCGCCGAACGCGGACACCGAGAGCCACGAGCGGTCGAACGACGCGCGCACGGCCGGCGAGTGCCAGTTGCGGCCCGCGTAGACGCGCCAGCGATCCGCCGCGGACAGTCGCACGCCCCAGCGCGTGAAGCCACCGGTCAGGAGGTACTGCGTCCGAGAAGCGCCGCTGTCCGGCGCCACGAGCGTGTCGAGCGCGGTGATGACGCCGCCCGCGTCGCGCGTCGTGTCGACGCCGACGACGTAGCCCGTCCCGTCGAGGCGGAAGCGCATCACGTTCGCGACCGCCTGCACCCATGGCCCGGCGTCCGGGGTGCCGAGGCCGATGCGGACGTAGCCCTCGTCGCGGCGCGACTCCGCGCGCACGAGGATCGTGTCCGCCTCGTTGAACGGGAACGTCGGGTTGCGCTGCCGGTCCAGGCGCGAGAGGTAGGCGTCGATCGAGAGCCGCCCGCGCGCCCAGCCCACGCGCGCGAACGCGGACAGCCCGTCGCCGCCGCCGCCGGTGCGGCGGTTGCGCGCGCCCGACCCGAAGTTCTGCGCGCCGATCTGCAGCGCGCCGCCGTTGCCGAAGCGTCGGCCGAAGAAGCCGCGGTACAGGTTCGTGTCGTCGTCGCCCGTGGAGATGTCGACGCGCGTCGCGGGCGTCGTGCTCCGCACGCTCCACGTGCGCATGTGCAGCCGCACCTCCGCGGCCGCGCGCTCGATCACGACCTCCTCGAGCTGCCAGAGCTGCGCGTCGTGCAGCTCCAGCGCGCCGCCCATGCGCGGGTCGACCGGGTCCAGCTCGATCCCGTCACGGAAGACGCGCAGGCGCTTGAAGTCGCCGAGCACCGACGCCGTCTGCAGCGACGCGAGCCAACCGGTGCGGAAGCCCGTGAGCTCCGGCACGCGGTCCAGCAGGTCGAGGGCGGTCAGGCTGCCGGTGCGGAAGAGCGAGTCGCGCGTCCAGCGGTACGGCTGGCCGACGCCGATCGTCGGCGGCAGCTCCGACAGCGCGAGCGGCGGCTGGATGCTGTCGGCGCGCGCGCGGCGCGTCGCGAGCGAGTCCGGGATGCCGCGGATCGAGTCCGAGCGCGCGGCCGCGGCCGAATCGCGCGGCGGCACCGGGACGGCCACCTTCACCGTGTCCCGCCTGAGCGTGTCGGCGGGCGGGCGCGGCGGAGGCGGGACCGGCTGCTGTGCGCCGGCCGTCCCAGACGCGCCGGCGCCGATCAGGAACGCCGCGGCCGCGGCGAGGAGCCCGCGGCCGCGCCACCAGCGGCGACTCAGCTCGCCCTCCCCCGCACGAACTCGATGAACGTGCCGGTGGGCGTGCCGGTCGGGCCCTTCGGCAGCCAGCCGAGGTCCGTCTCGGAGTACGCGGTGCCGGCGACGTCGAGGTGCACCCAGGGGTACGCGTCCTCGACGAACTCGCGCAGGAACCAGGCAGCGGTGATGGAGCCCGCCGCGCGGCCGCCGACGTTCTTGAGGTCCGCGACGTCGCTCTTGAGCTGCTCCTTGTAGTCGTCGAACATCGGCAGCTCCCAGCCGCGCTCCGAGGCGCGCCGGCCCGCGGCCAGCACCTCCTGCGTCAGCGCGTCGTCGCTGCCGAACACGCCCACCGTCGAGTTGCCGAGCGCGATGACGATCGCGCCCGTGAGCGTCGCGGCGTCGATGACGGCCGCGGGCTCGTACTTCTTCACCCAGTGCAGCAGGTCGCACAGCACCAGGCGCCCCTCGGCGTCGGTGTTGTGGTTCTCGATCGTCTTGCCAGACATCGCGCGCACGACGTCGCCCGGCTTCATCGCGGTGCCAGACGGCATGTTGGTGGTGGAGCCGATGACGCCGACGACGTTCACCGCGAGGCCGAGCCGCGCGATCGCCTCCATCGCGCCCAGCACGCCCGCCGCGCCGCACATGTCGAACTTCATGTTCCACATGCCGTCGCCGGGCTTGATGTTGATGCCGCCCGTGTCGAAGCACAGGCCCTTCCCCACCAGCACGATCGGCTTCGCGTCGCCGCCCTTCCGGTACTCCAGCGCGACGAGCTTGGGATCCTGCGGCGTCCCCTGCGCGACCGAGAGGAACGACCCCATCCCCTCGGCCTCCAGCTCCGCGCGGCCGAGCACCGTCAGCGCCATGCCGTGCGCGTCGGCGATCTCCTGGCCGACCTGCGCGAACGTGTCGGGTGTGCAGACGTTGCCGGGCATCATCGCGAGGCGGCGCGCCGTCGCGTAGCCCGCGGTCACCGCCTCCGCCGCCGCGAGCCCCGACTGGTGGGCCGCGTCGGCCACGACGGTGACCGTCGAGACCTGCGCGCGCCGATCCTTCTCGGGCGGCTTCGCCTTCAGGTCGTCGTAGCTCCAGGCGCCCAGGCCCATGCCGACGGCCGCCTCCTCGACGCCGCGCGCGTCGAGATCGGCCGCGTAGAACGCCAGCGCGCCGGTGCCGAGCTTCGTCGCGGCGCGCGCGGCGACGGCGCCGGCGCGGCGCAGCGCGACGTTGCGGTCGGTCGCCTTCCCCATGCCGACGAGGAGCACGCGCTCGACGCCCTGCTCGCCGCCCGCGAGGTGCAGCGTCTCGTCGCGGCCGCCGCGGAAGTCACGGCGCGACAGCGCGCGGCCGAGGGTGCCGTTCAGGCGCGCGTCGAGGTCCGCGAGCGCGGCGGGCAGCGCCTCGTCGGCGGCGAGCGCGATGGCCAGGAGCGGCGTCGACAGCGCGTCGGGCGCGTCGGAGGAGAGCGCGAACTGGAGTGGCATCGGATCGGATGGACGTACGGGGACGTACGGGGACGTACGGAACGCGGAACGGGCGGTCGCCGGGAGGAGTCCCGGGACCGCCCGCCCCGCCGCAAGCGTCAGGCCTGCATCGCCGCGATGATCGCGTCGCCGAAGCCCGAGCAGGAGACCTCGGTGGCGCCCGGCATCTGGCGCGCGAGGTCGTACGTGACCGTCTTCTTGCCGATCGCCTTCTCCATGCCGCTCACGATCAGCTTCGCGGCCTCGTCCCAGCCCATGTACTCGAGCATCATGACGCCCGAGAGGATCACGGAGCCCGGGTTCACCTTGTCGAGGCCCGCGTACTTGGGCGCCGTGCCGTGGGTGGCCTCGAACACGGCGAGGCCGTCGCCGACGTTGCCGCCCGGCGCGATCCCGAGGCCGCCGACCTGCGCCGCCGCGGCGTCCGACAGGTAGTCGCCGTTCAGGTTGGGCGTCGCGATCACCGAGTACTCGTCGGGGCGCAGCAGCAGCTGCTGGAACATGGCGTCGGCGATCACGTCGGTCACCGTGATCCCGCCGTCGGCGATCGACTGCCACGGGCCCTTGTCGATCACCTGGCCGCCGAACTCGTCGCGCGCGACCTCGTAGCCCCAGTCGCGGAACGCGCCCTCGGTGAACTTCATGATGTTGCCCTTGTGCACCAGCGTGACCTTGTCGCGCCGGGTCTTCTGGGCGTACTCGATCGCCATCTTCACGAGGCGCTTGGAGCCGAACGCGGAGATGGGCTTGATGCCGATCCCCGAGCCCTCGCGCACGTCCTTCCCGAACTGGTCCTTCAGGATCCCGCGCAGCTGGTCGACCTCGGGCGAGCCGGCCTTGAACTCGATACCCGAGTAGACGTCCTCGGTGTTCTCGCGGAAGATGACGATGTCGAGCTTCTGCGGCTCCTTCACCGGTGCGCCCACGCCCTCGAAGTAGCGCACCGGGCGGATGCAGGCGTACAGGTCGAGGATCTGGCGGAGCGCCACGTTGAGCGAGCGGATGCCGCCGCCGACGGGGGTGCTGAGCGGGCCCTTGATGGAGACGCGGAACTCGCGCAGCGCCTCGATGGTCTCCTCGGGCAGCCACTCGCCGGTCGTCGCCACGGCCTTCTCGCCGGCGTAGACCTCCATCCAGGCGATCTTGCGCTCGCCGCCGTAGGCCTTGGCGACGGCCGCGTCCATCACGCGGACCGACGCGCGCCAGATGTCGGGGCCGGTGCCGTCGCCTTCAATGAAGGGGACGATCGGGCGGGCCGGGACGGAGAGGACGCCGTTCGAGTACTCGATGGGCGCGCCGTCGGCGGGCACTTGGGCGAAGCGATAGGTCGCCATGGGACCGGAGGGCGGAGAGACGACGGGCGGGCGACGCCGGAGGCGAGCCCGCCACGGAGGCGAAATCGGGACCGGCGTCACGCTGCCGGCCGCGGACGGGGCGCCCCCGCCGCGGGGCGGAAAGCTAGCGGCCGCCCGTCCGGGGCGGCAAGCGCGCCTCCGACGCACCAGCCGCGGCGCGCCGCGCGTCCCCGACCGTCACGCTGCGCGCCAGCCCCTCCGACGGCGTGACACCCCATGCGCTTCGCGTGACGATCTCGCGCTCAAGTTTCTCGCGAAAGCGCGAAAAAGCGCTCAAGTGCGTGCGGGTGAACGTCGATACATGACGGCGAGGGAAGAATGGGATCCTCCGACATGCGGAGCCGATCCAGCCCCCCTCCAACACACCCACGCCCAGGACGCCCGCATGACGCCCCTGCGCCACACGATTCGCTCGCTGTCGCCCGCCCGGCTGGCCATCGCCGGCGGCGCGATCGCCATGACCGTCCTCGGCGCCTGCGCCGACGGTCCGACGGCGCCCGCTGCCGCGCCCCTGACGCCCACCGCCGCCCCCCAGACCGGTCGCATCAACGATGTGCTCGGCGCCACCGTCGGCAGCCTCGCCACGGTGCTCAAGCGCAGCACGCCGCTCCCGGCGCAGCTGACCGCCAGCGCGACGATCGGCAGCGCCGGCGGCACGCTCTCGCTCCCCGGCACCGGGCTCACGCTGACCGTGCCCGCCGGCGCGGTGCACGTGCCGACCGTCTTCACGATCACGGCGCCCGCGGGACGCGGCATCTGGTACGAGTTCGGCCCGAGCGGCGCCCACTTCGACGTGCCGCTGACGGTCACGCAGGAGCTGCCGGCGACGCTCCTCAGCAAGCTGTTCGGCGGCCAGATGCTGGACGCGGTCTACTTCGCCGACGGCACGCAGAACGAGGCCACGGGGACGGCGCTCGCCAAGGAGATCCTCCCGATCACGCTCAACGCCACGGGCACGCGGGCGACCTTCAAGGTCAATCACTTCTCGGGCTACATGGTGTCGAGCGGCCGCTCGCGCTCGTTCTCGGACGAATAAGGAGACCACGACATGACGCGCATGCCGAAGATCCGTACGCTGGTCTCGCTGAACGTCGCGGCGCTCTCGCTGCTCGCCGCCTGCAGCGATGCCCCGACCGTCCCGACGTCGTCGCGCCTCGCGCCGGCCGACGCGCCGAGCCTCGCGAGCTACACCATCGCCGACACGACGGTCAGCACGTTCGACTACAACCCGCTGCTGTCGTACGACCTGTCCCTCGGCGGCGGCGACCGGCTGTCGGTGCCCGCGGGCTCCGTCTGCGACCCGAACCTCTCGGGCTACGGGCCGTCGCTCTGGGACGCGCCCTGCGTCCCGCAGCTGCTGCCGTTGCAGTTCACCGTCCGCACCTGGCGTGACGGCACCGGCCGGCCGCGCATGGTCGTCACGCCGGACGTCCGCTTCGTGCCCGGCAGCAACGTCGTGCTCCGCTTCAAGGACGACGTGGCCGCCGCCGGCGGCAAGAGCGTGATTGTGTGGTGCCCGACGGGCGCCCTCACCTGCGTGAACGAGGGGCTCCAGGATGCCTCGATGATCACGAAGTCGAATCCCAACAACGGCTTCGTGTACCGCCGCCTCAAGCACTTTAGCGGCTACAACGTGGTCGTCGACCGCTCGGGCGAGGAGCCGATCAGCGACACCGGCTTCGGGTTCGAGTAACCGAGTCGGGACACGAGCGACCGGGGGTCGTCGGGCGGGTTGCCGACGACCCCCGGTTCGCGTCCTGTGTGGGTCCGGGCGCACCACGAATGTGTGAGGTTTGCCCGGACCTGCCGACACTCTCCCCGGTACGCTTCGCCACGCACGCGCCCCGAGCCCCGATACCGTTGATCCCGCGCCCCGCTCCCGCCGCATCCCGTGGCGCCCACCTCTCGCTGCTCCCCACCGGGGACGGCGCGGGGGCGGGACGGTCGGCGAGCGCGTGGATCGCCGAGGCGCGCGCCGCCGAGCGGGTGGGCCAGCGCGAGCAGGCGCGCGGGGCGTTCGAGCGGGCGCTCTACGCGATGGCGAGCCTCGAGGATGCCTCGCAGGCCTCCGCGACGCTGCGCTGGATCGCGCGCACGTACGTGGAGGACAGCAACTTCGACGCGGCGTGGGACTGCCTCGAGGCGGCGCTGGCCGTCGCGGAGGCGACCGCCGACGACGCGGCCGCCGGGCACGCGACGAACCTCCAGGCCATCGTGCGCTGGCGGCAGGGCGAGCTGGACGAGGCCGAGCGCCTGTACCTGACCGCGCGCGGCCGCGCGCTCCGGGCCAAGGACGCCAAGCTGGCCGCCATGACGGCGCAGAACCTCGGCGTGCTGGCGAACGTGCGCGGCGACTACGAGGTCGCGCGCCGTCACTACGAGGCGAGCCTTGCCGAGTACCGCGCGCTCGGCCTCCTGCGCGACGTGTGCGTGGCGCTCAACAACCTCGGCCTGCTGCACACGCACGAGCGCCGCTGGGAGGACGCGCACCGCGCGTTCGCGGAGGCGAGCGAGATCGCCGACCTCGCGGGCGATCTGAGCACGCGCATCATGCTCGACGTCAACTTCGCCGAGCTGTGGGTCGCGCGCGGCGAGTACGCGTACGCGCAGGGCGCCGTGCGGCACGCCCTGGACCTCGCCGCGCGCACGGGCGACGCCGCCGCCATCGGACAGGCGACGAAGCTCCAGGGGATCATCGCGCGCGAGGCGGGCGACCTCGAGGAGGCCGAGCAGCACTTCATCCGCGCCGAGGAGATCGCGGCGTCCCGGACCGACATCCTGCTGCAGGCCGAGATCGCGCGGGAGCGCGCCGACCTCGCGCGACGGCTCGGGCGCAACCGCGACGTGCTGCAGCAGCTGAACCGCGCGCACAACCTGTTCGAGCGGCTGCGCGCGGCGCAGGAGCTGGCGGACATCGACCAGCGCTTCGCGGGGCTCGAGGATCAGTTCCTCCACGTCGCGCGGCGCTGGGGCGAGTCGATCGAGGCGAAGGACCGCTACACGCAGGGTCATTGCGTGCGCGTCGCGGACCTGTCGTGCGCGATCGCGGAGCTGGCCGGCTTCGAGGGGCGCTCGCTCTTCTGGTTCCGCATCGGCGCGCTGCTGCACGACGTCGGCAAGATCGTGATCCCGGCCGAGGTGCTTAACAAGCCCGGGAAGCTCACCGACGAGGAGTGGGCGCTGATGCGCAGCCACACCACGGCGGGCGTCGAGGTGCTGGCCGACATTGAGTTCCCGTGGGACGTCCGCCCGATCATCCAGTACCACCACGAGCGGTGGGACGGCACGGGCTACCACGGCCTGAAGGGCGAGGAGATCCCGCTCGTCGCGCGCATCCTCTGCGTCGCCGACGTCTACGACGCGCTGACGAGCGTGCGCAGCTACAAGCGCGCGATGTCGCACGACGAGACGATGACGATCCTGCGGCGCGACGTAGGCACGATGTTCGACCCGCAGGTGTTCGCGTGGTTCGAGACGCTCGCGCCGGCGTGGGCGAAGCGCACGCGCGAGGCGCACGACGCGGCGGCGCAGGCCCCGGCCGAGCCGGTCGCGCGCGCCGAGGCCGCGCCCGCAGCCGCGGCGCCGGCCGCGCCCAGCGCGCCCGAGGTCGACGACCTCACCGGCATGCCGCTCCGCCGCGCGTTCCGCGAGACGGCGGAGCGCGTGCTCGCCGCGCGCCGCACGACCGAGCGCCCGGTGTCGCTGCTCGTGATCGACATCGACCACTTCAAGCTGGTCAACGACACCTTTGGCCACCTGCAGGGCGACGACGTGTTGCGCCTGGTGGCCGACCAGCTGCGCGTCAACACGCGGCCCACGGACTACGTCGCGCGCTACGCCGGCGACGAGTTCGTGGCGATGCTGCCGGGCACGCGGCTCGAGGACGCGGTGATCGTGGCGGAGCGCATCCGCGTCGCCGTCGCCGGCCTTGCGTGCCCGCGCCGCGACGCCGAGGGGCAGTTCGTCCAGGTCTCGCTCTCGATCGGCGCGGCGTCGGCGCCCATGCACGGCGACCAGCTGGACACCCTGTTCGCCTCGGCCGACGCGGCGCTCTACGACGCGAAGCGGCGGGGCCGCAACGCCGTGGGCACCGCGTCCACGGGCGGCGACGGGCGCGATGCGCGGCTGCTGCTCGACTGCTTCGTGGGGCGCGGCGAGGAGCGCGCGCGCCTCGGCCGCCTGTTCGACGAGGCCGCGCGCGAGAACCCCGCGATGGTCGCGCTCGTGGGCGAGGCCGGCGTCGGCAAGACGACGCTGCTGCGGCAGCTCGCGCCCGACATCGTCGTCCGCGCAGGCGCGCTGCTCACCGGGCGCTGCATCGAGGCGGACGTGCAGCCGCCGTACGGGCCGTGGACGGAGGTCATCACGGCCGCGATGGCCGCGGGGCTCGTGCAGCCGGCCGCGTGGCCGCAGCTGCGCCGCCTCGTCCCCACCCTGCCCGGCGCGTTCGCGACGCCCACCGACGCGCTCAACGACGGGACGCGCTTCGCGCTCCTGCAGGAGCTCGAGACGCTGCTGACGCAGGCGTCGTCCGAGCGGCCGCTGGTGGTCGTGCTGGAGGACATGCAGTGGGCCGACGGCGCGACGTGGGACGCGCTCGAGTACCTGCAGCAGCGCTTCGAGAAGCAGCGCGTCCTCGTCTGCCTGACCATCCGGACCGAGGACCTCACGGACGCGGGCGTCGCGCGCCGTCGCCGCCTCACGCGCGCCGAGCGCTTCAGCGAGCTGCCGCTCGCGCGCCTGACGCGCGACGAGCTCGCGCACTGGCTGAAGACGATCTTCGGTGGCCAG
This sequence comes from Roseisolibacter agri, assembly GCF_030159095.1. Lineage (NCBI taxonomy): Bacteria > Pseudomonadati > Gemmatimonadota > Gemmatimonadia > Gemmatimonadales > Gemmatimonadaceae > Roseisolibacter > Roseisolibacter agri. The sequence goes on from NZ_BRXS01000006.1 coordinate 135,345, forward strand.
ACGCCGGACGACGCCCTCGTCGACCACCTGGTGACGCACACCGAGGGCAACCCGCTGTTCGCGGTGCAGACGGTGCGCGCGCTGTACGACGACGAGCGCCTGCGCTGGGCGGACGGCCGCTGGCAGTACGTGCCCGACGGCGGCATCCCCGTCCCTACGGCCGTCGAGGACCTGCTGTCGCGGCGGCTCGACCGCCTCACGCCCGCGACGCGCGACGTGCTCATGGTCGCCGCCGTCATCGGGCGCGAGTTCGATGCGGAGACGCTGCTCGCCGCGTCCGAGAAGGACGAGGGGACGGTGCTGGACGCGATCGACGCCGCGCTCGCGGGCACCGTGCTGGTGCCGACCGCCGGCCGTGCCTCGTCCACGCTCGCCTTCGCGCACCGCCTGCTGGCCGAGGTGCTGCTGCGCAGCGCGAACCCGCTGCGGCTGCGACGCGCCCACGCGCGCGTCGCCCGCGCGATCGAGGCGCGCGCGGCCGGCACGTCGGGCGAGGTGGCGCTGCACTACGACCGCGCCGGCATCGCGGCCGAGGCGTACCGCAGCGCGATGGAGGCGGCGACGCACGCCGCCGGCGTCTACGCGTTCGAGACGGCGCTCGACTTCTTCGCCATGGCGCGCCGCCACGCGGATTCGCTGGGCGAGAACGCCGACGTCGAGTGGCGCCTGGCGCAGCTGCATGAGCAGGCCGGCCGCTACGTCGAGGCGGAGCGCCACTGCCAGTTGGTGCTCTCCAACTACTCGGCCGGCGCGGCGACGCTCGGCGTGCTGCCGGCCGCGCGCCGCATGCTGGAGCGCCTCAAGCTGCAGCGCGGCGTCGCCGCGCACGACGTCCTGGCGGCCTGCTTCGAGCTGCTGGAGGAGGCGCGCGCGCGCGAGGACCGCTCCGAGATCGTCGCGCTGCTGACGATGGTGTCGCAGGCGTACGGCCGGCTGGGCGACGTGGAGGCGTCGGAGCAGGTCGCCCGCCAGGCGCTCACCGAGGCGCAGCAGAGCGACGACCTGCGGCTGCAGGCCGACGCGATCATGCGCGTCGGCTCGACGCTGCTCGGCGCCAACCCGGCGGACGCGGTGCCGCACTACCGCCGTGCGCTCGACCTGTTCACGCGCCTCGACGACCGGCGCGGGCAGCTGCGCTGTCACATCAACGTCGGCGTCGCGTGCGACCGCGCGGGCAATCACCCGGCCGCCGAGGTCTCGTACGCCACGGCGCTCGACATCGCGCGCGAGGTGAACGCGGCCGACCTCGCGGGTGCGACGTCGCTCAACCTCGGCGTCCTGCAGATGAAGTCCGGACGCTTCGCGCCCGCGCGCGAGCGGTTCGAGGAGGCGCTGCGGCTGTTCGCGTCGATCGGCAACGAGCCGTTCCGCCTGATCGCGCTCTACAACCTGGCGCATCTCGCGCGAGAGGAGGAGAACCCCGCGGGCGCGCTCGAGCTGTACAGCGCCTCCGTGTCGCTCGCGACGTCGCTGGGGCAGCGCGACGTGCACCTCGGCGCGCTCGCGGGCGCGGGGCTCGCCGAGCTGGCGCTGGGCTTCGCGCAGAGCGCGGAGCAGCAGCTCGCGGATGCGCGCCAGCTGGCGAGCGGCCGCGAGGAGTGGTGGTTCCAGGGCCGCGAGCTGTACGACGCGCTCACGCTCAAGCTGGCCGGGCAGCGCGGCGACGATCGAGACGCGGTGCGCGACGCCATCGTGCGCGCGCTGCAGCGCGCGGACGAGCACGATCAGTACGCCGCGGTCTGGCTGGCCGCCGAGTGCGCGAGCGTGCTGCGCGCGCTGGGCCTGGAGAGCGAGGACCTGCTGCACCGGTACGCCGTGCACGCGCGCGCGCTGGGCTACCAGCCGCTGGTGACGCGCCTCCGCGCGCCGGAGTAGGCGTGGGGTAGCGGCGCCGCTCGCGCCGTCGCGGCACGGACGAACGAAGAGCGGGGCGGCACCGAGATCGGTGCCGCCCCGCTCTTCGTTCGAGAACCGCGCGGCGCCGCGTCAGCGACCGCCCGCGTCCGCCGTCTGCAGCGGGCCCGCCGGCTTCCACTCGGCCAGGTGCGCCCACCACGCGTCCGCCCGCATGCCGACCGGCTGCACGCGACGGCTCACCGCCGCGAGGTTGCGAGGCTCGTAGAGCCAGATCGCGGGCGCGTCGTCGAGCACGATGCGGTAGGCGCGGCGGTACATCGCGAGGCGCTGCGCCGGCGCGAACTCCGCCGCCGCGCTGTCGAGCACCGCGTCGAACGTCGCGTTCGCGTAGCGGCCGAAGTTGGCGCCCACGTCGTCGCCGCGCGGCGTGCCCCACGACTGCCGCAGGCCGGCCGGGCTCGGGTCGGTGCGCCACACGTTGAGCGCGGCGTCGAAGCTCCCCTTCGTCAGGCGCTCGACGAAGGTCGGCGCGTCCACGGGCTCGAGCTCGACCTGCGCGCCCACCGCCTTGAACTGCGCCTGCAGCAGCACCGCGAGCCGCATGCGCGTGCTGCTGGAGCTGGGCACGAGCAGCGAGAACGCGAGCGGCTTGCCGCCGCGGCGCCGCACGCCGTCCTTCGGATCCACGCGCCAGCCCGCGGAGTCGAGCGCCGCACCGGCCGCCGCCAGGTCGAACGCCGGCGCCTGCAGCGACGGATCGTGCGTCGCCTGCGCGCGCGTCACGGGACCGAGCGCCACCTGCCCCAGCGAGTCGAGCGCGCTGCGCACGACGGCCTCGCGGTCCACCGCGCGGCTCAGGGCGAGGCGCACCGTGCGGTCGGCGAACAGCGGGTTCGCGCGCCTCGCAGCCTTCGCGTCGCGCTGGTTGAAGACGAGGTAGCCGTAGTCGAGCGAGCCGTACGGCTCGGCGCGCACGCGCTCCGACTGCGCGACCTTCTTCACGACGTCGCCGCGCACGGTCTCGAGCACGTCGGCCTCGCCCGCGAGCACTCGCAGCGCGGCGGCCGCGGGATCCGGCGCGATCGTCCACACGAGACGGTCGAACGCGGGGCGACCGCGATAGTTCGCGCTGTCGGCCACCAGCTCGATGCGGTCGCGGCGACGCCAGTCCTGCAGGCGGAAGCGCCCGCTGCCGAACGGCTTCTTCGCGTAGTCGGACGCCAGCAGGTCGCCACGCGGCGCGCTGCCGAGCGCGTGCTCCGGCATCACGACCAGGTTGTACGCGATCTGGTAGAACTGCTCGGGGCTGCGGCGCTTCCACCAGACGACCGCCGTCAGCGAGTCGCGCACCGTGACCGAGTCGATGCCCGCGAACGTCGCGGCGTGCGGCGAGCCGACCGCCGGGTGGACGTAGAGGCCGAACGAGAACCGCACGTCGGACGCGGTGACCGGCTTCCCGTCGTGCCAGCGCGCGCGCGGATCGATCGCGAACGCGACCGACATGGAATCGGGCGCCCACTGCCAGCTGCGCGCGAGCTGCGGCGTGAAGCCACGGTCGCCGTCGACCACCATCGAGTCGCCGAGCGTGGCGAGGTAGTCGAACATCATGTCCATCACCTGCTTGCCCGCGGTCGAGGCGACCAGGGGCGGCACGAGCGCGTCCGCGTCGGCCGGCGTCGCGATCACGAGGGACTGCGGGGCGCTGCTCGGCTGCGGGCCGCGGGAGTCGCCGCAGGCGGCGAGCGCCAGCACGGCGCTCAGGAGGACGGGACGGGTGCGCATGGCAAGCGGGCGTGGGGACAGAGGGCCTGAATCCCCCGTGAGTATCGGCACCTCACGGCCGGCTCCACACTCCGCACGGCCGGCTGCCTTCACGGGCCGCGATACCGAGGACGGGACTCGAACCCGTACGTCCTTGCGGACAGAGGTTTTTGAGACCTCCGCGTCTACCATTCCGCCACCCCGGCGCCCGCGCGGTCGCCCGCCGGCCCGGCCGGAAGCTAGCGCGGCGGAACGGGCCGCTCAACGCACGACGCCCGTCGGCACGACCGGCGGGCGTCGTGGCTCACGCGGTGGCTCAGGGAGCGGGCGGGCGGCGCGGGCTCCCGCGCTCGCCGGGCTCGCCGGCGCGTCCCTCGCGCTGCATGCGCATCTGCTGCGCGGCGCGGAAGGCGCGCTCCTGCATCGCCAGGAACTCGGCGCGCTGGATGGGCGTCAGGAAGCGCGCGAGGTCGCGCTGCTCCGCCGACACGAGCTCCATCCGGCTGCGCTGGATGCCGAGCAGCGAGTCGAGCATGCGCCCGACGCGCTCCTGCTGCGCCGCGCTGCCGCGCGCCAGCTCGTCACGCATCTCGCGCCGCAGCGCGCGCTCGCGGCGGAACAGCTGCTGCCGCTCGTTCGCGTAGCGCGCGGTCGCGTCGCGCAGCCGGCGCGCCTGCTCCTCGTTGAGGCCGAGGCGGCGCTTGACCGCCTCCGCCAGCCGGTCCATCGACGGGCGCGCGCCCATCACGCGCTCGCTCACGCGGTCCCGCTGCGTGTCGGCCGGCGCCTGAGCGCCCGCCGTGGTCGTGCCCAGCATCAGCAGCGCGCCCGTGAGGACGCGCCAGTCCCTCGTGCGCATCACGCGCCACCTCCTCGATATTCGCTCGCGTGCTCCGCCGGCTCCAGCGCCGGCAGCGACGCGTCGTCGCTCTCGATCGCGCGCAGCACGGCGCGCAGCTCCTCGTCGGTCAGGTCGTCGAAGCCCTCGCCCAGCGCGTGCGAGCGCCCGGTGGCGGCCGGGCGCTCGACGCGCGGCGCCTCGCTCCCGGCGGGCGAGGGCGTCGTCTCCGGGCGCGCGGCGCTGTCCGTCGTCGGCGACGCGGACGCGAGCACCGCCGCGGGCGGGTTCGCCGCGCTCGATCGGGTCGTGGGCTCGTCGCGCCGCGCGACCGTCACCGCGCCCGCGCCGAGCGCCACGAGCAGCGCGGCGGCCGCGGCGCGCAGCCCGCCGCCCGCGTACCAGCGCCGCGCGGCGGACACGCGCTCGGCGCGCGCGATGCGGGGCGCCAGCGGGATCACGTTGGTGGGAGCCGACGCCGCCGGGCGGACCGTCGCCGCGACCACCGCCAGCGCCAGCCGGTCGAGATCGAGGGGCGGCGCGTCGCCGCCGACGGCGCCACGCACGTCGCGCAGCAGCGCCAGCTCCGCGGTGCACGCCCCGCAGCCGGCGAGGTGCGCCTCGACCGCGCGCCGCTCCCGCTCCGCCAGCCGCCCGTGCTCGAGCGCCGGCAGCGCGTCGCGCATCGCCTCGTCGGCGCACTCCGGCGCCTGGTTTCCGCTGTGGTCACGCATCGACGAACTCCTTCATCGCCCGCATGGCGTTGTGGTAGTGCACCCGCGCCGCTCCCTCGGTCGTGCCCGCGATCCCGGCGATCTCCTTGTACGACCTGCCCTCCGCGACGCGGAGGGTGAAGACCTCGCGCTGCATCGGCGTCAGCCGGTCCAGCGCGGCCGTGAGCCGCTGCTGCGTCTCGCTCGCCACCACGGCGTCGAGCGCCGTGTGGCCGATCGCCGCGTCGGCCTCCTCGGCCGACTCGCGCGCCCGGCGCCTGGCCTGCGAGCGGCGCCGGTCGAGCACCAGGCGCCGCTCGATGGTGAAGAGCCAGGTGCGGAGCGAGCTGTCCGCCCGGAAGCCGTCCAGCGCCTGGAAGGCGCGCACGAACGTGTCCTGCACCAGCTCCTCGACCTCGTCGCGCTCGCCGAGGCTGACCGCGAACCGCGCCAGCGCCGGCGCGTGGCGCCGCACCAGCTCGGTGGCCGCGCGCTCGTCGCCCGCCTGCCAGCGGGCCACCAGTGCGGCGTCGACCGCGTCGTCGTTGCTCGTATCAGCGATCGTCTCGGTCATCACCCGCGTGGTAGACGCGCCCCCTGCGCGGGCGTTAAGCTCTCGCCCGGTCCCGTCCGGCGCCACCGGCCGGGCGCTCCCCGACGCGTCCCGCCGCGAGCCGATGCCCCGCCCCGAGATCATCGCCCACCGCGGCACCCCGCGCGTGCACCCGGAGAACTCCCTGCCCGGCTTCGCCCGCGCGCTCGAGCTGGGGGTGGACGGGATCGAGCTGGACGTGCACCTGACCCGCGACGGCGTGCCGGTGGTCCATCACGATCCGGACCTGGGCCCCGGCGCGGAGTCGCCGGTCGCGGGGCGCCGCATCGTCGACCTCACGCTCGACGAGCTGCGGACGCACGCCCTCGCGCCCGGGGTCCCGGTGCCGACGCTGGCCGAGGTGTGCGCGCTGGCGGACGGGCGCGCGGTCCTGTACGTCGAGGTGAAGGCGCGCGACGCGGAGGACGCCGTGGCGGCGCTCCTGGCCGCGCGCGGCGACCGCACCCCCGTCCACAGCTTCGACCACCGCGTCTCGCGCGGTGTGCGCGACCGCGCGCCCGCGACGCCCGTCGGCGTGCTCTCGGTGAGCTACCTCGTGGACACGATCGGCGCGATGCGCGCGGCGGACGCGCGCGACCTCTGGCAGCACTGGAGCATGATCGACGCGCCGCTGGTGGAGAGCGTCCACGCCGCCGGCGGCCGCGTGATCGCCTGGACGGTGAACGATCCCGCGCACGCGGTCGCCCTCGCGCGCATGGGCGTCGACGGCGTCTGCACGGACCTGCCCGACCAGATGGCGGCCGCGCTCGCGCCGCGCATCTCCTGATCCCCACCCCTGAGCGGAGGACCCGTCTCTCGATGCGCATGGCCGCCCCACGATCCTCACCCGCCACCGCCGCGCTGCTCGCCGGCGCGCTCGCGGTCACGCTCGGCGCGTGCGCGCGCTCGCGCGCGGCGACGCCGAGCACCGGCGCCACGCCGGCGCAGTCCGCCACGACGGCGTCTCCCGCGACACCTGCGGGTGCCGCGCGCAGCGGTCCCGGCGCCGGGGCCCTCTCGCAGCCGAACGCGGATCCGTTCCCGAGCACGTATCGCGTCGCGGCGACGCGACCGACGGTCATCCGCAACGTCACCATCATGACGGCAGCCGGACCGTCGATCCGCAACGGCGCCATCCTGCTGCGCGACGGCAAGGTCGCGGCGGTCGGCGCGACGGTCGACGCGCCGGCGGACGCCGTGGTGATCGACGGCGGCGGGCGATTCGTCACGCCCGGCATCATCGACACGCACTCGCACCTCGGCGTCTATCCGGCGCCGGGCACGCAGGCGCTGAGCGACGGCAACGAGGCCACCAACCCGGTGACCGCGAACGTCTGGGCGGAGCACTCGGTCTGGCCGCAGGACCCGCAGTTCCCGCGCAACCTCGCGGGCGGCGTGACGACGCTGCAGGTGCTGCCTGGCTCCGCGAACCTGATCGGCGGACGCAGCGTGGTGCTCAAGGTCGTGCCGTCGCGCACCGTGCAGGGGATGAAGTTCCCCGGCGCGAAGTACGGGCTGAAGATGGCGTGCGGCGAGAACCCCAAGCGCGTGTACGCGAGCCGCGGCCCGTCGACGCGCATGGGCAACGTCGCGGGCTACCGCGCGGCGTGGATCGGCGCCGAGGCGTACCGACGTCGCTGGGACGCGTGGCTGGCGGGCAACCGCAGCGGCGACGCGCCGGCGCGCGACCTCGGGCAGGAGACGCTGGCGGAGGTGCTGCGCGGGAACATCCTCGTGCACAACCACTGCTACCGCGCCGACGAGATGCAGATTATGACAGATGTGTCACGAGAGTTCGGCTACAAGATCAGGTCTTTCCACCACGGTGTGGAGGCCTACAAGATCGCCGATCTGCTCGCACGTGACTCAATCTCGGCGTCGATCTGGTCCGACTGGGGCGCGTTCAAGATGGAGGCGCTCGATGGCGTACAGGGCAACCTTGCTCTCGTCCACAAGGCCGGAGCCATCGCCATCGTTCACAGCGATGACCCGTCGGGTTCGCAGCGCCTCCTTCAAGAGGCTGCGAAGGGTATCGCGGCGGGGCGGCGCCTGGGGATCGACATCCCTGAGGACGAGGCGATCAAGTGGGTGACCTGGAACGCCGCTTGGGCGCTGGGTCTGCAGGACCGCATCGGGTCGCTTGAGGTGGGAAAGAACGCCGACGTGGTGCTCTGGTCCGGCAACCCGTTCTCCGTCTACACGCGCGCCGAGAAAGTCTGGATCGACGGCACGCTGTACTACGACCGTAGCGACCCGCGCCAGCAGTGGAGAACGGACTTTGAGCTGGGTTTCGTTCCCGCCGCGCCAAGGTAGTCAGTAGCACCCGCACGATCATGGGTGCGCGACGCCGCGCACGAACCGGAATGATGTCCAGCACGAGCTATCCTCATGCTCCTCAGCCAAGTCGAAGTCAATCAGTTCAAGTCAATCGAGAAGCCGCTCACGGTTTCAATCGACCCGAACGTCACCGTGTTCGTCGGCATGAACGAGGCCGGCAAGTCGGCGTTTCTCCAGGCGCTGCACAAGTCGGATTCGGTCGACGACAGCGACTCCTTCAACCCCGTCGCCGACTACCCACGCCGCGCCCTGACGACCTACCTGAAGGAGCACGGCGCAGGGAACGTCGCTGTGGCGACCGAACTCACGTACACGCTGTCGGACGATGAGATTGCCGAAATCAATCGTACGTACGGAACGTCTCTGCCGAAGAACGCCGAGTTCTCCGTAGAGCATAAGTACGACAACACGATTGCCATCGGGCTTGACGTCGATGAGGAGCCGGTTGTGAAGCGTCTCGTCGCGAACGCGTCGCTGAGCAAGGATGCACGAGACGCCGCCGATGGCGCGAAAGACGTTCGTGACCTCGCCGAGAGGCTTTCCGATATCGAAGGCACCGACGCAGACGACGCGTTTCTTGCGGAACTTCAGGGGCGAATCAAGGCAGCCTCGGACAACTGGAAGAGCGTCGTCGCTAATGAAGTCTGGCGTAACTACCTCAAGCCGCGCCTTCCGAAGTTCCTATACTTCGACGATTACCACATGCTGCCCGGAAAGGTCAACCTCGCTGACCTTGCCGCGCGCAGTAAGGCTGCGAAGAATGACCCGAGCCGCCTGACGACAGCACACCGAGGGGTGCTCGCGCTGCTCCGCATGGCGGACATCGACCTGGCTGACCTCTCAAACCCGGACGGGTACGAGACGATCAAAGCGAAGCTCGAAGGAATCTCGAACTCGATCACGGACCAGGTTTTTGAGTACTGGAAGCAGAACGAGAATCTCGAAGTCGAGTTCGACATCCGAGCTGATGCCAAGGAAGAGCCACCGTTCAACGATGGCCCGAACCTGTACATCCGCATCCGCAACAAGCGGCATCGTGTAACCGTCCCGTTCGACCAGCGCAGCAAAGGCTTCATCTGGTTTTTCAGCTTCCTCGTGTGGTTCGACAGCATCCAGCACCAGGTCGCCAATCCTGACGGAACACCGCCAGGCCTCATCCTCCTGCTCGATGAACCGGGCCTCAGCCTCCACGCGTTGGCGCAGGCGGACTTTCTCGCCTACATCGAACAGTTGTCAGCAAATCATCAGGTGCTCTACACGACACACTCGCCCTTCATGGTCGAGTCAGCGCGCTTTGAGCGTGTACGGGTCGTGGAGGACCGAGTTGCGGTTGGTACGGTCATCAGCGAGAACGTGTCGGGCTCCAGCCCGCGAACGCTCTTTCCGCTTCAAGCCGCCTTAGGCTACACAATCGCGCAGAACCTGTTCATCTCGAAGCGCAACCTCCTGGTTGAGGGGCCCGCCGATTTGATCTACCTGCGGTTCGGGTCTGCGAAGGTTGAAAACGCTGGGCTTGAGGCGCTTCGAGACGACGTAACAATCGTTCCGACCGGGGGGCTGGATAAGGTCGCGACTTTCATCGCGCTCCTTGGTGCCAATGAGTTGGAACTCGTTGTCGTCCATGACTCCGCCGGCGCTCCCGATACTCGGCTTGGCGATCTCGTCCGCGAGAAGCTGCTGCCACAGAAGGCTATTCTGACGTATGGCGACGTGGTTTCGCCGGCGTCGAAGAAGGGCGGTGCCAAGGCCGGTGCGACACCGCTGCACGCGGGTCCTGCCGACGTTGAGGACATCTTTACCGTGGCCGAGTACTTGAGCCTCTTCAACGGCGCATTCGCGGCCTCCCTACCGAAGCCGGTGACTGAAGCCGATCTGCCTCCTGGTGATCGGATCGTGGACCGACTGACCCGGTACCTCAAGTCGAATGGCATTCAGCTTCGAGCGAAGGGCGGGTATAACCACTACGCGGTCGCGGCGTACCTCGCGTCGAACCCGCTCGCGACTCTCGACCCTGCGACACTCGCACGCTTCGGAGCCCTCTTCAAACGCGTGAATCCCCTCTTCTCCGCGCCGGACGACGAGGACGAAGGGGAATAGTCCCTCCTTGCTAGTCGCCACTGACCGACCGGGGATCGTATGGACGACCGCCTTAGGCTGGCGAGTCTGCCGTAGATCCCTCAGTCGGGTCAGGCTGTAGCAACCATTCAGGTAATGGTCGTCGCGGCACGAGCCGGTCAGATCAGAGCGAAGTCTGTCATGTCAGCGCCGTGCTACCGAAAGCTCAGCGGTAGGCATGAGACTACTTCGCGAGGCGCCTCGCCCATTCCCGGAAGTATGCATCGATAGCGGCCAAATCTCCGGTCGACTCTTGGACGAGCCAGAGCCATTCGCTGACACCCTGACCGCCTACACGTCGCTCGATCACGCCGCGATTTCGAGCGCCACCTCGCGAATAATCGAACGAGACGATGAAACCTGTTACCGTCGAGAAGATCGTGGCGCCTGAGTGGTCGCCCTCGCCACGATATAACGCCAACCAGTATTGGAGTTCCGTCGACTCCGGGTTAGACGCGTCGGGCGATCGTCCACAACCGGCTGGCGAAGCTAATCCAGACGAGATGGCGCAGATGATCGACATCGCGAAGGAGTTCGGGTACAGGATCCGCAGCTTCCACCACGGAGTGGAGGCGTACAAGATCGCCGACCTGCTGGCGCGCGACTCGATCTCGGCGTCCATCTGGTCCGACTGGGGCGGCTTCAAGATGGAGGCGCTCGACGGCGTGAAGGCGAACCTCCCGATGGTGCACCGGGCCGGCGCGCGCGCGATCGTGCACTCGGACGATCCGTCCGGCTCGCAGCGGCTGCTGCAGGAGGCCGCGAAGGCGATCGCCGCCGGCCGGCAGATCGGCATCGAGGTCACCGACGACGAAGCGATCCGCTGGGTGACGATCAACGCCGCGTGGGCCCTCGGCCTCGACGACCGCATCGGGTCGTTGGAGGTCGGCAAGAACGCCGACGTCGTGCTCTGGTCGGCCAACCCGTTCAGCGTCTACGCACGCCCGGAGAAGGTGTGGATCGACGGCACGATGTACTTCGACCGCAGCGACCCGCGCCAGCAGTGGCGCACGGACTTCGAGCTGGGCTTCGTGCCGGCGAACGGAGGGACGCGCTGATGCGCCGCCTCATCACCGCGCTCGCCGCGACCGCCGTCCTCGGCGCGCCGCTGGCCGCGCAGACGATCGCCATCACGGGCGGCACCGTGTATCCGGTGTCGGGCCCGAAGCTGGAGAATGCCACGGTCCTGATGCGCGACGGGCGCATCGTGGCCGTCGGCACGAACGTCACGATCCCCGCCGGCGCGCAGCGCATCGACGCCACGGGCAAGTGGGTGACGCCGGGCCTCGTGAACGCGTACACGCAGCTCGGCGTCGTCGAGGTCGGCGCGGTGACCGAGACGCGCGACGTGAGCGCGCGCGGCCGCGACGCCATCTCCGCGGCGTTCACCGTGTGGGATGGCCTCAATCCCGCCAGCGTGCTGCTCGCCCCGGCGCGCAACGAGGGCGTGACCACCGTCGGCGTGATCCCGGGCAGCGGATTGATCGCCGGACAGGCCGCGATCGTCGACCTCGTCGACGGCACCGCGACGGACATGGTGCGTCGCGCACCCGTGGCGATGGTCGCGACGATGACGCCGCCCGGTGGCCAGGGCAACGTGCCCGCGTCCCGCGGCGAGCTGCAGGTGCGCCTGCGCGAGATCCTGAGCGACGTGCGCGCCTACATGCGCAACAGGGCCGCGTACGAGCGCGCCGAGTCGCGCGAGCTGGCGGTGAGCCGCGCGGACCTCGAGGCGCTGATCCCCGTCGTGCAGGGGCGGCTCCCGATGCTCGTGCAGGCCGATCGCGCGAGCGACATCGACGCGGCGCTGCGCCTGTCGCGCGAGTTCGGCTTCAAGCTGATCGTCGGCGGCGGCGCGGAGGCGTGGCAGGTCGCCGATCGCCTGAAGGCGGCGAACGTGCCCGTGCTCACCGGCGCGATGAGCAACCTCCCCTCGAGCTTCACCACGCTCGGCGCGCGGCAGGAGAGCGTCGGCCTGCTGCGCCGCGCCGGCGTGAGCGTGGCCATCATCGGCAACGGCGGCGGCGACGAGGAGACGTTCAACGCGCGCAACATCCGCTACGAGGCGGGCAACGCGGTCGCGTACGGCGCGACGTGGGACGACGCGCTGCGCGCGATCACGCTCGCACCGGCGGAGGTGTTCGGCGTCGCGGATCGCATCGGCTCCCTGGCGGTGGGCAAGGACGCGAACGTCGTCGTCTGGAGTGGCGACCCGTTCGAGTTCCGCACCGACGCGGAGCACGTGTTCATCCGCGGGCGCAGCGTGAAGGCGCCGTCGCGGCAGGACCAGCTGATGGAGCGCTACAAGACGCTGCCGCCGACGTACCGCACCCCCTGAGCGCGTCGACGTGCGATACGAACACGAAGGGGGCGCGGGCCCATGCGGCCCGCGCCCCCTTCGCGCTCAGGTGGCGGCTCGCGTCAGAGGTGCTCGCGGTTCCACTCGTCGCGCTCGGACGGACGTCCGCCCGGCGCGTCGAAGGTGTCGGCGGCTCCGCCCGCGTGCGACGTCGTCCCGCCGGCGGCGGCGGCGCCGCCCGTGTCCACCGTGCCGTCCGGCCGGTGCGACGCCCCCGAGTTCCCGCCGAAGTCGGTCGCGCCCTCGGCCGTCGTGCTCGGCGCATCGGTGGAGGCGGTGCCGGCCGACGTGGTGCCGCTCGTCGAGGCGCTGGCCGTCGACGTGTCGTCCGCGCGCGGCGTGCGGCGCGTGATCGCGTCGAGCTCGGTCTCCAGGCGCGTCGCCTCGGCCTCGTGCTCGGTCAGCGTGGCGTGCAGCCGGGTGATCTCGGCGTCGTCGTCGATCGGGCGGCCATCGGTCCGGGCGCGCGAGTAGGCGTAGCCCAGGCGCTGCGCCGCCTTGTCGGCGAGCTGGCGGGCGCGCACCTGCTCGAGGCGGATGCGCCCCTCGTCGATCGCCTCCTGGGCGACCTTGCCGGCGCGGTCGAGCTCCTGCTTCACCTTGTCCCACAGTGCCATCGGACTCCTCCGGGAGAGCGGTCGTGGACCCTACGGCCTGCCGGGGTGCAAGGTTGCGGCCGGCCGGCGCGGGTGCCAGTCGGGAAAACCGGAGGACCGAAAACGCGAACGCCCCCGCGCGGGGCGCGGGGGCGTTCGGCGATGTCGCGGGTGCAGCGGGGTGCTGCGGGCGGGTCAGGCCGACGCGGGCGCGTCGATCGAGACCTCGGCCGGCTGCTGCACCGGGTAGACGCTGACCTTCTGACGCGTCTTGCTCTTGTGCTCGAACTTCACGACCCCGTCGATGAGCGAGTAGATCGTGTAGTCGCGGCCCAGCCCGACGTTGTTGCCGGGGTGCCACTTCGTGCCGCACTGGCGGACGATGATGTTGCCGGCGATGACCTTCTCGCCGCCGTACTTCTTGATCCCGCGGTACTGCGGATTCGAATCGCGGCCGTTCTTGGACGAGCCGACGCCCTTCTTATGTGCCATTGTATCGCTCGCCGTCAGCCGAGGGTGATGTCCTTGATGCGGATCTCGGTGTAGCCCTGCCGGTGGCCCTGCTTGCGGGCGTAGTTCTTCCGGCGCTTGAACTTGAAGACCACGATCTTGTCGCCGAGGCCGTGCTTGACGATCTCCGCCGTGACCTTCGCACCGGAGAGCGTGGGGACGCCCGTGCGGACGGTGCCGTTGTCGGAGCCGAGGAGGACCTCGTTGAACTCGACGTCGTGGCCCGCCTCGCCCAGGAGCGAAGGCACGCGCAGCGTCTTGCCCGGCTCGGCGCGGAACTGCTTGCCGCCGGTGCGGATGATAGCGTAGGTCATGACAGGAAACCTGATGCGGTGACGTGAGAGCCTAGAAGCTTATCCTGCCTAGGCTTAGGTGTCAACCCAACGGCTCAGGCCACCGCATACTGGTCCGTGACGTCCCGGCCGGCGCCCTTCACCACCAGCTTGAACTCGTCCGGCTTCAGCAGCGGATCGTCGCGCAGCTCCAGCGTGAAGCCCACCGTCTTCTCGAGCTTCCGCACCAGGTCCTGCTCCTCGGTCAGCACGTGGAGCGCCGTCTCGGGGTGCAGGCGGACCATCAGCGGGTCGCGCTTCCCCTCCGACGCCATCCGCTTCACCGAGCGTTCCATCCGCCGCAGCACCGTCTCGGGGGTGAAGATCCGGCCCGTCCCGGCGCAGGTCGGGCACGGCGCCGTCATGCTCTGCAGGTGGCTCTGTCGCACGCGCTGGCGGGTCATCTCGATCAGCCCCAGGTCGCTCACCTGGTAGGCCTTGGTCCGCGCCCGGTCGCGCGACAGCGCCTGCCGCAGCTCCTGCAGCACCCGGTCGCGGTTCGACTGCGTCTCCATGTCGATGAAGTCGCAGACGATGATCCCGCCCACGTCGCGCAGCCGCAGCTGCCGGGCGACCTCGCGGGCCGCCTCGACGTTGGTCTTGAGGCTCGTCTTCTCGGGATCCTTCTTCCCGACGAATCGGCCCGAGTTCACGTCCACCGAGACCAGCGCCTCGGTCGGCTCGATGATCAGGTAGCCGCCGGATGGCAGGTCGCAGCGCCGCTTGAACAGGTCGCGGATCTCGGTCTCGATGTCGTACTTGTCGAACAGCGGGACCGGCTCCTCGTACAGCTTGACCCGCTCCGCCAGCTCGTCGGCCGCGATCCCCTTGAGGTACTCCTGGATCTCGTGGAAGACGGCCTTCGAGTCGACGACCAGCGAGTCGACCTTGTCGCTGAACAGGTCGCGCACCAGGCCGCGCGTGAGGCTCGTCTCCTGGTGGATGAGCGCCGGCGCGCGCATGAAGCGGGTCTTCCGCTTGATGCGCTTCCAGTTGTTCATCAGCGTCGACAGCTCGCGCCCGAACGTCTCCTGCGAAGCGTCCTCGGAGACGGTGCGCACGATCACGCCCCCCTCGTCGGGCGGCAGGACGGCGCCGGCCATCTCCTTCAGCTTCCGGCGCTGGTCGCGCTCCGAGATCTTGCGGCTCACGCCCACGCGCGAGGCGTGCGGCATGTAGACGAGGAAGCGGCCGGCGAGCGAGACCTGCGCGGTGACGCGCGGTCCCTTCGTCGAGATGGGCTCCTTCGAGACCTGGACGAGGAGGTCCTGCCCCTTCTTCAGGACGTCCTGGATCGGCGGCGCCTCCTTCCGGCGGCGTCCCCCCGTCTTCTTGGGGGGCGCGTCGGGCGCCTCGTCCTCGTCGTCGTCCTCGTCAGGCTCGTCCGGGTCCTCGTCCTCGTCGAAGACGAGGTCGGAGGCGTGCAGGAAGGCCGCCTTGTCCGTCCCGATGTTGACGAACGCCGCCTGGATGCCGGGCAGCACCGCCTCGACCTTGCCGAGGTAGACGTCGCCCACCATGCGGCGGGCGTCCGGACGATCGACCAGCAGCTCGACGAGCTGGTCGTCCTCCAGGATCGCGACCCGGGTCTCCCGCGGGGACGCGTTGATGAGAATGTCGCGCTTCATTCCGGACGGCCCCGGCGACGGCCGCCGGCGACCCGGCGGTGCGGCGGGCGGGGCCCGGCGAGAAGGTGGGGGCGGCCTGCACGCCCGGACGGGCCGGGACGGGCGGAGCGCCGGCTGGAGGACTCGTCACCCCGAGCGCGATCGTCCATGCGCCGCCCGGCCGGACTTCAGCGCCGCGAGGCCGGCCACGCCCCAGGGGCGTCGCGCGGCCGGGCACGTCCGGCGTGGAACGAGGGTGCATGCGATCGGGTGCGCGGGGGTGCGCGCGTATAGCCTGGCGCGGGACGAGGCGGCGCCCGCCGTCGGCGGGCACCAATGGCCGTGCGCGGCGGGCCGGAGTCGCCGACCCGCCGCACGCGTGGCGTCGTTCGACGGCGCCACGTCCCAACGTTACTCGCGCGCGCGCCCTCCCGGCAATGCGCCGGGCGCGCTCCGCCCCCTCAGCCCCCGGTCTGCCGCCGCCAGGTCCAGTAGGCCAGCCAGGCCATCACGCCCAGGAATCCCAGCGCCGCCTGCCACTCGCGGTGGAACAGGTAGAGCTTGAGGTCGAACGGCGGCGCGTCGCCCGAGGCCGCGGAGCCCCCGCCCCGCCACGGCGTCACGCGCGGCACGAACGACGGCACGTGGCGCTCCCACTCCGCGTACGCGTCCGGGAAGCGCGCGCTCACGAACGCGCGCTCGCGCTTGATGACCGGCGCGTAGACAGCCAGCCAGAACACCGCGACCGCCACCAGCAGCGCCCAGTGCACCGCGAGCGCGCACCCGGCCGCGAGGAGGAAGCTGCCGAAGTAGAGCGGGTTGCGCGTGTGCGCGTACGGGCCGGTCGTCGCGAGGCGGTCGTTCTTGACGATGTGGCCCGCGGCCCACGCGCGGATCACGAGGCCGATCACCGCGACCGCCGCGCCCAGCGCGAGCGACCGCCACGAAAGCCAGGGCGAGCGGGTCGCGCCCCACAGGTAGAGCGCGGCGACGACGAAGCCCAGCGGCACCCGGAGCCGCTGGATCGACCAGGGCTTCTTGCTCAATCCGCGAGCTCCTTCAGCAGGTGCCGCGCGATCACCAGGCGCTGGACCTCGCTCGTGCCCTCGCCGATCTCGCAGATCTTGGCGTCGCGCATCATGCGCTCGACGGGATAGTCCTTCGTGTAGCCGTAGCCGCCGTGGATCTGGATCGACTTGATCGTGGCGCGCATCGAGAGCTCGCTGCAGAACAGCTTCGCCATCGCCGCCTCCTTGCCGAACGGGCGGCCCGCCTGCGCGAGCTTCGTCGCCGCGTACAGCAGGTGCTTCCCGGCCTCGATCTCGGTCGCCATGTCGGCGAGCGGGAACGAGACGCCCTGGAAGTTCACGATCGCCTGCCCGAACTGCTTGCGCTCCGTGCTGTACTTCAGCGCCGCCTCGAACGCCCCCTCGGCCAGGCCGAGCGAGAGCGCCGCGATGCCGATGCGTCCCGCGTCGAGCGTGCGCATGAAGTTCACGAAGCCCAGCCCCTCCTCGCCCAGGAGGTTCTCGGCCGGCACCTCGACGTCCTCGAAGATCAGCTCCGACGTGTCGGAGGCGCGCCACCCGAGCTTGTCCTCCTTCTTGCCGGCGCGGAACCCGGGGAGCGGCGTGATCGAGTCGTCGTGCCCCACGCCGAGCGCGCGCGCCTGCGCGACGTCGCACGTCTCCTTCGTGAGGATGAAGGAGCTGATCCCCTTCGTCCCCTTCGACGGATCGGTGACGGCGGTGACGACGAACACCTCGCCGACGGAGCCGTGCGTGATGAAGCGCTTGGCGCCGTTCAGGACGTAGTGGCCGTTCTTCCGCACCGCCGTCGTGCGCGTGCCGCCCGCATCGCTGCCGGCGTCGGGCTCCGTCAGGCCGAAGCCGCCGAGCACCTTGCCGCTCGCGAGGAGCGGGAGGTAGGCGGCCTTCTGGGCCTCCGTGCCGAAGTGGAAGATCGGCGACGTGCCGAGCGTCGTGTGCGCGGAGATCGTGATCGCGTGCGACGCGTCGACCTTCGCCATCTCGTAGATGGCGATGATGTAGCTCGTGAGGTCGAGGCCCGCGCCGCCGACCTCCTCGGGCCACGGCACGCCGAGGAGCCCGAGCTCCCCCATGCGCTTCACGTTCTCCCACGGGAAGCGCGACTCCTCGTCGAGCCGCGCCGCGACCGGCTGCACCTCGTCCTGGGCGAACGCGCGCACCATCTCGCGCACGGCGTGGTGCTGGTCGTCGAAGTACTGCGAGTCGTCCATATGCCGTCGCCGCCCGCGGGGCGTGTCCACTGGTCCGGGAGGGGCGCGCCGAACGCGCCGCGCCGCCCGTCGGGCGGCAGCACCGAAAGCTCGCCGGTCGGGCGACCGCGCACCAGTCGGCGCGCGTTCGCGCGCGGTCAGGCCGCCTCGGTGCCCTCGGCCTCGCGGAGCGCCGTCAGGAAGCGGGCGCCGTACTTCTCCAGCTTCGCCGGGCCCACGCCACGCACCTCGCCCATGGCGGAGAGCGTGCGCGGCCGCCGCACCGCCAGCTCCGCCAGCGTGCGATCGGGGAACACGACGTACGCGGGCACCTGCTCCGCGCGCGCCAGCTCGCCGCGCACGGCCTTCAGCGCCGCGAAGAGCGCTGCCTCCTCGGGGCCGAGCACCATCTCCTGCGACGGGGCGGGCGCGCTGGCGCCACCACCCGAGCGCGCGCGCGAGCGGCCGCCACCCGGCTTGGGCACCGCGGTCGGCAGCGCGGGCGCCGTCACCGTGTGCTTGATGCCGAGGCAGTTGTCACACCCCGAGCACTGGTTGCGCGCGGCCGGATCGCCGAAGTAGCGCAGCACGAAGTGCCGGCGGCACCCCGTGTGGTACGCGTACCGCTGCATCGCGTCGACCTTCGAGAGCTCGGCCCGGCGCCGGCGCTCCAACCCGTTCCAGTCGATGGGCGCGTCGGCGAGCGCGCGCCGTGGATCGGTGAGGCGCGTGCCGCCGCCCGCCCGCTCCACGACCACGAACTGGCGCGCCTGCAGCGCCTCGAGCACCGGAAGCGCCCCCTGCCCGCCGCCCATGCCCGGCGGCAGCGCGTCGAGGTCGACGATCGCTCCCGACTCCAGCTGCTTGCCCGCGATGCGCCAGAGCGCGCGCAGGAGCTCGAGCGCCATCGGGTCGCTGCCGAGCTCCCGCTTGATGCGGTCGGGCGTCGCCAGCAGGCGCACGTGCACGCGCGACGGCGACTCCGACTCGGTGCGGATGAGGTCCGCCTGCGACATCACGCGCAGCGCGCTCTCGACCTCGCGCGCGCTCACCTTCCCCGGCAGCGCGACCGCGAGATCCTCGGCGCCGTACTGCACGAGGCCCGAGCGGTCGGCGTCGCGGCGCAGGCGCTCGAACACCTGCTCGACCAGCTGCCGCTCCGGATACGCGCCCTTGATGAAGAACTCGTGCGTGAAGCGGTCGGGGAACGAGTGCAGCAGGAAGACCTCGGACGGCAGGCCATCGCGGCCCGCGCGTCCCGCCTCCTGGTAGTACGCCTCCAGCGAGCCGGGCATCGCGTGGTGCACGACGAGGCGCACGTTGGGCTTGTCGATGCCCATGCCGAACGCGTTGGTCGCCACGATGGCGCGCACGTCCTCGTTCATGAACGAGTCCTGCACCTCGTGGCGGTGCGCGTCGTCGAGGCCCGCGTGATACGCCACCGTCGGGATCTTCGCGCGCGTCAGCACCTCGGTCACGCGCTCCACCGACTTGCGCGTGGACGCGTAGACGATCGCCTGGCCGTCGTTGCGCGCGAGCACGTCCGCGAGCGCCGCGTCCTTCTCGCGGTCGCCCTTCACCGGCACCACGTGGTAGTGCAGGTTCGTGCGGTCGAAGCCCGTGATGACCGTCTCGGGCTCGTGCAGGCCGAGCTGCGCGGCGATGTCGCGGCGGACCTCGGGCGTGGCCGTCGCGGTGAGCGCGATCGTCACCGGATCGCCGAGCGCCTCGCGCACGCGCCGCATGCGCAGGTAGGAGGGCCGGAAGTCGTGCCCCCACTCGCTGATGCAGTGCGCCTCGTCCACCGCCAGCAGCGCCACGCCCATCTCGCGCAGCCGATCGGCCGTGTTGCCGAAGTCGAAGCGCTCGGGCGCGACGTAGAGCAGCTTCAGCTCTCCGCGTGCCGCGCGCGTGAAGCGCTCCTGCGCCTGCGCGGTCGTGAGCGTGCTGTTGATGAACGCCGCCGGCAGGCCGCGCGCGGTGAGCGCGTCGACCTGGTCCTTCATCAGCGAGATGAGCGGCGACACGACGACCGTGAGGCCCGGCAGCAGCAGCGCCGGCACCTGGTAGCAGAGCGACTTGCCGCCGCCGGTGGGCAGGATGACGAGCGTGTCCCGCCCCTCGAGCACGGCGCGCACGGCGCGCTCCTGTCCGGGGCGGAACTCCGGATAGCCGAAGCGCGCCCGCAGCAGCGCGCGGGCGTCGTCGAGCGTCGGCGTCGTCACCTGCTGCGACATTCGGTCAAGCTACTCGCGTCGCGCGTGCTCGGCGGACCACCGCCACGCGCCAGGGATGATTCGAACGCACCACGGCGGTGCGCGGGAGCGGCAGGATCAGACGGCGCGCGCGAAGTGGCCGCGCGTGAACGCGGACCCGACCACGGCGCGCACCGCGGCCACGTCGGGGCGCAGCCCGCCGGCGAGCGCGTCGAGCGCCGCGCGGTAGCCGCCGACGATCTCGCGGATCGGGTCGCCCGGCACGTTGAACACGAGCTGGAAGCCGCGGATCCCCGAGCGCCACAGCCGCGGCAGGTACTCCGCGCCCTCGACCGGCCGCGAGTGCAGCAGCCGGTTGCGGCAGGCCGAGTCGGTCGCGACCGGGAAGGTGTAGCCGGCCGGATCGGTGAGCTGCACGTTGGTGTGCTTCTTCACGCACAGGTCGCGGCACGTCGTCGGCTCGCGGTCGAACGCGGCGGAGAGGACGCAGTGCTCGATCGTCATCCCCTCGGGGCGGCCGTAGACGAACGCGTCGAAGCCGTCGCCGTCCCACGGCGCGACCACCTGCGCCATCTCGTCGGCGGTCAGCTCGACCGAGAGGGTGAGCCGGCGGGCGCCCAGGCGGAACAGCTCCGCGGCCGTGTGCTGGTTGAAGCAGTTCACCGCATAGTCGGCGACGACGTCGCGGCCCGCGCGGCCGAACTCCATCATCAGCCCCGTGTGCCCCGTCAGCAGCGGCAGGCCCAGGTCGAGCCACTTCTGGACCGCGCGGCGCTCCTCGGGGCGCACGATGGTGGGCGTGCGGAGCCGCAGCGCGACGCCGCGCGCGGCCAGCTGCTCCTGCGCCGCGCGCACGCGCGCGACCGGCGGCGCGGGGTGCCGCAGGAACGGATCGAACACGACCTCCGTCGCGCCGCCCTCGGCTGCCAGGAGGGCGTCCTCGAGCGAGTAGACCGACGCCCGCAGCGCGAACGGCGCGACCGGCGCAGCAAGCTCGGCCGCAACGACGCCCCCCGCGTTCAGGGTTACGGCCTCCGCCGGCTCGATCCCCGACCATTCCGACGCGTCGGCGACCGGCGCGACGCGCGCCGGCACCTCGCTCGCCGTCCGCGCGCGCCCGATCGCCGCGGCGATGCGCTCCTCGCGCTCGGCCACGACGGCCTGGTGCGCCCAGTCGCGGCGCAGCAGCAGCTCGTCGGTCGCCTCCTGCCGCAGGCGATTCAGCTCGCTCACGGGCAGGAAGAGGCCGACGCCCAGCCCCGCGATGTCGAGCGCGCCGAGCGAGAACGGCGTCCCGCCCATGCGCCCGAGCTGCTCGCGAAGCTGCGGGACGTCCAGCGCGCGCTTGGAGGCCTGCGCCAGCGGCACGTCGCTGCGCACCGTGACCTCGTCCTCGCCCGCGCGGAAGACGGCCTTCAGCGGGCCGCCCCCGTGGCCGAACAGGCGCACGTCGACGCGCGTCCGGCGCGCCTTGCTGCCGTCCGGCATCGCGGCGAAGCTCGCGCGGGCGCGCTCCAGCAGGGCCGCGTGCGACGTGCGCACCACGCGCCAGCCCAGCGGCACGCGACCGCGGGCGGCGATGGCCTGACGCGTCATGCCGGCGCGCGTCGCCAGCGTACGCGCCGCCGTGACGGTGAAGCCGGTGCTCGTGCCCGGCGTGCCGACCGGCGGCTCGAAGCCGACGCCGTCGCCCACGGCCAGCGGCTCGCGGACCTCGATCAGCAGGTCCGCGCCCTCGCGGCCGACGACCACGCCCAGCTCGACGCCGGCGTTGTCGGGCTGCGTGCGCGTGATGTACTCGCGCCCCTGCCGGCCGCCGTACATGCCGCCCGTGAACCCGCGGCTGTAGATCTGCACCAGCGGCTGCACCTCGGCGTCCGTCGGCGGCGCCCAGCTCCCGCGCTCGATCTGGTCGAGCCACTCGCGGTAGCCCTTCGTGACCGTGGCGACGTACTCGGGCTTCTTCTTGCGCCCCTCGATCTTGAGGCAGCCGACGCCCAGCTCCGCCAGCGCGGGCAGGTGGTCGTGCGCGGCGAGGTCCTTGGTCGAGATGAGGTAGCCGCGATCGAGCTCCTGCCCCTGGAGCACGTCCGTGAGGACGTAGTCCTTGCGGCAGCTCTGCGCGCACGAGCCGCGGTTGGCCGAGCGCTCGGAGATCATGCCGGACATGAAGCACTGCCCGGAGTACGAGATGCAGAGCGCGCCGTGCACGAACGTCTCGAGGCCGAGGTCCGGGACCGCGTCGCGGATCGCGCGGACGTCGTCGAGCGTGTTCTCGCGCGCCAGCACGACGCGCTCGACGCCCAGCTCGCGCATCACGAGCGCGCCGCTGACGTCGTGCACGGTCATCTGCGTCGAGCCGTGGATCTCCAGCGTCGGGTAGACCTGCTGGATGAGGCGCACGATCCCCAGGTCCTGGACGATGGCCGCGTCGATGCCGCGGTCCATGCACTCGCCCAGGTAGGTCAGCGCGTCGGCCAGCTCGTCCGGCTTGATGAGGACGTTGAACGTCAGGTAGACGCGCGCGCCCTTCGCGTGCGCGATGGCGCACGCCTGCTCGAGCTCGTCGAGCGAGAGCTGGGCGCCCTCGTCGCGGGCGTTGAAGCGCGAGGCGCCCAGGTACACGGCGTCGGCGCCGTTCGCGACGGCAGCGCGGACGGCCTCCAGCGTACCGGCCGGGGCGAGGAGCTCGGGAACCTGACGGGTGCTCATAAGCTGCGAAATATAAACGACTTGGGCACCCTGCGGCACCTCGGCTGCCGCGCTACTCTGGCGGCTTGGCAGCCACGCGCGTACCCCGGCGGCAATGCCAGGTTCGCCGTCGCGCGAGGGCCCGATGTGCCGGCCGTTGCATCTGCGCCAGCACGCGCGGCGGCTTGCATCGCGCCCATGAATGGCGGAGCTTGCCGGCAACGACTGCGGCCTCGGCGAGAACACGCGCGGCCGTCCACCTGCCTGTGCCTCCATGCGTACCATGACCACCGGCGGGCGCTACGCCGGCCGCGCGCGACGCATCGTCACCGCGCTCGTTCTGGCGACCGCCTGCGGTGGGTCCGACGATGCGACCGGTCGTCTCCCGAGCGGACCCGACGCGGGCCCCACGCCGGCCTCGGTGACGATCGCGCCGCGCACGGTGGCGACGATCGCGGGACGCTCGACTGCGTTGGTGGCCGTCGTCCGTGACGCGCGCGGCGTCGTCATGCTAGCGGCCCGTCCGACGTGGACGAGCAGCGATCCCCTGATCGCCGACGTCGACGGGAGTGGCGTCCTTCGTGGCGTCGAGGCGGGCACGGTGCTGGTGCGCGCCACGGCCGGTAGGGCGACCGACTCCGTGTACGTCACGGTCGCGCGCGCGCCTGTCGCCTCGGTGACCATCGTCGCCCCGGTCGACCGCGTGGTTGCCGGCGAGACCCTGTCCCTCCAAGCGAACGTACTCGACGATCGGGGCGTGCGCGTCACCGATCGGTCGGTCATGTGGACCAGCTCCGACACGACCCTCGCGCGCGTCTCCGCCGATGGCGTGGTCGCCGGCGTGAGGCCCGGCACGTCCACGATCTCGGCGGAGGTGGAAGGACGGACGGCCCACCTGCCGCTCACGGTGGCACCGGCACCGGTTGCCGCGGTGCGGATCACGACAGCTGCCACCGCGCTCACGGTCGGCGAACGCATCACGCTCATCGCGACGCCGCTTGACGCCCGTGGCGCGCCGCTGACGGGACGCTCGGTCGTGTGGCGCTCATCGGACGAGAGTGTGGCGACCGTGAGTGCGACGGGTGACGTGCTGGCGATCGGGCCCGGGCGCACGATGATCTCCGCGTCGGCGGACGGCGCCTCCTCCAGCGTCGCCGTCGACGTGTCGTCGCTCCCGCCGGCCACCGTGCGGGTGAGCGCACCGACGGCGCCACTCCTGGTCGGGAGCACCGTGCATGTGCGCGCGACGGTGCTCGACGCACGTCGCGAGGAGGTGGCCGGTGTCGCGATCGCCTGGAGCAGCTCCAACGCCGCCGTCGCAGCCGTATCGCCGACGGGCGTCGTGACAGGGGTCGCCGAGGGGCGCGCCACCGTGACCGCGGCCGTGGCGGGCGTGCGCGGATCCGCCGACATCGTGGTGGTGCCACGCGGCGCGCGCAGCCAGGTCGACCTGCCAGACGACGTGCCCGCCCCGCAGTTCCACGTGCTCTACGTCCTGCCGAGTGACGCTGTCGATCGTGCGTACGACACGACGGGAACGATCGCCACGACCATCGCGTCCATGCAGAACTGGCTGGCGATGCAGACGGGTGGGCGACGCCTACGGATGGACACCTACCAGGGCCGGCTGAACGTCTCGTTCGCGCGGCTCGCACGGACCAACGCGCAGCTTCGGGCCTTCACCGTCGCGATGCACGACTCCATCGCGGCAGAGCTGGCGGCGCGTGGCTTCCGCGATCCGAACAAGCGGTACGTCGTCTACTTCGATGGAAGCCACCCGACCAACTGCGCCGAGGCGAGCTGGCCGCCCACGGTCCCCGGCCAGACAGCGACTCTCTACCTGCGCGGCAAATCGGACGTGCCCTCGGGTTGCGGCACGACGGCGTTCGCTCCGACGCCGACAACGCCCGCCGGGTACCTGGAGTTCCTCGTGCTGCACGAGATGCTTCACACGCTCGGAGCGGTTTCTCGCGAGGCCCCGGACCACGTGTACTGGGCGCACGTCGACTACGATGCGCGCGACCTCATGTTCAGCGGGTCCCGTCCGTGGACACCGAGCATGCTCGACGCGAACCGACGCAACTACTACAACCCGGCTGGCCTTCCCGCTGGCGTGTTCAACCTCGCGACCAGCCCGTTCCTAATGCCGTGAGGCGGCCCCCGGGTTTTCGCTATTCCGGGGGCCGGCGTCGCCCACCCACTAGGCGAAGGACGAACGCAACCGCGAGCAGCCCGATCGCCGTCAGCCGCGGCCACTCCTCGCCGGTCCAGAACGACCCGGCGAGGAAGATCAGCGCCATGACCACCAGCGCGAGCTTGGCGACCGCCAGCCGGTCCATCGCTCAGCCGGCGTGCACCGGGAGGCCGAGCTGCCGCGCCTCGTCCGCCGGGACGTCGAGGACCATCCGCAGCAGCGCGGTCGAGTAGACCTTCCCCTGCGCATCGGTCTTGAGCGACAGCGTCCCGCCGCCGCCCAGCGCGCCGTGCAGGAGGAAGTTGAGCGCGAGCAGGTTGGGCAGCTCGAAGCGCACGACGTCGCCGGTGATCATGCCGCGGAAGTGCTGCGCCACGCGATCGCGCGTGACGTATCGATCCAACAGCGCGTACCACTCGGGCTTCAGCGCGATGACGCCGACGTTCGCCGTGTCGCCCTTGTCGCCGCTGCGCGCGTGCGCGACGTCCAGCAAGCGCACCTTCACGGTGTCCGAGCTCACGACAGCACCTCGACGTTGGTGTGCACGACGGTCTTGTCCACCAGCGCGGGCCAGTAGGCGACGATCTCCTCGACCTTCGGGCGCCCGCCCGCGAAGCCGGTCACGCTCGGCGGGCCGTTGAGCACCAGCGGCGCGATCTCGCGCGTGAAGCGCTCGACGCTCGCGCGGTCGGTGCCGCGCACGCCCACGCGCAGCTGCACCTCGGGGAGGTCCGCGGCCGGCGCGCCCGCGAGCGGGCCGTGCGTCGCGCTCGCGCCCACGAACTCGGTCAGCACCTCGTCGAACTTCAGGCCGAGCCGATCCAGCCGCTCGCGCAGCACGCGGTCGGCCAGCTGCGCCTTCTCCATCGCGTCGGGCCACGAGTACACGAGCGTGCCCACGGCCTTCCACCCGAAGCGGTAGGCGATCGACACCTTGAGCTTGTCGGTCGCCGGCTTGCCGGTGATCCCATGCACGCGCACGCGGTCCGGCCCGACCTCCTCCAGCCGGATGCTCGTGAAGTCGGCCACGACGTCGGGCGTGATGTACGCGTGCGGATCGCCCATCTCGTACACGAGCTGCTCGGCCACCGAATGGAACGACACGCGCCCGCCGGTGCCCGGATGCTTCGTCACCACGAACGTGCCGTCCGCGCGCGCCTCGGCGATCGGGTAGCCGACGTTCGCGAGGTCCGGGATGCTGCGCCAGTCGTACAGGCAGTTGCCGCCCGAGCACTGCGCGCCGCACTCCAGGATGTGGCCCGCGATGATGCCGGCGGCGAGCGCGTTCCAGTCCTCCGCGCCCCATCCGAACTCGTGGCGCAGCGGCGCCATCGTCAGCGCCGTGTCGGTCGAGCGGCCGGTGACGACGACGTTCGCGCCGCGCGCGAGCGCCTCGACGATCGGCGTCGATCCGATGTACGCGTTGGCCGAGAGGACGCGGTCGCGGATGACCGACAGCGGCTCGCCGGTGTCCATGTTGCGCAGCTCGTGGCCCGACGCCAGCAGCTCGTCGAGGCGCGGCAGCAGGTCGTCGCCGGTGACGACGCCGACCTTCACCCTGCCCGCCGCGCCGCGCTTTGCCGCGACGTCGAGCACCGCGCGCGCGCAGGCCACCGGGTTCACGCCGCCCGCGTTCGCCACCACGCGCACGCCGCGCTCGACGATGGCCGGCAGCACGCTCTCGATCGCGCCCAGGAAGTCGCGCGCGTAGCCCATGTCCGGGTCGCGCTCCTTCTGCTTCTGGAGGATCGACATCGTGACCTCGGCCAGGTAGTCGAGCATCAGGTAGTCGACCTGACCGCCCTCCACCTGCTGCCGCGGCGCGTCCAGCGAGTCGCCCCAGAAGCCCTGCCCGCTCGCCACGCGCACGACGCGGTCCTGCGTCCCTGTCGAAGTCATCCTGAGCGAAGCGAAGGTCAGAGGCCGCGCGGCAGCACGAAGGCGCCGAGGTGCGGCCCGGGGTTCTGGAGGGCGGCGCGCAGCGCGGCGGTCAGCACCGTGCGCGTCTCCTCGGGGTGGACGATCGCGTCGACGAAGCCCCGGGCCGCCGCGTAGCGCGCGTCCAGCTGGTGCTCGTAGTCGGCGCGCATCTCCTCGATGGACGCCTGCACTTCCGGCGGCACGGGCTCGCCCGCCCTGCGCGCCTTCTCGATGGACGGGCCGTGCACGGCCTGCACGGCCGACTCCCCCTCCATCACGCCCATGCGCCCGCTGGGCCACGAGAAGATGAAGTCGGGGTCGAAGCCCTGCCCCGCCATCGCGTAGTAGCCTGCGCCCGACGCGTGGTTCACCGTCAGCACGATCTTCGGCACGCG
Source organism: Roseisolibacter agri (assembly GCF_030159095.1). NCBI lineage: Bacteria > Pseudomonadati > Gemmatimonadota > Gemmatimonadia > Gemmatimonadales > Gemmatimonadaceae > Roseisolibacter > Roseisolibacter agri. The sequence goes on from NZ_BRXS01000006.1 coordinate 162,617, forward strand.
CGCGGTCGCCATCGCCTCGACGAAGCGCGCGCCCGAGCGGATGATCCCCTCGTGCTCGGCCTCGGGGCCGACCATGAAGCCCGAGACGTCCTGCACGAAGAGCAGCGGGATCCCCTGCCGGTCGCAGCGGTCGATGTAGTACGCGACCTTCTCCGCGCTCTCGGCGTAGAGGATGCCGCCGAAGCGCGGCTTCTCGCCGGCGCGCCCCTTGATCAGCCCGCGCTGGTTCGCGATCACGCCCACCGGGATGCCGGCGATGCGCGCGTCGGCGCAGATGATCTCCTTCGCGAGGTTCGCCTGGAACTCGTCGAGCGCGCCGTCGTCGACGATCGCGCGCAGCACGTGGTGCATGTCGTACGACATGCGGTGGTCGGCGGGCAGCACGTCGTACAGCGTCTCGGGCGCGGCCGCGGGATCGGCGGCGGCGCGCGTCGCCACCTCGCGCTGCGGCGGCAGTCGGTCGATCAGCTCGCGCAGCTTCTCGATCGCGGCCGGATCGTCGTCGGCCGCGTAGTGCGCGACGCCCGACAGCTCCGTGTGCGTCACCGCGCCGCCGAGCGTCTCGTTGTCGATCGTCTGGCCCGTGGCGCCCTTCACGAGGTTCGCGCCGCCGAGGCCCATGAACGACGTGCCCTTCGTCATCACGATCACGTCCGACAGCGCGGGCAGGTAGGCGCCGCCCGCGACGCACGGCCCCATCACCGCGGCCAGCTGCGGGATCCGCAGGTGGCGCCGCATGATCGAGTTGTACTGGAAGATGCGCGCGGCGCCGTACTGCCCGGGGAACACGCCGCCCTGGTAGGGCAGGTTCACGCCGGCCGAGTCGACGAGGTACACGATCGGGATGCGGCAGCGCATCGCGACCTCCTGCGCGCGCAGGATCTTGGGGATCGTCTCGGGCCACCACGAGCCGGCCTTCACCGTCGCGTCGTTGGCGACCACGACGACCTCGCGCCCATGCACGACGGCGAGCCCCGTGACGACGCCGGCGGCGGGCGCCTGGCCGTCGTAGCGGTCGTGCGCGACCAGCAGCCCGATCTCGACGAAGGGCGTGCCCGCGTCGCACAGCCGGGCGATGCGCTCGCGCGCGGTCAGCTTCCCCTGCCGGTGCTGGCGCTCGATCTTGTCGGCGCCGCCGCCCTCGCGGAGCGTCGCCTCCAGCGTGCGCACCTCGGCGCTCAGCTGGCGCAGGCGACTGGTCGGGCGGTCCTGCTGCGGATGCTCCTGCTGGACGGCCGCCGTCACGCCTGCTGGCTCTCCTGCCGCTGGCGCTCGGCGAACCAGCCCTTGATGTAGTCGATCAGGTCGGACGTCGGCGTCCCGGGGCCGAAGAGCTGCCCGACCCCCTGGGCGTACAGCGCCTCCATGTCCTCCTTCGGGAGGATGCCGCCGCCGGTGAGCAGGATGTCGTCGCGCCCCTGCTCGCGCAGCAGCTGCAGCACGCGCGGGAAGAGCGTCATGTGCGCGCCGCTGAGGATCGACAGGCCGACGACGTCGACGTCCTCCTGCACGGCCGCGGTCGCGATCATCTCGGGCGTCTGGTGAAGGCCCGTGTAGATGACCTCCATGCCGGCGTCGCGCAGCGCCGCGGCCACGACCTTGGCGCCGCGATCGTGTCCGTCGAGCCCCGGCTTGGCGACGAGCACGCGAATGGGACGGTCCATGACTGTCGGAAGTGAGAAGTGGGGAGCGGGGAGCGCGTTCTCCCTGCTCCCCACTCGCCGTTCGGCAGACTCAGAAGCTAGCGGACGGCCCCGCCGCCGGGCAGGGCGTCACTCCTTCCGGGCCACCAGCAGCATCTCGCTGGAGCGGCGCGTCATCGGCCGGTCGCGCCAGGCGTCGAAGGCCTGCTCGACCACGAGCCCCGCCTCCGCGCACAGCTCGGAGAGCCGGGTCGCCGTGTAGAGCCGGATGCGATGCTCGCGCTCGCCCCGGGTGCGCTTCCCCTCCCAGGTCGTCAGCACCGTGAGGACGCCGGACAGCGGGTCGAACGAGCGCTCGTGGCCGATCATCGTGCCATCGTCGCTCACCCACCAGTCGCGCTCGAGGAACTTCGCCATCACCCCGTCGCGGCTGCCCCCGTGCCACACCAGCACGCCGCCGGGCTTCAGCACGCGCGCGAACTCGCGGATCACGCGCGCGTCGTCGGCCGGGTCGAGGAAGAAGCCGAAGCTGGTGAACAGGTTCACGACCGCGTCGAAGCGACCCGTCCAGCGGCCGGGCAGCTTCCGCATGTCGCCCTGCGTGTAGCGCAGCGTCTTACCGGTGCCGCGCTTGCGCGCGACGGCCAGCAGCTCCTCCGAGTAGTCGAGCGCGTCGACGTCGAAGCCCGCCTCGGCCAGCAGGTGCGCGTGGCGCCCCTGGCCGCACGGGCAGTCGAGCACGCGCGAGCCCGCGGGCAGCTCGAGCACGTCCAGCAGCCGCGCGACCTCGTGCCGGTCGCGCTCGGGCGTGAAGAGCGGCTGGTACTCGCGCAGGTACTGGGCGTCGAACTGGTTGGCCCACCAGTCGGCGGTGCCGCCGGACTTCTTCGCGGCGGGCCGCCGCGCCGGGATCTTCCGCGCCGCGCTCAGAAGAACACCGGCTCGCGGTACGCCCCGAACACGTCCTCCAGCGCCGCACGGATCTCGTAGAGCGTGCAGTAGGCGCGGGCGCAGTCGAGGATGAAGGGCACGACGTTGGCCGTCCCGCGCGCCGCCTCGCGCAGCGCCTCCAGCCGCTGCTGCACGAGCGCGTCGTCGCGCCGCTCGCGGAGCTCGGCCATGCTGCGCTTCTGCTCCTCCTCGGCCTCCTGCCCGATCTTGAGCAGCGGGATCGACAGCTCCTCCTCGTCGGTGACGAACTCGTTGACGCCGACGATCAGCTTGCGATGCTGCTCGATCTCCCACTGCTGGCGCGCCGCGCTCTCGGCGATGCGGCGCTGGAACCAGCCCTCCTCGAGCCCCTGCACCACGCCGCCCTGCGCGTCGATCTGCTCGAACAGCGCCTCGGCCTCGCGCTCCAGCTGGTCGGTGAGCGCCTCGACGTAGTAGGAGCCGCCCAGCGGGTCCATCACGTTCGGCACGCCGGTCTCGTAGGCGAGGATCTGCTGCGTGCGCAGCGCGACCTGCACCGCCTGCTCGGTCGGCAGCGACAGCGTCTCGTCCATCGAGTTGGTGTGCAGCGACTGCGTGCCGCCGAGCACCGCGGCGAGGCCCTGGTAGGCGACGCGCACGACGTTGTTCATCGGCTGCTGCGCCGTCAGCGTCACGCCCGCGGTCTGCGAGTGAAAGCGCATCATCCACGAGCGCGGATCCTTGGCGCCGTACTTCTCCTTGAGGCGGCGCGCCCAGATGCGGCGGGCGGCGCGCAGCTTGGCGATCTCCTCGAAGAAGTCGTTGTGGATGTCCCAGAAGAACGACAGCCGCGGCGCGAAGTCGTCGACGTCGAGGCCGCGCGCGATGCCCCGCTCGACGTACGTGAAGCCGTCGGCGAGCGTGAACGCGAGCTCCTGCGCGGCCGTCGCTCCCGCCTCGCGGATGTGGTAGCCGCTGATGGAGATCGTGTTCCACTTCGGCGTGTGCGCCGACGACCACTCGAACATGTCGACGATCAGGCGCAGCGCGGGCTCGATCGGGAAGCACCACGCGTGCTGCGCCATGTACTCCTTGAGGATGTCGTTCTGGACCGTCCCCTGGAGCTGCGCCAGCGACACCCCCTGCTTCTCGGCCGCGGCCGCGTAGAAGCAGAACAGGATGATCGCCGGGCCGTTGATCGTCATCGACGTCGAGACCTTGCCGAGGGGGATGCCCTCGAACAGCGTCTCCATGTCGGCGAGCGACGAGATCGCGACGCCGCACTTGCCGACCTCGCCCTCCGAGCGCGGATGGTCGGAGTCGTAGCCCATCAGCGTCGGGAAGTCGAACGCCACCGAGAGCCCCGTCTGCCCCTGCGAGAGCAGGAACTTGTAGCGGGCGTTGGTCTCGCGCGCCGTCCCGAAGCCGGCGAACTGGCGCATCGTCCACAGCTTCCCGCGGTAGCCCGTCGGGTGGATGCCGCGCGTGAACGGGTACTTGCCCGGGACCTCGAGGTCGACGCGGCCTTCCGTGTCGAGCGCCGTGTGCAGCGGCGCGACCTCGCGCGCCGAGTTGGTGAAGGCGACGTCGCGCGTCGTGCCCTTCGTGAAGGCGGCGCGCCAGGCGTCCACCTCGGCCCGCAGCCGCGCCAGCTCGTCGTCGCGATCGCGCAGCGTCTGCTCGAGTTCGTGCACGGAGGCCATGGAAATCCTCGGGATGCTCAGCCGTTGGTCGTGGTCAGCAGCGCGCCGCTGCGGGCGAGGAGCGCGTCGGCGACGCCGAAGGGCGTCTCGGTGCCCTCCTCCATCGCCTCCAGGTGGCCGGCGACCCACGCGTTCGTCGCCGCGTCGGTCCAGAGGCGCTGCCGCACCTTCTGCTCCACCACCTCGACGACGCGCTCGCGGAGCCGGGTCCGGCGCCGCTCGCGCAGCTGGCCGCTGGCCTCAAGATAGCGAAAGTGGCGGTCGAGCGCGGCGAGCACGCCGTCGATCCCCTCCCCCTTCGCGGCGACGCTCTGCAGCACCGGCGGCGTCCAGCGGTCGGACTGCTCGCCCGCGGCGGCGCGGCGGGCCGCGCGTGCGGGGTTCATCACGTCCTTCACGAACTCGCGATGCTCGGGGTCCTTCGCGAGCGCGGTGAGATCGACGCCGTGGTGCGCCGGCAGGTCGAGCGACGCGGGCCCGCCCCGCAGGCCGAGCATCAGCTCGATGTCGTTGCGCAGCCGGTCGGAGCCGGGACGGTCCGCCTTGTTGACGCAGAAGACGTCGGCGATCTCCATCACGCCCGCCTTCAGCGTCTGGATCGAGTCGCCGCTCTCGGGCACCAGCACGACCAGCGTCGTGTCGGCGGCTCGCGCCACATCGAGCTCGCTCTGCCCCACGCCCACCGTCTCGATCAGGATGACGTCGAAGCCCGCGGCATCGAGGACGTCGCACACCTCGCGCGTCGCCGACGACAGCCCGCCGAGCGAGCCGCGCGTGGCGAGCGAGCGGATGAAGATCCCCGGATCGAGCGCGATCGACTCCATGCGGATGCGATCGCCCAGCAGCGCGCCGCCGGTGAATGGCGAGGTCGGATCGACCGCGACGATCGCGACGCGCTTGCCCTCGGCGCGCAGCGTCTTCGCCAGCAGCGTCGTCATCGTGCTCTTGCCGGCGCCCGGCGGCCCGGTGATCCCCACGCGCCGCGCGCGCCCGACCGACGCGTGCAGCGTGGCGAGGATGCGGTCGAAGCCGGCTCGGTGGTTCTCGACGATGCTGACGGCGCGCGCGATCGCGGCGGGCTTGCCGGCGCGCAGGTCGTCGATGAGCCGCGCGGTCGCGCTCGTGGTCGCGCTGGCGGGCGTGGCGGGTGCGGTCACGGGAAGATCGAAGGGGAGTCGGTCGACGGCGCCGGGTCGTCGTGCTCGTCGCGGATCTCGCCCACGAGCTCCTCGAGCACGTCCTCCAGCGTCACGATGCCGAGCGTCGGGCCGCCGACCTCGCGCACGACGGCGAGGTGCCGGCGCTGCCGCAGCATCGCGACCAGCAGGTCGTTGCACGGCGTGCCCGGCGTGGCGACGTGGACCGGCAGCACGGGCGGCAGCTCCTCGCCGCCGGTGGTCAACACGTCGAAGGCGTGCACGATGCCGACGATCGCGTCGAGCGTGCCCTCGTACACCGGCACCCGGCTGTAGGCGGACTGCGCCAGCCGCGCGGCCAGCTCGCGCGGCGGCAGCGCCAGGTCGAGCGCGAACACCTGCTCGCGCGGCGTCATGACCTCACGCACGGTCTTCTCGGCGAACTGCACGACGCCGGTGATGATCGCCATCTCCCCAGGCTCGCCGACGCCCTCCAGCTGGCCCTCGCGCAGCAGGTCCTCGATGTTGTCGCGCGCCTCCTCCTCGGGCTCGACGGGACGCCGGCCACCGACCGCGCGCGCGATCGCCGCGCCGGCGGCGCGCATGGGGAACAGGAGCGCGTCGACCGCGTGCAGCAGCGGCACCAGCACGGGCACCACCCGCGCGGGCCATCGGCGCGCGAGCGCGCGCGGCACCACCTGCCCCGCGCCGATCACCAGCACCGCGAGCAGCACGGCGTGCCACGCGAGCGAGAGCGGCGACGCATCGAGGCTCGCGACGCCGACGCCCGCGAGGAACACGGTGAGCGCGATCCCCGCACCCGCCGAGACGATCAGGCGCTGCGGCCGGTCGAGGTACACCTCGGCCAGCGACGCGCCGGTGAGTCGGCGCTCGACCCAGTGGCGCAGCCAGATGCGGCTCACCGTGCGCACGGCAATGGAGCCCGCGGTGAGCGCGGCCGTGACGACGAGCGTGAGGAGGACGAGGAACGCGAAGCTCACGGCGCACGCTCCACGGACGCGTCGCCATCGGTTCGCGCCCCGCTGCGCGTCGCGGCGCGCGCCGCCCGGCCGGCCGGCTCACGCACGGTCTCGTCGGCGGTGTCGCCCGCTTCCTCCACGGTCACCGGCGTCGCCTCGGGCAGCCGCTCGAAGTACAGGCGCAGGATCTTGCGCCGTACCACGCGCTCGACGACCACGCGGAAGCCGGCGATGGCGAGCGACTCGCCCGCGCGCGGCACGCGGCCCAGGAGCTCGTACACGAGGCCACCAGCGGTCGTGACCTCCTCGTGCTCGATGGGCACGCCGAGGACGTCGGACAGCTCGTCGAGCGTGACGCGCGCCGAGACCCAGAAGCGGCGGTCGCCCTCGGCGACCACCGGCGCCTCCTCCTCGTCGCGCTCGTCGCGGATCTCGCCGACGATCTCCTCGAGGATGTCCTCGATGGTGACGATGCCCGCCGTGCCGCCGTACTCGTCGACGACGACGGCGAGGTGCGAGCCGCTCTGCCGGAAGTCGCGCAGCTGGTCGTGCACGCGCTTGGTGGCCGGGATGTAGTGCGTCGGCCGCACGAGCGACGTCCACCCCTCGGCCGGCTCCTCGCCCGCGATCACGGCTGGCAGCAGGTCCTTGGCGTACAGCACGCCGTCGATCTCGTCGATCGTCTCCTCGTACACCGGCAGCCGCGAGTGCTCGCTGCTGCGCACACGGTCCACGACCTCGGACCACGGCGTCTCGCGCTCGACGCCGATGACGTCGATGCGCGGCACCATGATCTCGCTCACCTGCGTGTCGCCGAGCGTGAACACGCCCGCCAGCAGCGCGCGCTGCGGCTCGCTCACCTCCGCCTCGGCCGACACGATCTCGCGGAACTGCTCGGCGGTCTCCTCGCGCGTGCTCTCGCTGACCTCCTGCGGCGGCAGCGCGCGGCGCATCGCGTCGTCCAGCGACGTCGCCAGCGCCACGACGGGCATCAGCACGACCTCCGCGACGGCGGCGAGCGGCTGCAGCGGCCCGAGCGCGCGCTCGCCCAGCGCGTCGCCGATCTCGCGGGCGGCGACCTCGGTGAGCGCGACGAGGACGAGGCCCGCCGCGAGGCCGATCAGCACCGCGTGCGTGGTGCTGCGCGCCGGCAGGTCGAGCGCGAGCGCGACGGCGACGCCGGCGCCGATCTGTGCCAGCAGCCGCGCGAACGCGAGCGCGCGGTGCCTGCGCTCCACCGAGGCCTCCTCGTCCCGCTCGAAGGCGCACGCCAGCAGCGCCGAGTCGGCCATCGCGAACAGGAAGGCCAGCGTCGCCAGCGCGAGCGCGAGCACGGCGCTCATTCGCGCGCTCCCGCGCCCGTGTGGAAGCGGCGCACGTAGCGCTCCTGCGCGAGCCACATCGGCGACCGGGTGCGCGACGCGTCCTCCGGGTGCTCGTGCCCCAGCACGTGCAGCATCGCGTGCACCACGAGGCGCGCGGTCTCCTCGCGCACGCCCACGCCGTGCGCGACCGCGTGCTCGCGCGCGACCGCCGGGCAGATGTAGACGTCGCCCGTCACGGGCGCCCCGGGCACGGGCGCCAGCGCGAAGGTGATGACGTCGGTCGGGCCGCGGTGCTTCAAGTGGCGCCAGTTGAGCCGCGCCATCTCCTGGGCGTCGACGAAGGTGATCGACACCTCCGCGGCGCGCACGCCCTCGGCGCGCAGCACGCGGCGCGCGAGGTCGGCCACCGCGTCACGCGCGAGCGCGACGCGGGTGCCCTGGGCGGCGACGTCGACCTGGAGCGACGTGCGGGAGGCGGCTCCTGCGGCGGCGCGTGGGCGCCGACTGTCTCCGGCGCCGGTCATGCCGACGCGAACTCGGCGGTCACCCCGCCGCTGGCCGCCGGATACTCGATGCGGGCGTGGTGCATGCCAAGGAGGACGCGGACGAACTGGTCCTTCACGATCTCCAGCTGTCGCAGCGTGAGCGGCGCGTCGCGCAGCTGTCCCTGCTCGATGCGCATGCGGACGATGTGCTCGACGAGCTCGCGCAGCTTCTGCGGCGTGGGCTCCTGCAGCGCGCGCGCGGACGCCTCGACGCCGTCGGCGAGCATCACGATCGCCGTCTCGGCGCTCTGCGGCGTCGGGCCCGGGTAGGTGAACTCGGCGGCGTTGGGCGAGGTCGCGTCGCCGCGCTCCTTCGCCTTCTCGTAGAAGTAGACGATGCGGCCCGTGCCGTGGTGCTCGGTGATGAACGCGCGCAGCACCTTTGGCAGCTTGATCTCGTCCGCCAGCTCCAGCCCCTCGCGCACGTGGTTGCGGATGATCGCGGCGCTGGCCGAGGGCTTGAGCTTGTCGTGCGGGTTGCGCCCCTTCGCCTGGTTCTCGACGAAGTACTGCGGGCGCTCCAGCTTCCCGATGTCGTGGTAGTAGGTGCCGACGCGCGCCAGCAGCCCGTTGGCGCCGATCGCGTTGCACGCCGCCTCGGCCAGGTTGGCCATCGCGATCGTGTGCGCGTACGTGCCCGGCGCCTCGAGGCTCAGGCGCTGCAGCAGCGGGCGGTTGAGGTCCGACCACTCCAGCAGGCGCAGGTACGTGTCGATGCCGGTGAACTCCTCGGCCGGGGCGAGGAGCCCCATCGCCAGCGCGACCGACACCAGGGCGTTGAGCGCGCCGAACCCCGCGGCGATCCCCGCCTCGCGGAGGTTCCAGCCGAGCGCCAGCGCGAGCGTGATGGACGAGAGGACGTAGCCCGCGCAGACGACGAGCATGGCGGAGAACGCCTGCGTGCGCCGGCTCAGCGTGCGGACGCTCGCCGCCGCGGCCACGCCGCCCACGAGCACGACGAAGAGCGTGTTCGACCCGCGGAACGGCCCCTGGCTCCCCACCAGGATCGCGACGACCAGCACCGCGACGAGGCTGATGCGGGCGTCGAACAGCACGCTGAAGAGCACCGCCGCGAGCGCGATCGGGATCAGCTCGGGACGCGGGTTGGGCATGCGCGCGACGACCGCGGCCGCCACCAGCACCAGCAGGAAGCCGAGCGCGAACAGCGACACCGCGCGGAACGAGCGGTAGAGCTGCGGCCGGAAGAGCGCGAGCGTCACGCCGAAGACGGCGATCAGCACCAGGTTGTGCAGCAGCGCTCCAGCGACGCGCGTCGCGCCGCGCGCCAGCGAGCGGTCCGACATCCCGCGCTGCGCGACCGCCGTGCGGAGCGCGCGCATCTTGTCGAACTCCTCGCGCCCCACGACCTCGTGCGCGCCGACGATCTTCTCGCCCGCCCGCACGAGCCACTTGTTGGGATCGACGCCGCGCAGCGCGTCCGCGCGCAGCCGGTCGGTGGCGGCGCGATCGGCGGCCAGCGTCGGGCGGAAGAACGCGCTCAGCAGCTTCACGTACAGCGCCTCGGCGATCTCCGAGCCGGCGTCGGGGCGGGCGCGGCGCGCGTCGGCGAGCACGGTGGAGAGCGTCGGCACGCTGTCGGCCGGCACGACGCGATACTGGCCGCCGCGCGCGATGGCGACGTCGGCCGGCGCATCGGGCACGGCGCCGGTGGACGCGACGCCGCGCGGGAGCCAGCGGTCGAGCGTCGTCGCGACGCCGTCCATGAGCGCCTGCCGGCGCGGCGCGCTGCGCAGGTACGCGACCTCCGCAGGCGTGATGCGGACGCCTACACGCGCCGCGTCGGCCACCAGCGCCGTCGCCTGGGCGGCGGACGCGCCCGGCGCGAGCGACGCCTCCAGCAGCGCGCGGAAGCGCGCGACGTGGAACCGCGCCGAGTCGACACCTGTCGCGTCGAACGCAAGGACGGCGGCGGTGCTGCGCACCGCCTCCTCACGCTCCGCCTGAAGCTCGGCGTCGGTCTTGGGGACGCGGAACGCGAACGGCGCGATGACGTTGTCGGGCGCGACCGAGCCCACCTCGTAGAGCGGGGCGTCGGCGGCGGGCGCCGTCGGGAACAGCAGGTACGTGACGAACGCCAGCGCGAGCGCCAGCAGCACCCGGCCGCCGTGCGCCCGCACCAGCGCGCGTCGTGATCCCTCGCCCTCGTCGGGCTCGGGCTGACCCCAGAGACCCACGACGGTCAATCCCCCGCGTCTTCCGCGTACGCCTTGATGATGTCGCGCACCAGCCGGTGGCGCACGACGTCCGCGTCGGTGAAGTAGTGGAAGGAGATCCCCTCGATCTCGTGCAGGATGCGCTCGACCTGCATCAGCCCCGAGTCCTCGCGGCGCGGCAGGTCGATCTGCGTCTTGTCGCCCGTGATGACGATCTTCGAGTTCACGCCCAGACGCGTCAGGAACATCTTCATCTGGAGGTTCGTCGCGTTCTGCGCCTCGTCGAGGATCACGAACGCGTCGCCCAGCGTGCGCCCGCGCATGAACGCGAGCGGCGCGATCTCGATGGTGCGCGTCTCCAGCGCCTTCGCCACGCGCTCGGGCGGCATCATCTCGTCCAGCGCGTCGTAGAGCGGCCGCAGGTAGGGATCGACCTTCGCCTGCATGTCGCCCGGCAGGAAGCCGAGGCTCTCGCCCGCCTCCACGGCCGGACGGGCGAGGACGATCTTGCGCACGCGCTTGCGCACGAGCGCGTCGACCGCCATCGCGACGGCGAGGAAGGTCTTGCCTGTGCCCGCGGGCCCGATGCCGATCACGATGTCGTTCTCGGCGATCTTCTTCATGTACTCGGACTGGCCCGACGTCTTCGCCTGGATCAGGCGGCGGACGCCGGGGAGCGCGAGGCGCCCCTCGCCTCCGGTGCCCGGGATCGGCGCCGCCGCGCCGTCGCCGTCGTCGCGGCTGCCGCCCTGGTCGAGGCTCACGCGCAGCACGTCGTCGGGCGTCAGCGGGATCCCCTGCCGGGCCATGTCGATCATCCGCTGGCCGATGCCGGCCGCGCGCGCGACCGCGTCCGCCGGGCCGCTGAGCATCATCGCCTCGCCGCGCAGCGCCACCTTCACGCCGCCGATCCGTGCCAGCTCGACGAGGTTCGCGTCGTTCACCCCCGCGAGGGTGAGCAGGTCCGCGCCTTCGGTGGAGAGGCGCTGCTGCGCCCCGTCCTGGGCCCCGCGCGTGGAGCCGCCGTCTTCGCTCACTCAGTGCCTCCGTGGTCGGCCTGGAGTCCCAGCTCGTGCAAGTCCTCAGCCGGGACCGGCGTCGGCGCGCCCTCGAACAGGGCGCGCGCCGCCGTCGTCTTGGGGAACGCGATGACGTCGCGCAGCGAGCCGGCGCCCGACAGGAGCATCGCGATCCGGTCGAACCCGAGGGCGATCCCGCCGTGCGGCGGCGCCCCGGCGCGCAGCGCCTCCAGCAGGAAGCCGAAGCGCTTCTCCGCCGTCTCCGCGTCGATGCCCAGCAGTTGCAGCACCTGGGCCTGGTCCGCCGGGTCGCTGATGCGGATGCTGCCGCCCCCGAGCTCGGTGCCGTTCAGCACGACGTCGTAGGCCCGCGCCCGGGCGCGCCACGGCTCGCTCGCGAGCAGCGCGCGGTCCTCGGGCTGGGCGGACGTGAACGGATGGTGCATCGCGGCGAGCGCTCCCGTCTTCGGATCCCGCTCGAACATCGGGAAGTCCACCACCCAGAGCAACTCGTGCGCGTCCGCGGGCACCAGGTCCAGCCGGCGCGCGACCTCCTGCCGCAGCCGGTCGAGCGCGGGGCTCGTCACGTGGTCCGGACCGGCGACGACGAGCGCGAGGTCGCCGTCGTTCAGCCCCAGCCGCGCGATCGCGTCCGGACGCAGGAACTTCGCGACGGGCCCCTCGAGCGCGTCGCCGTGGCGCTTGAGGAAGATGATCCCCTGCGCGCCCGCGCCCTTGGCCATCGCGGTCAGCTCGTCCTGCTCCTTGCGCGAGAACTTCGCGCCGCCCGGCGCGACGACCGCGCGGAAGCGCCCGCCCGCGTCGAGCACGGTCGCCGCGACGCCGAACTCGGTGCCGCGGAAGACGTCGCTGACGTCGCTCAGCTCCATCCCGTAGCGCAGGTCCGGCCGGTCGATGCCGTACCGCTCCATCGCGTCCGCGTACGCCATGCGGCGGAACGGCGTCGTGACCTGCACGCCCGCCTCCGCGAACAGCGCCTGCACCAGCCCCTCGGTGAACGCGATCACGTCGTCCTGCTGGACGAACGAGGCCTCGATGTCGATCTGCGTGAACTCGGGCTGGCGGTCGGCGCGCAGGTCCTCGTCGCGGAAGCAGCGCGCGATCTGGAAGTACCGATCGAAGCCCGCGATCATGAACAGCTGCTTGTAGATCTGGGGGCTCTGCGGGAGCGCGTAGAACTCGGTCTGGTGCACGCGGCTGGGCACCAGGTAGTCGCGCGCGCCCTCCGGCGTCGGCTTGGTGAGGATCGGCGTCTCGAGCTCGAGGAAGCCGTTCTCGCTCAGGTACCGGCGCGTCACCTGCGCCAGGCGGTGCCGCAGGATGAGCGCGCGCTGCAGCTCCGGACGGCGCAGGTCGAGATGGCGGTGGCGCAGCCGCAGCTCCTCGGCCGGCAGCGGCGTGCCGCGGCCGCGCGCCACGGGAATCGCGGGCGTGTCGGCGGGTCCGACGACGGTGATCGCCGACGCCCGCACCTCGACCTCGCCCGTCTCCAGCTCCGCGTTGCGCAGCTCGGCCGGGCGCAGCGCGACCTCGCCCTCGATCAGCACGACGCTCTCGACGCCGACCTTTGCCGCCCGCTCCAGCGCCGCGGCGTCGGTGAACGCCGGATCGAACGACACCTGCACGATCCCCTCGCGGTCGCGCAGGTCGAGGAACACGAGCGCGCCGAGGTCGCGGCTCCGGTGCACCCAGCCTCCCAGGCGCACGCGCTGGCCGGCATGCTCGGCGCGCAGGGCGCCGGCGGCGTGGGTGCGGAGCGTGGTGGCGACGACGGGCACGGGCGAGGACATGAGCGGGCGAGAAGAGGGACGGACGGGAGGAGCGGCGGCGCTCAGGCCGCGGAGGCAGCGCCGAGCGCGCGGCGGCGGCGCGCCGCGTACAGCAGGAGGCCGACAAGGGCCCCGACGGCATCGGCCAGCAGGTCGGCGCCGCTGGTGGCGCGCCCCGGGATGAAGCCCTGGTGCCACTCGTCGAGCGCGCCGAAGGCCACCAGCCCGGCGAACGCGGCGGCGAGCTGCCCGCGCGTGCTCGCGGGCACCGCACGGCCCACCAGCCAGCCGAGCAGGCCGTAGGAGAGGGCGTGCAGCACCTTGTCGACGCGGCCGGCCTGCGGCAGCCCGGGGTTCGGCCACGAGGTGGCGACCAGCACCAGCGTCGCCCAGACGGCGGCGGGCGCCCAGCGCCCGCGAGCCCTGTCGCTCACGCGGCCTCCGAGGTGCGCACGAGCTCCAGGAACTCCTCGGGCGAGGCGCACTGCTTCAGCGCGTCGCGGAGGGGCGCCCGGTAGAGCAGCCGCGAGATCCGGCCGAGCGCCTTCACGTGCGCGCCGGCGGCGCTCTCGGGGCCCACGAGCAGGAAGCACAGCTCCACGGGGCGGCCGTCCAGCGACGAGAACTCGACCGGCGACTCGCACACGCCGGCGGCGACGACGAGCGAGTCGAGCATCGGGGTGCGGCCGTGCGGGATGGCGACGCCCTCGCCGATGCCGGTGCTCAGCACGGCCTCGCGGTCCCGGACGCTGCGGAGCAGCGCCTCGACCACGTCCTGGCCTCGCGAGCCGGCGGCGAGCTCCACCAGCTCGCGCAGCAGGTCGTCCTTGGCCCTGCTCCGGAGCGGCACCCGCACCCGTTCCGGGGCGAGCAGCTCAGTCAACTGCACGGCGATTCCGCGATGGCATACGAGCGGTCGAATCTAAGCGGCCCGGCCGGGCCGGGGTAGCGCCGCGCTTGACCTCGCCCCCCCGCGCCCGGTAGTCTCAACTTCATGCGCCACTTGTGCTTCGCCGCCACGCTGGGGGCCGCCCTCGCCGTCGCCCCCCGCGTGAGCCCGGCGCAGACCGTGCCCGGTCGCGACCTGTACGACTTCGCGATCGGCGCGCTCGGCGAGGCTCCCGCGCTGGCCATCGAGGCCGCCGGCGGGCTGTACAACCCGGCGGCGACGCTGCTCGCGCCGACGGGCCGGATTCGGGGCTCGGTGACCCACCTCAACGCTCCCGGCGACCGCGGACTGAGCGGCGAGGTGATCGGGCTGGAGTGGCGCCAGACGCCGAAGCGAGCGTTCGCGATCACGGTCGCGCGCGCCGGCGTCTCCGACATCCCGCGCACCGACGACACGCCGACGGCCGTCGGCAGCCCGGTCGTCTACGACAGCTACCTCGTCTCGGCCGGCGCCAGCCAGCGGGTGCTGCGGCACCTCGCCGTCGGCGCGGCGCTGCGGTACCGCGTCGGACGCCTCGACACCGCCTCGGCCTCGACGGCGGGCGCCGACGCCGGCGTCGTCGTCGATGGGCTGCTCGGCCGACGCGACCTGCGGCTGGGGGCGTCGACCTTCCTCTGGCGCCCGGGTGCCGATCGCGACGATCGGCCGCTGACCTCGCTCGGTGCCGACGCGCGCGTCGCCGGACGGGCCGTCGCCCGCGAGGTCCGGGTGGGCGCGTCGTACCTCGGCAGCCGTGGCGGCGAGCACGAGGGCTACGGCTACGTCAGCGCGCGCCTCCGCAACGTCGAGGGCCGCGCCGGCCTGGCCCGCGCCGCCCGCGGTGGCGAGGCCGACACCCGCACGCGCCTCGGCCTCGGCCTGCGGTATGCCGGACTGCTGGTGGGCGTGGCGCGCGACGAGAGCGCGTCGGGCTTTGGCAGCATCTACCAGATCACGCTCAGCTCGATCTTCAAGTGACCGCTCCCGACATCCCCACGCCTGCGCACGCCGACGACGCCGCGCCCGCGGGCCGCGCGCTCCCCGTGGCGCGACGCCCCGCGGGCATCCCGGCGGAGGCCGAGGGCAAGGTCAACCTGCTCGACATGACGCCGGCGGAGGCCGAGCGCGCGCTGCGCGAGTTCGCCGTGGCGCAGGGGCAGCCGGCCTACCGCGCGACGCAGGTCCTGCCGCGCCTCTGGCAGAAGCCCGCGCGCGACTTCAGCGAGATGCGCGAGCTGCCGGCGGCGTTCCGCGAGGCGCTGGCCGAGCACTTCGTGCTGCCGCGGCTGCAGCTCGTCGCGAACCAGCGGTCGAGCGACGGCACGCGGAAGTTCCTCTTCCGCCTCGCCGACGGTCAGGCGATCGAGACGGTCGCGATCCCCGACCGCGACCGCCTCACCTTCTGCATCTCGTCCCAGGCCGGGTGCGCGCTGAAGTGCTCGTTCTGCGCCACGGGCGTGATGGGCTTCCAGCGCAACCTGCACGTGTTCGAGATCGCCGGGCAGGTGCGCGAGCTCGCGCTGCTGGACGAGGAGCCGATCCGTGCGACCAACATCGTCTTCATGGGCATGGGCGAGCCGCTCATGAACTGGAAGGCGGTCGACCCGACGCTGACGATCCTGAACGATCCGCAGGGCTTCGGCATCGGCGCGCGGCACATCACCGTGTCGACGGTCGGCGTGCTGCCCGGCATCGTCGCGCTGGGCGAGCGCCCGGAGCAGTTCCGCCTCGCGATCTCGATCCACGCGCCGACGGACGCGCTGCGCGGGGAGCTGATGCCGGTGAACGTGAAGTTCCCGCTCGCCGACGTGATCGCGGCGGCGGCGGCGTTCGACCGGCGCGTGACGTTCGAGTACGTGATGCTGGGCGGCGTCAACGACCGCGCGGAGCACGCGATGGAGCTGGCGCGACTGGCACGCGAGTGCCGCGCGTTCGTGAACCTGATCCCGCTGCACCCCGGCGGCGCGATGGGCTTCACGCCCACGCCGCCCGACCGCATCCAGCGCTTCGCGGAGACGATGCGCAACCGCGGCGTGGAGGTCGCGGTGCGCAAGAGCCGCGGCGTCGACATCGCCGCGGCGTGCGGGCAGCTACGGGTGGAACGGCTGGGCCGGCGCGCGCCAGGACGCGCCGATGACGACCGTGACGTCCAGGTAGCGTGAGGTGTCGGGGCGCGTCTCGATGCGCGCCCCGCCCATCGCGTACGCCACGCGCTTCGCCCACTCGGGATGCCCCGAGCGGTCGATGACCACGACGCTGTCCTGCTGCGCGCCGCTCGTCCCCACCGCGACGACGTCGAAGCCGCGGTCGCGCAGGTAGAACATGCCGCGGCGCCCCAGGCCGCGCGTGCGCGTCGCGTTCAGCACCTCGACGCGCACGCGCGCGTCGCCCGGCGGCCGGCCGAGCGTGTCGTCGGCGGCGGGGAGCTTCGGCCCGGCCTCGTCGCTCGCGGTGCCTGCGGGCGCGTCGTCGAACGCCGCCTTCACGCGCGGCCACGCAGCGCCCGCCGCCATCACGAGCGCCAGCGATCCGAGGATCAGCCAGCCGGGGCGCATCCAGCGCGGACGGTCCTCGCGCATCACGCCGTCACCGCACCGCGTTCCAGAGCGTGACGGCCTGCGGGAAGAGCTCCTTCCCCTCGCGCAGCGACCACTCGAGGCGCATGCGGACGACCTGCCGGAAGACGGCGTCGAAGTCCGTGGGCACGTGCGCCGCGAGGAACGCGCGGTCCGCCGCCGCGAACTTCCGCCCCGGCTCCAGGAAGTCGGCCATGTACAGCGCGCGGCCCACACGCCCCCACTCCGCGGAGCCGAGCGTGTGCCAGCGGATGGCTTCCAGCAGGTCGGTGCGCGTCTCACCGCGGCGCGCCAGCAGCGTCGCGGCCGCCGGGCCGTGCAGCACCTCGACCGGCGAGGTCGCGTCGTCCGAGAGCTCGCGCAGCAGCGCATCGGGCGCGTCGCGCAGCGCATCGTGCAGCAGCCCCGCGTCGCGCATCGCGGCCGCTTCCGCGGCATCGCGGGCGACGTGCGGCGCCCATGCGTCCAGCAGCGCGGTGACGCGCGCGATGTGCGCGCGGCGCTTGTCGCTCACCTGCGCCCACTCGGGGAGCGCGAGCGTCGTGGACGGATCGCCGATCGGTGCGGTCATGAGGGAACGCTCAGTCGTCGCCACGGCGTGCGTACGCCTCCAGCACCGCGCGGCTGCGCACGCGGGTGCGACACAGGTAGTTCCAGCCCTTGAGCTCCGCGCCGCGTCCCACTTCGGAGTCGACGATGCGCGAGTACGGCCCGATGACGCACTCGCCGGCGACGTCGGTGCTGCCCTCGAGCACGACGCTCGGATAGACCAGGGTGTCGGCGCCGATGCGCACGTCGACGTCGAGCCATGTGGTGGCGGGGAGCAGGAACGAGACGCCGCCGCGCTCGTGCTGCCGCACCAGCCGGTCGCGCAGCGCGACCGCCGCGTCGGACAGCGTGTGCCGGTCGAGCACCTGCAGCAGCTCCTCGGCGTGCGTGGGCGCGACGAGCGCGGCGCCGTTCGGCACGCGCGGGTCGTCGGCCGACGCGAGCGCCGGCCCCTCGCCGGCGACGGCGATGCTCGTCGCCAGCTCGGTGTCGCCGCGGACCGATGCGACGCCGTGCTCCGCGGCGCGCAGCAGGCGCGTGATCGTCGCCGGGGTGACGAGCGCGGCCGACCCGTCCACGAGGACCGTCATGCCCGGGGGCGTGACCGCGGCACGCAGCGCGCGCGACTCCGTCCCCGGCTCCACCGCGACGTAGCGGATCTGCACGTCGGCGTCGACGTCGACCTGCGTGTTGGAGCCCTGCAGGTGCACGACCACGATCTCGCGCGGCGGTGGCGACACGGCGAGCAGCGCGCGCACCACGTGCCAGAGGGTCGCGCGGCCCGCCAGCGGGTGCAGGTAGAGGCTCACCTGCGACCGGAAGGCCGCGTGCTCGTCCAGCGCGGCGACGACGGCGCGCCAGCTCATGCGTCGTCGCTCGCGGGGATCCGCGGCGAGGCGCCGAGGATCGCGTTGTCGAGCAGGCGCGTGCGGCCGACGCGCGCGGCGAGCATCGCGATCGTCCCCTCGGTCGCGACGTCCACCGGCTCCAGCGTCTCCCCGTCCGCGAGCGCGAGGTAGTCGGGCACGACGTCGGGCTCCGTCGCGAGCACGGCGCGTCCCGCCGCGAGGAGCGCGTCCGCCCGTCGCTCGCCTGCGGCGAACATCGCCTCGATGCGCGCGAGCGCGCGCGGGATCACGCGCGCGCGCCGGCGGTCGTCGCGCTCGAGGTAGACGTTGCGGCTGGAGAGCGCGAGGCCGTCCGGCTCGCGCACCGTCGGCGCGACGACCAGCTCCACCGGCATGTCGAGGTCGCGCACCATCGCGCGCACCAGCGTCGCCTGCTGCACGTCCTTCTGCCCGAAGACCGCGACGTCCGGCTGCACGAGGTTGAGCAGCTTCGCCACGACCGTCAGCACGCCGGCGAAGTGGCCCGGCCGTACCTCGCCCTCCCAGCGCGTCGCGAGGTCGCCGGGCACGACGCGCACGCGCGCCTCGCGCGGATACATCTCCGCGACGCCCGGCGTGAACAGCAGGTCCACGCCGCGCGCCGCCGCCTTCGCCGCGTCGCCGTGCGGGTCGCGCGGGTAGCGCGCGAGGTCCTCGGTGGGCGCGAACTGCAGCGGGTTCACGAAGATGCTCATCGCCACGACGTCCGCGCGGCGGCGCGCCTCCTCGACCAGCGCGAGGTGGCCCTCGTGCAGGAAGCCCATCGTCGGCACGAACGCCACGCGCCCGCCGCCCAGCACGCGCGCGTCCTCGCGCAGCCGGCGCAGCTCCGCGCGCAGCTCGGCCACCGTCGACAGGGTCAGCACGCTCGCTCCGCCGGCGTCAGAAGGCGTGCTCGTCGCCGGGGTACGCGCGCGCGCGCACCTCGGTCGCGAAGCGGCGCACCGCGTCCCGCGTGTCCGCGGCCATCGTCCCGTAGCGCTTCAGGAACTTGGGCGTGAACGCGTCGGTCAGGCCCAGCAGGTCCGCGAGCACCAGCACCTGCCCGTCGCAGCCGAGGCCCGCACCGATGCCGATGGTCGGGATGGACACGGCCTCGGTGACGCGCGCGGCGACATCCGCGGGCACCAGCTCCAGCACGATCGAGAACGCGCCCGCGTCCTCCAGGCGGCGCGCGTCGTCGACCAGCTGCCGCGCCGCGTCGTCGCCGCGCGCCTGCACGCGGAAGCCGCCCAGCGTGTGCACCGACTGCGGCGTGAAGCCGAGGTGGCCCATCACCGGCATGCCGGCGCGCACCAGCGCGCGGATCGTCTCCGCCATCTCCGGCGAGCCGCCCTCCAGCTTGAGCGCGTCGCAGCGCGTCTCCTGCATCACGCGGCCGCA
This sequence comes from Roseisolibacter agri, assembly GCF_030159095.1. Lineage (NCBI taxonomy): Bacteria > Pseudomonadati > Gemmatimonadota > Gemmatimonadia > Gemmatimonadales > Gemmatimonadaceae > Roseisolibacter > Roseisolibacter agri. The sequence continues at coordinate 182,167 of NZ_BRXS01000006.1, forward strand.
GTTGAGCAGCGCGCGCTCCGTCGTCACCTGGTAGGTGAGGAACGGCATGTCCACCACGAGCAGCGCGCGCGTGGTGCCGCGGCGCGCGGCCGCGCCGTGGTAGATCATCTGGTCGAGCGTCACGGGCACGGTCGTGTCGAGCCCCGCGACGACGTTGCCGAGCGAGTCGCCGACGAGGATCGCGTCGACGCCGCCCTCGTCCGACAGGCGCGCGAAGAGCGCGTCGTACGCCGCGACCATCACCAGCGGCTCCCTGCGCTCCTTCGCCTGCGCGAACGAGCGCACGGTGACCTTCTTCGGCGCGGGGGCCGAGCCGGCGGCCTGGCTCACGGCGCCTCCGTCGCGTCGCGCATCGCGCGCGACCAGTCGACGTCGAGCGCGGCGAGCTCGCGCTGCCAGAAGTCGCGGTTCGCGAGCTCCGGATGCGGCACGAGAAGCCGCGGCGTCGTGATGCGGCGCGTGCCGTACAGCACGACGTCGACGTCCAGTGTGCGCGCGCCCCACCGCGGCGACGCCGCGCGGTCGCGCCCCGCCTCGCCCTCGATGGCCTGGCAGGCGTCCAGCAGCGCCTCGGCGGGCAGCGTCGTCTCCACGCGCAGCATCTGGTTCAGGTAGGGGCCCTGCCCTGCGGGACCGATGGGCGGCGTCTCCTCGACCGGCGACGCGGCGAGCACGCGAGTCGCAGGCAGCGCGTCGAGGCGCGCGCGCGCCAGCGCGAGGTGCGCCTCCCGGTCGCCGAGGTTGGAGCCGAGGGCGAGGTACACGATCTCACCCATCGCGGTGCGAGACGTCGGGCGCGTCGCGCTCCAGCACGACGCCGGCGTGCGCGAGCGGACCCGCGAGCGCGACGTGCGGCTTGCGCACCGCGACGCGCACGCGCGAGACGCGGCCCAGCGCGAGCGCGCCGTCGGCGACGCGCGACGCGACGTCCTCCAGGTAGAGCAGCTCGGTGGTCGCGACGACCGACGCGGCCACGTCGTAGAGACCGCGATAGTCGAGGACATCACCGGTCGGCACGCGCGCCATCCACGCGTCGACGTCGATCTCCAGCGGCTGCGGCAGCTCGCGCTCGTGCGCGAGGATGCCGACGCGCGCGTGGAAACGCATGCCGGAGAGGGAGACGCAGAGGCGGTCGGTCACGGGCGGAACGTATCGGCGGCCCGCGGGCCGGTCAACGAACCGCCCGCCGGCGGGCGACGCGGACGGTCAGGCGTCGTCGATGGCCGAACGGAGGTCGCGCGCGAGCGCGAGGGCGCGGTCCACGCTCTCGTCGGCCGCGCGCACGAGGGCGCTCCCCACCACCACGCCGTCGGCGATGCGCGCCACCGCTGCTGCCTGGTCGGGCCGCGAGATGCCGAAGCCGACGCAGATCGGCAGCGTCGTCGCGGCGCGCAGGCGCGCGACCGTCTCGGGCAGCGTGGCCGACAGCGCGTCCTGCTCGCCCGTCACGCCGAGCCGGCTGATGAGGTAGACGAACCCGCTGCCGTGGCGCGCGATCTCCGCCATGCGCGCGGGTGGCGTCGTCGGCGCGACCAGGCGCACGAAGTCGAGCGGGCCGCCGCCCATCCACGCCTCGCGCTCCGGATCCGCGCCGACCGGCAGGTCGGTGACCAGGACTCCGCTCGCGCCCGCGTCGGCGGCGCGCTGCAGCACGCCGTGCCCCGCGGCCATGAGCGGGTTGAGGTAGCTGAACAGCACCACCGGCACGGTCGGCCGCGCGCGCGACAGCAGCGCGAGCGCGCCGTCGAGGTCCACGCCGTGCTCCAGCGCGACCTGGGAGCTGTGCTGGATCACCGGCCCGTCGGCGAGCGGCTCCGAGAACGGCACGCCCAGCTCGATGACGTCGGCGCCCGCGGCCTCGAGCCCCTGGAGCAGCGCGACCGACCGCTCCGGATCGGGGTGACCGGCGGTGACGTAGGCGACGAGCGCACGACGGTTCGCGGCGCGCAGGTCGGCGAAGCGGCGGTCGATCGCGGAGGCGGCGCGTGCCGCGGGCATCGTGGGCGCGCTCACGCGGGGTACTCCGGCAGCGGGCCGACGTCAGGCAGCGCGCCCATCTCGCTCACCTGCGCCACGTCCTTGTCGCCGCGGCCGCTCAGGCAGATCAGCACCGGCTCGTCCTTCGCCCAGCGCCCGCGGCTCTTCTCGACCCACGCGATCGCGTGCGACGTCTCGAGGGCGGGGATGATGCCTTCGGCGCGGCTGAGGAGCGCGAAGCCGCGCAGCGCCTCGTCGTCGGTGATGCTCACGTACTCCGCGCGCTTGCTCTGCTTGAGGTGCGCGTGCTCCGGTCCGACGCCGGGATAGTCGAGGCCCGCCGAGATCGAGTGCGCGTTGATCACCTGGCCCTTCGCGTCCTGCAGGAGATAGCTCAGCGATCCGTGCAGCACGCCGGGCGTGCCGAGCGTGAGCGAGGCCGAGTGGCGACCGCTCTCGAGGCCCTCGCCGGCCGCCTCGACGCCGACCAGCTCGACCTCCGCGTCGTCGACGAAGCCCGCGAAGATCCCCATCGCGTTGGAGCCACCGCCGACGCACGCGACGACCGTCTTCGGCAGGCGGCCCGTGCGCTCCAGCATCTGCGCGCGCGCCTCGCGGCCGATCGCCGCCTGGAACTCGCGCACCATGCGCGGATACGGCGCCGGCCCGACGACGGAGCCGATGATGTAGTGGCTGTCCTCGACGTTCGTGACCCAGTCGCGGATCGCCTCGCTCGTCGCGTCCTTGAGCGTGCGCGTGCCGCTGGTCACCGGCATCACGGTCGCGCCCATCAGCCGCATGCGCCACACGTTCAGCGCCTGGCGGCGGATGTCCTCCTCGCCCATGAAGACGACGCACTGCAGCCCGAAGCGCGCGCACACGGTGGCCGTCGCCACGCCGTGCTGCCCCGCGCCCGTCTCGGCGATGATGCGCCGCTTGCCCATGCGCCGCGCCAGCAGCACCTGGCCGACGGTGTTGTTGATCTTGTGCGCGCCGGTGTGGTTCAGGTCCTCGCGCTTCAGCCACACGGGTGCGCCGACCATCGCCGACAGCCGCGGCGCCTCGCTCAGGATCGACGGGCGGCCGACGTAGTGGCGCAGCATGTCGTCGAGGTCGCGCTGGAACGACGGATCGCGCAGCGCGGCGTCGTACTCGGCCTCCAGCGCGTCGAGCGCGGGGATCAGCGTCTCGGGGACGTAGCGGCCGCCGAAGGGTCCGAAGCGGTCACTCGTGGCAGCTGGGGCGACGGCGGCGGCGCCGGAAGTGTCGGGCGTGGTCATCACGAAGTCGTAGCGGAACGGGCGGCGGCGAGGAAGGCCGCCAGCCGGTCGGGGTCCTTCACGCCGGGCGCGCGCTCGACGCCGGACGAGACGTCGACGGCGTCGGGGCGCAGCGCGCGGATGGCGACTGCGACGTTCTCCGGTCGCAGGCCGCCGGCGAGCACGAGGGCGGCGCGGCCCCGGCCTCGGAAGGGCGCGAGCGCGGCGGCGAGTCCGTCCCAGTCGAGCGCGACGCCCGTCCCGCCGAGCTGGGTGCCGTCGACCTTCGCGTCGAGGACGACCGCGTCGGCGACGTCGAAGAGCCCCGCCGTCTGCGGCGGGAGCGCGGTGCCGGCGATCCGGAGCACGGCCCACACCTCCCCGCCCCACGCGGCCCGCACCGCGGCGACCGCGTCCGCGTCCGGATCGGCGTGGAGCTGCACCGCGTCCAGGGTGGCCTCCTCGGCCAGGCGGGCGATCGCGTCCGGCGTCTGCGCGCCCATGACGCCCACGGCATGCGGCGGGTGGCCGGGCACGGCCGCGCGCGCCGCCGCGACGTTCGCGCGCGCGGTCGCGGCATCGATCAGCCGCGGGCCGCCCGCGAAGATGCTCCCCACGTGGTCCGCGCCCAGGCGCGCCGCCAGCGCCGCGTCCTCCGCCCGGACCAGCCCGCAGATCTTGACCGCGGGGCGGGATCGCTCGCTCACGCCGCCGCCGGCGCGCGCCCGCGCCGCGGCACGCCGGCGAGCGCGCGCACCGCCGCCACCGGATCCGCCGCGGCGGAGATGCTGGAGCCGACGAGCACCGCATCGGCGCCGGCGGCCGCCGCGCGCTCGACCTCCGCCACGCCGTACACGCCGCTCTCGAACACCGCGACGCGGTCGGCGGGGATCAGCGGGACGATCCGCTCACCCGTCGCCAGGTCGATCAGCAGTGTCTCGAGGTTGCGGTTGTTGACGCCGATGACCGCCGCATCGGCCGCCAGCGCGGCGTCCAGCTCGCGCTCGTCGCGGATCTCGACCAGCGTCTCGAGCGCGAGGTCCCGCGCCAGCTGCGACAGCGCCTTCAGGTCGCGCGGATGCAGGGCCCGGGCGATCAGCAGCGCCGCCGACGCGCCCAGCGCCCGCGCCTCGACCAGCTGCAGCGGCTCGACGTGGAAGTCCTTCTTGAGGATCGGCAGCGCCGTCGCGGCGCGGGCCGCGGCGATGTCCGCGTTGCTGCCACCGAAGCGCGCCGGCTCGGTGAGGATCGAGAGCACGGCCGCGCCGCCCGCCTCGTACGCGGCGCTCTGCTCGCCGGCCGACAGCCCGGGCGCGATGTCGCCCTTGGACGGCGACCTCCGCTTCACCTCGCCGATCACGGCGACGCTCGGGCGCCCCAGCGCGGCCGCGAATGCGGGTCCGCGAGGCGCCTCGGCGGCCAGGCGCTCCAGCTCCTGGCGACGCGCGGCCAGCGCCGCGGTCCGCTCCCGGGCGGCGGCGCTCAGCTCGCCCAGCACGCCCTCGGGGGGCGTCCATCCTTGAAATGCTTGCACTTCGGCCGATCTTCGGCTAATGTGGCATTCGGCAGCTATTCGGGGCGCATCGGGCCCCGTGCGCCCCATACCCGCTCGAGGCCGCCCCATGCCGCTCACGAAGCGCCAGCGCGAGATCCTGACCTACCTCGGCTCGTACTCGGAGAACCACGGCTACGCGCCGAGCTTCGAGGAGATCGCCGACCAGTTCCAGTATAACTCGCTCGCGACCGTCCACGAGCATCTGAGCAACCTGGAACGGAAGGGCTACATCAAGCGCGGCTACAACGAGAGCCGCGCGATCGAGATCCTGCCGTCCGAGGCGTTCCAGCGCTCGGTCGAGCTGCCGCTCCTCGGCACCGTCGCCGCCGGTCTCCCGATCGAGCAGATGGCCTCGGGCGAGTCGCTCTGCGTCCCCGATTCGTTCCTGCGGAAGTCCGGGAACCACTACGTCCTCAAGGTGCGCGGGAACTCGATGGTCGACGCGCACATCGGCGACGGCGACTTCGTCATCGTCAACGAGCGCCGCTCCGCCGACAACGGCGAGATGGTGATCGCGATGATGCAGGGCAGCGCGGCGACGGTGAAGAAGTTCTACCGCGAGCGCGACGGCCGCATCCGGCTGCAGCCCGCGAACGAGACGATGGAGCCGATCTACGTGCACGAGAACGACATCAGCATCCAGGGCGTGGTCGTCGGCGTGCTGCGGCGGTACTGACCAAAAGAGGATAGTCCCGAGCGCAGCGAGGGACCTGCTTTCCAGGCGAGGTTGGTCGCTTGGAAAGCAGGTCCCTCACTGCGTTCGGGACTAATCCCGATACACCCGCCGCAGCGCCGCCAGCGTCGCGCGCCCCGCCCCGCCGTCCAGCGCCGCCGTCGCGCGTGCCACGCCGTCCGCGTAGTCGGACGCCAGCCCCGCGACGTAGAGCGCCGCCGCCGCGTTGAGCACGACCGCCGCGCGCGCACCCCGCGGCCCGCCGCCCGCCAGCACCGCCTCGATCACGGCCGCGTTCTCCTCCGGGCTTCCACCGGCGAGGTCCCGCGCATCCACGTCGCGGAAGCCGTACGCCGCCGGGTCGATCGTCCACTCGCCGACCGTCTCTCCGCCGTTCGCGCCGCGCCGGATCTCGAGCACGCGCGTCGGCCCGATGGGCGAGACCTCGTCCATCCCGGGCTCGCCGTGCACCACCAGCGCATGCACGCTGCCGAGCGCCGCCAGCGCGCCGGCGATGAGCGGGACGCGATGCGCTTCGGCGACGCCCACCACCTGCCGGCCCGCCGACGCCGGATTCGCCAGTGGGCCGACGATGTTCATCACCGTCGGCACGGCGAGCTCGCGCCGCACCGGGCCCACGTGCCGCATCGCGGGGTGCATCAGCGGCGCGAACATGAACACCAGCCCGGCCTCGTCGAGCGAGCGGCGCATGGTGTCCACCGGCCGGTCGATCGGGACGCCGAGGGCCTCGAGGACGTCGGCGCTGCCGGAGCGCGAGGTGAAGGAGCGGTTGCCGTGCTTCGCCACGCGCGCGCCGGCGCCCGCGGCCAGCAGCGCCGCCGCCGTCGAGATGTTGAACGTGGAGACCGCGCCGCCGCCGGTGCCGCACGTGTCCACCAGCTCGTCGGGCCGCTCGGCCGGCAGGTGCAGCATCGCCGTGCGCAGCGAGCGCGCGACCGCCGCGACCACGTCCGACGTCTCGCCCTGCACGCGCAGGCCCATGAGCAGCCCCGCGATCTGCGCGGCAGTCGCCTCGCCGCGCATGACGACGTCGAACGCCTCCGTGACCGCGTCGGGCGACAGGCGCTCGCCCGCGGAGAGCGTGCGCAGCGCGGTGCGCAGCGCGTCGGGCGTGGGGGCGTTCACGCGACCTCCAGGTGCGCGACCAGCCGCTCGGGCAGACGCGCATGCGTGGCGACGAGCGCGATCAGGAGGCCCAGCAGGCGCACGCGCTCGACGTCCGCGTCGGTGTAGCCGGCCTGCGTGGCGCGGTTCGTCAGGTTCACCACTCCCACCAGCTCGTCGTGGTAGACGAGCGGGAAGCTGATGAAGCTCCCGCTCGTGAAGTACTGGTCGCGGAGCAGCGGATGGCTGCCCGCGTCGCGCACGTCGCGCACGAGCATCGGCTCGCGCGACTGCGCCACGCGCCCCGCCACGCCCTCGCCCAGGCGCACGCGCGCGCCCTCGGTGATGTGCGGCGAGAGCCCGCGCGCGGCGGCGAGATACAGGTTGTCCGGCTCCGGCGCGCGCAGCATCAGCGAGCAGCGCTGCGCCTGCATGTCGTCGCCCACGAGCGCGAGCAGCCCATCCACCAGCTGCCGCGGATCGTGCGCCGCCGCGTCCAGCGACAGCACGCGGTCGATCAGGTAGAGCGTGCGCTCGGTCTGCCGCAGCGTCTCGCCGCGGCGCAGCAGCTCGACCTGCGTCTGCTCGACGGTGACCGACGCCGCCGCCAGCTGCTCCTCCAGCCGCTGCGCGCGGCGCTCGGCGCGGCGTACGGCCTCCGCCTGCTGCGCCGCCTGGCGCTCCGCCGCCACGCGCTCGGCGCGGGTCTCCTCGCGCGGCGGCAGCGTGTCGAGCGCGGGGAGCGTCGCCACGCCGGCGGCCGGCGTGCGTCGCGCGGCGTCCAGCTCGCGCTCCAGCTGCGCGAGGCGCTGCACGTACGCGCCGTGCACGTGCTGCGTCACCTCCTCCAGCGTCTTGACCGCCTCGTCGCGCGCCTCGCGCTCCCAGAAGCGCGCCACGCACAGCTCGAACAGCTCCACCGCGGGCGCGAAGCGATCGAGCACCCGCGCGCCGAAGATGCGCCGCGGCTCGAGCAGCGCCAGCACGGACACCAGGTGGCCCTCGATCACCACGCCGCGCAGCGCGAGCTGCCCGTCCATCGGCGTCGCGAAGCCGAGCAGCCGCCCGTAGTCGGGCGAGCGGTCGGTCAGCTCGACGAAGCGCGCGCCGCCCAGGAGCGTCTGGCGCACGGCGGTCGGCAGGTGCTCCAGGCTCGCCTCGGCCTCCGTCCGCACGAGCGCCGTCCCGTTGGGCGACAGCCGCTCGCGCAGCAGCTCGCGCCGCGCGTCGTACGGGAAGAGCGCCAGCTGCGCCCCGCGATCGAGCTCGGACAGCGTCTCCCCGAGCGCGAGGAGCGCGGCGTCCAGATCCGGGGCCGCGCCGAGCGCGAGGGCGAGGGAGGCGAGCGGGCGTGGCGGCATGCGGGCGGTGAGGGGCGGCCCGGGAGCGCCGCGGCGGGGACGCGCGGGGCGTCGGGGCGAAATGTGCCCGGGGCGCACGCACGCGGTCAATCGCGGCGCGCCCCGGGTCGGCTTGATCGCGTTTCCGGCGACCGCTTACCTTGCGTCGATGCCCGACCGAACGTTGCAGCTCGTGTTGCACTACGACGGCGCCCGGTTCGCCGGGTGGCAGCGGCAACGCGACGCGCGCACCGTCCAGGGGGAGCTGGAGGCGGTCCTCGCGCGCCTCTGCGGCGCCCCGGTCGCCGTGCTCGGCGCCGGTCGGACCGACGCGGGCGTCCACGCGCGCGGGCAGGCCGCCGGAGTGCGCGTGGACGGGAAGTGGACGGCGGAGCGCCTCCGCCGCGCGATGAACGCGCTCCTGCCCGACGACGTCTGGGTCGCGGCCGCGCACGAGATGCAGCCGGCCTTCCACGCCCGCTTCGACGCCACCGCGCGGCGCTACGCCTACCACGTGGGCACCGACGACGCGGCGCACTCGCCCTTCCGCCGCAGCCACGAGTGGGCGGTCGACCGGCCGCTGGACCGCGCGCTGCTGGATGCCGCCGCGGCACTTCTGCTGGGTGAGCACACCTTCCGCGGCTTCGCCGTGAAGGGGACCGCGCCGCCGGACGACCACCATCGCTGCATCGTGCACGAGGCGCGCTGGCGCGAGCGCGAGGGCGGCCTCGCCTTCGAGGTCGAGGCGAACCGGTTCCTCCACCACATGGTGCGCTTCCTCGTGGGCACGATGATCGACATCGGGCTCGGGAAGCGGCCGCCGGAGGACCTCCCCCGCTTGCTCGCGGCAGGCGACAACAGCGAGGTTTCACCGCCGGCCCCGGCGCGCGCGCTCTTCCTGGACGCGGTGCGCTACCCCGCACACCTCTATCTCACGCGCGCATGAAACTCCTCCTGGCGTCCGCCTCGGTAGCAGAGATCGCGTGGGCCGTGGACCACGGGCTGGCCGACGGGCTGGTCCCCTCCCCCGCGCAGCTCTCGGAGCAGCGCCCGGGCACCGACGGCCGCGAGCTGCTGGCCGAGCTGGCGCGCTCGGTCGCGCTGCCGGTGCATGCGAGCGTGGCGTCGGTGGATCCGAGCGACATGTACCGCGACGGCCGCGAGCTGGCGCGCCTCGCCGACAACGTCGTCGTGCAGGTGCCGCTGGTGGACGACGCGGTGGTGGCGATCCGGCGGCTGGCCGGCGAGGGGGCGCGCGTGGCGGCGACGCTCGTGTTCAGCGCCGCGCAGGCGCTGCTGGCCGCGAAGGCCGGCGCCTCGGTCGTCACGGTGCCGGTCGACCAGCTCGACGCGCTGGGCCAGGACAGCATGACGGTGCTCGCGCAGATCCGCGCGATGTTCGACCGCGGGAACGTCGAGTGCGATCTCGTCGCCGGCTTCCCGCGCGGCGCCGCCGCCTTCACCGCCTGCGCGGCGGCCGGCGCGGACGCGGTGATCGTGGACCTCGAGACGGTGCGATCGCTGCTCGTGCACCCGCTCACCGACCGCGGCATCGACGCCTTCCTGCGCGAGCTGACCTCCCGCGCCAAGCCGCGCATCACCCCGATCTGAACGACCGACCGGACCATGGCTGCCCGATCATCCTGCCCGCCGCACGCCGCCGCCAGCTCGCCCCGCCCGCGCTGGACGCGGGTCGCCGCGACGACGCTGCTGCTGGTCGGCTGCCAGGGTGGGACGCCGTCCGACACCGCCGCGCAGAACCCCGCGCCGCCGCCGCCCGCGCCCGCGTCGGCGCGGCTGCCGGAGCCCGCGTCCGTGTCGGTGACGGCGTCGCGACGCACCGCGGTGGTGACGGCGGTGTCGCGCGTCGCGCCGGCGGTCGTCACGGTGCAGACGGAGTCGGTCGAGCGCACGGCGGTCGATCCGTTCGACGTGTTCTTCGGCCGGCGTCCTGGCGCGCAGACCCGGGCGGGCATCGGGACGGGCTTCATCGTCCGTGAGGACGGCGTCGTCGTCACGAACGCGCACGTCGTCGCGGGCGCGACGCGCGTCTCGGTGGCGATGCGCGACGGCACGACGTACTCCGCGCGCGTCGTCGGCGCCGACGTCACCAACGACCTCGCGGTCCTCAAGATCGACGCGCGCCGGCTGCCGGTGGCGCCGCTCGGCAACTCCGACAGCCTGCTCGTCGGCGAGTGGGCGGTCGCGATCGGCAACCCGTTCGGCTTCGTGCTCGGCAACGCGGAGCCCAGCGTGTCCGCGGGCGTCATCAGCGCGACGGGGCGCAATCTCGTCGGCGGTGGCGGCGGGCCCGATGGCGGCGGCGCGTCGTTCGACATGATCCAGACCGACGCCGCGATCAACCCCGGCAACTCGGGCGGGCCGCTCATCAACGCCGACGGCGAGGTGATCGGCGTCAACAGCTCGATCTACACGCCGAGCGGCGGCTCGGTGGGCCTGGGCTTCGCGATCCCGATCAACCGCGCGCGCCGCGTCGCCGAGGACCTGCTGGCGCACGGCACCGTGCGGCGGCCGTGGGTCGGCATCGTGCTCCGCACTCCCGAGGCGACCGGCAACCCGCGCGACCTGCTGACAGCCGGCGTGGTGGTCCGCACCATCGTCCCGGGCTCGCCAGCCGCGCGCGCCGGGATCCAGCCGGGCGACGTCCTCGCGCGCGTGGGCACGCGCACGCTGCGCAACCCGTTCGACTGGGAGGCCGCGCTGCTGGACCTGCGCCCGGGCGAGGAGGTACCGGTCGCGGTGCGCCGCGGCGGCCGCGACGTGTCCGCGACGCTGCGCGTGGCGGACCTCCCCGAGGTCACCGCGCCCAAGGTCACCGTGCTGCGCGAGCTGCAGCTGGTGACGCTCACCGCCGCCATCCGCACCGAGCGCCGGCTGCAGTCGTCGGCAGGCGCGCTCGTGTACCAGGCCTCGGAGCGCGTCAGCACCGAGATCGGGCTCGAGCCGGGCGACGTGATCGTGCAGATCAATCGCGCGACCGTCACCAGCGCCGACGACGTCGCGCGCGCGATCGACTACTACGCAGGGCGCGACCCGATCCGCATCTTCTTCGAACGACAGGGTCGATACAGCTTCACCGACGTCATCATCCGTCAATGACACCGCGCGAGGGCGCGCGACCCGGGTCGCCGCCCTCGCGCCGCTCTCTACATCGCCGTGACCACCGCCCAGCACGATCGCTACTCCTCGCCGCTCGCCGAACGCTACGCGTCGCGCGCGATGCTCGCCCTCTGGTCGCCGCGCGAGCGGCACGGCCTCTGGCGCCAGCTGTGGCTCGCCCTCGCCGAGGCGGAGCGCGAGCTCGGCGTGCCGATCCCGGACGAGGCGATCGCGCAGATGCGCGCGCACCTCACGGACATCGACTTCGCCGCCGTCGCCGAGTACGAGCGCCGCTTCCGCCACGACGTGATGGCGCACGTGCACGCGTTCGCGGACGTCGCGCCGGCCGCGCGCCCGTACATCCACCTGGGCGCGACGAGCTGCTACGTCACCGACAACGGCGACCTGCTGCTGATGCGCCGCGGCCTCGAGATCCTGCGGCAGAAGGTGCTGAACACGCTCGGCGAGCTGGCGAAGTTCGCGCGCCAGTGGCGCGACGAGCCCGCGCTCGGCTACACGCACCTGCAGCCCGCGCAGCTGGTGACGGTCGGCAAGCGCGCGGCGCTCTGGATGCAGGACCTCGTGCTCGACCTGGCCGACATCGACCACCGCATCGCCACCCTGCCCTTCCGCGGCGTGAAGGGGACGACGGGCACGCAGGCCAGCTTCCTCTCGATCTTCGAGGGCGACCACGAGAAGGTGCGCGCGCTCGACCGGCTCGTGACGGGGAAGCTGGGCTTCGCGCAGTCGATCCCCGTCAGCGGCCAGACGTACTCGCGCAAGATCGACGCGCAGGTGCTGTCGGCGGTATCCGGCGTCGCCACGAGCGCGGCGAAGTTCGCGTCGGACCTGCGCATGCTGCAGGCGTTCGGCGAGATCGAGGAGCCGTTCGAGAAGGAGCAGATCGGCTCGTCGGCGATGGCGTACAAGCGCAACCCGATGCGCTGCGAGCGCATCAACGCGCTGGCGCGGTTCGTCCAGTCGGTGGAGCCGAACGCGAACCAGACGCACGCCGTCCAGTACTTCGAGCGCACGCTCGACGACTCGGCCAACCGCCGCCTGGCGATCCCGGAGTCGTTCCTGGCGACGGACGCGATCCTCGTCCTGTATGGCAACGTGGCGGCCGGTCTCGAGGTGCACCCGGCGCGCATCCGCCGCCGCGTGGACGACGAGCTGCCCTTCATGGCGACCGAGGAGATCATCGTGCGCGCCGTGCGCGCCGGCGGCGACCGCCAGGCCGTGCACGAGGTGATCCGCCGCCACAGCGTCGAGGCGGCGCGGGCGCTGAAGGATGGCGGCGCGGCGCGCAACGACCTGCTGGAGCGGCTCGCCGGCGATCCCGAGTTCACCGCGCTCGGCCTCTCGATGGACGACCTGAGCGCCGCCACCGAGCCGTCGCGCTTCGTGGGCCGGGCGCCGCGCCAGGTCGACGACTTCCTGGCGGAGGTGATCGAGCCGCTCCTCGCCGCGCACGGTGCCGACGTGCACGCCGCGCGCGAGGAGGTGAGGGTATGACGGAAGCCCTCCGCCGCACCGAGCTGCCGCTGCCGGTCATCCGGCGCGGCAAGGTGCGCGACGTCTACGCGGTGGGCGACGACCGCGTGCTGCTGGTCGCGACCGACCGCGTGAGCGCGTTCGACGTCGTCATGCACGAGGCGATCCCGCACAAGGGCGCGGTGCTGACGCAGCTCACCGCGTGGTGGCTCGGGCAGCTGGACGGGCGCCTCGCGCACCACCTGCTGAGCGCCGACGCGGACGCGATCGTCCGGGAGGTGCCGGAGCTCGCGCCGCACCGCGCGCTGCTCGCGGGCCGCGCGATGCTGTGCGTCCGGACGGACGTCTTTCCCGTCGAGTGCGTGGTCCGCGGCTACCTCTCGGGCTCCGCGTGGAAGGAGTACGCCGCCGCGGGCACGCTGGCGGGCGAGCCGCTGCCGGCCGGCCTCCGCGAGAGCGACCGCTTCGACCCGCCGCGCTTCAGCCCCGCGACGAAGGCCGAGGAGGGCCATGACGAGAACATCACGCCGGCGCAGGTCGCGGCGCTGCTGGGCGCGGAGACGGCCGCCGAGCTGGAGCGGCTGGCGCGGATCGTGTATGGCGCCGGACGCGATCTCGCGGCGGAGCGCGGGATCATCATCGCGGACACCAAGTTCGAGTTCGGCGCCCGCGACGGGCGGATCCTGCTGATCGACGAGGTGCTGACGCCCGACAGCTCGCGCTTCTGGCCGGCCGACGGGTACGAGCCCGGCCGCTCCCAGCCGAGCTTCGACAAGCAGCCGCTGCGCGACTGGCTCGACGCCGAACGGCGCGCCGGCCGCTGGAACGGCGAGGCGCCGCCGCCGACGTTGCCGCCCGAGGTCGTCCAGGCCACCAGCCTCCGCTATCTTGAGGCGTACCGGCGACTCACCGGCTCCGCGCTGGCCGTCGCCTCCACGTGACGCACACCCCGCATCCGTGAGATTCGCGCGCGAAGGCCGACCGTTCATCATCGCGAGCGCGCTGCTCGCCCTGATCCTCCTCGTGCTCGCCGCGCAGCGCGGCGGCCTCTGGTGGGTGCTCGCGATCGTCGTCGCCGTCATCGCGGCGTGGGTCGCGTACTTCTTCCGCGACCCCGAGCGCGCCGGTGACCGCGGCCACCACCTCGTGGTGGCGCCGGCCGACGGCAAGGTGGTGCTGATGACCGAGGTCGACGAGCCGACGTTCGTGCAGGGACGCGCGACGCGGATCTCGATCTTCATGAACGTCTTCAGCGTGCACGTGAACCGGTATCCGGTCTCCGGCATCGTGCGCCACGTGCAGTACGTCCACGGCAAGTTCCTCAACGCGGTCTCCGAGGCGTCGAGCGCCGAGAACGAGCAGAGCTCCGTGGGCATCGACACCGGGAGGCACCGCGTGCTGATGCGCCAGATCGCGGGCCTCATCGCCCGCCGCATCATCACCTACAGCCGCGAGGGCGAGCAGGCGACGCAGGGCGAGCGCATGGGCCTCATCCGCTTCGGCTCGCGCGTCGACGTCTTCGTGCCGCTCGGCTCCGTGGTGCACGCGAAGATCGGCGACCTCACGGTCGCCGGATCCACCGTGATCGCGGAGCTGCCCACCGACACCGACCGGTGAGCGCGCTGATGCGGCGTCCCGCGCTCCGCCGTCCGAACGTCCGGCGCGCCGGCCCCTGGCTCCCGAACGGCTTCACGCTCGCGAACCTCGGCTTCGGGATCTTCGCGATCATCTCGGCGTCGCACGGCAACTTCGAGACGGCGGTGCGCTGCGTCGTCTTCGGCGGCGTCTGCGACCTGTTCGACGGCGCCGTCGCGCGCGCCACGCGCACCGGCTCGCAGCTCGGCGAGCAGCTTGACTCGCTGGTGGACGCGATCTCGTTCGGCCTCGCGCCGGCGATGATCGTCTACTACGCGGTGCTGCCGCAGCGGGGCTGGGGCTGGCTGCCGGTGTTCATCTACGCGGCCAGCGCGGTCTTCCGCCTCGCGCGCTTCAACGTCACGCAGGCCGGCGCGGCGAAGACGTACTTCATCGGGCTTCCCAGCCCGGCCGCCGGCGGCACGCTGGCGACGTACTACTGGTTCACGCAGACGCGCCTGTTCCAGGACACGCGCATCGTGGACCTGCCGTGGCAGGAGATCATGCCCGGGCTGATGCTGCTGCTCGCGGCGATGATGAGCAGCACGGTGCCCTATCCGTCGTGGCCCAAGGTCGGCGTGCGCTCGTGGCGCGGCGTCGCGGGCCTCGTCGGCGTGCTGGCGATCGTCATCGGCGGCATCTTCTTCAGCAAGTACTTCTTCTTCCTGTTCGGCGTCGGCTACCTCGCGTACGGGCTGCTGCGCGCGCTCCTGCTCGGCCTGTTCGAGCTGCCCGGCGCCGCGAACCGTCGGCGCGCCGGCGAGTACGTCGACCCGATGGCCGAGTCGTACGGCATGTCGTCCGACGGCGACGGCGAGTCGCCCGACGGCTTCGAGGACGACGTCACCGACGACGAGCTCCGTCGCCTCAGCCGCCGTCGCCGCCGTCGCAAGCACCACACGGGCGAGCATCCGCGCCCGGTCCGTCCGTCCGACACGCCCGGCGGTCCCGCCGATCCCGCCGGCTGATCCCTTCCGTCCGCACTCCCGCTCTCTCCGCATGCCCGCCTACCGCATCGAGATCCGCGTCGTCCCGCGCCGCGGCATCCTGGACCCCCAGGGCAAGGCCGTCGCCGACGCGCTGCACTCCCTGGGCTTCCCCGAGGTCACCGACGTGCGCGTGGGCCGCCATGTCGTCGTCGAGACGCGCGCGGCGAGCGCCGACGAGGCCCAGCGTCGCGCCGCCGAGATGTGCGAGCGTCTGCTCGCCAACCCGGTGACCGAGGACTTCGAGATCGAGCAGGTGGTCGAGATCGCGGCCGTCTCGGCGGCCGCGCACGGCTAGGAGGCGGCGCATGAAGTTCGGCATCGTGACCTTCCCTGGCTCGAACTGCGACTACGACGCGTACCACGCGGTCGTGGACCAGCTGGGCGAGCAGGCGTTCTACCTCTGGCACAAGGACACCGACCTGCAGGGCGCCGACGTGGTGATCCTGCCGGGCGGCTTCAGCTACGGCGACTACCTGCGCTGCGGCGCGATCGCGCGCTTCAGCCCGATCATGGAGGCGGTCGCGGCGCACGCCGCGCGCGGCGGACCGGTGCTCGCCATCTGCAACGGCTTCCAGATCGCCTGCGAGGCCGGGCTGCTGCCCGGTGCGCTGCTGCGCAACGCATCGCTCAAGTACGTCTGTGAGCAGCGCCACCTCCGCGTCGAGAACGTCGACTCGCGCTTCACGAGCGGCTACACGGCTGGCCAGATCGTGCGCATTCCCATCGCGCACGGCGAGGGACGCTACGTCGCCGACGGCGCGACGCTCGACCGGCTCGAGGGTGATGGCCGGGTCGTGTTCCGCTACGTCGGCGCGGAGGGCGGCTCCGACGAGCGCGCGAACCCCAACGGCTCGTTGCGCGACATCGCCGGCATCCTGAACGACAAGCGCAACGTGCTCGGCATGATGCCGCACCCCGAGCGCGCCGTCGAGCCGATCGTCGGCTCCGGGGACGGCCTCGCGCTCTTCGAGTCGATCGTCGGCGCCGTCCACGCCTGATCCCCGTCGCCACCGCTTCCCACCGACACTCTCCGCGCACCATGGCCATCGAGAACAAGCCGAGCAAGAACGAGGACGAGTACTTCGCGCGCGAGAACGCGGCGCTGATCGAGCGCCTGCGCGCCGAGGCGGACGCGACGCGCCGGCAGGCGGAGCGCGCGTCGCACACGATGCGCTGCCCGCGCTGCGGCGGCCACCTGCAGGAGAAGGAGCAGCACCGCGTGAAGATCGATCAGTGCCCGGACTGCGGCGGCGTGTGGTTCGACAAGGGCGAGCTGGAGATCTTCGACCACGTGGACCGCAGCGGCGTGCGCCGCTTCGTCGCGGACCTGTTCGGCATCAAGTACTGACCCCGCCTCAACCCTCGTATCGTGCCCGTCACGCCCCGCCCCGGCGACCCGAAGATCACCCCCGCGCTCGTCGCCGAGCACGGGATCACGCCCTTCGAGTACGAGCGCCTGCTCGCGATGCTCGGCCGCGAGCCGACCTTCACGGAGCTCGGCATCGTCAGCGCGCTGTGGAGCGAGCACTGCTCGTACAAGCACTCGCGCCCGCTCCTGAAGACGCTGCCGACCGAGGCGCCGTGGGTGCTGCAGGGGCCCGGTGAGAACGCCGGCGTCATCGCCGTCGGCGATGGGCTCGCGGTCGCGTTCAAGATCGAGTCGCACAACCACCCGTCGGCGGTGGAGCCGTACCAGGGTGCGGCGACTGGCGTGGGCGGCATCCTGCGCGACGTGTTCACGATGGGCGCGCGGCCGATCGCGCTGCTCGACTCGCTGCGCTTCGGCGACCTCGAGACGCCGCGCGTGCGCTACCTGTTCGCGGGCGTCGTGAAGGGGATCGGCGACTACGGCAACTGCGTCGGCATCCCGACCGTCGCCGGCGAGGTCGTGTTCGATCCGGCGTACGAGGGCAACCCGCTCGTCAACGCGATGTGCGTCGGGCTGCTGCGCGAGGAGGAGCTGATCCGCGCGGTGGCCGAGGGCGTCGGCAACCCGATCATCGCGGTCGGCGCGCGCACGGGCCGCGACGGCATCCACGGCGCGTCGTTCGCGTCGGAGGACCTGTCGGAGGCGACCGAGGCGAAGCGCCCGCGCGTGCAGGTCGGCGACCCGTTCACCGAGAAGCTGCTGCTCGAGGCGTCGCTGGAGCTCATTCGCTCCGGGCACATCGTCGCGATCCAGGACATGGGCGCGGCCGGCCTCACGTCGAGTAGCGCCGAGATGGCCGCGCGCGGCGACGTCGGCGTCACGATCGACACGCTCAAGGTGCCGGCGCGCGAGGAGGGGATGACGCCGTACGAGCTGCTGCTCTCCGAGTCGCAGGAGCGCATGCTCGTCGTCGCCAAGAAGGGGCACGAGGACGACGTCGTCGCGATCCTCACCAAGTGGGACCTCACGGCGGCGGTCATCGGCGAGGTGATCGCGGAGCCGGTGTACCGCGTGACCGAGGGTGACCGTGTCGTGGCCGAGTTCCCGGGCATCCGCCTGGTGACCGACTGCCCGACGTACGAGCCCGAGGCGCGCGAGTCCGACGAGATCGTGCGGCTGCGCGCGACCGACGTGCACGCGATCGCCGAGAAGGCCGAGGAGCGCGATCCGGCGTGGACGCTGGCGCAGCTGCTCGCGTCGCCGACCATCGCCAGCAAGCGCTGGGTGCACCGGCAGTACGACACGATGGTGCGCACGAACACCGTCATCGGCCCGGGCGGCGACGCCGCGGTGGTGCGCCTGCGCGGCACCGACAAGGCGGTCGCGCTCAAGACCGACTGCAACGGCCGCTACTGCTTCCTCGATCCGTACGTCGGCGGGATGGCGGCGGTGGCCGAGGCGGCGCGCAACGTCGCGTGCGTCGGCGGCCGGCCGATGGCGATCACGAACAACCTGAACTTCGGCAACCCGAAGCGGCCGGAGGTCTACTTCCAGCTGCGCGAGGCCGTGCGTGGCATGGGCGACGCGTGCCGCGCGCTGCAGACGCCCGTCACCGGCGGCAACGTCTCGCTGTACAACGAGAACCCGAACGGCGCGATCTATCCGACGCCCGTGGTCGGCATGGTCGGCCTCGTCGACTCGCTCGATCACGTCACGCGCGCCGGCTTCCAGGCCGCCGGGCACGCCATCGTGCTGCTCGGCGAGAACACCGACGAGCTGGGAGGCAGCGAGTACCTCGCGCGCATCCACGGCACCGTCGCCGGCGCGCCGCCGCGCGTGGACCTCGACGGCGAGAAGCGGCTGGTCGCGGCGCTGCTGGACGCGGTGCGCGCCGGCCACGTCGCGAGCGCGCACGACTGCAGCGACGGCGGCCTCGCGGTCGCGCTGGCCGAGTGCGCGATCGGCGACGAGGAGCGCTGGCTCGGCGCCGACGTCGACCTCTCCGCGTGGACGGCGCTGCCGCGCCGCGCGCTGCTCTTCGGCGAGGCGCAGGGGCGCATCGTCGTCACGTCCACGAACGCCGACGCGGTGCTCGCGGCGGCCGCGCGCCACGGCGTCCCGGCCCGCGTCATCGGCACGGTGGGCGACGCCACGCGCGGGCTCACCATCCGCATCGGCGCCGACAGCTTCACCGCGCCCCTCGCCTCGCTCGCCGACGCCTATCACGGCGCGATCCCGCGCCTGATGGACCGCACGGCCACCGCCGCGACCACCGTCGCGGCGACGTCTCACGCTACCGCCTGACCAAGGAACGACTCGCGATGTGTGGCATCTTCGGTGTGCGCGGCCATCCCGACGCGGCGGCCGTCACGCAGCTCGGCCTCTACTCCCTCCAGCACCGCGGCCAGGAGTCGGCGGGCATCGCGGCGCTCGACGTCGCGGGCCAGCCGCACGCGGTCAAGCGCATGGGCCTCGTCAGCGAGGGGCTGCTGGAGGATGAGGCGGAGCTGCTCCGCGGCGGCGCGCTCGCCATCGGGCACACCCGCTACAGCACCGCCGGGTCGTCCACGCTCGAGAACGCGCAGCCGGTGCTGGCACGCTCGCGCGGCGGCCACATCGCGCTGGCGCACAACGGCAACCTGACGAACGCCACGGAGCTGCGCTTCGAGCTGGAGGAGGCCGGCGCGATCTTCCAGTCGACGATGGACAGCGAGGCGATCGTCCATCGCATCGCCCGCTCCAACGCCCGCACGCCCGAGGCGCGCGTCGCCGAGGCGCTCCAGGGCGTCGAGGGCGCGTACTGCCTGCTGATCGTGATCGGTGAGACGCTGGTCGCGGCCCGCGATCCGCGCGGCTGGCGCCCGCTCGTCATGGGTGACCTCAACGGCGCGGTGGTGTTCGCGTCGGAGTCGTGCGCGCTCGACATCGTCGGCGCGCGCTACGTGCGCGACGTCGAGCCGGGCGAGGTCGTGGCGGTCGACGCGGAGGGCGTGCGCAGCGCCTTCCCGCTGCCGCGGCTGGAGTCTCGGAAGTGCGTCTTCGAGCACGTCTACTTCGCGCGCCCCGACAGCCGCATCTTCGGCGGCTCGGTGGATCGCGCGCGGCGCGCGCTCGGCCGGCAGCTCGCGCGCGAGTGCCCTGCCCCCGGGGCGGACCTCGTCTTCAGCGTGCCCGACTCCTCCAACTCGGCGGCGCTCGGCTATGCCGAGGAGGCGGGCATCAGCTACGAGCTGGCGCTGATCCGCAATCACTACGTCGGCCGCACCTTCATCCAGCCGTCGCAGGGCGACCGCGACTCCAAGGTGCGCGTGAAGTACAACGCCGTGCGCGAGGTGCTGGAGGGGCGCAGCGTCGTGATGGTCGACGACTCGATCGTGCGTGGCACGACGACGCGCGGCCTGGTGGCGATGGTGCGGGCCGCTGGGGCCCGGGAAGTGCACATGCGCGTGAGCTCGGCGCCCATCACGGGGCCGTGCTACTACGGCATCGACACGCCGAACCGGGAAGAGCTGATCGCGGCCAACCTCTCGCTCGAGGAGATCGCGCGCGAGATCGGGGTGGACACGCTCGGCTACCTCTCGCTCGACGGGATGCTGGCGTCCGTTCCCACGGGACCCGAAGGCTTCTGCCATGCATGCTTCTCCGGGGACTACCCCACCCCACCACCCACCGACCCCGACAAGCTCCGCTTCGGGTGCGGCTGCTGACCTGAGCGACGCGGGCGCGAACGCGAGCTCGCGCCTCGTCTACGCCTTCGGCCAGGGGAAGGCCGAGGGCACGCGCGACATGAAGGCGGTGCTCGGCGGCAAGGGCGCGAACCTCGCCGAGATGACGAACCTGGGCGTGCCCGTCCCGCCCGGGTTCACCATCGCGTGTCAGGCGTGCATCGACTACCTGCGCGATGGTGCGGTGCCGGATGGACTGCGCCAGGAGGTCGCGCAGCACCTCGCGCGGCTCGAGGCGTCCAGCGGTCGCCGGCTGGGCGACCCGGAAGATCCGCTGCTCGTCTCCGTGCGCTCCGGCGCGCCCGTGTCGATGCCCGGGATGATGGAGACGATCCTCAACCTCGGGTTGAACGACCGCACGGTGCAGGGCCTCGCGCGCAACAGCGGCAACGCGCGCTTCGCCTTCGACTCGTACCGGCGCTTCCTGCAGATGTACGGCGACGTGGTGCTCGGCGTCCCCGCGCAGCGCTTCGAGCAGCTGCTCGGCGCCAAGCGCCTCACCGAGGCCGTGGAGACCGACGCCGAGCTGTCCGAGGGCGCGCTGCGGACGCTCGTCGAGGAGTACAAGTCGCTCGTCCGACACGCGATCGGCCGCGACTTCCCCATGGATCCGGCCGAGCAGCTGTGGGGCGCGATCGAGGCCGTGTGGCGCTCGTGGACGCTGAAGAAGGCCGTCGACTACCGCCGCGTGCACGCCATCCCCGAGACGCTGGGCACCGCGGTGAACGTCGTCGCGATGGTGTTCGGCAACATGGGCGAGGACTCGGGCACTGGCGTCGCCTTCACGCGCGACCCGTCCACCGGCGAGCGTCGCTTCTACGGCGAGTTCCTGGTGAACGCGCAGGGCGAGGACGTCGTCGCGGGGATCCGCACGCCGCTGCGCATCGAGGAGATGGCGGAGCGCCTGCCCGAGGCGTACGCCGAGCTGCTGGACACGCAGCAGCGGCTCGAGGCGCACTTCCGCGACATGCAGGACATCGAGTTCACCGTCGAGCGCGGGAAGCTCTACCTGCTGCAGACGCGCACCGGCAAGCGCGCGCCCACGGCGGCGCTGCGGGTCGCGGACGAGATGGTGCGCGAGGGGCTGATCGACCGTGCGGAGGCGGTGCGGCGCGTCACGCCGACGCAGATGGACCAGCTGCTGCACCCGGTGATCGATTCGACGGTGCGCGCGACGCCAATCGCCACGGGGCTACCGGCGAGTCCCGGCGCGGCGGCCGGGCGTGCGGTGTTCGATCCCGACACCGCGGAGCGCCGTGGCGCCGCCGGCGAGGCGGTGATCCTCGTCCGCGAGGAGACGACGCCCGAGGACTTCCACGGCATGGTCGCGGCGCGTGCGATCCTCACCGCGCGTGGCGGCATGACCAGCCACGCGGCCGTCGTCGCGCGCGGCATGGGCAAGTGCGCGGTCGTGGGCGTGAAGGGCATCCACGTCGACGCGGACCGCCGGCGGCTCACCGCGGGCGACGCCAGCATCGCCGAGGGCGACTGGATCACGCTCGACGGCGGGAGCGGGAACGTCTACGCGGGCGACCTGCCGACGGTGCCGAGCGAGATCGTGCGCGTCGTCGGTGGGCAGCTGATGCCCGACCGCGCGCCCGTCTTCCGCGCCTTCTCGCGCGTGCTCGGCTGGGCCGACGAGGTGCGCACGCTGGGCGTCCGCGCCAACGCCGACACGCCGCGCGACGCGCGCATGGCGCGCGCGTTCGGGGCCGAGGGGATCGGGCTCTGTCGGACGGAGCACATGTTCTTCGAGGGCGAGCGCATCACCGCCATGCGCGAGATGATCGTCGCCCGCGACGAGGGCGGGCGCCGCCGCGCGCTCGCGCGCCTGCTGCCGATGCAGCGGTCCGACTTCGAGGGGATCTTCGAGGCGATGGCGGGCTTGCCGGTGACCGTCCGCCTGCTCGACCCACCGCTTCACGAGTTTCTCCCGCACGGCGGCGAGGAGTCCAAGCTGCTGGCGCGCACGCTCGGCATGGGACGCGACGAGCTCCATCGCATCGTGGACGACCTGCGCGAGGCGAACCCGATGCTCGGGCACCGTGGCTGTCGCCTCGGCGTCACCTATCCCGAGATCACCGAGATGCAGGCGCGGGCGATCTTCGAGGCGGCCGTGCGCTGCTCGCGGCGCGGGATCGACGTGCGGCCGGAGATCATGATCCCGCTCGTCGCGACGGTGCGCGAGTTCGAGCACCAGGCCGCGATCATCCGGAAGGTCGCGGACGACGTCATGGGCGCGATGGGCGAAGCGGTGCCCTATCTCGTCGGGACGATGATCGAGCTGCCGCGCGCCGCGCTCACCGCCGACGAGATCGCGCGGTCGGCGGAGTTCTTCTCCTTCGGCACGAACGACCTCACGCAGACGGTGCTCGGCCTGTCGCGCGACGACGCGGGCCGCTTCCTCGGCGCCTACATCGAGAAGGGGATCTTCGCCGACGACCCGTTCCAGGTGCTCGACGAGCCGGGCGTCGGGAAGATCGTCCGTCGCGCGGTGTTCGACGGGCGCTCGACGCGCCCCGACCTCAAGGTGGGCGTGTGCGGCGAGCACGGTGGCGAGCCGCGCTCGGTGCGCTTCTTCCACCGCAGCGGCGTGGACTACGTCTCGTGCTCGCCGTACCGCGTGCCGGTCGCGCGGCTGGCGGCGGCGCACGCGGCGCTGCAGGGCGAGGACGACAGCGAGGCGGCGGGGGCGCTGAGCGTGCGGCGCGGGGACTGACCGTCATTCCGAGCGCGCGGAACGCGCCGCGAGGAATCTCGGGTTTGCCGTCCTGAGCGCGCAAAACCCGAGGTTCCTCGCCGCGCTGCGCGCGCTCGGAACGACCAAAAGGGGCGTCGCATGCGCGACGCCCCTTTTTGGTCAGTGGAGGTGAGGGGATTCGAACCCCTGTCCGAGAAAAGATCGACTGCAGCGTCTACGCGCGTAGCCCACCGATTGAGGTCTCCGGTCGCTGGCCAGTGGGCGGCCCACTCCCGGACGAGTCTGCTAGAGTTTCGCCCGCCGCCGGCAGACGCACCGGCGGGCTAGCCCAGATTTGCGATACTCACGCGACGCCCCGGGCGGGCTTCCTCGTGAGCACTGCCGCGCTAACCCCTAAGGGTTAGGCAGCGAGAGCCAGGTTGTTGTTGGCAGTTGGATCTTTCCCGAGTGTTTTACCAGGAACCCGAGGACCTGGGCGCGCAGCCACGGCTTCACTGACCCCGTCGAAGCCAGATCACCCCCGTGAACTACGGGAAGGAATCTAGCCGATGCGCACGCGAATTCAACCCGCGGCGGGTGCCGGATCCGGTCAGGTCGCGACGCCGAACTCGTTGCCGGGCTTGGCGTTGGACGATGCGTCCGGCGTGACGTTCGAGCTCGCGCGGGAGCCCAGGATCCGGAGCGCGGCCATCGCCGCGCCGAAGCCGTTGTCGATGTTCACGACCGTGATCCCGGCGGCGCACGAGTTCAGCATCGTCAGCAGCGGCGCGAGGCCGGCGAAGCTGGCGCCGTAGCCGACGCTCGTCGGCACCGCGATCACGGCGCCGCGCACGATGCCCCCGACCGCCGACGGGAGCGCACCGTCCATCCCGGCGATCACGATGACGACGTCGGCCATCGCCAGCTGGGACGCACGCGCGAGCAGCCGGTGCACGCCCGCGACGCCGACGTCGGTGACGCGATCCGCGACCACGCCGGCCGACCGCAGCGTCTCGGCGCACTCCTCCGCCACCGGCAGGTCGGCGGTCCCGGCCGTGACGATGCAGACGCGCCCGCAGTGCGAGCGCACGGGCTCGTCGGGCGCGAGCCGGACGGTCCGGCCGAGGACGTTCTCGACGGCAGCGGGATACGCGGCGAGCAGGGCCGCGCGCATCCCGTCGTCCGCCCGCGTCACCAGGAAGCCCTCGCCACGCACCGCCAGCCGCCCGACGATCGCGACGGCCTGGGCGGGCGACTTCCCCGCCCCGTAGACGACCTCGGGCACGCCCTGCCGCAGCGCGCGGTGGTGGTCCAGCGTGGCGACGTCGCCCGCCGCGTCGGCCACCGCCTCGAACGGGGCGAGCGCCAGCTGGTCCAGCGCGCCCTCCGGCGCGACCTCGCCGCGGGCGACGGCCCGCAGCAGCGCCATCGCCCGGTCGCGCCTCACCGGTGCGCGCCCCGCCCGGTCACGCCGCCGCGTCCTCGCAGCACGGCTCCTCGACCCCGGCGTCCGCCGCCGCATCACCGATGTCCGGCGTCGCGAACGTCTCGGCGAAGTCGCCGCGCTGCATGCGCGCCACGTAGTCCCGGAAGATCCCCTCGACTTCGGAGAACGACGACACCGTGTGCAGCTTGCGGCGCAGGTCGGCCGAGTTGGGCAGCCCCTTCGCGTACCAGCCGAGGTGCTTCCGGAACTCGATCGCGGCGCCCACCGGGTCGGCCTCGTACTCCTGCACCATGCGCGCATGGTCCAGCGCGACGGCGAACCGCGTCTCGACGTCAGGCGTCGGTCGCATCGGCCGGCCCGCCAGCAGGTCCTTCGTCTGGTCGAAGATCCACGGCTGCCCGTACGACCCGCGCCCGATCATGATGCCGGCCGCGTTGGTCATGCGGAGCATGCGCAGCGCATCCTCGGGCGTCTTGATGTCGCCGTTGCCGATCACGGGGATCTCCAGCGCCTCGACGACCGCGGCGATCTCCTCCCAGCGCGCGTGCCCCGTGTACATCTGCGTCCGCGTGCGCGCGTGCAGCGTGAAGGCGCGCGCGCCGGCGTCCTGCATCCGGAGCGCGATTCCCACCGGGTCGCGCGTGTCCTCGCTCCAGCCGCTGCGCGTCTTCACCGTCACCGGCAGGTGCGTCGCGCGCGACACCGCGCGGATGATCGCCTGCACCAGGTCGAGGTCCTTCAGGCACCCCGAGCCGCCGTTCCGCTTGACGACCTTCTTGACCGGGCAGCCGAAGTTGATGTCGACGAACTCGGGCTGGAAGACGTCGGTCACCAGGGCCGCCGCGTCCGCCATCGCCGCGGGGTCGGCACCGAAGATCTGCACGCCGATGGGGCGCTCGTCGGGGCCGAAGCGCAGCTTGTCCAGCGTCGCCTCGTTCTCGCGGCGGATGCCCTCGGCCGAGAGGAACTCCGTCACCACCACGTCGGCGCCGTGGTGGGCGCAGAGGCGCCGGAACGGCGACTCCGACACGCCGGCCATCGGGGCCAGGTAGAGCGGCACGTCGGCCGCGACGGGGAACGGGAAGCGGGGCATGCCCGAAAGCTAACGGCGCCCGGTAACTCGCGGCAACGCTTTCGTTTACAGCGAGTTAGCCCGCGAGCCCGGCCGGGTTGCCCGGAAATCGCCACCCGGGTAGCTTCGGACCACCTGCGGCCGACCCATCCGGGGCGCCGCGTCGATCGATACGCCCGAGGCCCGCGATGGAACTGCGCGAGTTCTTCTCCGAGGACGCCGTGAAGCTGGAGCTGGAGGGGACGTCGAAGGACGACATCCTCAAGGAGCTCATCTCCCTGCTCAAGCTGGACGACAAGTCCGAGGGGATGCTCTTCAAGATGCTGAAGCGCCGCGAGAACCTCGGCTCCACGGGCATCGGCCGCGGGATCGCGATCCCGCACTGCCGCTCGCTCGTCGTCAACAAGCTCCGCGTCGCGTTCGGCCGGAAGCCGGGCGGCGTCGACTTCAAGGCGATCGACGAGAAGCCGGTCAACTTCTTCTTCCTGATCGTCGCCCCGCCGCTCGAGGTCTCGAACCAGTACCTCCCCGTGCTCGGCAAGATCGCGCAGTTCAGCAAGGAGCCCGACGTGCCGACGCGGCTGCTCTCGCTGACGGAGCCGGCGCAGTTCATGGAGCTGCTGAAGGAGAAGGGCGTCTGAAACGCGAAGGGGCCGCCTCACTCGAGGCGGCCCCTTCGTCATTCACGCCGCGCGCTCATTCCCACTCGATCGTCGCCGGCGGCTTGGAGCTGACGTCGTAGACGACGCGGTTGATGCCGGTGACCTCGCGGATGATCCGGTTCGAGATCCGCCCCAGCACCTCGTGCGGGAAGTGGAACCAGTCCGCCGTCATGCCGTCGGTGCTGGTCACGGCGCGCAGCGCGAGCACGTTCTCGTACGTGCGCTCGTCGCCCATCACGCCCACGGAGCGGATCGGCAGCAGCACCGCGAACGCCTGCCAGATCTCGTTGTACAGGCCCGCGCTGCGGATCTCCTCGAGGTAGATCGCGTCGGCCTGCCGCAGCACGTCGAGCTTCTCCTGCGTGACGTCGCTGATGACGCGGATCCCGAGGCCCGGTCCCGGGAACGGGTGCCGGCCGACCATCTCCTCCGGCAGCCCGAGCTCGCGCCCGACGTTGCGCACCTCGTCCTTGAACAGCTCGCGCAGCGGCTCGATGAGCGCGAACTTCATGTCCGGCTTGAGGCCGCCGACATTGTGGTGCGACTTGATGGTCACGCTCGGCCCGCCCGTCGGCGACACGCTCTCGATCACGTCGGGATAGAGCGTCCCCTGCACGAGGAAGCGCACGTCGTCGCCCACCGACTGCGCCGCCTCCTCGAAGACGTCGATGAAGGTGTGGCCGATGCGCTTGCGCTTGGTCTCCGGATCGTCGACGCCCGCCAGCGCGTCCAGGAACTGCTGCGACGCGTCGACCACGCGCAGGTCGATGCCGAGGTGCGCGCGGAAGGTGCGCTCCACCTGCTCGCGCTCGTGCAGCCGCAGCAGCCCGTTGTCGACGAAGATGCAGGTGAGCTGGTCCCCGATCGCGCGGTGCACCAGCGCCGCCGCCACGGAAGAATCGACGCCACCGGAGAGACCGCAGATCACGCGCGCGTTCCCCACCTGCGCGCGGATCTTCGCCACCTCCTCCTCGATGAACGCGCCCGGGGTCCAGTCGGGCGTGCAGCGGCAGGTGTCGAACAGGAAGTTCGCGATGATCTCGGAGCCGCGCGGGGTGTGCGCGACCTCGGGATGGAACTGCACCGCGAGGATCGGCTTCGACTCGTGGCGGATGGCGGCGATGGCCTGCTTCCCGGAGTGCGCGACGACGCGGAATCCCGGCGGCGCCTTCTCGACGTGGTCGCCGTGGCTCATCCACACCTGCGTGCGCTCGCCCGGCGTGAAGCCGGCGAACAGCGCCTCGCCCTCGTCGATGATCACCTCGTCGCGTCCGTACTCGCGATGCGCGCCGCGAATGACCTCGCCGCCCAGCAGGTGCGAGATGAGCTGCATGCCGTAGCACACGCCGAGCGTGGGCGCGACGTCGAGGAGCGCGGGATCGGCGGTCGGGACGTTCTCGCCGTACACCGAGTTCGGCCCGCCCGACAGGATGATCCCCGTCGGGTTCCACTCCCGCACCCACTCGACCGAGCGCGTGGGCGGATGGATCTCCGAGTAGACGCGGGCCTCGCGCACGCGGCGCGCGATGAGCTGCGTGTACTGCGAGCCGTAGTCGATGATCAGGATGCGGCTGGACATGTCGGTCAGGTGCGCCACTCGGGCTCTTCGAGCTTCAGGAACTCCACGCGCCGCGCGGTGAGGTCGAGGATCGCGCCGGTGGGCACGCCGTGCAGCCAGCCGCACGCCTCGCCCGGGTTCACCAGCAGCGCCCCGCCGCGCTCGCGCATCTCCGCGTGGTGCGAGCAGCCGTACACGATCACCTGGTGCGACTCGAGCGAGCGCGGGTTGGCCTCGGCTAGGTCGTGCACCAGCAGCACGCTGTGCCCGCCAACGTCGTGGCTGTGCGGCGCCTCGTACAGCTCCGCGCCCGCGGGCAGCGTCGCCGTCATCGCCGTCAGGCCGTCGCGGTCGCCGTCGTTGCGGCCGAACACGCCCAGCAGCGGCAGCTGCAGCTCGCGGAACGGGAGCATCGAGAATGGCGCGCAGTGGTCGCCCGCGTGCATCACCAGCTCCACGCCGCCGGCCTTGAAGCGGCGCAGCAGCTCGGCTACCGCGGGGATGCGGTCGTGCGTGTCGGAGAGCAGCCCGATCCTCATGCGACCCTCCAGTCGAGCGACGCGCGCTCCTGGCGCACGAGGTCCTCGTAGCGCTCGCGCTCCGTGACGATCGCGAACCGGTCGCCGTCCACCAGCACCTCGGCGGGGCGCGGTCGCGAGTTGTAGTTCGACGCCATCGAGAAGCCGTACGCGCCCGTCGTGCGCACCGCGAGCAGCGCGCCCGGCGGCGCGTCGTCGGTATCGCGGTCGAGCGCGAGGAAGTCGCCGCTCTCGCACACCGGGCCCACGACGTCGGCCACCACGCGCTCGCCCGTTGGCTTCACGGCGTCGATGCGGTGGAATGCCTCGTAGTGCGACGGCCGCAGGAGGTCGTTCATCCCCGCGTCGGTGATCACGTACTCCTTGCCGCCGCTGCGCTTCCGGAAGAGCACCTCGGTCAGCAGGATGCCGGACTCCGCGACCAGGAAGCGGCCCGGCTCCAACACGAGCGTCACGTCCAGGCCGCGCGTCGCCTCGATCACGCCGGCCGCGAAGCGCGACACGTCCGCGGGCGCCTCCTCGTCGTACGTCACCGCCAGCCCACCGCCGACGTCGAGGTAGCGGATGTCCTGCGCGCCGTCGGCGCGCACGCGCACCAGCAGCGCCACCAGCCGCGCCAGCGCCGCGTCGTACGGCTCCCACGACGAGATCTGCGACCCGATGTGCATGTCGAGCCCGACGAGCTTCAGGTTCGGCAGGTCGCGCGTCTCGCGCGCCACGCGCGGGACGTCGTCGAACGGGATGCCGAACTTGTGGCCCTTCTCGCCCGTGCGGATGTACTCGTGCGGGTTGTCGACGGCGACCTCGGGATTCACCCGCAGCGCCACCGGCGCGATCACGCCCCGCTCGCGCGCCACCTGGTCGAGCAGCAGCAGCTCGCCCTCGCTCTCGACGTTCACGAACAGGACGCCGGCGGCAAGCGCCTCGTGCAGCTCGCGTGCGCGCTTGCCCACGCCGCTGAACACGACGTCGCCGCCGGTGAACCCGGCCTCGTGCGCGCGGTACAGCTCACCGCCGGACACGATGTCGACGCCCGCGCCCTCGGCCTGCAGCAGCCGAAGCACCGCGAGGTTCGAGTTCGCCTTCACGCTGTAGTGGATGCGGTGCGGCACACGCGCGAACGCCGCGTCCAGCCGCCGGTACTGCTGGCGGATGAGCCCCGCGCTGTACACGTACGTCGGCGTGCCGGCCGCCTCGGCGATCACGGGCGCGGGGATCGCATCGCAGTGCAGGACGCCGTCCACGTGGACGAAGCCCGGCTCCACCGTCGTGGCGCTGCCCACGGTCAGTACGCTCTCGCCCACAGGACCTCGTGCTTCGCCGGCTCGCCGGTCACCAGGCAGCGCGTGGGTGCCTCGGCGCTGCGGAACTCCGGGTCGGGGATGACGCGGATCGTCGCCTTGGTCTCCTCCTTCACGCGCGCCTCGCTCGCCGGGTCGCCGTTCCATCCCGCGTACACGAAGCCGCCCGCGTCCATGATCTCCCTGAACTGGTCGTAGGAGGTCACGCCGCGGTGCGTGCGCGCGTCCATCCGCTCGCGCGCCGCCGTCAGCAGGTCGGCCTGCATGCGCATCAGCAGCTCCGCCACGTCCTCGCCGATCGTGTCGAGCGACGCGACCTGCTTCGCGCGCGTGTCGCGGCGCACCAGCACGCACTGGTTGGCGGCGACGTCGCGCGGCCC
Organism: Roseisolibacter agri; assembly: GCF_030159095.1. Taxonomy (NCBI): domain Bacteria; kingdom Pseudomonadati; phylum Gemmatimonadota; class Gemmatimonadia; order Gemmatimonadales; family Gemmatimonadaceae; genus Roseisolibacter; species Roseisolibacter agri. Next base: position 212,067 of record NZ_BRXS01000006.1, read on the forward strand.
GAGCTCCAGGCGGAGCGGGATGCCGCGCGTCTCCCAGTGGTAGTACTTCGCGCCCGGCTTGATCCCCTCGCGGTCGTCCAGGTGCACGCGCAGCCGCGCGGGTGCCCGACGCTCCCACGCGCCGAGCGACTGCTTGAGGTTGCGCGCGGCCTCGAACACCGTCGCCTTCTCCTCGTCGGTGCGCCAGATCGGGACGATCACCAGCTCGATCGGCGCCAGCAGCGGCGGCGTGATCAGGCCGTTGTCGTCGCCGTGCGTCATCACGAGGCCGCCGACCATGCGCGTCGACACGCCCCAGCTCGTGTTCCACGCGTGCTCGATGGTGCCCGCCTCGCTCTGGAACGTGAGGTCGAACGCCTTCGCGAAGTTCTGCCCGAGGTTGTGCGAGGTGCCGGCCTGCAGCGCCTTGCCGTCCTGCATCATCGCCTCGCACGCGTACGTGCGCAGCGCGCCGGCGAACTTCTCGCTCTCCGTCTTCTGCCCGGTGATCACGGGCATCGCGATCCACCCTTCCATGAAGTCGCGGTAGACGCCGAGCATCTTCCGCGCTTCCTCCTCGGCCTCGTCGTGCGTGGCGTGCGCCGTGTGCCCCTCCTGCCAGAGGAACTCCATCGTGCGCAGGAAGAGGCGCGTGCGCATCTCCCACCGGACGACGTTCGCCCACTGGTTGTAGAGCAGCGGCAGGTCGCGGTAGCTCTGCACCCACTTGGCGAACATCGAGTAGATGATCGTCTCGGAGGTGGGGCGTACGACGAGCGGCTCCTCGAGCTTCTTCCCGCCGCCGTGCGTTACCACGGCCGTCTCGGGCGCGAAGCCCTCGACGTGCTCGGCTTCCTTGGACAGGAAGCTCTCCGGGATGAACATCGGGAAGTACGCGTTGACGTGGCCCGTGGCCTTGAACATGTCGTCGAGCGCGCGCTGCATGCGCTCCCAGATGCCGTAGCCGTTGGGGCGGATCACCATGCAGCCGCGCACCGGCGAGTAGTCGGCCAGCTCGGCGCGGAGCACCAGCTCGTTGTACCACGCGCTGAAGTCCGCCGCGCGGGTGGTCAGCTTCTTCTCGTCAGCCATGCGTGCAGGCGTGGGCGCCCGGGGCGCCGGAAAGGTGGACGGGGCTGTGCGGAGCGAGATCGCGCATCGATCGGTCAGAACACCGGCGGGGTGGGCGGCGCGCCGTTCGTGCCGGGACCACCGGCGGCGGCGATGCGCTCCTCGAGCCACCGGCCGAGCTCGAGCGACTCCTCGTGGCCGTCGGTGAGCGAGCGGAGCACGACCTCGCCGCGGCCCGCGAGCGCGTCGCGCCGCAGGATCACCGCCTCGCGCGCGCCGGCCGACACCGCGGCCTTGAGCTGCTTGGTGAGCGCCTGCTCGCGCAGCGGGTACTCGACGCTGTGTCCCAGGCGGCGGAGCAGCGATGCGGTGCTCTGCGCGACGGGCAGCAGGTCCTGATCCTCGACCGCGATCCAGTAGTCGAGCACCGGATCGGATGACGGCATCAGCCCGCGCGCCTTCAGCAGCTCGCCGAGCACCACGTCGCCCATGCCGAAGCCGAGCGCCGGCAGGTCCGCGCCGCCGAGCGCGTTGAGCAGCGTGTCGTAGCGCCCGCCGCCGCAGATCGCGCGGAACTCGCCGCGCAGGTCGAAGAGCTCGAAGACGATGCCCGTGTAGTACGCGAGCCCGCGCACGATCGTCAGGTCGAGCACGACCCAGTCGGCGACGCCGAGCGCGTTGAGGTGCGCGGTGTACCGCGCGAAGCGGTCGAGCTGCTCGGCGACGCGGGGATCGTCGCCGTGGCTCGCGCGCAGCTCCTCGACCGTCGCGAGGCGCGCGAAGCCGAGCACCTGCTCCGCGACGTCGGCGGTCATGTCGGCCTGCGTGAGCCGCTCCAGCAGCACGTCACGCGGATCGCGCTCGACCTTGTCGATGACCGCGTACGCCGCGGGCATCTGCTCCTCGGTCACGCCGACGCGCGCCAGCAGCGCGGAGAGCAGCCGGCGGTCGGAGACGCGCGCGCGGACGTCGTGCTGCGTCAGCCCGAAGCCGCGCAGCATGTCGATCGCGACCGCCAGCAGCTCGGCGTCGGCCGTCACGTCCGCCTCGCCGACGATGTCGACGTTCAGCTGGAAGTGCTCGCGCAGGCGCCCCTTCTGCTGGCGCTCGTAGCGGAAGAGCTGCGGGATCGAGAACCAGCGCACCGGCTTGCGGAGCGCGTTCGCGCGCGCGGCCACCATGCGCGCGAAGGTCGGCGTCATCTCGGGCCGGAGCGAGACCTGCCGATCGCCCTTGTCCGTGAAGTTGTAGAGCTGGCCGACGATCTCCTCGCCGCTCTTGCGGGTGTAGAGGTCGAGCGGCTCGAGCGGCGGGCCGTCGTACTCGACGAAGGCGTAGCGGCGGGCGACCTCACGCCAGACTCGCATGATGTGCGCGCGCTCGGCGAGTTCCGTGGGATAGAAGTCGCGGAACCCGGGGAGTGGCTTGGCGGACATTCGGGAAAGCTATCGGGCCAGCGGATCGACCTGCAAGCGAAGCATGGCGTCGCCGACCGTGTGGAAGGAGCCGGTGACCAGCACCGTCTCACCCAGCGACTCGGCGCGGGCGAGGGCCTGGTCGAAGTCCGGCTCCAGCATGGCGGACCATCCGTGCGCGGCGGCGAAGGCCTGCGCCTCCTCGGGATGCCAGACGCGGCCCGGCGGCGCGGTGGGCGCGGTCGAGAGGACGAAGTGGTCCACCGCCGGCGCCAGCGCCTGCAGCATGCCGCGCCAGTCCTTGTCCGCCAGCACGGTGACGAGGGCCGCCACCGGGCGCGCCGGCGCCAGCTCGGCGAGCGTCGCCGCCAGCACGCGGGCGCCGTCCGGGTTGTGCGCGACGTCGAACAGGTAGCGGCCGGCCCACTGGAAGCGGCCCGGCAGGCGCACGTCGGCCAGCGCCGGCGCGGCCTCCGCGGCCGTCACGCGCCACGCGGGTCCCGCCGCGTCGAGCATCGTCAGGGCCGTCGCCACGTTGTGCGCCTGGAAGCCGCCGAGCAGCGGCGTCACGAGCCGCGCGCGGCCGAACGGCGCCTCAAGCTCGAACGCGGTCCCCTCGTGCCCCACGCGGACGTCGCGCACGGTGCACTCGGCCGCGACCTCGCGGATGGGCGTCGCGCCCGCGGCCTGCGCCCGCCCCACCAGCACCGCCCGGATCGCGGGATCGAGCTCGCCCACGACGGCGGGCGCGCCCGCCTTGTAGATCCCCGCCTTCTCGACGGCGATGCGCTCGCGCGTGTCGCCCAGAAGCTCGGTGTGATCGAGGCCGATCGCCGTAACCCCGGCGACCAGCGGCTCCACGACGTTGGTCGAGTCGAGCCGTCCGCCGAGCCCCGTCTCCACGACCGCGACGTCCACGCCCGCGCGCGCGAAGTGGTCGAACGCGAGCGCCGTCGTGATCTCGAAGAAGGTCGCGCCCACGCGCTCGGCCGTCGGCATCCAGCGCGCGAGGAAGTCGACGACCGCCGCCTCCTCGATCGGGCGCCCCTGCACCACGATGCGCTCGCGGAAGTCGACCAGATGGGGCGACGTGAAGCGCGCGACGCGATGACCGCGCGCGCGCAGCACGGCCTCCAGCGTCGCGACCGTGCTCCCCTTCCCGTTCGTGCCGGCCACGTGGAAGACCGGCACGGCGAGGTGCGGGTCGCCCAGCGCGCGCAGCAGCGCGCGGATGCGATCGAGGCCGTACCGGCTGGTGCCGCCCGTGCGCGCGAACAGGCGGGAGAGCGCGTCCTGGTAGGCGCCGGCGGGGAGCGACGCCACGGCGGACGGCAGGGCGGCGGCGCTCAGGACGCCGCGCTGGGGGCGGCCGCCGGCTTGCCCGTCATGTGGCGGAGCAGCTGGCCGACCGTCGCCTTGAGGTCGCGCCGGTGCACCACGGCGTCCAGCATCCCGTGCTCCAGCAGGAACTCCGCCGTCTGGAAGCCCTCCGGCAGGTCCTGCCCGAGCGTCTGCTTGATCACGCGCGGCCCCGCGAAGCCGATCACCGCGCCCGGCTCGGCCAGGATCGCGTCGCCGAGCATCGCGTAGCTGGCGCTCACGCCACCCGTGGTGGGGTTGGTGAGGATCGAGACGTACGGGATGCGCCGCTCCGCGAGCTGCGACAGGATGGCCGCCGCCTTGGCCATCTGCATCAGCGACAGCACGCCCTCCTGCATGCGCGCGCCGCCCGACGCCGACACGATGATGAAGGGCTGCTTCTTCTCGAGCGAGCGCTGGCCGGCGCGGGCGATCTTCTCGCCCACCACGGAGCCCATCGAGCCGCCCATGAACGCGAAGTCCATGACGCCGACGTTCGTGGGGATGCCGCCCAGCGTGCCGCTGGCCGTGAGGATCGCGTCCGTGTCGCCGGCGTTGTTCTGCGCCTTCTTCAGGCGCGCGGCGTACTCCGGGAAGCCGAGGGGATCGGCGGAGCGGAGGCCGTCCTCCGTCTCCTCCCAGTCCTCGTCGAGGAGGATGTTGACGTACTCCACGGCGCGGATGCGACGGTGATAGTCGCACTCGGGGCACACGTTGAGGTTCCGGGCGAACTTCTCCCGGATGTCGGTGTGCCCGCACGCCTCGCACTTCTCCCAGGCGTCCGGCGGGATCTCGAGGCGCTCGCGGCGCGGGACGCGCGGCTTGCGCTCTTTACGGAACCAGGCCATAGCGGCGAAATGTCGGCAGAGCGGGCAGCCTGAGCAAGTGATCGCTGGCCGTCCGGCCAGTCCGCGCCCACCCATGCACGACCGGCGCCGCTCCGGTGCGGCGCCGTGGCCGGCTCAGCGCCGCTGCGGCGCCCGCTCAGACCGCGAGGTGCTCGCCCCGCCCGCGCCCCTCGGCCGAGAAGCGCGCCAGCACGCCGATCGCCAGCCAGCTGATCAGCATGAACGATCCGCCATAGCTGAAGAACGGCAGCGGGATGCCCGTGATCGGCATCAGGTTCAGCGTCATCCCGATGTTCACGATGACGTGCACGAACCAGCTCGCGAGCAGCCCGAACGCCGCCAGGCTGCTGAACGCGTCGGTCGCGCGCGTGGCGATCCGCGTGCACCGCAGCAGCAGCGCGAGGAAGAGCACGAGCGCCACGCACACGCCGATGAAGCCCATCTCCTCGCCGACGACGGCGAAGATGAAGTCCGTGTGCTGGGCCGGCAGGAACGCGAGCCGCTTCTGCGTCCCGAGCGTCCACCCCTTCCCGAACCAGCCGCCCGAGCCGATCGCGACCTGCGACTGGATGACGTGGTAGCCCGACGCCCGCGGGTCGTTCATCGGGTCGAGGAACACGAGCAGGCGGCGCTGCTGGTACGGCTTCAGCGCGTCCCAGAGCAACGGCGCCAGCACGCCCATCACGACGTTCGCGACGACGAGCGTGATCCCCTCCGCCAGGTACGGCTTGTACCAGACGACGAGCGCCACGAGGAGCAGGAACCAGGCGCCCCACAGCGCCGTGTTGAACGAGAGCACGAGGCTCACCGCGGGGCTCGCGAGCAGCGCCAGCATCTGCCAGGGCACGCCGGCCCAGAACAGCATCGCGAACAGGATGCCGATGAACGCCAGCCCCGACCCGAGGTCCGGCTGCAGCATGATGAGCACCCACGGCACCGCGACCACCAGCACCGGCTGCCACAGGTCGAGCAGCGACTTGGGCTCCTCGCGGCGCTGCGTGAGCACGCGCGCGAGCATCAGCGCGGTGACCGGCTTCGCCAGCTCCGCCGGCTGGCCGAGTCGCACGCCGCCGATGGTGAGCCACCCCTTCACGCTGGCCGCGGTGCCGGCGCCCGAGCCGAACACCAGCGTGACCACCAGGAGCACGAGCGTCAGCAGGTAGGCGGGCCACGCCACCCACTCGATGAAGCGCGCGGAGCCGCGGCTGACGAACAGCGCCATGCCCACGGCCAGCAGGAACCACGCGCCCTGCCGCAGCCACGCGCCGGTGACGTACGTCGTGCCGACGTCCACCTGGCCGGCCGAGTAGACCATCGCGATGCCGTAGAGCGACAGGAGCAGCGCGATCGTGATCAGCGGCCAGTCGAAGGCGATCCCACGCCTCATCGCTGCCCTCGCGGCGAGGTGGCCGCGCCGCCGGCCGGCGCACTCGCCGGGGCCGCCGCGGGAGCCGCGGCCGGCGTCGGCGGCGCCTCGGAGGCGGCGACCGTGCGCGCCCCCGACAGATCGTCGGTCATCGGCGGCGCGATGGTCGGCTTCTTCAGGTAGCGCTCGATGATCTTCGAGGCCAGGCGCGCGGCCGCGTAGCCGTGCTCACCGAACTCGATGAAGGTCGCCACGACGATCTTCGGGTCCTCGGCCGGCGCGAAGCCCACGAACCAGGCGTGGTCCGGATACGGCGGCGCCTGGGCGGTGCCCGTCTTGCCGGCGATCGTGACGTTCTGCAGCGCCGCGCTGCCGGCCGTGCCGCGCGACGACACCACGCCCGCGAGCGCCGTGCGGATGCCGGCCAGCTCCTCGGGCTTGAGGGTGAAGATCCGCTCCTGCTTGGTCGGCCGCCGCGCGAGCGACGGCCGCGACACGATGCCGCCGTTGGCGAGCGCCGTGTAGAACTTGGCCATGTTGATGACCGTCTGCGCGTCGACGCCCTGGCCGATCGAGAGGTTCAGCGCCTCGGAGTTCTTCACGTACCCGCGCGGGAACTTCTTGCGGAAGTACTCCGTGCCGGTCGGGAACTCGGGCTTCGTCTCGTTCGGCAGGTCGATGTCGCTGCGCTCCGTGAAGCCGAGGCGCACGCCGCCCGCCACCAGGGTGTCGAGCGACAGCCGCATGCCGAGCTGGTAGAAGTAGACGTCGCACGACTTCTCGATCGCCTGCGCGAGCGTCACGTTGCCGTGCCCCTTCTTGTCCCAGCAGCGCCAGTAGCGGCCGTACCAGTAGCCGCCCGTGCAGGGCACGCTCATGCGGTCGTCCAGGTGGACGAGCCCCTTCTGCAGCGCGATGACCGACGTCGCCAGCTTGAACGTCGACGCGGGCGGGTAGCGGCCCTGGATCGCCTTGTTGTACAGCGGGCGCCGCGGGTCGTTGTTCAGCGAGTCGTAGTAGCTCTTCGGGATGCCGCCGGTGAAGCGGTTCGGGTTGTACGTGGGCGCGCTGTGGAGCGCGAGCACGCCGCCCGTCTTCGGGTCGATCGCGACCGCCGCGCCCAGCACCGTATCGCCGAACAGCTGCGACGTGAAGCGCTGCAGGTCCAGGTCGATGTACGTGTGCAGGTCCGGGCCCGGCACCGGCTCCTGGTCGGCGCGCGCCTGCCCCGCCTCGCGCACCACGCGGCCGCGCGCGTCCACCTCGACGAAGCGGTAGCCCTCCTGGCCGCGCAGGTTGCTCTCGTACTGCCGCTCGATCCCCTGCTTGCCGATCCGCATGCCCGCCTTGTACTCGCGGAAGCGGTCGGTCGCGAGCTCGGTCTCGGAGATCTCGCCCGTGTAGCCGACGAACGCGGCGACCACGGAGCTGTCCGGGTACCAGCGCTTGGGCGCGCTCTGGATGATGAGCGCAGGGAACTCCGTGCGGTGCTCCTCGAGCACCGACACCTGCTGGAAGTTCGCGTCGGCGAGGATGACGGCCGGACGGGTCGGCGCGCGGTTGTACCGGCGCACCGCGGTCTCGACGTCCTCCTCGCTGTACGGGATGATCTCGTTGAGCCGCCGCAGCGCCGCGCGCAGCGAGTCCGGCGACGTGGCGACGATCGACACGGTGTAGCCGGGGAGGTTCTCCGCGATGACCTTGCCCGTGCGATCGTAGATGATCCCGCGCGGCGCCGGCAGCGGGACCTCGCGCAGCCGGTTGTCCTCCGCCTGCACCACCCACTCGGAGTGCTGCAGCACCTGCGCGCGGTAGAATCCGCTGCCCAGCAGGGCGAACGCGACGACGAGCAGCAGCCGCGCGATGCGCGACCGGCGGGCGACGTCGTTGGGATGGAAGCTCACGCGAGGATCCGGCGGCGGCCGGGGATCAGGCCGAGGAACGCCCGAGGACCGGCCGCAGCACGAGCAGCAGGACGATCCCGGCGAAGGCGGTGACCGTGGCGGCGAGCGGCGACCACATCATCAGCTGCATCGCCAGCTCGGTGCCACGCACCCGACGCTCTGCTACCAGATACAGCAGGTCGAAGGTCCACTTCCCGCCGAAGAAGAACAGCAGGCTCAGCGCCAGGTTGTCGGCGAAGAACACCGCCTTCAGCCACGACGCCAGGAAGGCGACCGCGCTCAGCGCCAGCGCTCCGCTGCCGAACGCGCTCGGCGTCAGCGCGTCCGCGGCGAGCCCCAGCAGCAGCCCGACGACCGCCGCCACGCCCGGGCGCAGCCGCACCGCCGCCAGCAGCGCGGCGATGACCAGGAAGTCGATGGGCGCGCGCCAGCCGAGCAGCGGGCGCAGCGTGAAGTGGAGCAGGACGAGCAGCGTCACCGCGAAGGTGACGCGCAGGAATCCGACGAGGCTCATGGGCGCGCCGCGCCCCCGGCGGGGGCCGGCACGGTGGGCCGGGGCGCGGGCGCCCGCGTGCCGGTGTCGGCGCGCGGCCGTGGGGGCGTCGTGGTGGCCGGCCGCGGCGTCGCGGGACGCGCGGCCGAGTCGCGCACGACCGGCCGCGGGCGCGGCGGGGTCGTCGTGGCGCCCGTGGCCGGCGCGCCGGTCGTGGGCGTGGCCGCGGGGACCGTCGGACGCGACACGGGCGGCGTGGAGGGCGCCGTGGCCGGCGGCGTTGTGGGCGGGGCGGTCGGCGCGGGCGCAGCCGCGCTGTCCGTTCGCAGGGAGTCGGGGCGCGTCGAGTCGACGGGCGCCGACGTGTCGAAGGCCGCACGGCGCGCGGCCGCCTCGCGCAGCAGCGTCGCGCGCACGATCGAGTCGCCGGCCGCCGCCGCGGCGCGGGCCGCGGAGTCGGACGCCTGCACCGTGGTCCACACGCTGTCGACGCCCGCGTTCGCGCGCGGCTTGGTCAGCAGCAGCACCGGGCCGACCGACGCGAGCGGCACCACCGGCTGCAGCAGGTAGGTCCGCGCCCACTTCTCGGGCGTCTGCACCTCGCGCAGCACGGTGCCGATGGCGATGCCGCGCGGATACGTCGCGCCCAGCCCCGAGCTGACGAGCAGCGTGCCGGCCTTGAGCTGGCTGCGGAACGGCACGCCGCGCAGCTCCAGCAGGCCGCGCTCCGGCCCGCGCCCGAGGTGCGGCTGCACGATCCCGAACGCCGACGCGTCCGTGGTCATCGCGCTGACGCGGAAGTCCTCGTGCAGGTACGAGATCGCGAGGCTCATCGCCGGGTCGACCTCCTGTACCATCCCCACGAGCCCCTCCGCCGTCACCACCGGCGTGAACGGCTGGACGCCCGCGCGCCCGCCGGCGGTCACCATGAACGTGCGCAGGATCTGCGTCTGGATCAGCTCACCCGTGAGCTGGTTCGGGATCGCCTCGGCGGTCACGAAGCCCCAGCCGAGTCGGCGCGCGAGCCCGAGCAGCTTGCGCAGGTGCTCGTTCTCGGAGCGCAGCGACTCCGCCTCGGCCACCGCGCGCGCGGTGCCGCCGCGCGCCGTCATGCGCGTGTCGTAGCTGACGAACGCCGCGCGGCTCAGCTCCGCGCGCCGCTGCAGCTCGGCCAGCGGCGAGACCACCGACCGGCGCAGCGCGCCCGCCGCCCGGTCGCGCAGCGTCCCCGGAAGGAACACGAGGACGAGCGACGAGAGGAGGCAGATGCCCAGCAGCGTCGTGTCGACGACGGTGCTGCTGGCGCGTGCGCCGCGTGCCACGGCCCGGCCTCGCTGGCTCAGGTGGTGAGGACGGACCAGTACTTCTCCTCGTCGTCGAGGATCTTGCCGGTGCCGCGCACGACGCACGTCAGCGGATCCTCGTCCACGTGGATGGGGAGGCCCGTCTCCTGGCTCAGCATGTGATCGAGCCCGCGGATCAGCGCCCCGCCGCCCGTCATCACGATGCCGCGGTCGACGATGTCGGACGCCAGCTCGGGCGGCGTGATCTCGAGCGCGCGGCGCACGGCGTCGACGATCTGCTGCACCGGCTCCTGGATCGCCTCGCGGATCTCGCTGCTGTGCACGCGCACCGTCTTCGGGATGCCCGAGACGAGGTCGCGGCCCTTGACCTCCATCTCGCGCTCGTCGCCGATCGGGTAGGCCGAGCCGATCGTGATCTTGATCTGCTCCGCCGTCGGCTCGCCGATCAGCAGGTTGTAGTTCTTGCGCATGAACTGGACGATCGCGATGTCCAGCTCGTCGCCACCGGTGCGGATCGACGTGTCGCTGACGATGCCGGCGAGCGCGATGACGGCGATCTCCGTCGTGCCGCCGCCGATGTCGATCACCATGTTGCCCGTCGGGCTCTCGACCGGCAGGCCGACGCCGATCGCGGCGGCCATCGGCTCGGAGACCATGAAGACCTCCTTCGCGCCGGCGCCCATCGCGGAGTCGCGCACGGCGCGCTTCTCCACCTCGGTGATCCCCGACGGCACGCACACGATCACGCGCGGCTTCACCTTGAAGACGTGCTTGTCGATGACGAGCGTCAGGAAGTAGCGGAGCATCTTCTCCGTGACGTCGAAGTCGGCGATCACGCCGTCCTTCATCGGCCGTACGGCGATGATGCTCTCCGGGGTGCGACCGAGCATGCGCTTGGCCTCGAGGCCGACGCCCCGGATCTTCTTCGTCTCGCGGTCGATCGCGACGACCGACGGCTCGTTGAGGACGATCCCCTCGCCCTTGACGTAGATCAGCGTGTTCGCGGTGCCGAGATCGACGGCGATCGCGTTGGCGGGGAACAGCGAACCCGCTCTCTTGAAAGGCCAGCGCATCAACGAGGTCGGTGGACTTGCGAGGCGTCGGGCCGCGACGCACGGACGGCCGAACGGCCGGCAACGCGGCCGTTCGGCGAACGCGTGCGGCCCCTGCTGGGACGGGGGGTGGCCGCCGCGCGTAACCTAGCCGGCGCCCCCCACTGCTTCAAGCGAAAGTCCGCGCCGCGACGTGACCTACGCCGCGTGCTCGCGGTCGTCGGATCGCGCGCCGCGCGGCCCGGGAGCGCGACCCTCCCACGACGCGCGACGGGGGGCGCGGCAACCGCCGCACCCCCCGTCGACTCCCATGCAGGCCCGAGGCCGCGGGACGCCCGTTCCGACGCTCAGACCAGCGCCGGCTCGGCCAGCGCCTCGGCCGGGTCCACGGCCTCCAGCCCGAACGCCTCGGCGACGCCGGCGTAGGTCACGCGGCCGTCCACCACGTTGAGGCCCTTGAGCAGCGCGGGGTTCTCGCGCAGCGCCCGGCGCCACCCCTTGTTCGCCAGCTGCAGCACGTACGGCAGCGTGGCGTTCGTGAGCGCCAGCGTCGAGGTGCGCGGCACGCCCCCCGGCATGTTCGCGACGCCGTAGTGGATGATCCCGTCGATCGTGTAGGTCGGGTTCTCGTGCGTCGTCGGCTTGATCGTCTCGATGCAGCCGCCCTGGTCGACCGCCACGTCCACGATCACCGCGCCCGGGCGCATCAGCTTCAGGTCCTCGCGCTTCACCAGCTTCGGGGCCTTGGCGCCGGGGATCAGCACCGCGCCGACCACCAGGTCCGCCGTCGAGATCTGCTCGCGGATGTTCTGGTGGTTCGAGTAGATCAGCTGGACGTTGGCCGGCATGACGTCCGACAGGTAGCGCAGGCGATCGAGGTTGATGTCCAGGAGGACGACCTTCGCGCCCAGGCCCGCGGCCATCTTCGCCGCGTTGATGCCGACGATGCCGCCGCCCAGGATCACGACCTTGGCCGGCGCCACGCCCGGGACGCCGCCCAGCAGCACGCCGCGGCCGCCGTACAGCTTCTCCAGGTACTTCGCCCCCTCCTGCACCGCCATGCGCCCCGCCACCTCGGACATGGGCGTCAGCAGCGGCAGCTCGCGCGACGGCAGCTCCACCGTCTCGTAGGCGATGCACGTCGCGCCGCTGTCCAGGTGCGCCCGCGTCAGCTTCTCGTCGGCCGCGAAGTGGAAGTACGTGAAGAGCGTCTGCCCCTTCTTGATCCGCTTCCACTCCGGCTCGATCGGCTCCTTGACCTTCAGGATCATCTCGGCCGCGGCCCACGTCGCGTCGGCGTCGGGCGCGATCTGGGCGCCGACGGCCGTGTAGTCCGCGTCCGTGAAGCCGCTGCCATCACCGGCGCCCGTCTCGACGACGACGGTGTGGCCGGCGGCGACGAGCGCCTCCGCGCCCGCGGGGACCAGCGCGACGCGGTTCTCGTTGGTCTTGATCTCTTTGGGAACGCCGATCTTCATGGCAGCGAGGCAGACGAGAGGGGATGGAGGCGGGCGCGGGCCGCGCGTCGAGCGCGCGGGCCCGGCCGGGGCGCGAGCGGGCTGGGACTCCGGGGCGCGCGCCGCGCGGAAATCTGCGTCGGCGGCGCCCCAAATGCACGAGGGGTGAACGAAAGCGGGGCGCCGCCCCGCGTCCTCAGCCGACGGCCTTCGGACCGAGGCTGAGGACCGTGTGGATCTCGGGCGCGAAGAACTCGCGCGAGACGGCCAGCACCTCCGCCTCGTCGATCGCGTCGATGCGCGCCAGGACCTCGTCGAGCGGCCGGAACGGCTCGTCGTAGAGCACCTGCCCCGCCGCGCGGTACATCCGGTTCGTCACGCTCTCCATCGACAGCGTGACCTGGCCCTTCAGCTGGCGCCGGGCGGCCGCCAGCTCGTCGGCGGGGAGCCCCTCGTCCACGAGGCGCGCCAGCTCGCCGCGGATCGCGTCCGCCGCCTTCCGCGCCGTCTCAGGCGCCGACGCGACGTAGACGCCCTGCATGCCGACGTCGTGGTGGAACGACTGGAAGGTGTGCACCGCGTACGCGAGCCCGAGCTCCTCGCGCACGCGCTGGAAGAGGCGCGAGCTCATGCCGCCGCCCAGCACCATGCTCACCAGCGACAGCGCGTACCGGCGCGGGTCCGCATGCTTCGGCATCGGCGCGCCGAAGACGACGTGCGTCTGCGTCAGCTCCTTGTCGGTGTGGTGCGCGTACGCCGGCGCGGACGCCGTCGGGACGTGCGTCGCCAGCGGCGTCGCGTCCCCGGGCGTCAGCGCGCCCCAGCCGGTGCGCACGAGCGCGTCCACCAGCGCGTCGTGATCCACCAGCCCCGACGCCGCCACCACCACGCGGCCGGGATGGTACGCGCGCGCATGCAGCGCGCGCAGCGCGCCCGTGTCGAGTGCGCCCACCGTCTCGCGCGTGCCGAGGATCGAGTAGCCGTATGGATGCTCGCCCCACATCAGCGCGTTGTGCAGCTCGAACACGAGGTCGTCCGGCGTGTCCTCCATCATCCCGATCTCCTCCAGGATGACGTTGCGCTCGAGCTTCAGGTCGTCGTCACGCAGCAGCGGCCGGAACACGAGGTCCCCGATCACGTCCGCCGCGATGTCGAGGTGCTCGGCCAGCACGCGCGCCTGGTACGACGTGTACTCGCGCGTGGTGTAGGCGTCGAGCGAGCCGCCGAGCGTCTCGATCTCGAGCGACAGCTGCTTCGCCGATCGCGTGGGCGTGCCCTTGAACACCATGTGCTCGAGCAGGTGCGAGACGCCCATCGTCTCGCGCCGCTCGTGGATCGAGCCGGCCAGCACGAACGCCCCGAACGCGACCGACCGTACTCCCGGGATGTGCTCCGAGAGTACGGTCAGTCCGTTGTCGAGCGTCGTGCGGCGCGGCCCGACCTCGGCGAACGCCGAGGCCGGACTCACCGTCGACGTCGTCACTCGCGGTCGCGCCCCCCGCGACGCGGGCGGTCGCCCGCACCGGCGCCGGCGCGCGGCGGACGGTCGCCGCGCGGCTCGCGCCGCGGACGCTCGCCCTCGCCGCCACCCTCACCACCCTCGCCGCTGCCGTTGCCCTCGGCCGCCTCGGGCGTGCCCTCGGGCTTCGGCTCCAGCGCCTTCATGGACAGGCGCAGGCGGCCACGCTCGTCGCGGTCGATGAGCTTGACCTTCACGCGGTCGCCCTTCTTGACCACGTCCTCGGTCTTCTCGACGCGCGCGTGCTTCATCTCGGAGATGTGGAGCAGCGCCTCGGTGCCCGGCATGATCTCGACGAAGGCGCCGAACGCGGTCGTGCTCTTGACCGTGCCCTCGTAGATCTCGCCGACGATCGGCTCCGCGGTGATCGCCATGACCATCTGGCGCGCGCGCTCCATCGCCTCGCCGCCGACGGCGGCGATGGTGACGAGACCCGTGTCGTCGACCGTGACCTCGGACTTCGTCTCCTCCTGGATGCCACGGATCGTCTTGCCCTTCGGGCCGATCAGGTCGCCGATCTTCTCGGGGCTGATCTGGATCGTGACGATGCGCGGCGCGTACGGCGACAGGTCCGTGCGCGGCGCGGGGAGCGCCTTCGCCATCTCGCCGAGGATGTGCAGGCGGCCTTCCTTGGCCTGCGCGAGCGCCTCGGTCATGATCCGGAGGTCGAGCCCCTGGATCTTGATGTCCATCTGGATGGACGTGATGCCGCGCTCCGTGCCGGCGACCTTGAAGTCCATGTCGCCGAGGTGGTCCTCGGTGCCGAGGATGTCCGTCAGGATGGCGTACTTGTCGCCCTCCTTGATCAGCCCCATCGCGACGCCCGCGACCGCGGCCTGCATCGGCACGCCGGCGTCGTAGAGGGCGAGCGAGCCGCCGCACACCGACGCCATCGACGACGAGCCGTTCGACTCGAGGATGTCGGACACGATGCGGATCGTGTACGGGAACTCCTCGAACGCCGGCAGCACGCCCTGCAGCGCGCGCTCGGCCAGGTTGCCGTGGCCGATCTCGCGGCGGCTCGTGCCGCGCACCGGGCGCACCTCGCCCGTCGAGAACGGCGGGAAGTTGTAGTGCAGCATGAACGACTTCGTCGTCTCGCCCGGCTCGTCGATCGAGTCGAGGCGCTGCACGTCGTTCGCGGTGCCCAGCGTCACGGCGACGAGCGCCTGCGTCTGGCCGCGCGTGAAGAGCGACGAGCCGTGCGCGCGCGGGAGCACGCCGTTGTCGATCGTGATCGCGCGCACCTCGTTCGGCTTGCGGCCGTCGACGCGCAGGCCGGTGCTCAGCACCTGGCCGCGCAGCGCGTCATACTCGAGGTCCCCGAGGATGCTGCCGAAGTCCTTGCTGTTGTCCGGGAACTCGGGCAGCAGCTGCTCCTTGACCGCCTTCTTCACCGCCTCGACGGCCTGCACGCGCGTGTGCTTGTCCGCCTGGTTGATCGCCTCGAGGATCTTGCCCTCGGCGAGCTCCTTCACGCGGGCCTGCACCGGCTCCGGGATCTCGGCCTTCGTCCACGCCATCTTCGCGGGGCGCTCGATCTTGGCGAGCAGCTCCTCCTGCGCGGCGATGAGCTCGCGAATGCCGTTGTGCGCGATGCCGAGCGCACCGACGACGTCCTCCTCGCTCACCTCGAGCGCGCCGCCCTCGACCATCACGATCGAGTCCTGCGAGCCGGCGACGACCAGCTCCAGATCGCTGTACTGGAGCTGCTGGAACGTCGGGTTGAGGATCCAGTTCTCCTGCACGCGGCCGACGCGCACGCCGGCGATCGGGCCCATGAACGGGATCTTCGAGGCGTTGATCGCGAACGAGGCCGCGACCAGCGCGAGCACGTCGGCGTCGTTCTCCTGGTCGGCGGAGATGACGTAGACGAAGACCTGGACCTCGTTCTTGAAGCCCTCGGGGAACAGCGGGCGGATCGAGCGGTCGATGATGCGCGCCGACAGGATCTCGTTGTCGTGCGGGCGCCCCTCGCGCTTGATGAAGCCGCCCGGGATCTTGCCGGCGGCGTACGTCTTCTCGCGGTACTCGACCGTGAGGGGGAAGAACGGCAGCGGGCTCTGGCTGTCGCTCACCGTGACGGCGGCGAGCACCATGGTCTCGCCGAACTGCACCAGGGCCGAGCCGGCGGCCTGCTTCGCCATGCGGCCGGTCTCGATGACCAGCTTGCGTCCGGCGAACGTACGCTCCACGCGTTGCATCATTGCTTGATCGCTTTGTAGCTGTGGGCGCCGGGTCCGCATGTCGGACGCCGGCGGCGGCGCGTATCGTTGACGCGCCTGAGAGATGCGGCCGCGCTCCCCGGCCGCGCAGGAGAATCGACCCGCCGGAACGCAAAACGCGCGGGCGGCAAATGCTGCGCCCGCGCGTCCACGCGCCTGGGGGTACGACTCAGTGCCGGAGTCCGAGCTCCTGCACGATCTGGCGGTAGCCCGTCACGTCCGTCCGCTTCATGTACGTGAGGAGACGGCGACGCTTGCCCACCATCTTCAGCAGCCCGAGGCGGCCGTGATGGTCCTTGTGGTGCGTCCGGAAGTGCTCCGTCAGGTAGTTGATGCGGTCCGTCAGGACTGCGATCTGGACGCGCGCCGACCCGGTGTCCGAGTCGTGCGTCTGGTACTTGCTGATCGTCGGTGCCTTGTCGAAAGCCATGATGGTATATTCTCCGCACGTCCAGGCGCGCGTGCCGCGCAACAGTCGTAAGCACACCAACTTATCGGACCGGACGGGGGCTGTAAAGGCTCGCGCCCGCGCCGGGACGTCCCTGCCGTGACCGGAATCGCCCGTCCGAGGCCCGGTCCGCCGTCCGGGGCCTCCGACGACGCCCCCTCCGCTCCCACGTCCGCGCCCGCTCCGCGCTTGCCCGACTCCCGCACGCCGGATTCGCCTCCAGCCGACGCCGCGCACGACCCCGCCTTCCGGGAGGTCGCGGCCGGCGACCCCCTCGACGCGCTCGTCGAGCGCCCCCTCGGGCGCTACCGGGTGCGCCGCGTCGTCGGCGCCGGAGGGTTCGCCCGCGTCTACCGGGCGTTCGACCCCGAGCTCGAGCTGGACGTCGCGCTCAAGGTCCTGAAGCCCGACCTGGCGGCGGAGCCGGAGACCGTCGAGCGCTTCCGCCGCGAGGCCAGCACGGCGGCCAAGCTCCGGCACCCGAACATCGTCACGGTCCTCAACGTGGGCCGCCTCGACGAGCCGTTCGACGACGCGCCGCGCGGGACGCCCTACCTCGTCATGGACTTCCTCCCCAGCTCGCTCGAGCGGCGGCTGACGGAGCGCGGCGCCCTGCCCGAGGCCGAGCTCGCGCGGGTCGGCGAGGACGTGGCCCGCGGGCTCGCCCACGCGCACGAGCGCGGCGTCGTCCACCGGGACGTGAAGCCCGACAACGTGCTGTTCGCGGCCGACGGGCGGGCGATGGTGACCGACTTCGGCATCGCCCGGGCGGTCGACGCGACGACCTCCTCGGTCAGCCGGCAGGTGGTCCTCGGCACGCCGAGCTACTTCTCGCCGGAGCAGGCGCGCGGGCTGCCGCTCGATGGGCGCAGCGACATCTACGCGCTCGGCGTCACGCTCTTCCAGGCCGCGACGGGCACCCTGCCCTTCGCCGGCGACGACTGGTACGACGTGATGCGGCAGCACGTCGAGACGCCGCCGCCGGGTCCCCGCGAGCGCGCCCCGCACCTCTCGGCCGCCTTCGAGGCGGTGCTGCTGCGCTGCCTCGCCAAGGACGCGGCCGATCGCTTCCAGTCCGCCTCCGAGCTGGCCGACGCCCTGGCCGCCCTGCGGCTGCACGGGGCCGAGGCGATGACGGTCGCGGTGCCGGCGCTCCCCGCGGGCCGCCGCGCGCCCGCCCGGCGGCATCGCGCCGCGGCGCTCCTCGTCGGCGGCGGAGTCCTGGCGGCGGCAGGCGCCTGGCTCGCCCTCTCGGACGGTGCCGCGAACACCCGCGCCCGGCTCGCGCCCGGCGTCGCCGCGCGCGTGGACACGACGACCGCGCCCGCGGCCTCGATGGACTCGGTGCCGGCCGCGGGGACCGACTCCCTGACGCCGCTCGTGCCCACCGTCGCGACGCTCGACATCCAGGCGCCGGCCGGGACGGCGGTCAGCGTCGACGGGCGCAAGCTGCCGGCCGGGACGCTGCGCGTCGATTCCATCCCGCCGGGCACGCACGTCGTCCGCGGCATCCTCCGCTCGCTCGACGGCTGCGCCAGCGCGACCGACGTGCGCAAGGTCGAGCTGCTGCCGGGTGAGATCGAGACGGTGGCGCTGCGCCCGGTCCCGTGCGGCGAGCTGTCGCTCGACGTGCGGCCGTCGCGCGCGCACTTCACGATCGCGCCGTCGCGTGGCGGCGCGGCGCGTGAGGGCGCGCTGCCGCTGGCGGCGCCGCTCGTCCTCGCGGAGGGCTGGTATCGCGTGGTCGTGCAGGCGAGCCTGTGCGCGGAGTACCGCGACAGCGTGCGCGTCGGCGCGGGCACGCCGACCCGGCTCCCGATCCGGCTGATCTGCGACTGAGCGGCCGCGCCGCCGGGCGGCCCGCTAGTCGAGCAGGATCCCGACGATCAGCCCGAGCGCCCCGCCGACGATCGCGCCGGTCCAGAAGCGCCGCCGCTCGATGCGCCGCACGATCGGCGTCTGTACCACCGGCGGGCGCGCGATCAGCGCGACGTGGTCCGTGCTGACGCGCATCGTCTGTCCCGTCACCAGCGCGTCCGCGGTGTCCGCGCGCAGCGCGAGCAGGGAGAAGCGCGCCACCAGCACGTCGCGCCGCCGCGGATCGACGACGATGCCCATCATGCCTTCGCGCAGCCAGCTCGGGTCGGGCGCGAGCAGCTGGAAGGTGCTGTCGCCGACGGCCACGATCTCGAACCGCACCGCGGTGCTTGGATCGGGAAGCGCGCGCGCGCTGCCGTCCGGGCGCGTCGAGTCCGCGGGCGCGGCGGCGCTGTCCACGCGCGCCGGCGCCACGGGTCGCACGGAGCGGCAGGCGCCCGCCGTCGCGGCCAGGACGAGCGCCGCGATCGCCGTGCGCCTGCGGGCGAGGAACGACGCGCGGCCGGTCAGCGGAGGAGGTCCCGCGCGAGCCGCGCCAGGTCGTTCCACATCACGGTCACGAACAGCAGGCCGATGGCGACGAGCCCGACGCGGAGGATGTTCTCGCGCGTCCGCACGCTGAACGCGCCGCCCTTGATCGTCTCGGCGACGTTGATGAGGACCTGCCCGCCGTCGAGCACCGGGATCGGCAGCAGGTTGAGCACCGCGATGTTGATGCTGAGGAAGGCGAGCAGCCGCAGCAGCGACTCCAGCCCCAGCCGCGCCGCCTGCACCGAGGTGCGGGCGATCGCGATCGGACCGCCCAGGTTGGAGACGGCGACGTCGCGCGTGAAGAGCCCGCGCACCACGCCCACCACCGACGTCGCCGCGTAGCGCGTCTCGATCGCGCCCTCCCGCAGCGCCGTGCCGAAGTCCACCGGCTCGCGGGCGATGCTGTCGCGCGGCATGACGCCGATGCGGCCCACGCGCCGGCGCTCGTTGGTCACCGGATCGGTCGCCTCCTCCGCTCGCGGCGTCACGGTCAGTCGCTGGGGCGCGCCGCCGCGCGAGACGTCGAGGACCACGGCGCGCGTCGTCACGGCGCTCACGCGCTCCACCACCTCGCTCCAGGTGCGCACGGGCGTGCCGTCCACGGCGAAGATGCTGTCCCCGCGCTGCAGCCCCGCGGCGGCGGCCGGGCGTCCAGCCACCACCGAGTCGATGACGGCCGGCACGTAGGCACGGCCCCAGGCGGCGTAGCTCCCGGCGTAGACGACGAAGGCCAGCACGGCGTTCATCGTCACGCCCGCGAGGAGGATGAAGAGCCGTGCGGCCAGCCCCTTCGACTCGAACCAGCGGTGCTCGGGTACCGGCTTGGGCCCGAACGGCGCCAGCGCCTCCGGGTCCCAGTCCCTGCCGCGGTGCACGTCGCCGGTGTGGTCGTCCACCGCGCGGCCGGCCGCGTTCCCGCCGGTCGTCGGCAGGGCGTCGGGGCGGCGCTCCTCGGGGCCGCCCTCGAGGACGGCCATAGTGCTCTCGTCCTCGCGAGACGCCATGCGGACATAGCCGCCGAGCGGGAGCGCGGCGAGCACGTACTCCGTCTCGCCGACGCGCTTCTTCAGCAGCGCGGGCCCGAAGCCGATCGAGAAGCGCGGCGCGTAGACGCCGGTGAGCTTCGCGGCGAGGAAGTGGCCGAGCTCGTGGACGAAGACCACGAGCCCGAAGACGATGATCGGGGCGACGTAGACCAGCATGCGGGGGAACTTACCTCCGGGGCCGGCCCGTCCGCAGCGGGCGGGGCGCCGGCCCGGTCAGCGACCGTGGCGTTCCAGCACGACGCGCCGGGCGGCGGCGTCGGCGTCCAGCAGGGCCTCGCGGGTGCCGCCCGGAGCGCCCGCCAGCCGGCCGAGCGCGTCCTCGATGGCCCGCGGGATGTCGAGCAGGCCGATGCGGCCGTCCAGGAAGAGGGCGACCGCCTGCTCATTGGCGGCGTTGAACACGGCCGGTGCTGCCCCGCCGGTGCGTCCGGCCGCCATCCCGAGCCCCAGCGCCGGGAAGTCGTCGCCACGCACGCGCTCGAAGGTCAGCGGTCCGAGCTCGACGGGGTCGAACGGCGGTACCCCGGTGTCCGACACGCGATCCGGGTGCGTCAGCGCGTACAGGACCGGCAGCTCCATGCTCGGCACGCCCATCTGCGCGAGCACGCTCCCGTCCACGAACTCGACGAAGGAGTGCACGACGCTCTGCGGGTGCACCACGACCTCGATCCGCTCGTACGGGATCCCGAACAGGAAGTGCGCCTCGATCACCTCGAGCGCCTTGTTGGCGAGCGTCGCGCTGTCGACGGTGATCTTGCGCCCCATGCTCCACGTCGGGTGCTGCAGCGCGTCCGCGAGCGTCGCGCGCTCCAGCCGCTCGCGACTCCACGTGCGGAACGGCCCGCCCGACGCGGTGAGGACGAGTCGCCGCACCTCGTGCTGCGGCCGCCCCGCGATGCACTGCAGGATGGCCGAGTGCTCGCTGTCGACGGGCACCAGCTCGCCGCCGCCCGTGCGGGCCGTCGCGTTCACGAGCTCGCCCGCCACGACGAGCGTCTCCTTGTTCGCCAGCGCGACGCGCTTGCCCGCGCTCAGCGCGGCGAGCGTGGCATCCAGCCCGGCCGCGCCGACGACCGAGTTGAGCACGATGTCGGCGTCGGCCCGCGTCGCCGCCTCGACGAGGCAGTCGGTGCCGCAGCCCCACCCCGCGGCCGCACCGACCGAGCCGCCGCCGTTGCCGACGAGCCCCACGTAGCCGGGCGCGAAGCGCGCGGCCTGCTCGGCCAGGAGCGCGGCGTTGCGGTGCGCGGTGAGCGCGACGACGCGGAAGCGGCTCGCCTGGCGCTCCAGCACGCGCAGCGCCGTCGTGCCGATCGAGCCGGTGCTGCCGAGGATCGCGACGCCGCGCGGCGCGCCGTCCGTCATCCGCCGTACGCGGGCAGCAGCAGCGCGCGCAGCAGCAGGTAGCTCACCGGCAGCACGAACAGCAGCGAGTCGACGCGATCGAGCACGCCGCCGTGGCCGGGGATCAGCTGCGACGAGTCCTTCACGCCGGCGTCGCGCTTGAGCAGCGACTCGACCAGATCGCCGAGCTGCGCGACCACGCTGATGACGACGCCGAACAGCAGCGCGCGTCCCGGCGCGAAGCCGAGCTGCGCCACGGGACGCAGCACGTACGGCGCGTACGCCGCGGCGAGCGCCGCGGACGCGATGACGCCGCCGACCGCGCCCGAGATCGTCTTGCCGGGGCTGACCGCCGGGATCAGCTTCGGCCCCTTGAACGTCCGCCCCGCGACGTAGGCGCCGATGTCGCTCGCCCACGTGCAGAGCACGGGGAGCAGCAGCACCGCCGCGCCCGCCGCGCGCCCGACCGTCCAGTCGAAGTAGCGCAGCGCGTAGCCGTACGCCACCGGCACGCCGACGTACAGCACGCCCATCAGCGTCGTCGCGACGGCGAGCAGCGGCTTGCCCGTGACGCCGCGGCGCCAGATGGAGAGCGCGAGCAGCGCCAGCACGACCATCACGCCCGCGGTGGGCGTCGGCGTCGCGAGCCGCAGCACGTGCGCATGCACGACGAGCGGGATGATCGCCGACAGCGCGATGCCCGTGCGCGCGAACGGCGCGCCGCCCGCCTGGCGCGCCATGCGGTAGAACTCCCACGCGCCCGTGGCCGCGATGATCGCGAGCAGCGTCGCGAGCGCGGCATCGCCGTACCAGATGCAGGCGATGGCGATGGGCGCGCCGACGAGCGCGGAGGCGACCCGCTTGGCGAGCTCGCTCACGGGCGGGTGGCTGGCGTGACTGCGGACGCGCGCGTCAGGCCGACACCCGGCCGAAGCGGCGCTCGCGGCTCTGGTAGGCGACGATCGCCTCGAACAGCTCGCGGCGGCCGAAGTCCGGCCACAGCACGGGCGACATGAACAGCTCCGTGTACGCGATCTGCCAGAGCAGGAAGTTCGAGATGCGCAGCTCGCCCGACGTGCGGATCAGCAGGTCGGGATCGGGGCAGTCGGCCGTGTACAGGCGCGCGGCGATCGCCGCGTCGTCGATGTCGGACGGCGCGAGCACGCCCGCGGCCACGTCCTCGGCCAGCGCGCGCATCGCGCGCACGAGCTCCGCACGGCTGCCGTACGAGATGAAGAGGTTGAGCGTGAGCTTCTCGTTGGCCGCCGTCTCGCCGACGACGCGCTCCACCGCGCGCGCCGCGGCCGGCGTGAGCCGCGACAGGTCGCCGAGCACGCGCACGCGCACGCCCTGCTCGCGCAGCTCGCTCACCTCGCGCGCGATGTACTCCTCCAGCAGCGACATCAGCGCGCCCACCTCGGTGGCCGGCCGCTGCCAGTTCTCCTGCGAGAAGGCGAAGAGGCTGAGGTACTCGACGCCGGCCTGCAGCGCGCCCTCGACCACCTCGCGCACGGCCTTCATCCCCGAGCGGTGCCCGAGCGGACGCGGGAGCAGGCGCTCGCGCGCCCACCGCCCGTTGCCGTCCATGATGATGGCGACGTGGCGCGGGATCGCGCCGTGGACCCGCAGGCGCGCGAGCAGCTCGTCCGCGAGCGACTCGGGATGCACGGAGGAACGCGCGGCAGTCACCAGTCTCACACTTCCATGATCTCGGCTTCCTTCACCTTCAGGAGCGCCTCGATCTTCCCGATGTAGTCGTCGTGCAGCTTCTGCAGGTCCTTCTCGGCGTGCTTCTTGTCGTCCTCGCTGACGCCCTCGAGCTTCTTGATCTTGTCGCGGGCCTCGGTGCGCGCGTGGCGGATGGTCACGCGGCCCTCCTCGGCGAGCTTGTGGACGACCTTCACCAGCTCCTTGCGGCGCTGCTCGTTGAGCGACGGCAGCGGCACGCGGATCACGCCGCCCATGTTCGACGGCTCGACGCCCAGGTCGCTCTCGCGGATCGCCTTCTCGATCGCCTTCGCCTGGCCCTTGTCGAAGGGCGTGACGAGGAGCAGGCGCGGCTCCGGCGCCGTCACCGTGGCGACCTGGTTGAGCGACATCGACGAGCCGTACGCCTCCACGCGCACGGTGTCGAGCATGTTGGGGCTGGCCTTGCTGGCACGGATGGATCCGAACTCGCGCTTCGAGCTCTCGATCCCCTTGTCCATCGCCGTGCGGCTGTTCTGGAGGATGTCCTTGATCGTGGCCATCGTGGCGTTCGCGCTGAGGTGAGTCCGGTGCGGCGCAGGGGTCGGCCGGCGCGCGTGCCTCGCGCCGGCCCGATGGTCAGCTGACCAGGGTGCCCACCTTCTCGCCGCGCACGGCGCGGAGGACGGCCCCGGTCTCGTTGATGTTCAGGACGATCAGCGGCAGGCGGTTCTCCTTGCACAGCGTGATCGCCGTCTGGTCCATCACGCGCAGCTCCTCGAGCATGACGTCGCGGTAGCTGATCGTCTCGTAGAAGCGCGCGTTGGGGTCCTGCTTCGGGTCGGCCGAGTACACGCCGTCGACGCTGGTCGCCTTGATGATCACGTCGGCCTTGATCTGGATCGCGCGCAGCACGGCCGCCGTATCGGTCGAGAAGTACGGGTTGCCGGTGCCCGCCGCGAAGATCACGACGCGCCGAGTCTCGAGGTGCCGCACGGCCCGGCGCCGGATGTACGGCTCCGCCAGCTCCTCCATGCGGATCGCCGTCATCACGCGCGTGTCCATGCCGCGCTTCTCGAGCACGTCCTGCAGGGCGAGCGCGTTGATGACCGTGCCGAGCATTCCCATGTAGTCGGCGCCGACGCGGTCCATCCCCATGCGCGACAGCTGTGCCCCGCGCACGATGTTGCCGCCGCCGATGACGAGGCCCACCTCGGCCCCCGTCGCGACCACGTCCTCGACCTGCTGGGCGAAGAAGGTCAGGCGGTCGAAGTCGAAGCCGAAGCCGCGATCGCCCGCGAGCGCCTCCCCGGACAGCTTGAGGAGGACGCGGGGGTAGCGCAGCGTGTCGCTGCGCTGCCCGCCTTCCACGAGGGTCGAGGCCTCGCTCACTCCTGCCCGAGCTGGAAGCGCGCGAAGCGCTTCACGGTGATCGGGCCGCCCACCTTCTTCGCCGCGTCGGCGACGACCGAGGCGATCGACGTCTTGGGCTCGCGCACCCACATCTGGTGCAGCAGCGCGACGTCCTTGTAGTACGCCTCGACCTTACCCGTCACGATCTTGTCGATCATGTTCTCGGGCTTGCCGCTCTGGCGCACCTGGTCCACGAAGATGGCGCGCTCGCGCTCCACGACGTCGGCCGGCACGGTGTCCTTGTCGACGCCGAGCGGCGCCGCGGCGGCCACGTGCTCCGCCAGCGTCTTCGCGAGGTTGACGAGCTCCTCGCCCTTGTCGCCGTTCGCGGCCTCGACCTCGACCAGCACGCCGATCTTGCCGTTGAAGTGCACGTACGAGCCGACGACGCCGTTGGCCGCGTCGTAGCGCACCGCGCGGCGGACGCCGAGCGCCTCGCCCATGACCGCGGCCGACTCCTTCATCACGTCGTCGAGCGCCTTGCCGCCCTTCGACGCGACGGGCGCGGCGAGCAGCGTGGCGGCGTCGCCGGCGCCCGGCGTCGCCAGCGCGTGCTGCGCGACCGAGCGCGCGAGCGCCTGGAAGTCGGCGTTGCGCGAGACGAAGTCGGTCTCGCTGTTGACCTCGACCATCACGCCCGACGTCGCGTCCGGGGCGATCTCGATCATCACCGCGCCCTCGCTGGCCGTGCGGCCGGCGCGCTTCTCGGCCTTCGCGATGCCCTTCTTGCGAAGGTAGTCGACGGCGGCCTCCATGTTCCCCTGGTTCTCCTCCAGGGCCTTCTTGCAGTCCATCATGCCGGCGCCGGTCCGCTGGCGCAGCTCCTGGACGTCCTTCGCGGTGAACGTAGCAGTCATCGTGGGTCGTCTCTGGCGTGAGAACGCCGCCGGCGCGGGGCCGGCGGCGCATCCTAGTTTACAGCGGTCCGCAGGGCGAGACTACCGCCCGACCTGAGTCGGGGCGCGGATGCCCGCGCCCCGGCCCGGCCTCACTCGGCGGCGTCGTCCGCGCCCTCGTCGCCGGCGTCGGCGCCCTCGGCGCCCTCGGCACCGGCCTCACCCTCGGCGCCCGGCTTGCGGAGCGCGGCGATCGCCTCGGGACGCGCGCGGCGGCGTCGCGGACGGCGCTTGCGGTCACCCTCGCCGCCACGGCCACCCTCGGCGCGCTCGCTGCCGCGCTCGGACGAGTAGACCGTCGCCTCCTGCTCGTCCTCCTCCTGGCGCTGGGGCGCCGCCTGGCGCGCCTCGGCGACCGTGTCGGCGATCGCCTTGGCGATCAGCTCCACCGAGCGGATCGCGTCGTCGTTGCCGGCGATCGGGACGGTGATGAGGTCCGGGTCCGCGTTCGTGTCGACGATCGCGACGACCGGGATGCCGAGCTTGCGCGCCTCGTCGACGGCGATGTGCTCCTTCTTGGAGTCGACCACGAACATCAGGCCCGGCAGGCGGCCCATGTTCTTGATGCCCGAGAGGTTCTTCGAGAGCTTGTCGCGCTCACGGGACATCATGAGCTGCTCCTTCTTCGTGTAGTTCTCGAACTCGCCGCCCGCCTCGGAGCCCGCCTCGAGCTCCTTGAGCTTCTTGATCTGCTTCTTGACGGTCGAGAAGTTCGTCAGCAGGCCGCCGAGCCAGCGCTCGGTGATGTGGAAGGCGCCGGCGCGCTCCGCCTCGGCCTTCACGATCGACGCCAGCTGGCGCTTGGTGCACACGAAGAGGACCTGCTCGCCGCGCGCGACGACCTCGCGCACCAGCTTCTGCGCGAGCTCGAGCTGACGCAGGGTCTTCTGCAGGTCGATGATGTGGATCCCGTTGCGCTCGGCGAAGATGAACCGGCGCATCTTGGGGTTCCAGCGGCGCGTCTGGTGCCCGAAGTGGACACCGGCGGCCAGGAGCTGCTCGAGCATCTGCTGCTGCGACATCGTGGTGGGTGCTGGGAGGTTGGTATCGTCCGCCGTCGTCGTCGCGCCCGCCGACCAGGTCGTGGACCCGGCACCAGACGAGCGCTCGAACGGCGTGTGAGATGGCTGCGTGCTGCGTGAGGAATCCACGCAGCACGCAGCACGCAGCAGTCGGTCAGCGCTTCGAGAACTGGAAGCGCTTGCGGGCCTTCGGACGGCCCGGCTTCTTGCGCTCGACCGCGCGGGCGTCGCGCGTGAGCAGGCCGAGCTCACGGAGCTTCGGCTTGTGCGCCTCGTCCTGCTTGACGAGCGCGCGGGCGATGGCGAGGCGCAGCGCGCCGGCCTGGCCGGTGACGCCGCCACCGTTCAGGTTCGCCATCACGTCCCACTTGCCCAGGTTGTCCGTCGCCGAGAGCGGCAGCTGGATCGAGGAGACGAGCGTCGGGCGCGGGAAGTAGTCCCCCAGCGCGCGGCCGTTGATCTCCCACTTGCCCGAGCCGGGCTTCAGGTACACGCGGCAGACCGCTTCCTTGCGGCGGCCGATGGCGTGCAGGTTCGCGTCGGCCATGGGTTACTTCGCCTCGCCGTTGAAGGTCAGCGCGGTCGGCTGCTGCGCCGCGTGCGGGTGCTCGGTGCCGGGGAAGACGCGCAGCTTGCGGCGGATCTGCGTCCGCGCGAGCGTCGTCTTCGGCAGCATGCCGAACACGGCCTTCTCGATGACGCGCTCGGGGTGCTTCGCGATCATCGTGGCGAACGGCGTGAAGCGCTCGTGGCCCATGTAGCCGGTGTGGCGGAAGTACTGCTTCTGCTCCGCCTTGCGGCCGGTCACGCGCACCTTGCTGGCGTTGATCACGATGACGTGATCGCCGGTGTCCATGTGCGGCGTGAAGATCGGCTTGTGCTTGCCGCGGAGGATCTTGGCGACCTCCGAGGCGAGCCGGCCGAGGACCATGCCCTCGGCGTCGACGACGTACCAGCGCGGCTCGATGTCCGCGGGCGTCGCGGTGTACGTGGAACGCATCCTACCCCAATAGATCGAACGTGCGCGCCTCACCGGTGCGTCATGCAACCCGGGTCTCGGCCCCCACCGGTTCGGACGGCGGGCGTTTTCGTGCAGTCCCGCAACCTATCGGGGCCGTAAGTCCAAGTCAACCAACGCCAAAGGGCCCTGCGCCCGGCCGCGCCCGGCGAGGGCCGTCAGGCCAGCTCCACCAGCAGCGCGCCCTTCTCGACCGCCGTGCCGGGCACCGCGTGGATGGCCGCCACCGTGCCGCCGGCCGGGGCGCGCAGCTCGTTCTCCATCTTCATCGCCTCCATGACCACGAGGCCCTGCCCCGCCGCCACCTGGTCGCCCACCTGCACCGCGACCCGGACCACGAGCCCCGGCATCGGCGCCACGAGCGGCGCGGGGCCGGCGGCGGCCGCGGAGGCGGCCGAGAGGTCGCGGATCGTCCGCGTGCGCTCGTCCAGCGCCTCGACGTCGAAGCGGCGGCCGTCGAGCGAGATCGCGTAGCGTCCCCGCGCGTCCCCGCGGCGGGCGACCAGCCGGTAGACGCGGTCGCCGATGGTCAGGAGGCTCACCGGCGTCCCCTCGACGTCGACGAGATGGGCGTGCAGCACCTCGTCGCCGACGCGCACCTCGTCGCCCGAGAGCTCCACGGCGACGCGCTCGCCGTCGATGTCGACCACGTACTTCATGCGGATGGCTCCGGAGGCGGGGAGGCGGGGACGAGCTCGACGAGCGTCTCGACGTGCGCGGTCTGCGGGAACATGTCGAAGGGCTGGACTCGGCGGACGGCCCACGACGGCATGCGCGCGAGGTCGCGCGCGAGCGTCGCGGGGTTGCAGCTGACGTAGAGGAGCGCGCGCGGCGCCGGCCCCGCGCCCTGCAGCGCGGCCTCGAGCGTGGCCGTGACCTGCGCGTCGAGCCCCGCGCGCGGCGGGTTCACGATCACCAGCTCGGCCGGCAGCGCCTCGGGGAGCGCGTCCTCCACGCGCGCGGCGACCGCGCGCGATCCCGCGGGCAGCCGCGACGCGGAGTAGGCCGAGGCCTCGGCATCGAGCTCGATGGCGACGACACGCGCACCTGCCTCGGCGAGCCGCAGCGCGACATCACCCGCGCCCGCGTACGCGTCCACGACGGTGCGCGGCGCGTGCGACTGCGCGGCGGCGACCACGGCGTCGGCGAGCAGCGCGCCGACCTGCGGGTTCACCTGCACGAACGACGCGCCGGGCGCGGCGTCCGAGCGGCGGTCCAGCATCAGGCGGCGGCGCGTCGCGCCCGCGGGCTGCCACCAGAGCGCGGCGATCGCGGGGACCGCGTCGAAGAACCGCTCCGCCGTCGGCCAGCGCTCCCCGCCCTCCAGGGTGAAGGCGACCGACGCGTCGTCGAGCAGGCGCACGGCGCCGCGCAGCTCGCGCGCGTCGCGCGGCAGCAGCTCGGCGGCGTCGATGATCGCGCGCCATGCAGCGACCACGCGCTCGTCGGTGATCGGGCAGTCCTGCAGCGCGAAGACCGCATCCGGATCGTCGAACTCGCGCAGCCCGGCGATCCAGGCACTTCCGCGGCGGCGCATCGCGAGCGTCAGCTTGCGCCGGTAGCGCCACTCGCGCGGGCTCGCGACGACGGGCGGCACCGCGACCTCGCGCCGCGCGATGCGCGACAGCGAGTCCTCGATGATGCGGCGCTTGGCCTCGTGCTGCGCCTCCAGTGCGAGGTGCTGCAGCTGGCACCCGCCGCAGCGATCGCGCTCGTAGTGCGGGCACGGTGGGGCGACGCGCACGGGCGATGGGCTCACGACCGCGTCGAGCACCCCGCGCGCGAAGCGGCCGGCCGACTGCAGTCGCGCCCGCACGACGTCGCCCGGCGCGGTGCGCGGGACGAAGGCGACCATGCCCTCCGCGCGCCCCACGCCGTCGCCGCCCGCCGCGATGGAGTCGATGGTCAGCTCCGTCTCCATGACGGGTGCGCGCGCGACGTCGCCGTCGCGGCGCCGCACGGGGCGCCCGGTGCGGCGGTCGCCCGGACGTCGCGGCCTCACCGCTCCCTCATCGCGGGCGCAGGCCTTCGACTCGCGCGGCCTGACGCCACGCGTCGGCCGATGCCGCGGGAGCGCCGTTCGATGCGGCGGGCGCCGGTGCCGCGCTCGTCACCGCCGGACGACGGCCCGCGCGGTCGCGGTCCGCGACCAGCGCCGCGGCGATCGCCGCGATGCGCCGCTCCTCCGCGCTCGCCGGCGCGCCGACGATCTCGGCCAGGTTCTGCTCCAGCCACTGGATCGAGATGTCGCCGCGCCGGAAGTCGTCGTGCTCCATCACGCGCAGGTGGAAGTCGCGCGACGTCTCCACGCCCTCGACCGTCAGCTCCAGCAGCGCGCGGTGCATGCGCGCGATCGCCAGCTCGCGCGTCCGCGCGTGCACGATGAGCTTCGCCAGCATCGGGTCGTAGAACAGCCCGACCTCGCTGCCCGTCTCGATGCCGCCGTCCCAGCGCACGCCCGGCCCGCTGGGCAGGTGCAGGTACTGGATCCGGCCCGTGCTCGGCAGGAAGCCGTTCGCCGGATCCTCCGACGTGATGCGGCACTCGATCGCCCAGCCGCGCGGCACCAGGTCCTCCTGCGCGAACGGCAGACGCTCGCCCGCGGCGACGCGCAGCTGCCACTGCACCAGGTCGACGCCCATCACCAGCTCGGTGACCGGATGCTCGACCTGGATGCGCGTGTTCATCTCCAGGAAGTAGAAGTTCCCGTCGCGGTCGAGCAGGAACTCGCAGGTGCCCGCGTTCACGTAGCTGGCCGCACGCGCCGCCGCGACGGCCGCCGCGCCCATGCGCGCGCGCAGCTCCGGCGTCACCGCGACGCTCGGCGCCTCCTCGATCATCTTCTGGTGGCGGCGCTGCACCGAGCATTCGCGCTCGCCCAGGTGCAGCATGTTGCCGTGCTGGTCGCCGAGCACCTGGATCTCGACGTGGCGCGGGCCCTCGATGTACTTCTCGACGTAGACCGCGTCGTCGCCGAAGCTGTTCTTCGCCTCGCGTTGCGCGGCGGCGAGCGCGCCCGCCACCTCGTCGGGGCTGCGCACGACGCGCATCCCCTTCCCGCCCCCACCGGCCGCCGCCTTCAGCAGCACCGGGTAGCCGAAGGACGCCGCGATCTGCGCCGCCTCGTCCGCGTCGCGCAGCGGCTCGGTCGTGCCGGGGACGACGGGCGTGCCGGCGCGGATCGCGAGCTGGCGCGCCGCGGTCTTGCTCCCCATCGCCTCGATCGCCTCCGCCGGCGGGCCGACGAAGACGAGCCCCGCGTCGCGCACCGCGCGCGCGAACCACTCGCGCTCGGAGAGGAAGCCGTAGCCGGGATGGATCGCCTCCGCGCCCGTGCGGCGCGCGGCCTCGATCAGGCGGTCGCCCAGCAGGTAGCTCTGCGCCGACGGCGGCGGGCCGACGTGCACGGCCTCGTCGGCCTCGCGCACGTGCGGCGCGCGCGCGTCGGCGTCGCTGTACACCGCCACGGTGCGCACGCCCAGCTCCTGGCACGCGCGGATGACGCGCAGCGCGATCTCGCCGCGATTGGCGACCAGCACCTTGTTGAACATGGTCGCGGGACTCAGAGCGGCAGGTTGCCGTGCTTCTTGGGCGGATTGCGATCGCGCTTGCCCTGCAGCGTCTCCAGCGCGTCGATCAGCCGCGGGCGCGTGTCGCGCGGGTCGATCACGTCGTCCACGTAGCCGCGCGCCGCCGCCACGTACGGGTTCGCGAAGCGCTCGGTGTACTCGGCGACCTTCTCGTCCATCGCGGCGGCCGGGTCGTCGCTGGCCGCGATCTCCTTGCGGTAGATGATCTCGACCGCGCCCTTCGGGCCCATCACCGCGATCTCCGCCGTCGGCCACGCGACGTTGAAGTCGCCGCGGATGTGCTTCGAGCTCATGACGTCGTACGCGCCGCCGTACGCCTTGCGCGTGATGACCGTCAGCTTCGGCACGGTCGCCTCGCAGTACGCGTACAGCAGCTTCGCCCCGTGCTTGATGATGCCGCCGTGCTCCTGCGAGACGCCCGGCAGGAAGCCGGGCACGTCCTCGAAGGTCACGAGGGGGATGTTGAACGCGTCGCAGAAGCGGATGAAGCGCGCCGCCTTGAGCGAGGCCGCGATGTCGAGCACGCCCGCGAGCACCGCCGGCTGGTTGGCGACGATGCCGACGCTGAAGCCTCCCAGATGCGCGAAGCCGCACACGATGTTCGGCGCGTAGGCCGGCTGCACCTCGTAGAAGTCGCCGTCGTCGATCACGCGGCGGATGACGTCGTGGATGTCGTACGGCTTGTTCGGGTGGTCCGGCACGACGTCCAGCAGCGCCTCGTCGCGGCGCTCGCGCGGATCGGTGCCGCGCCCACGCGGCGGGTCCGCCATGTTGTTGCTCGGCACGTACCGGAACAGCTCGCGGATCGCGGCCAGCGACGCGAGCTCGCTGTCGTGCACGAAGTGCGCGACGCCCGACGTGCCGGCGTGCGTGTCGGCGCCGCCCAGCTGCTCCATCGTCACGTCCTCGTGCGTCACCGTCTTCACGACGTTCGGGCCGGTGACGAACATGTACGACGTGCCGCGGACCATGTAGATGAAGTCCGTGATGGCGGGCGAGTACACCGCGCCGCCCGCGCACGGCCCCAGGATGGCGCTGATCTGCGGCACGACGCCCGAGGCGAGCGTGTTGCGGAGGAAGATGTCCGCGTAGCCGCCGAGCGAGACGACGCCTTCCTGGATGCGCGCGCCGCCCGAGTCGTTCAGGCCGATCACGGGCGCGCCGTTGCGCACCGCGAGGTCCATGACCTTGCAGATCTTCTGCGCATGCGCCTCGGCCAGCGAGCCGCCGTAGACCGTGAAGTCCTGCGAGAAGACGTAGACGAGTCGCCCCTCGATGCGCCCGTACCCGGTGACGACGCCGTCGCCGTAGATCGGCTCGTCGCCGTTCTCGGAGGTGCGCGCCGCGACGAAGCGGTCGAGCTCCACGAAGCTGCCCTCGTCCAGCAGGACGTCGAGGCGCTCGCGCGCCGAGAGCTTGCCCTTGTCGTGCTGCGCCTTGAGGCGCGCCGCTCCGCCCCCGAGCTCGGACTGCGCGCGGCGGCGCCCGAGCAGGTCGAGTTTGTCTCGCATGGTCATAGGCGGGGCAAGCTACGCACGGCGCGCGGGGCGTTCCACCCTCCGCCCTATGGCCTGCACGACGAAGGCCCCGGTCCAGGGGACCGGGGCCTTCGCGTCATGCAGGGTCAGTCTCGCGACCGCGGGAACCTCAGAGGTTCTCCCCCTCGCTCGAGTGCACCGTGGGCGGCTCCTCCGGACGGGGCGGCTGCTCCTCCGGGATGTTCGTCACGGCCAGCACGATCCGGCGGTGGATCGGATCCACCTCGAGGACGCGCAGGTCGAGGTTCATCCCCTCGAACGCCACGTCGGCCGGGTTCGACACGATCTTGCCCGTGATGTTGAGCTGCGAGAGCGGGACGAAGCCCTCGATGTCGTTGCCGATCTCGACGACGACGCCCTTGTCCATCAGACGGACGACGTGCCCGCGCACCTCCATGCCGACCGGGAAGTTCTCCCCGATGCGGAGCCACGGATCCTCCTCGGCCTGCTTGAGGCCGAGCGAGATGCGCTTGTTGTCGCTGTCGATGTTGAGGATCACCACGTCGACCGTGTCACCCTTCTTCACGACCTCCGACGGATGCTGGACGCGCTTGGTCCAGCTCATGTCGGAGATGTGAATGAGGCCGTCGATGCCCGGCTCGATCTCGACGAAGGCGCCGAAGCTCGTGAGGTTGCGGACCTTGCCCGTGATGCGGGTGCCCACCGGGTACTTCAGCGGCAGCACCGTCCACGGATCCGTCTCCGTCTGCTTCATGCCGAGCGAGATCTTCTCCTCGTCCGGATCGACCTTCAGCACCACCGCCTCGATCGTCTCGCCGATCGACACCAGCTTCGACGGGTGCCGGACGTTGCGCGTCCAGCTCATCTCGCTGATGTGCACGAGGCCCTCGATGCCCGGCTCGAGCTCGATGAAGGCGCCGTAGTTCGTGATCGAGACGACCTTGCCCTGGACGCGCGTGCCGACCGGGTACTTGGCCGCCACGTCCTTCCACGGGTAGGCCTGCAGCTGCTTCAGGCCGAGCGAGATGCGCTCGCGATCCCAGTCGATGTCGAGGACCTTGATCTCGAGCTCCTGGCCGATCTGCACCATCTCGCTGGGGTGCGAGATGCGCCCCCACGACATGTCGGTGATGTGCAGGAGGCCGTCCACGCCGCCCAGGTCGATGAAGGCGCCGAAGTCCGTGATGTTCTTCACGACGCCCTTCCGGACCTGATCCTTCTCCAGCTCCTTCATCAGCTTCTCGCGCTTGCCCGCGCGCTCCTGCTCGAGGATCACTCGGCGGGAGACGACGATGTTGCGGCGGCGCTTGTTGAGCTTGATGATCTTGAAGTCGTACGTCTGCCCGAGCAGCTCGTCGATGTTCGGGACGCGACGCAGCGCGATCTGGGAGCCGGGGAGGAACGCGTCGACGCCCATCAGGTCGACGACCACGCCACCCTTGATCTTCTTGACCAGCGTGCCGGTCACCGGCTGATCGTTCTCGTAGGCCAGACGGATGCGCTCCCACACGCGCATGAAGTCCGCCTTCTTCTTCGAGAGCACGACCGAGCCCTCGGCGTCCTCGAGGTGCTCGAGCAGGACCTCGACCTCGTCGCCCGGCTTGAGGTCGGGCATGTCCTTGAACTCCTCGAGCGGGATGGTGCCCTCCGACTTGAAGCCGATGTCGAGGACGACCATGTTCTCGCGGATCTCGAGAACCTTGGACTTGACGATCTCCCCTTCCTCGATCGAGGCGAGGGTGCCGTTGTACATGTCCAGCATCTGCTCGTACTCGTCCGACGAGTACTCATCCTCGTCGTAGAGCTCGGGCCGACGGTTCGCGAGCGGACGCAGCTGGTTCTTCTGCAGGTCCCGCTTCTCACGCTGGGTGAGGGCGGGGGCAGGGGCGGCGTTGGACGCCGCGTCGGTGAGGGTGGTTTCGAGCTCGGCCATACTGGAGCGGGTCTCCAAATCGCGGATCTTTAGGCTCGCCGCGGCGAGTCAGAGAGGTGAGGCGCGTAGAATCGGTCGGAACCGCAGGACGGTCCGCCGGCAATCGCGCGCGAACCGTGCAACCTAGTGGCCCGGCCCGACCGCGTCAACGCGGCTCATCCAGCAAGTCGCGGTGGCAGGCCAATTTGCGCGCTTCGTGAACGAATCGCCGCGGCCCCGCGCCACCGGCCCTCGGCCGCGCTCAGCCGCCTGCGGCCCCGGCCTCGTCCGCGCCGTCCGGCGCCCACCCGCGCTCCAGCGCGCGGGCCAGCGCCACGATACGGTCGACCTGCTCCGCCTGCGTCAGGTAGGTGGTATCGAGCAGGATCGCGTCCTTGGCCTGGACGGTCTGCGTCGCGTCCTTGGCGTCCCGCTGCACGAGGCGCTCGGTCTCCTCGGCGATCTCGTCGTCGGTGGGGCGGCGGTTGAGCCGCTGCACCAGGCGCCGCCGCGCGCGCTCCCACGGATCGGCGACGAGGAAGATCTTGAGCGGCGCCGCGGGAAAGACGACGGTCCCGATGTCGCGGCCGTCCACGACCACGGCGTTCCCCTCGGCCGCCGTGCGGACGCGGGCGTTCACCCAGTCCCGCACGCCCGGCATCTGCGCGACCTTCGAGACGCAGCGCGTCACCTCGGCGCCGCGGATCCCGTCGCCGGCGGGCCGCTCGTCGATCAGCGGCTCGAAGCCGCCCGGAATGGGCGCCAGCCGCACGCGCGCCGCGAGCGCCAGCAGCACGGCCTCGGTCCACCCCTCCACCGCCCCGGCCTCCTGGGTCGCCAGCAGCGTCAGCGCCCGGTAGAGCGCGCCCGAGTCCACGTGCCGGTAGCCGAGCCGCTCCGCCACCCAGTGGGCGGTGGAGGACTTGCCGCTGGCGGCGGGGCCATCGATGGCGACCACCACCAGCGGCGTGTCGGACGGGACGGCGGGCGAGTGCGGCACGATGGGAGTGGCGAGGATCAGGCGATGGCGCCGGCGAGCGCGCGCCAGAAGCCGGGGAACGACACGTCCACGCAGGCCGGATCATCGACGGCGACGTCGCTGCCCGGCAGCGCTCCCAGCACGCCGAAGGCCATGGCGAGCCGGTGGTCGGCATGCGTGACCACGTTCCCGGCGAACGCGCGCGGTCCGCGGCCGTACACCACGAAGCCGTCCGGCAGCTCCTCCGCCTCCGCGCCGACCGCGCGCAGCGCCGTGACGACGGCCGTGATGCGGTCGCTCTCCTTCACGCGCAGCTCCGACGCGCCGCGCACGATGGTCTCCCCCTCGGCGCACGCGGCGACGCAGGCGAGCAGCGGCAGCTCGTCGATCATCGACGGCACCTCCTCGCCCTCGACGGTCGTGCCGCGCAGCGCGCGCCCGCCCTCGACCACGACGGTCCCGACGTCCTCCCCGCCCTCCTGCCGCTCGTCGTCGACGGTCAGGCGCGCGCCCATGCGCGCGAGCGCGAAGAAGAAGCCCGTGCGTGTCGGATTGAGACAGACGTCGGGCAGCCGCAGCTCGCCCTCGCTCGCGAGCGCACCCAGTGCGGCGAAGAACGCCGCCGAGGATGGATCGCCGGGGACCGCGGTGTCGAGCGCCGCGACGCGCGCGCCGGCCGGCACGTGGACCGCGCGGTCGTGCACCCAGACGTCCACGCCGCGCGCGGCGAGCATGCGCTCGGTGTGGTCGCGCGAGCGGTGCGGCTCGCGGACGGTGACCTCGACGCCGGCCGCGACGCCGGCGAGGACGATCGCGCTCTTCACCTGCGCGCTCGACGTCTCGCTCGTCCAGTCGAGGTCCTGCAGCGCACCGCCGTGCACGGTCATCGGCAGGCGGCCCGCGTCGCCGTCGTAGGTCACGCGCGCGCCCATGGCCTCCAGCGGCCGCGCGACGCGGGCCATCGGCCGGCGGCTGAGCGACGCGTCGCCGACGAAGCGCGCGGCGAACGGCTGCGCCGCGACGATGCCCGCGGTCAGCCGCGTCGTCGTCCCGCTGTTGCCGCAGTCCAGGTCCGACGACGGCGCCGTCAGCCCGCGCACGCCGCGCCCCTCGACCACGACGTCCGGGCCGAGCGCGGGCACCGCGACGCCCATCGCCCGCAGCACGCCCGCGGTCGAGCGCACGTCGGCCGAGTCAAGGATGCGGGTGACGCGCGACCGCCCGTCGCCCAGCGCGGCGAGCAGCAGCGCGCGATGCGAGATCGACTTGTCGCCGGGAACGCGGACCGAGCCGGCGACCCTCACCGCAGCCACTCCTCCAGCGCGGTGGCGAGATCGGTCTTCTCGTCGCGGTACTTCACGATCACGGGCGTCTGGAGCGCGAGCCCCTGCTCGCCCGCCCACGCGCCCTTCACCTGCCGCGCGCCCGGCACGACGACCGCCCCCTCCGGGATCTCGAGGGCCTGCTCGGGGGTCGCGCGGTAGACCGTCTCGCGCACCAGGTCGAAGACCGGCGTGCCGCGTGTGAGCACCACGCCCGCGGCGAGCACCGCGCGGCGGCGCACGATCGTCCCCTCGTAGACGCCGCTGTTGCCGCCGACGACGACGTCGTCCTCGATCACGACCGGCGACGCGTTCACCGGCTCCAGCACGCCACCGATCTGCGCCGCGGCGCTGAGGTGCACGCGCTCGCCGATCTGCGCGCAGGAGCCGACCAGCGCGTGCGAGTCGACCATCGTGCCCGCGCCGATCCACGCGCCGACGTTCACGTACATCGGCGGCATGCAGACCACACCGGGCGCGAGGTAGGTGCCGCGCCGGATCGTCGAGCCGCCGGGCACGACGCGCACCTGCGACTCCAGCCGCATCGTGCGCGGCGGCACCGTGTGCTTGTCGAAGAACTGGAACGGCGAGTGGCCGCCGTTGCCGCCGACCGACATGTCCACCATGCGGCCCGCGCGGAAGGCGAGCAGGATGCCGCGCTTCACCCAGGGCACCGCACGCCACCGCCCGTCGTCGCCACGGGACGCGGCGCGCACGTCGCCGCGCTCCAGCGCCGTCAGCAGCTGCTCGACGGTCGTGGCGGC
The DNA here is from genome assembly GCF_030159095.1 of Roseisolibacter agri. NCBI lineage: Bacteria > Pseudomonadati > Gemmatimonadota > Gemmatimonadia > Gemmatimonadales > Gemmatimonadaceae > Roseisolibacter > Roseisolibacter agri. The sequence continues at coordinate 249,407 of NZ_BRXS01000006.1, forward strand.
GTAGTTGGGGAGCGCGCTGCCGGCCGGCGTCTCCGCCGCCTCGAGGATGCGGTGCTCCAGCTCCTGCAGGTTCACGGTCACGCGACGGTCTCCGGGGAGTGCGAGTCGGGCAGCGCGCCGGCGGCGCGCAGCGCGGCGGCGACGACCTCGTGATGCGCGTCGAGCAGCGGCACGAGCGGCAGGCGGAGCGCGTTCTCGCAGCGCCCCATCATCGCCAGCGCCGCCTTCACGGGGATCGGGTTGGACTCGACGAACGCCGCCTGCATCCACGGCAGCAGCCGGTCCTGCGTCGCGCGCGCGGCGGCGAGGTCGCCCGCGAGCGCCTGCGCGCACAGCTGCGCCATGAGCCGCGGCGTCGCGTTCGACACGACGGAGATGACGCCCTCGCCGCCGGCGGCGATCATGGGCAGCGTGAGCGCGTCGTCGCCCGAGAGCACGGCGAAGCCGCGCGGACGCTCGCGCAGGATCTCCTGCACCTGGGGCAGGCTGCCCGACGCCTCCTTCACGGCCACGACGTTCGCCACCTCCGCCAGCCGCAGCGTGGTGGCCGCCTCCATGTTGCTGCCCGTGCGTCCGGGGACGTTGTACAGCACGATCGGCAGCTCCACCGCGTCGGCGACGGCGCGGAAGTGCGCCTCGATGCCGCGCTGCGGCGGCTTGCTGTACGCGGGCGAGACGTGCAGCAGGTGCGTGGCGCCGGCCTGGCGCATCGCGCGCGACTGCGCGATGGCGCGCTGCGTGTCGTTGGAGCCCGCGCCCGCGACGACCGCGACCCGGCCCGCGACCTCCTCGACCACGATCGCGACGACGCGCTGCTGCTCCTCGAGCGTCATCGTCGCGGCCTCGCCGGTGGAGCCGCACGGCACGAGGAAGTCGATGCCCTCCGCGAGCTGCCAGCGCACGAGGGCGCGCAGCGCCGGCTCGTCCACCGCGCCGTCCGTGGTGAACGGCGTCACGAGTGCGGTGCCGCACCCGCGCAGCGCCGCGGTCCGTTCGCCCGCGTGACGTCCGCTCTCGCTCATGTGCGCGCCTCCGCGCCCTCGCGTCCGGACGCGAGCACGTCCTGCATGGTGTAGACGCCCGGCGTGCGCCCCGCCGCGAGCCACCGCGCCGCGACGAGCGCGCCTTCCGCGAACACGCGCCGGTCGCGCGCCTCGTGCGTCAACGTCACCTGCTCGAACGGCGCGTCGAACACGAGCGCGTGCGTACCCGGCACGTGACCGACGCGCACCGCGGTGATCGGCACCTCGTCGCCGCCGCCTGCCCGCACCGCCCGCGCGATCGCCAGCGCCGTGCCCGACGGCGCGTCCTTCTTGGCGGTGTGGTGCGTCTCGACGAGGTGCGCGTCGAACCCCGCGTCGCGCAGGACCCGCGCCGCCGCGGCGGCCACCGCCAGCATCGCGTTCACACCGACGGAGAAGTTCGCCGCCCAGAGGAGCCGCCCGCCCGCCGCGTGCACGTCGTCCGTGAGCCGCGGCAGCGCGTCCAGCCAGCCCGTGGTGCCGACGACGACGGGAACGCCTGCCGCGAGGCAGGCGCGCGCGTTGCCCACGGCGGCCCCCGGCTCCGTGAACTCGATGGCGACGTCGGCGCCCGCGAGCGACTCCGCGGTCACCGCGTGCTCGTGGTCGAGCGTCGCGACGACCGGGATGCCGCGTTCCGCCGCGAGCGCGGCGATGGTGCGGCCCATGCGGCCCATGCCGATGAGCGCGACGCGCGGGACGTCGCCGGCCGGCGCAGTCATGAGGCGGAACCCGCGGCGCCCCCGGGCGCGCCTCCAAAGAATGCGTCGTGCAGCCGCTGCATCGCCGGCGTGACCTGGTCGGCGTCGAGCACCAGCGTGAGGTTGATCCCCGTCGCGCTCACCGACGCCATGTGCACGCGCGCGTCCCCCAGCGCGGCGAAGGCGCGCGCCATCGCGTTCGAGCCGTCGGTGAGGCCCGCGCCCACCACGCTCACGATGCCGCGGCCGCGATCGACCGACACGTCGCCGAGCGCGCGCAGGTCGACGAGCAGCGCCTCGAGGTTCTCCGCGTCGTCGAGCGTCACCGAGATCGAGACCTCCGACGTCGCGATGACGTCGATCGACGTGCGGTGCCGCTCGAATATGTCGAACACCGTGCGCAGGAAGCCCGGCGCCAGCAGCATGCGCGCGGAGCGCAGCTTCACCACCGTCGTCGAGGGCTTGGCGGCGATGGCGCTCACGGGACGGCGCGGCGCGTCCGACGTGATCAGCGTGCCCGCCCCTTCCGGACGTCGCGAGTTGTAGACGTAGACCGGTATCCCGCGGCGCACCGCCGGCGTGATCGTGCTCGGGTGCAGCACCTTCGCCCCGAACGACGCCAGCTCGCTCGCCTCGTCGAAGCGGATGCGCTCGATGAGCTTCGCGTCGGGCACCACGCGCGGATCGGCCGTGAGCATCCCGTCCACGTCGGTCCAGATCTCGATCGCGTCGGCCTGCAGCGCCGCGCCGAACAGCGACGCGCTGTAGTCCGAGCCGCCGCGCCCGAGCGTCGTGGTCACGCCCTCCGACGTCGCGCCGATGAAGCCGCCCGTCACCGGGATGCGCCCCTCGCGCAGGATCGGCAGGAAGCGCTCGCGCGCCCGCTCCGCGATCGCGTCGACCTGCGGCTCGGCGCGGCCGTACCGATCGTTGGTGATCATCACCTGCCGCGCGTCCACGAACTCGGCCGGGATGTCGCGCGCGCGGAACGCGGCCACCACCAGCTGCGACGAGAGCAGCTCGCCCTGCGCGGCGATCGCGTCCTGGCTGCGCGCCGTGAGGTAGCCGAGCACGCTCAACGCCTCGGCCAGCCGCGCGAGGTCGTCGAAGCTCGCGCTCAGCTCCGCGCCCACCTCGCGCACCACCGTCTCGTCGGGCACCAGGTCGGCGAGCGCCTGCAGGTGCTTCTCGCGCAGCACCTCGACGCTGCGCACCGCGCCGACGAGATGCCCCTTGGACGCCTGCTCCGAGATCGCGATCAGCGCGTTCGTCGCGCCCGACATCGCGGACACCACCACCAGCGGCCGGCCGGGCATGCGACCGCGCACGATCGCCGCCGCGCGATCGATGGCCGCCGCGTCGCCGACCGACGTGCCGCCGAATTTGACGACGATCACGACGCCCGCGCCGCGGCGGCGCCGGTGATCTCGGCCAGCAGCCCAGCGGGCACCGGCGGCGCGCCCATCACGCACAGCTCCGCGTTCAGGATCGAGCCGCCCGCCGCGCCGCGGATGGTGTTGTGCCCCATCGCGACGAGCTTGACGTCCAGCAGCGCGTCCTCGCGCACGCGGCCCACGACGACGCTCATGCCGCGCCCCGCGTTCACGTCGCGGCGCGGCTGCGGCCGGTCCGGCGCGTCGGTGACGACGATCGGGCGCGCGGGCGCGCTGGGACACGCCTCCAGGAAGCCGACGATCCCGTCGGGCCCGCGCCACGCGCGCAGCGCCTCGCTCACGTCGGCCGGCGACACGCGACGCGCGAAGCCGACCGAGAGGCAGACCGTGTGGCCGTGCTCCACCGCGACGCGGTTGGCGTGCGCGCTCACGCGCAGCGGCGTGTGCGTCACCGCGCCGTCCCCGTACGTGCCGAGGAGCTTGCGCATCTCCTCCTCGATCTTGGGCTCCTCGTCGGCGATGTACGGGATCGCGTTCCCGAGGATGTCGAGCGAGGGCACGCCGGGATAGCCGGCGCCCGACACGGCCTGCATCGTCGCCGCGAAGACGCGCTCGATCCCGAACGCCTGGTGCAGCGGCGCCAGCGCCATCGCCGCGACCGTCACCGAGCAGTTCGCGTTCGTGATGAGTGCGCCGCTCCAGCCGCGCAGCATGCGCTGCTTCTCGAGCAGCGCGACGTGCGACCAGTTCACCTCGGGGATGAGCAGCGGCACGTCCGCCGCCATCCGGTAGTTCTTCGCGTTGCTGAACACGAGACGGCCCGCGGCCGCGAACGCCGGCTCCACGTCCCCCGCCGCCGACGAGTCGAGCGCCGAGAAGACGATGGGCGCGCGTACGGCGGCCGGATCGCACGGCAGCACCTGCACCTCGCGCAGGCGCGCCGGCATCTGCCCCTCGATCCAGCGTGCGGCCTCGTGGTACGGCCGGCCAGCGGAGCGCTCGGACGCGGCGAGCTCCGTCACCTCGAACCAGGGATGGCCTTCCAGCAGCCGCACGAAGGTCTGCCCCACCGCGCCCGTCGCGCCGAGGATCGCGACCGGGATGCGCTTGCCGCGCAGCGAGGCGGGAGCGGGCGTATGCGCGGGCGGCGTGGGCGCGACGGAGTCGTGAGGCATGGTGGTCACCGGTCGGCGAGCAGCGCGCGCACGATGCGCTCGTAGGCGTCGACGCTCGCGCGCAGCTCGTCCACGTGGACGTACTCGTCCGGCGTGTGCGCGACCTGGATGGAGCCCGCGCCGAAGAGCAGCGGCGTGCCCCAGCGCGAGAGCAGCGGGATGTCGGACGTGTACGCGACCGGCGCGACCTCGAAGCCGTCGATCGTGTGGAAGCGCTGCGCGGGGATGTGCGAGCCCCACTCGAGCTCCGCGTGGCCGTCGGCCCACGTCTGCAGCTGCGCCTTCAGCGGCTCGACGTCGCCGACGAGCCGGAACATCACCTCCGCCTCGGCGTGCGCGGGGACGATGTTGGCCTCGGTGCCGCCGCGGATCACGCCGATGTTGTACGTCGTGTCGCCGAGCACGGGATCGCTCGGCAGCGGCAGGTCACGCAGCGTCGGCAGCAGCGCGAGGAGCGGCTCGATCGCCGAGCGGCCGAGGTGGGCGTAGGCCGAGTGGGCTTCGCGGCCGCGCGTGCGGACGATGACGCGCAGCGAGCCCTTCGCCCCCGTCGCGAGGCGGCTCTCGGTGGGCTCGCCGTTGACGAGGAAGCGGCTGGTCGCGGGGAGCGAGTTGGCCGCGCGCGCCCCGTCGGAGCCCTTCTCCTCCCCGACGACGAACAGCAGGTCGACGCGCTCCTCGCCCGCCTGCGCGAGGCGATCCGCGGCGACGAGCATCGCCGCGGCGATCCCCTTCGCGTCGCAGGCGCCGCGGCCGTACAGCCGGCTGCCCTCGAGGCGCGGCGGGTAGTACGGCGGCACCGTGTCGAGGTGCGTGGAGAGCGTGACGCCGCCACCGGCGCGCGACGCCCACACGTTCCCGCGGCCGGGCGAGACCTCCTGCACGGTGACGTTCCAGCCGCGGCGCACGAGCCAGCGGGAGACGAAGTCGACGGCGGGTCCCTCGCCCGCGGTGGGCGACTGGATGGCGAGCAGTTCGGCGGCGAGCGCGACGACGTCGGTCATGCGCGCAAAGCTAGCGGAGCCGTGTACCCGTCGCCACGCGGCGTCGGGCACACGGCGTGGTCTCCGCGATCGGTCAGAGCGTCGTGCGCGGCGTCGTCGCGTCGCCCAGCTGCGACGCCGACATCGTCGGATCGGTCCCGCGCACGTGCTCGACGAACATCTGCTGCACGAGGCGGTTCGCCTCCTTCGCGTACTCGTCGTGGTGGCGCTCCCCCATCTCGCCGATCTGCGCGAGCTGCGCGTCGCCGAGCACGCGGCCGGCCTCGCGGAACGTCTTGAACGTGTCCTCGGACTGCCGCGACGTGACGATGTCGCCGACGAGGCGGAGGAAGTCGCTCTCGCGTGCCGCATCGGCCAGGTCGCGCGCGAAGCCCAGCGCCGCGCCGAGCGCCTTCTTCCCGGCGCCCGCCTCGGCGCCGATGGACATCTGGTACTGCTCGAGCATGCGCTGGTGCTCGCGCACCTGCGGGATGAAGCGGCTGCAGAGGTCGCGGAAGCGCGGGTCCTCCGCCTGGCCCTCGTGGTCCTCGAGGTTCTTGAGGAAGGTCCGGTGCTGCATCACGGCGTTGTTGATCTGGCTCTTCAGGAAGTCCTGTCCGCGATCCATGTGCGTCTCCTCGTGTCGGTGGTGGTGAGCCGGCCTGCAGGGTGCACGAGACGCGCCACCCGCGGCCGCGCCGCGTTCCGGCGCGGTCGCGGGTGGCGAGCCGGACCGGAGCCGGCCCGGCCGCCGCCGCCAACCCGGGAGCGTGCCCAGGGAACCAAAGCTATGCCGTTGCGTATCAATAACTTGCGCGAGGCGCCGAGAAGACGCGGGACCGGTCGAAAAGTGTTGCTTGCGCGCGACGTTTCGGTTATTCTTCGGGACCGCGCGACGACCGCGCGGCGACCGAATCGACGTCAGGAGCCCGCGTGAAAGTCCCTCAGAAATCCCCGTCGCGGGCCCCCCAGCGGACGTCCGGCGCGGCGCGTCCGGCAGCGCCGAAGCCGGCGGTGGCGGCCCCGCCACAGGCGGCGGCGAAGCGCCCGGCGAAGGCTTCCTCGACGCCCGCGGCGGTTCCGCTGGCGACCGTGAAGCCGGCGCCCGTCGCAAAGGCGCAGCGCAAGGCCGTCCCGAAGCCGGTCCCGAAGCCCGTCGTCGTGCCCGTCGCGAAGGTGGCGACGAAGGCTGCACCTCGGGCTCCCCTGGGGCCGGCGAAGACCGCGACGGCCAAGGCCCCCACGGCGGCGCCCGCGAAGGGAGAGCGACCGGCGGCGAAGCCGGCGGAGCAGCCGAGTCCGAAGGGAAGCACCCCGAAGGCGAGCACCGCGAAGGCGAAGGCGCCGGCGGCGGCGCCCGCGAAGAAGGGCGCGGCGAAGAAGGCGGCGGCGAAGGCCGCCTCTCCGGCGCCCGTGAAGAAGGCGACCGCGCGCAAGGCGAAGGTCGCGAAGGTCGCGAAGGTCGCGAAGGTCGCGAAGGTCGCGACCCGTGCCACGAAGCAGGCGGTGGTCGCGGCCAAGCGCGCGCGGCCCGAGCCGTCGCGTCCGGTGCGTGCCGCGAGCACCAGCCGCGTCGCGCCGACACGGACGCCGGCGCGCACCGCACGTACACTGTCGACGCCGGCCCGCCCGACCAAGCGAGCCGTCGCCGGCAAGGCCGCAACCGCTACGAAGGCAGGAAAGGCGGGGCAGAAGGGCAAGGCTGCACGTCCGGTCGTCCCGGTCGAGCGGCTGGTGAAGATCCGGGAGCTGGACCCGTTCGCGCGCTGCGGGCCGGACACGTCGGTGGAGCAGCTCTATCGCGTGGACGAGTCGCTCGACGGACGGCCCACGGTGCACCTGGTCTTCCTCGACCGGCACGGGTGGTACTGCTTCCACGGGCGGACCTGTCCCGCGGTGACGGACGTGCACCGCGAGTTCCGGATCCCCCGCCCGAACAACACGAACGCCGCACTGCGGGCGCGCGCCTGACTGGCGCTGACGGCGCGCCCTCGAGTCGCTCACGCGACGCCCTCGCAGCGCCGACCACGACACGACAACCGGACGGACGAGAGCAGGACAGGCAGCGATGATTGCGAGACACGAAGCGCAGATGGACAAGACGGACCTCTGGTCCGCACTGGCGGCCCCGCTCCCGGCGGGCGCCATCTCGTGGCGGCAGGACGGGCGGGCGGTGGAGCGCGACGGGCGGTGGATCGCCCGGTTCGTGGCCTACGTCGACGCCAACACGGTGCGCGAGCGGCTGGACGCCGTCGTGCCCGGCGAGTGGGACCTCACGCTCGACCTCCTGCCGCCGCTGGCGGGGCGCGAGGACGACGAGGTCGTGCAGCAGGCGTCCTTCAAGGCGCGCCTGCAGATCCTCGGCGTGATCCGCGAGGACGTCGGTACCGGGCGCGATTACAAGGCCGCGGCCACGGATGCGTTCAAGCGCGCGGCCGTGCGCTTCGGCATCGGCCACGAGCTGTACGCGATGGACCCGAACTGGGTGCAGGTCGAGGGCGAGGGTCGCTTCGCGAAGCCCGTCGAGGATCCGCAGGAGGCCTACGCGCGCCGGCATGCACGGCGCGGGACGGCCGAGCGTGCGGTGACGCGCGTGGCGGAGCCGGCGTCCGATCGCCCGGTGCGTGCGGCCGCGTCGGCAGTGCGCGCGGACCGTGCGGCCGACAAGGCGGCGGAGGCGTCGCTCGACGCGATGCCGGCGAGCGCCGTGGCGGTGACGCTCGACCCCGAGCAGGTGGCCTGCCCGAAGTGCGGCGGCCGGATGTGGGACAACCGGCTGACCAAGCGCAATCCGAAGGCGCCCGACTTCAAGTGCCGCGACCGCAGCTGCGACGGCGTGGTGTGGCCGCCGCGCGCGGCCTCGCCGGCCGCGGAGTCGGAGCCGATGGACGGTCCGCCGCCGGCCGCCGAGGAGGCGCCGGCGACGCCGGCCCGCCGCAAGCGGGCGCGGAGCGCGGAGCAGCCGGCCGCGATCGCCGCGGACTCCGGCACCATGGGGCTCGACGCCTCGCCGCTGGGCGCGGGCGCGCACGACGACGACCTGCCGTTCTGACGACGGCAGGCGTCGGGCGCCATGCCGGACGTGCCTGGGCCGGGACTCGAACCCGGACGACCGAAGGTCAGCGAGGTTTAAGCTCGCCGCGGCTACCGATTACGCCACCCAGGCAGGGCTGAACACTCATCCGCCGATTGCATCCGCGATCGGCATGCACGAAAACGCGGGGGCGGCCACTGGCCGCCCCCGCGTTGCGTCGTGCTGAGAGCGGGAAACGGGACTCGAACCCGCGACCCCAACCTTGGCAAGGTTGTGCTCTACCAACTGAGCTATTCCCGCGTCGTGCGCTGGAGTATAGCGGGGCGTCCGGGACGCGACAAGCGGGGCCGCAACGTCAGCCCGCGGTGGGCTCCAGATCCACCCGCGCACCGGCGGCCGCGCGCGAGATCCACGCGCGCGGCGTGAGCCCGAACGCTGCCACGTAGCGCGGAACCAGTCGGGCGGCCGCCGCCTCGAGCGCGTCGTGCGCGCCGACCGCGATCGCGCAACCGCCCCATCCCGCGCCCGTCAGCCGAGCGCCGCGCACGCCGTCCTCGCGGAGCGCCTGCTCGACGAACCAGTCCAGCTCCGGGGACGAGCACTCGTACAGGTCGCGCAGCGACGCGTGCGACGCGTTCAGCAGGTCACCGGGCAGCGCGCCGCCGTCGCGCAGCAGCGCCACGGTCTGCCCCACCCGCGCGGTCTCCTCGACGACGTGGCGCGCGCGCCGGTCGAGCGGGTCGGGGAGCGCCGCACGCTCCAGCAGCGCGGGCGTGGCCGCCGCGAGATGCGGAAGCTCGGGCTGCAGCGCGCGCAGCGCCGCCAGCGCGGCGTCGCACTCGGCGCGACGCGTGTTGAACGCCGACGAGCGCAGCGACCGCGGGACCGCCGTGTCGAAGATCAGCACCGACTCCGACATCGGCAGCCGCTCCCACCGCGCGGTGTCGCACCACACGTGGACCGCGTGGTCGACGCGCCCCAGCGCGGACGCGAACTGGTCCATGATGCCCGAGTTCACGCCGACGAAGCCGACCTCCGCGCGCTGCGCGAGCAGCGCCAGCGGCTCCATCTCGCGCGACGCGCCGGCGAGCGCGCTCGCCGCGAGCGCGAACGCGACCTCCAGCGCGGCCGAGGAGCTGAGGCCCGCACCCGCGGGAACGTCGCTCCACACCGCGACGTCGCAGGTCGGCAGCGTGACGCCGGCCGCCGCCAGCTCCGACACCACGCCGGCCAGATAGTCCCACCACGCGCCGGCGCGCTCGCGGGGCGCCGGATCGAAGCGCCCGCGCGTCGTCTCGCTCGCGCTCACCGCGCGCCACTCGGGCCCGCGGTTCGGCCGTACGGCGACGACCGTCCGCCGGTCGATGGCGATCGGCAGGACCTCGCCGCCGTTGTAGTCGGTGTGCTCGCCGATCAGGTTCACGCGCCCGGCCGCGGAGGCGATCACCGCGGGCTCGCCGCCGAACGCTTCGGCGAACAGCCGGCGCACGTGCTCCGTGCGCGGATCGTCGGCGACGTGCGTTCGCGCTGTCGTCATCCGGTCTACGAGTGCGAGGGTCAGGCGTGAATCACGCGTCGACGTTGAGGACCTGGACAGCGTACCAGGCCATGTAGGCCAGCAGCCCGGAGAGCGCCGCGTCGCCGCCGTTCGCGACCGCGCGCCCCTTCTCGTCCACCAGCTCGGCCGCGACGCCGTCGTCCAGCAGCGCGCGACGCAGCCATTGCAGGACGAGGGCCGCGTCCGGACCGAGGAGGCGGGCGCACTGCTGCGCCAGCTCGCGCGGGACGGTGCCGAGCCGCTTCGCGGTGCGCTTGTACGTCTGGTCCGCACGGTCGGCCGCGGCGTACAGCGGCAGCCAGAGCGCGGTGCCGATCGGGTCGTCGTCGAGCGCGCGGCTCCCCTTGAGGTCGATCGCCGCCGCCAGCGTCGGCTTACCCTCCGACTCCGCCGCGAAGTGCTTCTGCAGCGCGGCGCGCACGGCGTCCGGCTCCTGCACCTCCTTCGCGGTGTCCTCGTCGAGCGTGCGGCGGAAGACGTCGAGCGCCTGTGCGACGACCGCGTTCCCGTGCAGCGTGAAGGGGTGCGCGACCGGCGCGCCCGACACGCTCACCTCGGTGCTGTAGAGCGGGATGCGCTCGTCCTGCCGCGCGGCGATGTCGTCGTGCGCGAGGTACAGCGTATCCGCGACCACGGGCTCCTCGACCAGCTGGTCGTCGCCGGTGTCGCGCAGGTAGCGGTCGACCGCGAGCGCGTACGCGGCCGCGCCCTCCAGCGAGAACCCCGGCTCGAACAGCGTGCCGTCGATGTAGTGCACGCCCTGCCCCGGCGCGTAGCCGTGCAGCTCGCACGCGCGGATCAGCAGCTCGCGCGCGAGGCCGGGATCCGCGAGCTGGATCGCGGGCAGCGTCCAGGTCAGCGCCTCCCAGTCGCGCACCGTGAGCCCGCGGTCGTGCCAGGGCGCGCGCGTGCGCATCAGGTAGAAGTGCGCGTCGTCCAGCGCGCGCCCGCAGCCGTAGAAGTAGGCGAACAGCAGGTTGCGGTTGATGAGGCGATCCACCGCCTCGCTGCCCGTCACCTGCTCCAGGGCGCGCAGCGCCTCGCGCGTGGACGTCAGCAGCTCGCGCCAACCGCGGCGGCGCATCGCGGCCACGGTCGCCTCGGCGCCGTCGCGCTCCGGACCGGCCGCCAGGTAGAACGCCGCCTGCCGCGTCATGCCGCGCTCGACGCGCAGCGCGCGACGCACCGCGAACGTCGGACGCGTGCCCTCCGTCACCTCCACGCCCGCCTCGCCGTCGGCGCCGAGCGCGAACGAGACCAGGCCGGGGAGCGCGGCACCTTCGAGGACGACGAGGTCGCCCACCCGGCTCGCGCGGTGCGCGTCGTCGAACGCGCGCGGCGAGCGCACGCGCAGCTGCCGGTGGCCCAGCGTCCCCTCGAGCGCGAGCTCGACGTCCACCGTCTCGGGGCCGCGATTCTCGACGGCGATCGTGTAGACGGCGCCCGAGAGGTCCGTGTCGCGGCCGTGCGGTGCGAAGATCGTCCCGCGCACGATGAGCGAGCCCACCGTGCACGTGAACGTCGGCAGCCACTGCACCGCGCGCTCCCACGCGATGCCCTGCTCCGACAGCTCGCGCAGCACGCCGTTCACGCGCAGCGTCGGCTTGAGGAGCGGCGCGCCCGTGCCGGCCATGAAGTCGGCGTCGCCCGCGAACTCCACCGCCGCCCGCGAGCCCCGGTGCAGCACGCCCACGGCGTGCAGCGACCCGTCGGCCGGATGCACGCACGGAAGCGACAGCCAGTGGTTGCCGGTGACCTGCCAGGGGATCTGCGGAGGGGCTCGCATGCGTGCGGAACGGAATGAGCAGAGGGAGACGCCGCGCGGTTTGGTTGACGGCGCCCGGCGGCGCCGCTAATCTAGCCGCTCCGCGCCCGGACGGGTTCCGAGGCGCGGTTCTCGTTGCCTCCCAACGACTTGCGAATCCTCACGACGACCCGCGCGCGACCGCGCACCGGCGGCTTCCGGCTGCCGTCGGCGGGGCGCGCGGCGGCCGTCGCGCTGTGCCTGGCCTCCCTTCCCGCCGCGCTCTCCGCGCAGGCCGTGCTCGGCGGCGGCGACGACGCGACCGTGCTGCGGCGGGGCCGCGCGCGCATCCGGATCGGCGGCATCCTCGAGACCGCGACGGAGCGCTTCGGCGGGCGCGGCGGTGCGCTCCGCCAGCGCGAGCCGATCGGCGCCGACGCGTCGTTCGACTCGCTCGGCGTCGGCTTCCTGCCGACCTTCCTCCAGCCCGTGCAGGACACGCTGCGCGCGCTCACGGGGACTTCCGGCTACGTCGCGTCGCTCGGCCAGCTGCGCAGCGACGTGCGCGTCGACGTGCAGACGATCCCGTTCCTGATCGAGTACGGAGTGCTCGACCGGCTGACGGTGTCGGCGCTGCTGCCGTACGTGCGCACGCGCTCCTCGCTCAACCCGGTGTTCAACCCGACGGGCACCGAGGGCACGCTCGGCTTCAACCCCGCGACGGCGCTCGGCGGCTCCGGCGCGTCGACGGCGCTGCAGCGCAACGGGCTGGTGGCGCAGCAGCTCACCGCCGCGACGACGGCGCTGCGCGCGCTCGTGACGACCTGCGCCGCGCCGAATCCCACGGACCCGCGCTGCACGGGCTTCTCCGCCTCCGCGGCGAACGCGCTGGCCGCCGAGGCGGCCGCGGTGCAGTCGCGCATCGCGTACGTGTACGGCACCGGCACGTCGGGGTCGGGGCGCGCCTTCGTGCCGATCGCCGGCACCGCGCCGCAGCGCGCCGTGGAGGCGCGGCTCGCGGACCTGTCGCGCCGCTTCGGCACGTATCAGATCACGTCGCTCGCGGCGACGACGGCACCCGCGGGCGCGACGGCGCGGCTCGGCCTCGCGGGGCTGCAGACGCTGCTCAGCGACGAGCGGTTCGGCATCGCGGGTGACTCGCTGCGCGGCCTGGTACGGAGCGGCAGCGGCGACATCGAGCTCGCCGGCACGGTGCAGTGGCTCGACACCTTCCACGGCAGCGAGCAGGCGCGGCTGGCCCCGCGCGGGCTACAGCTGCGCAGCTCGGTGACGGCGGGCTACCGCGTGGGCGCGGGCAGCGGCGACTTCCCGAAGTACTGGTTCGACATCCCGACCGGCACCGGCGTCGACGCGTTCCTCTTCCGCTCCGCGACCGACGTCGTCTTCGGCCGCCGCTTCTGGGCGTCGGCGATCGTCCGGGTGATCCAGCCGCGCGCGGACCAGCCGATCGTCCGCATTCCCGCGACGCCCGACGAGCTATTCGTCCCGGCCGCACGCGAGGCGCAGATCGAGCGCACGATCGGCCGCGAGCTGCAGCTCGAGGTGAATCCGCGCGTCGCGCTCTCGGACTTCCTCAGCATCTGGGGCCACTGGCAGATGCGCAGCAAGGCGGCGGACGAGCACCGCGGCACCTTCGAGCTGCCGGCCGCCGGCGGCCAGCCCGCCGTGACGATCGACGCGTCGGTGCTCGACGTGGAGTCCGAGGCGCGCGAGCAGCGCGCGGGACTGGGGCTCAGCTACTCCACGCTCGCGGCGTACACGCGCGGCAAGGCGTCGCTGCCGCTCGAGGTCAGCTGGCTGTATCGCCGCACGCTGAGCGGCGAGGGCGGGCAGGTGCTGCGCGCGTCGGCCACGCAGCTGATGGTGCGCGCCTACCTGCGCGTGCTCGGCGACCGCACCCGGAACGTCACCGGCGTCCGCTGACGCGCTTCTCGCGCGCCGGGCGCGGCGCGGCGCCGTTCGACGCCGGCTCGCTCGCCGACGGCGCGGTGCGCAGCGCCGCGCCCGCGGCGGCATCGAGCAGCTCGCGCGCGTGGGCGCGACTGACCTCGCTCTCCGGATCGCCGCCGAGCAGGCGCGCGACCTCGCGCACCCTGTCGTCGCCGGCGAGGACGCGGACGTCCGCCGTCGTCACGCCCGCGCGCGCGCCCTTCGCGACCTGGATGTGGTGGTGCGCGCGCGCCGCGAGCTGCGGCAGGTGCGAGATCGCGAACACCTGATGGTGCTCGGCGACGCGCCGCATCGTCTCGCCGACCATCAGCCCCACGCGCCCGCCGATGCCCGCGTCCACCTCGTCGAACACGAGCGTCGGCACGCGGTCGAGGCGCGCGAGGATCGTCTTGAGCGCGAGCATCACGCGCGAGAGCTCGCCGCCGGACGCCACGCGCGCGAGCGGCCGCGCGTCGTGGCCGACGTTGAGCGCGACGCGGAACTCGACGTCCTCGGCGCCGGTCGGCCCGGGCTCCTCGCGCGGCGTCAGCGCGGCGCGGAAGCGGCCGTCCGCCATGCCGAGGTCCGGGAACACCGCCTCGACCGCGGCCGACAGCCGCTCGGACGCGGCGTGGCGTAGCGCCGACAGCGCGGCCGCCGACTCGTGCAGCCGCTCGCGCGCCTGCGCCTCGCGCGCCTCCAGCGACTTGAGGTCGATCCCGGCCGAATCCACCAGGTCGAGCTCCTCGCGCGCCTGACGCCCGGTCTCGATGACTTCAGCCAGCCCCGGCCCGTACTTCTTGCACAGGCGGAAGATCAGGTCGCGGCGGCGCTGCACGTCGGCCAGCCGCTCGGGATCCAGCTCGACGGCGCGCTCGTACTCCACCAGCTCGCGCGACAGCTCCTCGAGCGCGTAGAAGGCGTTGTCGTACAGCTCGTTGAGCCGCGCGAGCCCCGGGTCGATGCGCTCGAGGTTCGCGAGCGTGCGGTGCAGCTGCGCGAGCTGGTGCAGCACCCCGTCCTCGCCGCTCTCCAGCAGCCCGGCCGCGCCGCCCGACAGCGTGCGCAGCTCGTCGGCGTGCTCGAGGCGGCGCGCCTCCTCCTCCAGCCGCTCGTCCTCGCCGGCCTGCAGCTTCGCGTCCTCGATCTCCTTCACGACGTGCCGCAGGTAGTCGGCGCGACGCTCCGCCTCCGCGCGGCGCGCGGCGAGCGCGCGCATCTCCTCGCGCACGCGCGCCAGCTCGCCGGCAGCCTCGCGCACGCGCTCCGCCTCGGCCGTCGCGCCGCCGAACGCGTCGAGGATGCGGCGCTGCGAGTCCGCGTCGAGCAGCGTCTGCGCCTCGTGCTGCCCGTGCAGGTTCACCAGCAGCCGGCCGATCTCCGCGAGCACACCCGCCGTCACCGGCGAGCCGTTCACCCACGCGCGCGCGCGCCCGCCGGCCGCCACCTCGCGCTTGAGGACGACCGTCTGCTCCTCGACCTCGATGCCGCGCTCGTCGAGCGCGCGCGCGACGTCCTCGCGTCCCACGACGTCGAACACGCCCTCCACCGACGCGCGGTCGCTCCCGGTGCGGATCAGGTCCGTGCTCGCGCGCTCCCCCAGCAGGAGCCCGAGGGCGCCGACGATGATCGACTTGCCCGCACCCGTCTCGCCCGACAGCACGTTGAAGCCGCGGGCGAAGGGGACGGACAGCGACTCGATGATCGCGAAGTTCTTGATCCGGAGCTCGGTGAGCATGCGGCTGGAAGCGAAGCTACGTCCGTCGGGCCGTCCGTCCGTGCCCGGTCGACGCGTGGAGGTGCGCCGTTCCGCGCGCCGGTCGGCGGCGCGCGAATGGCGGCCTCAGGGCCTACCCGAAGATAGCCCGTCAGTCGGGCTCGCGCCGCCCGTCCCGGTGACGGCGCGTACGCTCGCTGGCGTCTGGCGCAGCAGCGCCGCGGCGGCGTCCTCGCGCGAGCGCTCGTCGCGCTCCGACAGCCCGCCCCACCCCATCTTCGTGCGCAGGCGCGCGAAGAAGCTGCTGTCGGCGAACCGCACGATGAGGACCGGCGTCGCCGCCCGGTGGATCACCAGCGTCTCCGACTCGCCGAGCGTGGTACCCGGCTGCCCGTCGAGGGTCACGAGGAGCTCCTCGGGGCCGTCGTCGGCCATCAGGCGCAGCTCGGCCGTCGGAGGCAGCACGAGCGGCCGGATCGCGAGCGTGTGCGGCGAGACGGCCGTCAGCACGATCGACTCGACGGTCGGCACCACGATCGGTCCGCCCGCGGACAGCGAGTACGCCGTCGATCCGGTGGGCGTGGCGACGACGACGCCGTCGGCCGCGAACGCGCCGATCGGCTCCCCGTCGACCCACACCGCGAAGCGCACGACGCGCGCGAAGCCGCCCTTGTGCAGGACGACGTCGTTGAGCGACCGCCAGCGCGCGTGCACCCGTCCGGAGGCGTCCACCGCGGCGGCGCGCAGCGCCATGCGCGGCTCGGCGTGGTAGTCGCGCTCGACCAGCCGGCGCACGCCCTCCTCCAGCCCGTCGGCGTCGCAGCTGGTCAGGAAGCCGAGCCGTCCCAGGTTCACGCCCAGGATCGGCGCGGCGCGGTCGTCGAGCAGCCGCGCGGCGCGCAGCAGCGTCCCGTCGCCGCCGAGGCTGAGCACCGCGTCGACTTCGGTATGCTCGTCGAAGACGTCGGCGTCGGACAGGAACGGCAGCAGCGGCGGCTCGAGGGCCAGCGACATGCCGAGCTGCGGCACGAGCGCGCGCAGCCGCTGCATGACGTCCGGCAGCCCGCCATAGTCGGAGTTGCCGACGATGCCGAGGCGCATCAGCGCGTGGACCGGGGTGACGTGCCCGACGTCGGGCGTGAGGCGCTGCGCCGGCGGCGATGCACGCTCAGCCCGCGACCGCCTCGCTCTCGTGCAGCGCGCGCACCCGCTCGGCGATGCCCGTCGCGTCCAGACCGCAGTTCGCCAGCTGGCGCTTCCGCGGCGCCGCGTAGATGATGCGATCGGGGACGCCGTGCGCCACCACGCGTACCGACGGCTCGCGGCGCTCGACCACCGACGCCATGTACGCGCCGAAGCCGTTCACCACGGTGCCCTCCTCGACCACCAGCAGCGACCGGTGGTCCGCCAGGAGCGCGGTCAGCGTGAGCTCGTCGTACGGCTTGAGGTAGCGGCAGTTCACGACGGTCACGTCGAGCCCCTCGGCCGCGAGCGTCTCGGCCGCCTCCAGCGACGGGCCGACCATCGTGCCGACGGCGAGGATCGCGACCTCGCGTCCGCGGCGCAGCACCTCCCACGTCGCGTGCGGCGTCGCCTCGATCTTCGCGAGGTCCGGCACCGCGTCGGGCACCACGTCGCGCGGATAGCGCACGCAGAACGGGCCCGCGTCCTGCTCGACCCCCGCGCGCAGGAGCGCCAGCAGCTCGGTGCCGTCCTTGGGCGCGGTGACCGTCATGCCGGGCACAGCGAGCATGTACGCGATGTCGTACAGGCCCATGTGCGTCTCGCCATCCTCGCCGACGAGGCCCGCGCGGTCCATCGCGAACACCACCGGCAGGTGCTGCAGCGCGACGTCGTGCACGACGTTGTCGTAGCCGCGCTGCAGGAACGTCGAGTAGATCGCGACGATGGGCTTCACGCCGCGCGTCGCGAGGCCGGCCGCGAACGTCACCGCGTGACCCTCCGCGATGCCGACGTCGAAGAAGCGCTTCGGGTGCGCCTTCGCGAACGCGCCCGTGCCCGTGCCGCTCGGCATCGCCGCGGTGATGACCGCGACGTCGGGATCGAGCGTGCCCAGCTCCGCGAGCCCCTTCCCGAACACCGCCGTGTAGGCCGGGTTCGCGGTCGACGCCTTGAGCTGCTTGCCGGTGGACGGATCGTGGCCCGGCGGCAGCGCGTGCCACTTCTCGACGCTCTCGCCGGCTGGGAAGCCCTTGCCCTTCTGCGTGATGACGTGCACGAGGCGCGGGCCCTTCAGCTCGCGCACCGCCGCGAACGTGTCGACCAGCTGGTCGATGTCGTGGCCGTCGATCGGGCCGAAGTAGCGGAAGCCCAGCTCCTCGAACAGCACGCCCGGCGTCAGGAACGCCTTGACGCTCTCCTCCCACTTCCGCAGCAGCGTGCCGGGGACGCCGGTCTTCCCGCCCATGCCGTCGGCGATCTCGCCGATCTTCGAGCGCAGGCGATTGTACAGCGAGTTCCGCTGGACGGAGGTGAGGTACTTGTGCATCGCGCCGACGTTGGGCGCGATCGACATCTCGTTGTCGTTCAGCACGACGATGATGTCGCGCTCCGAGTGGCCCGCGTTGTTCAGCCCCTCGTACGCCAGGCCGCACGACAGTGCGCCGTCGCCGATGACCGCGGCGACCTTGAAGTCCTCGCCGCGCAGGTCGCGCCCCACCGCCATGCCAAGGGCGGCCGAGATGGAGGTCGCGGCATGGCCGGCGCCGAAGGCGTCGTACGGGCTCTCCGTGCGCTTGAGGAAGCCGGAGATGCCCTCCTCCTGGCGCAGCGTCTCCATCCCCTCGTCGCGGCCCGTGAGCAGCTTGTGCGGGTAGCCCTGGTGCCCGACGTCCCACACGAGCTGATCGCGCGGCGTGTCGAGGACGGCATGCAGCGCGATCGTCAGCTCGACGACGCCCAGGCCCGCGCCGATGTGGCCGCCCGTGCGCGAGCAGACGTCGATCAGGCGCGCGCGCATCTCGTCGGCGAGCGCGCGGAGCTCGTCGCGGGAGAATGCCTTGAGGTCGGACGTCGACTTCAGGCGGGCGAGCAGGCTCATGACGATGCGAGGGAATGGGGCGGACGGACGACGGCGGGCCAGGGCTGCGGGCCCTCTTCGGTCAGCGCCGCGACACGGAATCTACTGACCAACGGCCGGGACGGCAGGACCGATCCCGGCCGGGCCCCTCACGGGCCCGGGAGCGGCCTCAGGACCGGCGGGCGACCGTGAACCGGGCCAGGTACTCGAGCGCGGGCGTCAGCAGCCCGACGGCGGCGAGCGCCCCGCAGGCGTCGTCGATCAGCGCCTCGGCGCGGCGCATCGCGCCGTCGACGCCCAGGAGCGCCGGATAGGTGCTCTTCTGCAGCGCCAGGTCGCGCCCCGCGGTCTTACCGAGCTGGTCGGTCGTCGCCGTGACGTCGAGGACGTCGTCGGCGATCTGGAACGCGAGGCCGACGGACGAGCCGTAGCGCCGCAGCGCCTCCAGGCGGTCCTCGCCCGCGCCCGCCGCGATCCCGCCAAGGACCGCCGCCGCGAGGATCAGCGCGCCCGTCTTGGCGCGGTGGATCCGCTCCAGCCGCTCCAGCGACAGCGCCTCCCCCTCCCCTTCCAGGTCGAGCTGCTGGCCGCCGATCATCCCGCCGGCGCCGGAGGCCTGCATGAGCTCGCGCACGATCGCGCCGCATGCGTCGTCGGGGAGCCCCAGCGCGACCGACGCGTCGAGCGCGCACCGCGCCGCCAGCGGCACCATGGCCAGCCCGGCGGCGGTGGCCGCGGCGACGCCGTAGACGCGGTGCACGGTCGGCCGGCCGCGCCGCATGTCGTCGTCGTCCATGCACGGCAGGTCGTCGTGCACCAGCGAGTAGGCGTGCACGACCTCGACGGCCGCAGCGAGCTCCGCGCCGTCGCCCGCGCCGCCCGCGGCCTCGTACGCCGCCAGCACGAGGATCGGGCGCAGCCGCTTCCCCTCGCCCAGCAGCGAGTAGCGGATCGCGTCGGCGACCACCGGCTCCAGCGGGCCGAGGTGGCGGTCGCAGAACGCGCGCAGCGCCTCGTCGACGCGACGCCGCTGCGCCGCGAAGCCGCGCGCGGCCTCCTCCAGCGCCGCGTCCTGCACCGCGTCCACCCCGGTCGTCATCGCTCAGCCGTCCAGCGCGGGCAGCTCGAAGGTGCCGTCGGTCTTCTCGACCAGCAGCTTCACCTGTGCCTCGGCGCGCGCGAGCTCGGACGACGCGTCGCGGAGCTTCGCGACGCCTTCCTCGAACAGCCGCAGCGCACGGTCGAGCTCCAGCTCGTCGTGCTCCAGCTCGTCCACGATCTCCTGCAGGCGGGCGAGCGTCGTCTCGAAGGTCATCGTCGGGGCGGTCAGGCGTCGTCGCGCGGGCGCGCGGTGGCGGGCACGGTGCCGTCGCGCACCTGCAGCTCGAAGGGCATGCTCGCGGCGAAGTCGGCGACGCGGGACAGCGGTCGGCCGTCCGCCGAACGCGCGACGGCGTAGCCGCGTGCCAACGTGGCGAGGGGGCTGAGCGCGTGCAACCGGCCGGCGAGCGTCTCGACCGCCGCGCGCCGTCGCTCGGTGACGCGCGTCGCGCCCAGCACGAGATCCTCGCGCGTGGCGACCAGCCGCTCGCCGGCGCGGCGCACGTGCCACGCGCCCAGGTCGCGCAGCGCGTCGGCCAGTGCGCGCACCTCCGCGCGCACCTCGGCCAGCACCGGCACGCACGCCTCGGCCGCGGCAGAGGGCGTCGGCGCACGCAGGTCGGCGACCAGGTCGCAGAGCGTGATGTCGACCTCGTGCCCGACCGCCGACACGATCGGCACCGGGCACGCGGCCACCGCGCGCGCGAGCTGCTCGTCGTTGAACGCCCACAGGTCCTCGCGCGCGCCGCCGCCGCGCCCGATGATCACGACGTCGACGTCGCGCCACCGCCCCACGCGCTCGACGGCCGCGCGCAGCTCCTCGGCCGCGCCGTCGCCCTGCACCTTCGCCGGCACGACGACGATCTCGACGAGCGCCGAGCGACGCCGCGCGACGGCGACGATGTCGTGGAGCGCGGCGCCGTCCGGGCTCGTGATGACCGCGACGCGACGCGGGTAGCGCGGCAGCGCGCGCCGGCGCGCGGGATCGAGCAGCCCGTCGGCCATCAGCTTGGCGCGCGTCTGCTCCAGCGCCTTCCGCCACAGCCCGTCGCCCTGCGCCTCGATCGCCTTCACGCTCAGCTGCAGGTCGCCGCGCGCGGCATAGACCGATACCTGACCGAGCGCGACCACCTGCATGCCGTCGTCGGGCATCGCGGGGAGGCGCCGCGCGTCGCGCGACCACATGACGCACTTCACCTGCGCCACCTGGTCGCGCAGACAGAAGTAGTAGTGGCCGTTGCGGTGTGCCTTGAAGTCGCTGATCTCGCCGCGCACCCAGAGCGGCACGAACGCGCCCTCGACGACTTCCTTCAGCGTCTGCGTGAGCGTCGAGACCGTGATCGCCGCGTTGGGCGTCGCGCCTGGGATGCCGGCGTGGGCCGCGGGCGCGCGCTCCTCCTCCTGCAGCATCGCGTCGAGCGCGGCCTGCAGCTCCGCCTCGCTGCTCGCGGCGTCGAGCCCCGCGGCCGCGGCGAGCGCGGCGAACGCCTCCATCTCGGGCGTCGGGCGCGCGTACGGATCGACCGCGGGCGCGGGCGTCGCACGCGCGGCGGTCGGACGCGGCGCCGCCTTCGGGGTCGCACGCGGCGGGCCGAAGAGCGCCTCACCCACGTCGCGACGCGGCGCGGGCGGCTCCGGCGGGAACAGGTCCAGCGCGTCGCCGTCCGGCGCGCCCGCGCGCCGGCGGCGCGTCACCGGGCGCCCGCGTCCGCGACGCCCGCGAGCTGTCGCGCCGCGCGGACGGTGTTGGCGAGGAGCATCGCGATCGTCATCGGGCCGACGCCGCCGGGCACCGGCGTGATCGCCGACGCCACCGACCGCACGGCGTCGAAGTCGACGTCGCCCACCAGCCGCGTCCCCGTCTTGGTCGTCGGGTCGTCGATGCGGTTCATCCCGACGTCGATGACGACCGCGCCCGGCTTCACCATGTCGGCGGTGACGAAGCGCCCGCGCCCGATCGCGGCGATGAGCACGTCCGCGCGACGCGTGTGCGCCGCGAGGTCGCGCGTGCGGCTGTGGCAGACCGTCACGGTCGCGTCGACGCCCGGCTGCATCAGCAGCGCCGCCATCGGCTTGCCGACGATGTTGCTGCGGCCGACGACGACCACCTCGGCGCCCTTGAGCGGCACGCCCGCCTCTTCCAGCAGCACCATCACGCCCGCGGGCGTGCAGGGCGCGAAGCCGTCCCGTTCGCCGATCAGCAGCTTGCCGACGTTCGCCGGATGGAACGCGTCGACGTCCTTGTCCGGGCGGATGCCGCGGATCACCGCCGCCGGTTCAATCTGCTTCGGCAGCGGCATCTGCACGAGGATGCCGTGCACGCGCTCGTCGGCGTTCAGCCGGTCGACGACGGCGAGCAGCTCCTCCTGCGTCGTCGTCGCGGGCATGCGGATCGTCTCGCCGCGCATCCCCGCCTCGACCGACTGCTTCTCCTTGTTGCGCACGTAGACGGCGCTCGCGGGGTCGTCGCCCACCAGCACGACGGACAGCCCGGGCGTGAGCCCGTGCTCGGCCTTCAGCCGCGCGACCTCCTCGGCCACGCGCGCGCGGACGCCCCGGGCGACCGCCGCGCCGTCGATGAGGCGCGCGCTCCCCTCGTCCTGCACGACGGCGTCCGTCGCCGACGCCTCAGCGCGCAAAGTCCACCGCCCGCGTCTCGCGAATCACGACCACCTTGATCTGCCCCGGATACTGCAGCTCCGCCTCGATGCGCCGCGCGATCTCCTCGGAGAGCGCCGTCATGCGCACGTCGTCCACGTCCTCGGGCGTCACCACGATGCGCACCTCGCGGCCCGCCTGGATCGCGAACACCTTCTCCACGCCGCGGTAGCTGGACGCGATCTTCTCGAGCCCCTCCAGCCGCTTCACGTACGTCTCGAAGGCCTCGCGGCGCGCGCCCGGGCGCGACCCGCTGATCGCGTCGGCGGCCTGCACGAGCACCGAGACCTCGCTCTCGTGCGGCACGTCGTCGTGGTGCGCGGCGATCGCGTTCACCACCAGCGGATGCTCGCCGTAGCGCGTGGCCATCTCGACGCCGAGCTGGACGTGCGTGCCCTCGTGCTCGTGCGTGAGCACCTTGCCCATGTCGTGCAGCAGCGCGCCGCGCTTCGCCATCGCCACGTCCAACCCCAGCTCGGCCGCCATGATCCCGGCCAGCCAGGCGACCTCCTTGGAATGCTGGAGGATGTTCTGCCCGTAGCTGGTCCGCCACCGCATGCGCCCCACGAGCTTGATGATCTCGGGGTGCAGCCCGGCGACGCCGACCTCGTAGGCCGCCTGCTCGCCGGTCTCGAGGATCTGCTTCTCGACCTCCTGGCGCGCCTTGTTGACGACCTCCTCGATGCGCCCCGGGTGGATGCGCCCGTCGGAGACCAGCTTCTCCAGCGCCTGCCGCGCGACCTCGCGCCGCACCGGGTCGAAGCACGAGACGACCACCGTGTCCGGCGTGTCGTCGATGATGACGTCGACGCCCGTCGCCAGCTCGAAGGCGCGGATGTTCCGCCCCTCGCGGCCGATGATGCGCCCCTTCATCTCGTCGTTCGGCAGCGCCACCGACGACACGGTCGTCTCCGCCGTGTGCTCGGCGGCGATCCGCTGCACCGCCAGCGCGACGATCTTCTTCGCCTCGCGCTCGGCGTTCCGGCGCGCGGTCTCGCGGATCTCGCGGATGCGGTTGGCGGCGTCGGCCTGCGCCTGCTCCTCCATGCGGCGCATCAGCTCCGCCTTCGCGTCCTCGGCGGAGAGGCCGGCCAGCTCCTCGAGCCGGCGCGTCGCGTCGGCCTTCAGCGCGTCGATCTCGCCCTGCTGGTCCGCCACGACCTTCTCGCGGCGCCCCAGCTCGCTGGCGCGGCGCGCCAGCTCGCGGTCCCGCTGGTCGATGGTCTCGCTCTTCCGGTCGAGCTGCGCCTCGCGCTCCTGCAGGCGGCGCTCCTCGCGCTCGACCTCCTCGCGCCGGCCGCGCACCTCGCCGTCCTGCGCCTCGCGGAGCTTGAGCAGCTCCTCCTTTCCGCTGACGACCGCGCTCTTGCGCGCCGCCTCGGCCTCGCGCTCGGCGTCGGCGAGGATGCGCTGCGCGCTCTCCTCGGCCGTCGCCTTGGCCGCGCGCTGCCGCTCGACCTCCTCGGCGCGGCCGACGGCCCGGCCGGCGCCCTTGCCGTACACGAACGCCCCGACGGCGGCGCCCAACGCGACGAGCACGCCCAGCAGGGCGAGGATCGCTTGCTCTCCCATGTCGGATCTATGCTCCAGCGCGGCGCAGGCGCCGCGCAATCGACCGAGTATGCGCCCATCCGGGAGGCGGACCGGACCACCGTCCACGCGCGCCCGGCGCGGCGCGCCGGACCACCCTCCCATCCCAGCGCCTGATCACGCACCTAACCACAACGCACGCTTGCACCTACGGAGTCCTGCCTGACGCGCAAGCTACCCGGCGCCCCCGGGAAAGGCAACGCGGCCTCGACCACGGCCCCGCGCGGGAGCGTGCCCTCAGCCCTGCGACTCGCCGCGCTTGGTCGGGGGGAGCCAGCGCCGCACCTCGGCGGCCAGCTCGCTCGTGCGCGTGCCCAGGTCGCGCGCCTCGGCGCGCGCGCGGAACAGCTCGTCCGTGATCTGCAGCGCCGCCAGGATCGCCGCCTTGTGCGTCTCCACGACGGTGCCGCTCGACATCACCTGCCGGATCACGCGGTCCACGTGCGCCGCGACGTCGCGCGTGTGCGCGGCCGGCGCGTCCGTGCGGATGTTGTAGTCGTCGCCCAGGATCGAGACGCGGACCGAGCTGCGCCCGCCGCGCGGCGCGGTGTGGTCCTCCGCGCGCTCCTCCGTGCGACCTTCCTCGTCAGCGCTCACCGTCGGCCTCCTGCTGCTGGCGGAGGAACCGCATGCGGTCCGCCATGGTGCGCGTCCGCTCCGCCGCCTCGGCGAGCCGCGCGCGCAGCTCGACGTTCTCCGCCTCGGCGCTCGACAGCCGCGCCTGCAGGCTCTCCACGCTCTCGCGCGGCGCCTCCGTGCCGTTCGCGGGACCGGACAGCTCCTTCACGCGCCGCTCGGCCTCCAGCGCGCGGCGCCGGAACCACGCCAGCTCCTCGCCGAGGTGCCGCACCAGGCGCTCCAGCTCCGCGAACGCCTCCGCCGCGGGTGCGACCACCGTCCCCGCCATCAGCCGGCCCGCGGGCGCACGCCCAGCTCGGAGTCCAGCGCCTTCAGCAGCTTCTGCCGCCGGCCCTCGACCTCCTTGTCCCGCAGCGTGCGCGACGGATCGCGTAGCGACAGGCGCCACGCGAGGCTGCGCGAGCCCGCGGGGACGTCGCCGCCGCGGAACTCGTCGAACAGCGTCACCCGCTCCAGCAGCTCGCCACCGGCGGCCCGCAGCACGCGCGCGACGTCCGCCGCCGTGACGGCGTCCGGCACCAGCAGCGCGAGGTCGAGCTCCACCGCCGGCGTCGACGGCAGCGCGCGCGCCTTCACGTGCGGCGGCGCGGCGGCGGGCGCGGGCGGCGTGGAGAGCCGCGCGCCGCGCGCCGCGACCGGCGCGGACTCCACGGGCGCCAGCGTCAGCTCGACGCCGAACGCCGGCGACGCCCACGGCGGGGAGTCGAGCGCCACGCGCCGCACCGCGCCGACCTCGTGGCCGTCCACCTGCACGCTCCAGAGCCGGCCGGTCTCGTCCTGCGCTGGCACCAGCGCCACCGCCGCTCCGGGGAACGCCGCCGCGGCCGCGACCTCCGCGATCCCCTTCGCGTCCCAGGCGTCGAACGCCGGCGGCTTGGGCTCCGTGAAGTGCGGCGGCCGGCGCTCGCCCATGATCAGCGCGCCGAGCTGCCACCGCTCGTCGGGGCGGCCGTCCGATCCGGGCGCGAACACGCCGCCGATCTCGAACAGTCGCACGTTCCCCTGCATGCGCGACAGGTTGTACTCCGCGCGACGCGCCAGCGTGTCGAGGACGTACGTCCGCA
Organism: Roseisolibacter agri; assembly: GCF_030159095.1. Lineage (NCBI taxonomy): Bacteria > Pseudomonadati > Gemmatimonadota > Gemmatimonadia > Gemmatimonadales > Gemmatimonadaceae > Roseisolibacter > Roseisolibacter agri. Next base: position 274,777 of record NZ_BRXS01000006.1, read on the forward strand.
GGTGCGGCTCGTCCTCGGCCAGCGGGTTGCCGACGCGCACGTGCGTCGCGTCGTCGCCGCGCACGAACGGCAGCGGCTTCGTCTCGAGCAGCCCCTGCGCGACGAGCGCATCGCGCACGCGCAGCGTGACGACGTGCATCGGGTCGTCCGGGACGCTCCCCGCGCGGAACGGCCGCAGCTCGTCAGGCAGCGCGTCGAAGCCGACGAGGCGGACGACCTCCTCGATCAGGTCCACCTCGCGCGTGACGTCCTGCCGCCACGACGGCGGCGTGACCGTCCACGCGGTCTCGCCGCCCGCGGGCTCTCGCGCGACACCGAAGCCGATCGCCGACAGCAGGCGCTCGACGTCCGCGTCCGGGACGGACTGGCCGAGCAGGCACGTGATGCGCGAGGCGCGCAGGCGCACGGCCGGCAGCGCGGCCGGCGCCTCGCCGACGTCGAGCACCGTCTTGATCGTGCCGCCCGCGACCGCGACGATCAGCCCCGCCGCCTGCGCCAGCCGCTCCAGCGTCGCGCCGCGGTCGACGCCGCGCTCGAAGCGGTAGCTGGCGTCGGTGCTCACACCCGCGCGGCGGCGCGACACGCGCACGCGCCGTGGGTCGAACAGCGCGACCTCCAGCAGCACGTCCGTCGTCGCGCCGCTGACTTCCGAGTCCTGCCCGCCCATCACGCCCGCGATCCCCTGCGCGCGCTCGGCGTCCGCGATCACCAGCGACTCGCCGTCGAGGATGCGCGCGTGGCCATCGAGCGTCGTCAGCGCCTCGCCCGCCCGCGCGCGCCGCGCCACGAGCGTCGCGCCGCCGACGCGCGCCAGGTCGTACGCGTGCGCCGGCTGCCCGAGCCCGTGCAGGACGTAGTTCGTGACGTCGACCACATTGTTGATGCTGCGCGCGCCGACGCCCGCGAGTCGCTGCACGAGCCACTCCGGGCTCGGGCCCACGCGCACGCCGCGGATCACCGCCGCCGTGAAGCGCGGGCACCCCTCCGCGTCGTCGATGCGGACCGTCACGCCACCGGCGCTCGCCTCGCGCGCGCCGCGCACCGCGGCCGGCGCCGGTGCCAGGTCGCGCAGCTCCGGCGGGAGAACGAGCGGCACGGCGGTCAGCGCGGCCGCCTCGCGCGCCACGCCGAGCTGCGAGAGCAGGTCGGGGCGGTTCGCGAGCACGTCGAGCTCCAGCCGCACGTCGCCGGTCGGCATGATGTTCAGCAGCGGCGTGCCCGGCGCGGCGTCGGTGGCGAGCGTCATGATGCCGTCCGCGTCCTCCCCGAGCCCGAGCTCCGCGGCCGAGCAGAGCATGCCGGCCGAGGTGAAGCCGCGGATCTTGCGGCGCTCGATGACCATCCCGCCCTTTCCGGGGATCACGGTCCCGACGCGCGCGAGCGGGTACTTCGCGCCCAGCTCCACGTTCGGCGCGCCGCACACGACCTCCAGCAGCGTGCCGCTGCCGTCGTCGACGCGATTGAACGAGAGCCGCGTCTCCGGGATCTTCTCGGTGTGCACGACCTGCCCGACGATGAAGGGCGCGAGGTCGCCGCGCAGCGCCTCCATCCCCTCCAGCGTCGCCGTGTGCGTGCTGAGCAGCTGCCCGATCTCGGCTGCCGTGCGCCCGTGCGGGACGAAGGCGCGCAGCCAGTCGTGAGAGACGATCATCCCTCGCCTCGGCTCGGGACTGCGAACTGTTCGAGGAAGCGCACGTCGGAGTCGTAGAAGCTGCGGATGTCGGGCACGCCGTGGCGCTGCTGCGCGATGCGCGCGGGCCCCATGCCGAACGCCCAGCCCGTGTAGCGCTCGCTGTCGAGCCCCGCCGCCTCAAGCACGGCGGGGTGCACCATGCCGGAGCCGAGGATCTCGGACCAGCCGGTGTGCTTGCAGGTCGCGCAGCCGCTGCCGCCGCACACCTGGCACTGCACGTCCATCTCGGCCGACGGCTCGGTGAACGGGAAGAAGCTCGGACGGAAGCGCGTCTTCGTCTTGCCGAAGAAGCGACGCGCGAACTCCGCCAGCGTGGCCTTGAGGTCGACGAAGCTGATCCCCTCGTCGACCGCGAGCCCCTCGAGCTGCGCGAACGCGGGCGCGTGCGACGCGTCGAAGAAGTCGCGGCGGTACACCATGCCCGGGATCACGACGCGCACCGGCGGCGCGTAGCGCTGCAGCGTGCGCACCTGCACCGGCGACGTGTGCGTGCGCAGCAGCACGCTCTCACCGGGCGCGGCGCCGTCCTGGCCCGCGAGGTAGAGCGTGTCGTGCACGTCCATCGCCGGGTGGTCCGACGGGAAGTTCAGCGACTGGAAGTTGTACCACTCCGACTCGGCCTCGGGGCCGAGGGCCACCGTGAACCCGAGCTCGCGGAAGATCGCGCAGATCTCGTCGATGACCGCGGTGACCGGATGCACGGCGCCCCGCCAGGTGTGGCGGGCCGGCATCGTGAGGTCGAGCGCGGGGCCGTGGCCGGCGGCGGCGGCCTGCCGCGCGGCGAAGGCGTCGAGCGCGTCCTGGATCGCGGTCTTGAGGCGGTTGAACGCGACGCCGGCGTCGCGGCGGTCCTCGGGCGCGAGGCTGCGCAGCGCGCCCTGGAGCTCGCCCACGCGCGCGTCCTTCAGCGCGTTGAGGCGGCCCTTCGCGTCGTCGAGACGCATCGCGGGGTCGAGCCCGTCCAGCAGCGCGCGCGCGTCCTGCTCGAGCTGCGCGGCCTGGGCGAGGTAATCGGAGAGTTGCACGGGCGGACGGAGGGTGCGGAAACGACGACGGCGGTGCGCCGTAAGGTCGCACCGCCGTCGGTCACTTTCAACGGAACGCCGGCGGCTCGCGCCGCGCGGTGTCCGGGAGCACAGCCTCGCGGCGTCGCGCCGCGCGTCAGGCCGCGGTCTGCGCCTTGTCGAGCGCCTGGCGCGCCTGGTCGGCGATCGCGCCGAAGGCCTGCGGATCGCGCACCGCGATGTCCGCGAGGATCTTCCGGTCGATCTCGAGGCCGGCCTTCTTCAGGCCGTCGATGAAGACGCTGTAGCTCATGCCGTGCTGGTGGGCCGCGGCGTTGATACGCACGATCCACAGGCGACGGAAGTCGCGCTTCTTGTTCTTGCGGTCGCGGTAGGCGTAGCGCCAGCCGCGCTCCACGGTCTCCTTGGCGGCCTTCCAGAGCTTGGACCGGCCACCGTAGGCGCCCTTGGCCGCCTGGAGGATCTGCTTCTTCCGCTTGAGGCGCGGGACGTTCGAGACTGCGCGAGGCATGGGTCAGGTTCCTCCGGTCAGGACGCGAGGAGGAGGCGCTTCATCCGCTTCGCCTCGCCGTTGGTGGCGACCGTGGTCGCGCGGCGGAGGTTCCGCTTCCGCTTCGGGGACTTCTTGGTCAGGATGTGGCTCTTGAACGCCTTGAGGCGCCGCACCTTTCCGGTGCCCGTCACCGAGAAGCGCTTCGAGGCGCCCCGGTGGCTCTTCATCTTCGGCATACGTGCACCCGCTCCGAGATCACTTCGGGGTGAGAATCATCGTCATGGCCTTCCCTTCGAGCCGTGCGTCCGCCTCGATCTTCGAGATGTCGGCGAGCTCGGTGGCGACCCGCGTCACGACCGCGCGCCCCAGTTCGGGGTGCGTGATCTGTCGACCGCGGAACATCAGGGTGACCTTGACCTTGTTGCCTTCCTCGAGGAACCGGCGGGCGTGCCGCGTCTTCGTCTCGAAGTCGTGCTCGTCGATGCCAGGCCGGAACTTCACTTCCTTCAGCTGGATGACGTGCTGCTTCTTCTTGGCGATACGGGCCTGCTTCGCCTGCTCGAACTTGAACTTCCCGTAGTCCATGATGCGGGCCACGGGAGGGCGGGCCATCGGGGCCACCTCGACGAGGTCGAGCCCCTGCTCTTCGGCGATGGCCAACGCCTTGTCGACCTCGAGAATACCGAGCTGGCTGCCGTCAGCGGCGATGACGCGGATCGGACTGATGCGGATCTGCCGGTTCACGCGCACGCGCTGCTTCGTCGAGTCCTGAATGGTGGTGCTCCTCGGGAAGGGGGAACGAAAAAACGCGGCCTCCGGGATGGAGTCCGCGCAACGCGTCCAAGCGCCGCGGGCGACGGATCGCCCACGACGAGAGTCGGGTAGTCAGGACTCCTGCAGCACCTGTCCGCCGGAAGCGGCGCGAGGGCCAGAGGGTGGGGGCGGCGACTAGCCGCCCCGCTTCGCGAATTGTGACCCTACAAGCTATCCGGGCTGCCGGGCGACGTCAACGGGAGCCTCCCCGCCGCCCGGTCCGGCCCCCGCGGGGTGCTTCACCGCGTTCCCCACCGCCTCGGCCAGCGCGTACGCCTTGCCGTCGTGCGCCACGTGCCCGAAGCCCGTGTCGGGGTCGTGCTCGAAGATCAGGAGCCACCCCTCCTCCTGCGCCCGCCGCAGCACCCGCCGCTTGCTCTCCAGCGTCACCAGCGGCTCGACGTCGTAGCCCATGATCCAGGGCAGCGGCAGGTGCGCCGCCGTCGGGACCACGTCGCCCAGGAAGCAGGCCGTCTCGCCCGCGCTCCGGATCACGACGCTCTGGTGAAACGGCGTGTGGCCGGGCGTGGGGAGCGTGCTGATCCCCGGCACGATCTCCCCCTCCCCGATCACCTCGTCCATCAGCCCCGCCTCCATCAGCGGGACGAAGTTGAGCGGCAGGTAGCTGGCCGCCGTGCGCTCGGTCGTGTGCGTGGCGTAGTGGTACTCGCCGCGCTGCACGACGTAGCGCGCGTTCGGGAACGCCGGCCGCACGGTGCCCGACGGGTCGCGCCACGTGTTGCCGCCGGCGTGGTCGAAGTGCAGGTGCGTGTTGATCACCAGCCGGATGTCCTCGGGGCGCACGCCGACCGCGGCGAGCCCGTCCTCGAGGTGCGTGCGGCCATCCGCGCCCGCGTTGTCGATGGCGTAGAGCGCGTGGAACTTCTCCGGCTCCTTGTTGCCCAGCCCCGTGTCGATGAGCACGGGACCGTCCTCGTGCTCGACGAGCAGGCAGCGCATCCCCATGCGGATGCGGTTGCTCGCGTCGGCCGGTGCGCGGCGCTCCCAGAGCGGCTTGGGCACGATGCCGAACATCGCGCCGCCGTCGAGCGCGATCCCGCCGGCCTGGATGGCGTGCAGCGTGAGGCGTCCGACGCGGCGGGTCTCGACGAGAGGCGTGGGTGCGGGCACGGGCGCGAGAGAGGAAGTGGTCAGGCCGTGGTGTCGCGGTCGACGGCGGACGGCAGCGCGGTGCGACGGCGGCGCGCCGCGCCGGTCCCGCCGCTCAGCCAGCGATCCAGCTCGCCCCACGTGTGCACGCCGCGCTCGCGCGCGTCCTGCAGGAGCCGCAGCAGGCAGTGCGCCGTGGCGACCGCGTCGCCCGCCGCGCTGTGTCGCCACGGCCGCGCGCGCCCGTGCCGCGCCTCGAAGTACGTCTTGGCGAAGGCGTCCGCGCCATACCAGTCGGCGACGTAGCCCAGGGAGCGCGAGCGCAGGTGGGGCAGCAGCTTGCGGGCGAGGCGGACGGTGCAGAGCCGCCGCCCCTCGAGCGCCACGCCGGACGCCCGCTCCACCTCGTGCGACACGAAGCGCCAGTCGAAGGCGACGTTGTGGGCGACGAAGACGTGGCCCTGCAGCGCGCCCACGACGTCCGGCGCCACCTCGCGGAAGCGCGGCTTGTCGCGCACCATCTCGGACGTGATGCCGGTCAGCCGCACGATCTGCGGCGGGATCACGCGGTCCGGGTTCACGAGCGTCTCGTAGACCTCGCGCACCTCGCCGCCCGCGACCACGACGGCCGCGATCTCGGTGATGCGATGCCCCGCGAACGGGCTGCCGCCCGTGGTCTCGACGTCGACGACGACGTACGACAGCTCGGTCAGCGACTCGTGGTCGCCGGGCAGCGCGGGCCGCGGCAGCTCGGCCGCCGCGGGCCGGCGCTCGCGCACGCGACGCGCCGGGGCGGCCGGCGCGTCGCCGTTCGCGCCGGCTCCGGTCTCCTGAGCCCCCGTCGCGCCGGCCGCGCGCGCGGCGCGCCACTCGTCGAAGCTCGGCACGGGCGGGGGCGCGGCGACGCGAACCGGCGCGCCGGCCTCGCGCGGCGCGGGCACGGCCTGCAGCGACCAGCGCCCGTCGGCCGACAGCGCGAACTCGCGGTGCGGGGCCAGCAGCTCCAGCGCGATCCGTTCGGCCATCTCGCGCTTGAGGCCGGGCAGCTGGCAGACGCGGCCCACCAGGGTCGCGGCGTCGGCCGGCCCGCCGGCGAGGAAGTCGCGCGCGCGCTCGACGAGGAGGTTGTCGGGCGCGCGGGTCTGCACCCCGCCGCGCGGGTCGGATCGGTCGGTCACGGCTGCTGGTTCGGGGACGGCGCGTGCGACGGCATCGGTGCCGCCCCGCCGGCCCAGCGTGCTACCGGAAGCGGGAGCGAGAAGATCCGCGCGCGCCTCGCAACATAACGCGCCGATCGTGCCCGGCCGTGGCGCGGGAGCGCGCGGCGGTGCCGGCCAACGCGCGCACGCTCACGACCGCTGGCCTCCGCCCAGCTCGGCGGCTATCTTTGTGAAGTATTTCACAAAGTCCCGCAGAGTCCCACAGAGTCCAGCGAGCGTACCCCGCTGCCGACCGAGCCGACACCGGAGCCGTGACCGGAGCTGTGACCGGAGCTGTGAAGCGCATCGCCGATTCGACCGTCCGCCGCCTGTCCGTCTACCTCCGCTACCTGGAGGAGCTCGAGGCCAGGAGCATCGCCACGACCTCCAGCGACGAGCTGGCCGCCCACAGCGGGACGACCTCGGCCCAGGTCCGGAAGGACCTCTCCTTCTTCGGGTCGTTCGGGAAGCGGGGCCTCGGCTACTCGGTCCCCGAGCTGACGGCCCGCATCCGCCAGATCCTCGGCCTAGGGCGCGAGTGGCGCGTCGTGATCGTCGGCGCCGGCAAGATCGGCTCGGCACTCAGCGCCTACCGCGGCTTCACGCAGCGGGGCTTCACGGTCGTCGGCGTCTACGACAACGACCCGTCCAAGATCGGCAAGCGCTGGAACGGCGAGACGATCCGCGACATCTCGGCCCTCGAGACGGATGCCGTGCGCGACCGCCCGGACATCGCCGTGCTCGCGATCCCCGCCGACGACGTGCAGGGAGAGGTCGACCGCATCGTCCGCGCGGGGATCAAGGCGATCCTGAACTTCGCGCCCGCGCAGGTCATCGCCCCGCCGGGCGTGACGATCAAGAACGTCAACATGGCGATGGAGCTCGAAGGGCTCTCGTACGCGCTGAGCCACCGCGAGTAGGCGTGACGCCGATCGCGCGGCCGCTGGTCGTGGTGCTCACGGGCCCGGAGAGCACCGGCAAGACGACGATCGCCGCCTGGCTCGCGCGCCGCTTCGACGTGCCATGGTCGGCGGAAGGCGCCCGCGCGTACGTCGATGCGCGCCTCGCCGAGGATCGCGCGGTGCAGCTCGGCTTCGACACGGTGACGCCGATCGCGGAGCTGCACGTCGCGCTGGAGGACGCGGCCGACGCGGACGCCGCGCGCCGCGGCTCGCCGATGGTCGTGCGCGACACGGACCTGATCAGCACCGTGGCCTACTCGCGCGCGCTCTACGGCACGGCGCCCGAGTGGGTGGTCGGCGCGGCCCGCGCGCGGCGCGGCGACCACTATCTGCTCTGCGACGTGGACGCCCCCTGGGTCGCCGACCACGTGCGCGGCGAAGCCGGTGACCGCTTCGCGATGCGCGACGTCTTCATGGAGACGCTGGCCGAGATGGGGGCCGACTTCACGGTGCTCGCCGGCGCCTGGGAGACGCGGCTGCGTGAGGCCGAGTCGATCGTGGCTGGCTGGCTGCGCGTGAGATCGAACGACGAACTGCATCAGCAAGGATGAAAGTCCGACAAGATCGGATAACGATGGATGGCTCCGGTGGAGTGCGATCGACGTCGCACCACGCGGAGCCATCCGTCGTTATCGGATGTTGTCCGATCTTATCCTTGCCAATGCCGTTGAAGTTGCCGCTTCAGAACCGCAGACGCGCGTTCACCTCGACGCTGCGTGGCGCGAGGATGAAGTAGCGCGGCACGCCGCGGCTGCTCACGTCGCCGGCGGTGAGCGCGAAGCGGTCGAGGAGGTTGCGGCCCTGCACGAGCAGCTCCTGCCCCGCCACGCGGATCACCGCGCCGCCGTCGAGCACGAAGAACGCCGGCGCGGTGCGCGCGGGATCTCCCGTGGGATCCAGGAACTGGCGCGACTGGTAGCGGCCGTCGAGCGTCAGCGCGAGTGCGCGCGTCGCCTGCCACGTCGCCTGCTGGCCCGCGACCAGCGACGGCGTGAGCACCGTCGGTACGTCGAGGTACTCGGCGCCGCTCGCCTCGTCCCGGTATCGCAGGATGCGGTTGCGGCTCAGCGCCGCGGTGGTCGCGAGCGTCAGCGTCTCGACCGGACGCCAGCTCGCCTCCGCCTCCACGCCGCGACGGTAGCTGCGCCCGACGTTGCGCCGCACGTCGTAGCCGAGCGGCGTCGTGAGGCCCACGAGGGCGATCTCGTTGCGGAACTCCATCGCGTAGGCGTTCGCGCGGAGCGCCGCCGTGCCCGTACGCCACTCCGCACCCGCCTCGTAGTCCGTCACGCGCTCGGGGCGCACGCGCGACAGCGGGAAGAGCGCGTCGACGTCGTCCGGCGCGACGTCGTCGGCGCCTGCCAGCAGGTCCGCGCGCGTCGGCTCACGACCGGTCGCGCCGACCGACGCGAAGGCGCGGAGAACGGGCGTCGCCTGCCACGACAGCCCGACGCGCGGGTTGAGGAAGGTCCACGACGCGCGCGCCGCAGGCACCGGCGATCCCTCCGTCGGCCGGTAGTGGAAGTTGGACGCGCGCGCCTGCAGGTCGCCGTACGCCGTCGCCGCGCCGAACGCGTAGGCGAGCTTCGCGAACGCGCTCCCCTCCTGCTTCGTGCCGCGATTGCCGTAACCCGGCGACTCCAGGTCGGCGCGTGCGTCGAACATGTGGTCGCGGCGGTACGCGAGCGCGTGCACGCCCGCGTCCATGGTCGCCGCGCCGCGCACCGCGTGCAGCGCGCTCAGCACGCCGCCCCAGCGCGACGCGAGGTTCCAGCGCGGCGCGGCCGTGCCGTCCACCCAAGTCGGGTACTCGTACCAGCCGCCGGCGTCGAAGCCGTACGCGGTCGTCGCCAGAGACGTCGTGGCCGAGAGGAGCCGGGTGTACGTGAGCGCGGCCATCGACTGGCGGAAGCGGTCCCCTACCCCATCGATCGGATTGGCGCGCGGGTCGGTGCGCAGGGTCTCCAGCGGCACCGCGGTGTACGCCTGCCCGTTCGACTCGGCGCCGCTCAGCAGCGTGAGCTTCAGCAGGTCGCGGTCGCCGAACCAGCCCGCGCTCGCCATCGCGCTGTTGCCCGCGTGGCTGGAGCCACGGCGGTAGCCGTCGGCGCGCTGGTTGGAGAAGCGCGCGTACACCGCGGTGCGGTCGTCGCCCAGGCCGCTGCTGTACTCGACCGCCGCCCGCCGCGCGCCGAACGAGCCGGCGCCGAGCTGCACCTCGGCGCCGTGCCTGCTCGCCGCCAGCGGCACCGTCTCGAAGTTCACCGAGCCGCCGAACGACGCCTGCCCGTACGTGCTCGTGCCGACGCCGCGCTGGATCTGCACGCTCTGGATCGAGTTCGCGAGGTCCGCGAAGTTCGAGAAGTAGAGCTGCTGGTCCTCGGGCTCGTTCAGCGGGATCCCGTCGAGCGTGAGGTTGATGCGCGACTGGTCGAGGCCGCGCAGCCGGAAGTACGAGTAGTTCCACTGCGAGCCGCTCTGCGCGAACGTCGTCACGCCGGGCGCCTGCTGCAGCAGCAGCGGCACGTCCTGGCCGGTGTAGCCGCGCGCGAGCGCGGGCGCGCCGAGCGTCGTCTGGGCGGCGGCGGCGTCGCCGCCACGGACGGCGCGGACGGTGACGGTCTCCAGGGCGCGGGCGCGCGTCGTGTCGCGCGCGGAGTCGCGCGGCGCACGGACGGTGTCCTGGGACGCGAGCGGCAGTTGGGCCGCGAGAAGCAGGAGGGAGAGCACGGATGGGTGCCGGTGAGGGAACGCCGGCGCCGGCGCCTGACGGCGCGACGCGACTCACCGGGATGCCCGCACGCGCGAGCGGCCCTCGGGCCGCCCTGCCGTTGCTGCGTCGTGCTGCGGACTCGCGACTCCCTACGCCGGTACGAACCGGATCAGGTTCTGCGGGACTCTCTCAGCCCGCGCGCTTGCGCGCACGGGCACCCCGGTCGAGTTGCAGCGAAAGCTAGGCGGACGCGCCGCCCGCCGGTAGCGCCCGCACCAGCCGCGCGAACGCCTCGGGCGACAGCGTCTCCGGGCGCGCCTCGGGGGCGAGCCCCGCCGCGGCCAGCACGGCGTCCGCGCGCTCCGCGTCGAGCCGCGCGATCGTGCGGACCACGCGGCGCAGCTGCTTCCGGCGCAGCCCGAACGCCTCCTGCACCACGCTGCGGAAGCGCGCCTCCTCGTCCGGCGCGACGACGGGATCCGGGCGTGGCGTCACGCGGATGACGGCCGAATCCACCTGCGGCGGTGGCTGGAACGCGCCGGGTGGAACGCGCGACAGCAGCTCGACGCGCGCGACCGACTGCACGTTCACGCTCAAGGCGCCGTACTCCTTCCCGCCGGGCGCCGCGGCCGCGCGCTCGGCCACCTCGCGCTGCACCAGGTAGACCGCGCGCAGCGGGCGCGGGTGCTGCAGCGCGTGGAAGAGGATCGGCGTCGTGATGTAGTACGGCACGTTGCCGGCGAGCACGTACTCGCCGCCCGCGAGCTGGCCGAGATCGACCGTCAGCACGTCCGCCTCCACGACGAGCACGTGCGAGCGATCGGCGTAGCGCTCGCGCAGGTGCGCCGCGAGGTCGCGGTCCACCTCGATCGCGAGCAGGCGCCCCGCGCGCTCGACCAGCAGGTCGGTGAGCGCACCGCGCCCCGGTCCGATCTCGACCACCGTCTCGCTGCCGGTGAGCTGCAGCGCGTCGGCGATGCGCGTCAGCACGCCGCGGTCGCGCAGGAAGTGCTGCCCGAACCGCTTGCGCGGCCGCGGCAGCCCGCCGCCCTTCGGAGGACGCTCGTCCACGGTCAGCTCCGCAGCACGACCAGCGTGAGGTCGTCGAGCGGCCGCGCGCCGCCCTGGTAGACCTCGAGCTGCGCGAACACGGCCTGCACGATCTCGTCCTCGGGGCGATCGCGCACGGCGCGCACCGCCTCGATCACCGGCTCCTCACCGAGGCGCCGGCCGGCGCGGTCGACGGCGTCGCTGATGCCGTCGGTGAAGAGCAGCAGCAGGTCGCGCCCCGGCTGCCAGTCGCGCGTCTCGGTGGCCGGCGGATCGTCGATCATGCCGAGGGGCGGCGTGCTCGCGCCGAGCCGCTCGACGGTGCCGTCCGCGCGCATCAGGAACGCGTGCGGATGCCCCGCGTTGGCGAAGTGGAGCCGCCCGCGCGACGGGTCCACCACGGCGTAGAACGTCGTGATGTACATCTCCGTGCTGGAGAGCTCCTCGTGCAGCGAGTGCAGCACCGCGTCGAGCGTCGCCGACGGGTCGCTGGAGCCGCGCGCGTGGATCGCAGTCGCGCTCATCGCCAGCGCCATGATGAGCGCCGCGCGGTAGCCGTGGCTCGACACGTCGCCGATCATCACGCCCGTCCGCCCCTCGTCCAGGCGGAACAGGTTGTAGAAGTCGCCGCCGACGCTCTCCGCGGGCACCACCCGGGCGGCCACCCGCGCGTGCGGCGCCGCGACGTCCACGCGCGGGAGGAGCCGCATCTGCAGGTCGTGCGCGAGCACCATCTCCTGCGCCATGCGCTGCTGCTGCAGCGAGGCGCGCACGAGCCGCGCGTTCTGCACCGCGGCAGCGATCTGCGTGGCGATCGCCGTCACGAGCTTGAGGTCCCCGGCCGTGAACTCGCCGAACCGGCGCCCCGACAGGTGCACGACGCCGAGCGGCTCGCCGCCGGCGGGGGTGGACCAGACGAGCGGCACCGAGAGCATCGGCCCGAGCCGGAACGGCGCCTCCGCCTCCGAGATCGCCTGCTCCCGCTCGACGATGGTCGGGTGCAGCGTGCGGAACACGCGGCCGCTCGCGCTGTGCGGATCGTCGGCCGCGATGGGCTGCAGCTCCGCGACGCGCGCGCCGACCGCGGCCACCGCCTGCAGCGTGTCGGTCACGCGGTCGTGCAGCAGCAGCGCCGCGCGGCGCGCGCCCGTCGTCTCGGCCAGCTCGGTGAGGATCGTCGTCGCCGTCTCCTCGAGCGTGACGGCGCGGCCCAGGATCTCGCTGATCGTGTAGAGGAGGTTGATCTCCTCGTACCGCTCGCTCAGCTCGTGCGCCGACTGCTCCACCTCGACCGCGGACTGCAGGTGCTCCGCCACCGCGAGGCGCAGGAACTCGGCATGGCGCGTCAGCTGCGAGGCGTCTCCCGTGCAGGGGCCCACGACGAGCCACACGTCGCTGAAGCCCGCGAGCCCCAGCACGAGCGCGTCGCCGTCGGCCTCGCGGACCGCCACCGGACCGTTGGTGCTCGCGGGGAGCGGGAGGTCGTCGCGCGGCGCGGCATGGTCGCGGCGCGACGCGCTGCGGCGCTCGGGCGGCGCCCCGGCCGGTGCGCTCGCGGCGCGCGTCCAGATCGCCGCGTGGCAGCCGGTGCTCGCGTGGTACGCCGCGAGGAGCGCGTCCAGCTCTCCGGCGGCGCGGTGCGCGGCGCGGGCGCCGCTCGGCGCGCTCACCACGGCGCCCTCCGCGCGCGGCTCACGCGCGGCGGAGCGTCAGCCGGACGACGTTGCCGCGCGGCTGCGCGTCCAGGCGCTCCACGCGGTCCATGAGCCGCCGCATGAGGAACAGCCCGCGGCCGTCCTCGCGCAGCAGGCGCTCGGGCGTCGTCGGGTCGTGGCAGGACTCGTCGAGGTCGAAGCGCTCGCCCTCGTCCTGCACCTCGACGACGAGCTGCGCGTCGTCCACGCGGGCGCGCACCTGCACCTGCTTGTCGGCCGCCTGCCGGTTGCCGCGCAGGATCGCGTTCGCCAGCGCCTCGGTCAGCGCGACGGGCACGTTGAGCGCGCACGCCTGGCGCGAGAAGTGGTGCGCGGTGCACTGCCCGAGCACCGCGTCGACGACGCCGGGAATCGCGTCGGCATCGCTCGGGATGGTCATCTCCAGCACGGACGCGCCGGCGGAGCGGGAGCCCTCGGGCTTCCCGTCCGCCGGCGCGCCGCCCGCGGCGCGGCGCGCGCTCACGGGCGACGTCGGCTCCGACGCGTCACAGCGCTCGCGTCAGAAGCTGTCGAGCGCGCGCTCGCGCGTCTCGGCGATCTGGAAGAGCGTGTCGAGCTTCGTCAGCTCGAAGAGCGTCTTCAGGTCGTCGTTGAGGTTGGCCAGCCGGAGCTCGCCGCCCTGCTCGCGAATCTTCTTGGAGAGCGAGACCAGCACGCCCAGCCCCGAGCTGTCGATGTAGCCCGTCTGGCTGAAGTCGATCAGGAACTTCCGCTCGCCGCGCTCCAGCTCGTCCAGCACCTTCTGCTTCAGCTCCTGCCGATTGCCGACGATGAGCTGCCCCTCCACATCCACCACCGTGACGTCGCCTTCGCGATGCATCTGGAAGCTCATGAGTCGGTCTCCCGGTCGCCCCGTGTGCGCACCGTGTGTGTCCAGCGTGGTCTTTTAGAAGTCGGGCCGCGCGGCCCGCGCCGCGGGGAGCTCCCCCGCCTGCAACGCGGTGATCGCGGCGACGTTGATAATGTCATCCGGCACGGCTCCGCGGGAGAGATCGCTGCACGGCCGCGCGAGCCCCTGGACGATCGGCCCGATCGCGGCCGCGCCGGCCAGACGCTGCACGAGCTTGTACGCGATGTTGCCCGCGTCGAGCGAGGGGAAGACCAGGACGTTCGCCTGCCCCCCGACCGGGCTGCCCGGGGCCTTGCGCTCCGCCACCGCCCGGATGAGCGCGGCATCGCCTTGCAATTCTCCGTCCACCGCGAGCTCGGGCGCGATGGCCCGCACCCGCGCCAGCGCCTCGCGCACCAGCGTGATGCTCGCGCCCTCCCCGCCGCTGCCGCGCGTCGAGAAGGACAGCAGCGCCACCCGCGGCGCATCGCCGACGATCCGGCGCCGGTCCGCGGCGGCCGCCACGGCGATGTCCGCCAGCTGCTCGGCGGTCGGATACGGCACCACCGCGCAGTCGGTGAAGGTCAGCACCTCCGGCCGGTCGTCGCGGAACGGCCGCACCACCATGTAGAACGCGCTCGACACCGTGCGCACGCCCGCCGCGGGCCCGACGCACCAGAGCGCGGCGCGGACGACGTCCGCCGTGGTGTGCACCGCACCCGCCACGCAGCCATCGACGTCGCCGAGGGCGACCAGGGCATCGGCGACGTAGAGCGCCCGTGCGGCGAGCGCCCGCGCCGTCTCCGCGGTCAGCCCCTTCGCGGCGCGGCGCGCCAGCAGCAGCTCGACGACGCGCTCCCGCACCGCCGGATCCGCGACGTCGACGATCTCGGCGCCGGCCGACTGCCACGCCGCCAGCCGCGCCGCCGACAGCGCCGCGTCGGTGCGATCGACGACGAGCCACGGGCGGACGACGCCCTCGGCGAGCAGCGCGTCGATCGCCGTCTGCGTGCGCGGGTCCGCGGTCTCGGCGAACGCGATGCGGCGGCGCGCGACGGTCGCGCGCGCGCGGACGTCCGCGAGGAAGTCGAGGTCCTGGCTCACTGGGGGAAGCGCGTGCGCAGCGCCGCGGCGACGTTGGGCGGGACGAGCGCGTCGACGTTGCCGCCGAGCCGCGCCACCTCGCGCACGAGGCTCGAGCTGATGAAGGTCGTGTCGACCGACGGCACCAGGAACACGGTCTCCAGCGCCGGGGCGAGGTGGCGGTTCATCAGCGCCATCTGGAACTCGTACTCGAAGTCGGCGACGGCGCGCAGCCCGCGCACGGAGACCGTCGCGCCGACGTCGCGCGCGAAGTCCACGAGCAGCCCCCGGAAGTGCCGCACCTCGGCACGGGGCGCGTCCCCGGCGGCGACGTCGCCGAGGGCGTCGCGGATGAGCGCCGCGCGCTCCTCGAGCGTGAAGGCGGGCTGCTTGGTCGAATTGACCGCGACGCCGATCACCAGCCGGTCGACGAACTCCAGGGTGCGCCGCATCAGGTCGAGGTGCCCGAGCGTGACCGGGTCGAAGCTGCCCGCGTAGATGGCCGTGCGCATGAGCGTCGCGTGAGGGGTCGCCGAGCGCCTAGACGCCGGCTCGGTAGATCGTGATCGCGGTATCGCCGTACACCCGCGTGTCGCCGCCGGCCGGCAGCGTCACACGCGACGAGTGCTCCACGCCCAGCACGTGCGCGAACGGCACCGCGAGCCAGCGCTCGGCCACCCGCACGGCGGCGTCGTGCGCGTACGGCGGGTCGGCGAAGGCGAGGTCGTAGGCGCCCGCCTGCAGCGCCTCGACGAAGCGCAGCGCGTCGCCGCGTCGCACGTGCGCGACGTCCTCGGCGCCCAGCTTCGCGATGTTGGCGCCCAGGGTGCGGAGCGACGGCGGGTTGAGCTCCACGAAGTCGGCGCTCGCGGCGCCACGCGACAGCGCCTCCAGCCCGAGCGCGCCGGAGCCCGCGAAGAGGTCGAGCACGCGCGCGTCCGCGACGTCGGCGGAGACGATGCTGAGCCAGGCCTCGCGCACGCGGTCGGCGGTCGGGCGCACGCGCGAGTCCCGGGGCGCGTCGATGGTGCGGCCGCGCCAGCGGCCGGCGACGATGCGCACGCGCGGCTCAGCTACCACGCAGGGCGAGCGGTCCGCCGCGCGACGGCACCACGTCCGCGAGCCGCGCCTGCAGCCGGCTGACGCCGCGGAACTCGTCGCGCTCCAGGCGGAACGCGGCATCCACGCGCATGCCCGGCAGCAGCCCCTCCGCGCGCGCCGCGAGCCCCCAGCCGATCGCCTCGAGCTCGCGGCCATCGGTGCAGCGCAGCTTGAGCCGCACGCCGTCCTCGCCGACGCGCTTGGGCGTCGCGCCCAGCTCGACGTCGCGCGTCACGAGCACCGGCGCGGCGTTCCCCATCCCGTGCGGCTCGAAGTGGCGCAGCATCGCCTCGAGGTCCTCCGTCACCTCCTCGATGGGCAGCTCGAGGTCCACGCGCAGCTCGGGCACGAGGTCGTCGGGCGTCAGCCGGGCGCGCGCCACCTCGTCGAAGCGCTGCGCGAAGCGCTCGATGCGGTCGGCGGCAATGGTGATGCCGGCCGCCGCGCGATGGCCGCCGAAGCGCTGGAACAGCCCGTCCGCGTCGCACTCGGTGAGCGCCGCGTGCAGGTCGAAGCGCGCGATCGAGCGGCCGCTCCCCTTCCCCACGCCGTCCTCCAGCGCCACGAGCACGGCGGGCCGCGCGGTTTCCTCGACGATGCGCGACGCGACGATGCCGATCACGCCGGGATGCCACTTCTCACCGGCGAGCACGAGCCCGTACGTCGAGTCGAGATCGAGGCGGTCCACCTGCCGGCGCGCCTCGTCGAGCGTCGCGCGGTCGAGGTCCTGCCGCTGGCGGTTCAGCTCCTCCAGCTCGCGCGCGATCGCGTGCGCCACGTGCTCGTCGTCCGTCGTCAGCAGCTCGACGCCACGCAGCGCGTGCCCCAGGCGGCCGACCGCGTTGAGGCGCGGCGCGAGGATGAAGCCGACGCGCCCCGCGGTGAGCGGCTTGCCGTCGAGCCCCGACGCGCGCACGAGCGCGCGCAGCCCCGCGTTCTGCGACTCGGCCAGCAGCTTGAGGCCGTAGCGCGCGAGCACGCGGTTCTCGCCCTTCAGCGGCGCGATGTCGGCGATGGTCGCCAGCGCGACGAGGTCGAGCTGCTTCCAGACGATCGCGTCGTTGACGCCGAGCGCCTTCACGAGCGCGAGCGCGAGCTTGAACGCCACGCCGGCGGCGCAGAGGCCGCGGTCCGCCTCCGGATAGTCGCTCTCCGGCAGGTTGGGGTTCAGCACCGCGAAGCACGCCGGCGCGCCGCGCCCGTGCCCGGGGAGGTGGTGGTCGCTGACGATGACGTCGATCCCCGCGGCGCAGAGCGCGCCCACGGGCCCGTGCGCGCTCGTGCCGCAGTCGCACGTCAGCACGACCTGCGCGCCCGCGTCGACCGCGGCGCGGACGCCGGCATCGGTGAGGTCGTACCCGTCGCGCAGGCGGTGCGGGATGAACGGCACCACCTTCCCACCCACCGCGCGCAACACGCGCGTCATCAGGGCGGTCGACGTCATGCCGTCGACGTCGTAGTCGCCGTGCACGAGCACCGTCTCGCCACGCCGCACCGCGTCCGCGAGCCGGTCGGCCGCCGCACGGATGCCGTCGAGGCGGTCGGGCGCGTGCAACTGGTCGAGCCGCGGGCGCAGGTAGCGCCGCACCGCGTCGCCCGCGCGGTAGCCGCGCGCCGCGAGCAGCCGGCTCACCGCGTCCGGCAGCCGCAGGTCCTGCACGAGCGCCGCCACGATGGCGGGGTCCGCGGGCGGCGTCAGGACCCAGCGCGCCGCCGGGCGGATGCGTCGGCGGACGGGAGCGGAGGCGGCTACGGTCGGGGCGGTCACGCGAGCAATCTAGGCCGCGCGGTGTGGGGCGAACAGTCGCGCGCGCCGCACCGCGGGTCCGCAGAGCGCGTGCGTCAGTGCGCGCCGCTCGCGTTGGCCGTCGCGGGGGCCGCGTAGAGCAGCACGCCGCACGACTCGCACACCTCGATGTTGCCGGCCGCCATCCCCGCGCGGCGCTGCGTCGGGATCGCCGTGTCGCAGTTCCCGCAGGTGAAGTGGTGCAGCGGGAAGACCGCCGGCCCGTGGCGACGGCCGCGCACGCGCTCGTACTTCATCAGCAGCCGCGGCTCGACCGCACGGGCGAGCGAGGCCCGTGCGGCGCGCGCGTCGGCCAGCTCACGGTCGATCCCCTCGCGCTCCACGCGCAGCTCGTCGCGCGCCGGCGCCTGCTCGGCGTCGATGGACCCGGTGCGCTGCTGCGCGGAGTCCAGCGTGGACTGGAGCGTCGCGAGCCGCTGACCGGCGGCGTGCAGCTCGGACTCCGCGTCGGCGAGCGCGCGGCGCGTGACGTCCACCTGCGCACCGGCCGCCGAGGCGTCGCGCGCCTTGCGGACCATGTCGAGCTGGCCCACCGCGCGCTCGTTCATGCGCCGGAACTCGCCGGCGCGCTCGCTGAGGTGCGCATGCCGCTCGCTCTCGCGCTCGAGGGCGGCCTGGGCGCTGGCGACCGCCTTGTCGGCCGCCTGGCGCTCGGCGTCGAGGCGGCCGAGTCGCGGCGCGAGTGCTGCCAGGCGCCCCTCCAGCGCCTGAATGCCGTCGTCGGCGGTCTGCAGGGCGAGGAGCGCGTCGAGCTGGTCGTTCACGGCTGGTCCTCCGTCAGGGTCGTCGGCCTTCCCGCCACGGGAAGATGCATACCGGCGCGGAAGCGTGACAACCGGCCGGGGCCAGACGGCGCCTCAAGGGTTGAGCCGTGGCCCCACGCGCGAGAAGTGCTTGGAGAGGGCCGCCCGCTCCTCCTGCAGCTCGCGGATCCGCACCGTCACGCCGTCCTTCGCGGCCTCGTCGAGCGTGGGGAGCTGCGCGATGAGCCGCTCCTTCTCCTGGTCGAGCGCCATCGCCTGCAGGCGGCTCACCCATCCCTGCACCGTGTGGAACGGATCGGGGTCGGGCAGGTCCAGCAGGCGGTCGAGCTGGGCGACGACGTCGGCGGGCAGCGTCTGCGCGAGCGCGTCGAGCGGCTGGTCCGGGTCGAGCAGCAGCCGCTCGAACACCAAACGCCACTCGGTCCGGTTGAAGCTCTCGGGCGGCCACTTCTCCGCGACGGCCTCGACCAGGTCGCGCTCCTGCACCATCGCGCGGATGAGCTGTCCCTCCGCGCGCAGCACGGCGCCCGTGGGCGCGACGCGCGGCACGGCGAGTGAGCTCTTCCAGTCCTCCTCGCGGCGGTACTTTCCCTTGCGGCGGTCGTTCTCCCAGCGGCGCTTGAAGTCGCGCTGCGGCGGCGGCTCCACGAACGTGACCTCGGGCGTCGTGTCCTCGGGGTGCGGCGCGGGCGCCTCGGGCTCGCGCCACCGGTCGCGCCCCCATCCGCCGCGCCCGCGCTCGGCCACGTGCTGCTGCGGCGGCGCCTCGGGCGACGACGCGACCGCGCTCGGGCCGGGACGCCGCTCCTCGTGCTCCACCTCGCGCTGCAGCACCTCGCGGTCCATCCCCGCGACCTCCGCGACACGCGACAGATAGAGCTCGCGCGTGACGGGATCGGCCGCCGCGCGCAGCGTCGGCAGCAGCTTGTCGATCGCGCGCCGCTTGCGGTGCAGCTCCGCGAACCAGCCGCGCCGCTCGAGCAGCTGGATCTGCCGCTCCAGGATGTCGACGCCCTGCGCCAGCGCGTGCTCCAGGCGATCGGGCCCGTGCGCGCGCACGTAGGTGTCGGGATCCTCGCCGTCGGGGAGCGTGACGACGCGCGCCGAGATGCCGAGGCGCAGCAGCTCCAGCCCCGCGCGGAAGGTCGCCTTGAGCCCCGCCTCGTCGCTGTCGTAGAGCAGGAAGACGTTCTTCGTCAGCTTGCCCAGCAGCGCGGCCTGCGACTCGGTGAGCGCGGTGCCGAGCGGCGCGACCGTCTCGTCGATGTCCGCGAGCGACAGGCGGATCGCGTCGAAGTAGCCCTCGACGACGAGCACGCGGTCCGCCTTGCGGATGGGATGCTTCGCCCACGACAGCCCGTAGAGCTGCCGGCCCTTGTCGAACAGCGTGCCCTGCGGGCTGTTGAGGTACTTCGGCTCGCCCTCGCCGAGCACGCGGCCGCCGAACGCGATCACGCGGTTGCTCCCGTCGTGGATCGGGAACATGAGGCGGCCGCGGAAGCGCGGGCGCGGCGGGCTGCCGTCCTCGCGCGCGACGAGCAGCCCGACCTCCAGCAGCCGCGCGTCGTCGTGACCCAGCGCGCGCAGGCGCTCGATCCACTTCCCCTCGCGCGGCGCGTAGCCGAGCGTGAAGCGGTCCGCCTGCTCGCGCTCGATGCCGCGCGAGGCGAGGTATGCGCGCGCGACCTGCGCCTCCGGGTCGTCCCAGAGCGCCTCGCGGAAGATGTCCGCGGCGGCGTTCATCGCCTCCCACAGCGGCTCGCGCGGATCCTTCTCCTCGGGCCCGCGCGCGGCGCGCGTCTCCTGCACCTCCACGCCCGCGC
The DNA here is from genome assembly GCF_030159095.1 of Roseisolibacter agri. Taxonomy (NCBI): domain Bacteria; kingdom Pseudomonadati; phylum Gemmatimonadota; class Gemmatimonadia; order Gemmatimonadales; family Gemmatimonadaceae; genus Roseisolibacter; species Roseisolibacter agri. The sequence continues at coordinate 294,957 of NZ_BRXS01000006.1, forward strand.
GCGCGGCGACGTAGCGCACCGCCTCGACGAAGTCCATGCCGAGGTGCTCGCGCACGAAGCCGATCGCGTCGCCGCTCGCGTGGCACTTGAAGCAGTAGTACGCGTTGCGCTTGGGCGAGACCGAGAAGTTCGGGTTCTTCCCGCCGTGGAACGGGCACGGCCCGCGGAAGTCGCTGCCCGAGCGCTTGAGCTTCACGTGCTCGCCGACGATCTCGAGGATGTCGGCGGCCTCGCGCACGCGGTCGATGCTCTCGGGCGTGATCACGCGATCATTCCAGCTCGACCACCGTGACGCCCGCGCCGCCCTCGTTCCACAGCCCCATGCGGAACGACTTGGCGCGCGTCTCCTTGCGCAGCAGCTCGACGACGCGCTCGCGCACGGCGCCCGTGCCCTTGCCGTGGATGATACGGATCTCGCGACGGTCCGCGCGCACGGCCTGGTCGATCGACGAGAGGAGGAAGCCGTCCACCTCGTCGACGCGCAGCCCGCGCAGGTCCACCTCGCCGGAGTGGTACACGTCCGCGGCGTCGAGCATCGCGGGCACGAACACCTCGGCCTTCGGCATCTGCTGCTTGCTGCGCACGAGCGTCTTCACCGGCACGGTGAGCTTCATGACGCCGACCGTGACGACCGCGTCGCGGCCGCGCCGCTCGACGACCTTCCCGAGCTTCCCGCCGAGCGTCCCCACCTCGACCGTGTCGCCGGCGGCGATCTCCTCGCGCGGCGCGCCCGGACCGCCCGGCTTCGACTGGTGCGCCTGACGGACCGCGACGTTCCGCTCCTCGCGCTGCAGGCGATCGAGATGCTCGCCCTGGCGCGCGGCCAGCTCCTCGACCTTGCGGCGCGCGTCCTTCGCCTGCTCCTCGACCGCGTCGGCCGCGCCCTGCTTCAGCTCCCTGAGCGTGCGGTCGATCTCCTTGCGCGCGTCGAGCAGGTACTTGCGCGCCTCCTGGCGCGCCTGCTTCTCGGCCGTGCGCTCGCGCTCGCGCACCGCCTTCTCGCGATCGGCCAGCCGCTGCGCGCGCGCCTTGCCGCTCTCGATCAGCTCATCGGCGAGCTTCTCGCGATCGGCGAGCTCGGTCTCCCGCTTCTCCAGCTCCGCGAGCAGCGCGTCGACGTCGCGCTCGCCCTTGGGGATGCGCTCGACCGCGCGCTCCACGATGTGCACCGGCATGTTGAGCCGCTGCGCGATCGAGAGGCCGTACGAGCGCCCGGGCACGCCCTTGATGAGGCGATAGGTCGGCGCGAGCGCGACCGCGTCGAACTGCAGCGACGCGTTCACGACGCCGCGCACCTCGGTCGCCAGCTCCTTGAGCGCACCCAGGTGCGTCGTCGCCACCGTCGTCGTGCCGCGCGACGTCAGCTCCTCGAGGATCGCGCCGCCGAGCGCCGCGCCCTCGACCGGGTCGGTGCCGGAGCCCAGCTCGTCGATGAGCACGAGCGAGGCGTGCGTTGCCAGCCCGACGATCTCGGTGAGGTTCTTCAGGTGCGCCGAGAACGTCGAGAGCGACGCCTGGATGGACTGCTCGTCGCCGACGTCCGCGAAGACGTCGTCGTACACGGGCACGCGGCTCTCCTCGCCCACCGGCGCGGGGATCCCGCTCTGCACGAGCAGCGAGAGCAGCGCGACCGCCTTCAGCAGCACGGTCTTGCCGCCCGTGTTGGGACCGGAGACGAGCAGCGTGTGCTCGTTCGTGTCCATCGCGAGATCGAACGGCACCACGGGCACCCCCTGCGCGAGCAGCAGCGGATGGCGGCCGTCGCGGATGGCGAAGCCCTCGCCCGCGGGCACCATGTCGCACGGGCTGCACCCGAACTCCGCGGCCCAGCGCGCGCGCGCGTACAGCGTGTCGAGCGCCACCAGCGCGTCGGTGCTGTCGATCATCGGCTCGCGCAGCGGGCGCAGCTCGTCGGTCAGCTCGGTCAGGATGCGCTGCACCTCCTCGTGCTCCGCCGCCTCCAGCTCGCGGATGCGGTTCCCGAACTCGATGGCCGCCGGCGGCTCGACGAAGACGGTGGCGCCGGTGCTGGACGCGTCGTGCACGATGCCGCCCACGACCGCGCGGCCGCCCGCGCGCACGGGGATCACGTAGCGGCCGTTGCGCACCGTGACCGAGGCATCGGCCACCTGATGGTGCGGCTCCAGCTTCCCCATGATCCGCTCGAGGAGCGCGACGAGCTGCCCCTGCGCGCCGCGCAGGTCGCGGCGGATGGAGCGCAGCTTCGGGCTCGCGTCGTCCCGGACGGTCCCGTCCTCGGCGATCGTGCGCTCGACCTGCTGCTCCAGCTTCGAGTGGCTGATCAGCCGGTCGGTGAGCACGGCCAGCACCGCGCTCACGACGGGCGGGCGCTTGGGGTCCGAGAGCGCCTCGCGCGTGCGGCGCGACGAGCGCAGGAGCGTCCCGCCCGCAAGCAGCTCGGGCGCGCTCCAGACCGTGCCGAAGACGCGCAGGCGCGCCAGCGGCTCGGTGAGGTCGGGGACCGGCTCGGGCGACCAGCCGCCCTCGCTGGCGACGAGCGCGCGCATGGCGGCGACGCGGCGGTGCTCGGACGCCAGCCAGGCGAGATCGGTGGTGGGGAGCGTCGCGCGCAGGCGCCGCGCGCCCAGCATCGAGGTGGCGCGGTCGGCGACGACGGCGAGGACGCGGGGGAACTCCAGGACGTTGAGCGCGTGCTGATTCATCACTCGCAAGATACCCCGAACGCCAGCCGAGCGTTTCCCGAAAGCGCTGCGGGCTGCGGACTGCGGGTCGGACCCCGGGATGCCCCGTCGTCCAGACCCGCAGTCCGCAGCCCGCAGCCGTACTGGTCGGGGGCCCTACTTCGCCAGCTCGGCCTTCGCCATGGCGTTGATCGCGCTCCCGTCCACGCGCCCCTTGAAGAGCGGCATCACCCTGCCCATCACGGCGCCGATGTTGGCGGCGCCGCCGGCGATGGCCGCGCGCACGGCGGCGCGCAGCTCGTCGTCGCTCACGGCCGGGGGGAGGTAGCGCTCCAGCACTTCCAGCTCCGTGCGCTCCTTGGCCGCGAGCTCCGGCCGGTTCCCCTTGTCGTACATGTCGATCGACTCGCGCCGCCGCTTGATGCCCTTGCGGAGCACGTCCACGACGTCCTCGTCGGCCGGATCGCGCCGGAGCTCGATCCGCTTGTTCTTGACGTCCGAGAGAACGGTGCCCAGGACCAGCACGAGCGCCTTGTCCTGCGCCTTGCGGGCGTCGTTCAGGTCCTGCTGCAGCCGATCGGCCAGGTCCGACATGGGGTCTCCGGTCAGGTGGCCGCGATCAGGCGCGCGTGCCGCTGCGGCGGCGCGAGTTGCGCGCGGCCTGCTCGCGCTCGCGCTTGCGGCGCTCGCTGGGCTTCTCGTAGCGCTGGTGCTTGCGGACGTCCGCGAGGATGCCCGCCTTCAGGACCATGCGCTTGAAGCGACGCAGCGCCCGCTCGACGTTCTCGTCGTCGTTGATGACGATTTCCAAAACCGATCTCCCCCCTTCGTGGCGTTGGCGCGCCGGCTGGTGGTGAAGCGGCCGGGGAAGCTAGGGGGGCCCGGGAGCCCGAGCAACCCGGCGGGCCGGGGCGGTCAGCCCGGTGGCCAGCGCAGGTCGCGCCCCGCCAGGAGGTGCAGGTGGACGTGGTGCACGGTCTGCCCCGCCTGCGGCCCCGTGTTCACGACCGTCCGGTACCCGGTCTCGGCGTAGCCCTCGCGGCGCGCGATCTCGGCCGCCAGGAGCGACAGCCGCCCGAGCTGCGCGGCGTCGGTGGCCTCGTTCAGCGACGCGACGTGCTCGCGCGGGATCACCAGCACGTGCAGCGGCGCCTGCGGGTTGATGTCCCGGAACGCGACGCACTCCGCCGTCTCGGCCACCAGCGTCGCGGGGATCTCGCCGCGGACCACGCGGCAGAAGAGGCAGCTATCGGACATGGAACGGGCTCTCGCGGCGGAGGCCGTGGTCAGGGAAGCGCGGGGCCCGCGCGCTCCACCAGCGCCCGGGCCAGCGCGGCCGCCACGACGGCGGCCGTCTCGAAGCGCAGGATGTTGCCGGGGAGCGCGGCCGGCCGGAAGCCCGCCTCCCGCAGCGCGGCCAGCTCGTCCGGCTCCAGCCCGCCCTCGGGCCCGACGACCACGGTCGCCGCCTCCTCGGGCGCGACCGACCCGGCGATCAGCGGCTCTCCCTCCGGGTCGCACACCCACCGCGCACCCGCAGGCGCGGCGGCGATGACCCGCTCCAGCGGGGCGTCCGGGTGCAGGTGGGGGAGCCACGCGGCCTCGCTCTGGGAGAGGGCGGCCAGCATGCGCGCCCGCACCTTCGCCTGGAACGCCGGCCCCTCACCGCGCGCACCGACGCTGCGCGAGCGGCGGAAGAGCACCGGTCGCCAGCTCGCCACGCCGATCTCCACGGCCTTCTCGGCCAGCCAGAGCATGCGGTCGCGGTCGGCGACCGGGACGACGAGGTGCACGGGCGGCGGTGGCGCGTGCTCGTGTACCGCGCCCAGCTCCACGACGGCGTGGCTCTTCGCGAGCCGCACGAGCCGGCCCTCGCCCGAGTGCCCCGCCCCGTCGCGCAGCGCGACCGCGTCGCCGACGTCCAGCCGACGGACACGCATGTGGTGCGCGGCGTCCTCGCCGAGCGTGAGCTGCGCGCCGGCGACGAGCGGCTCGTGCGCGACGAAGGTCGCGACCGTCGGCGCCGCGACGCGCGCGCTCACGACGCCGCCCTCACGCCCGCACGCAGCGGACGCTCCACCACACGTCCTCGTGATCCTCGGCCACCGCGCGCCAGCCGCGCGCGGCGATCACGCGCAGCATCGCGTCGCGCTCCTCCCACAGGATGCCGCTGAGGATCACGTCGCCGTCCGGTGCGAGCGCGGCGTCGATGGCGGGCATCAGCTCCACGAGCACGCTCGAGATGATGTTCGCGAGCACCAGCCGCACCGGCGCGACGAGCGGCAGCAGCACGTTCGCGTCGCCCTCGACGACCGTGACGCGTCCGGCCACGCCGTTGCGCACGACGTTCTCCTCGGCGTTCTCGATCGCGTCGCGGTCGTACTCGATGGCCGCGACGCGCGCGGCGCCGAGCTTCACCGCCGCGATCGCGAGCACCGCGCTGCCGGCGCCGAGGTCCGCGACGACGTCGCCCGCGCGCACGACGCCCTGCATCAGCCGCACGACGCCGCGCGTGGTCGGATGGTCGCCGGTGCCGAACGCCATGCCCGGATCGATGACGATCGTCGTCTCCGGATCACGTCCTTCCGACAGCCACGGCGGGACGACCGCGAGGCCGCCCAGCTCGTGCGCGCCGATGAGCGCCTTCCAGCCTTCGGTCCAGTCGACGGGATCGGCGGGCGAGATGGCGACGTCGGCGCTCGGGTCGGCGTCGAGCACCGCGGCGCGGATCGCCTCGACGTCGGCGTCGGGCGGGAACTGCGTGAGGACCGTGTCGCCGTCCTCCTGCACGCCCTGCGAACCTGCGGCGAACAGCGCGGCGACGACGGCCTGCGCGGCCTCGGCGCCGCCGCGCGGACGCGCGCGGACGGCGAACCAGGGGCGGTTGTCGGAGGCGTTGCTCACGCGCCCAGCGCTTCCTTCATCTTCGACCAGAAGCCCTTCGAGCGGCCGCTCGTGGGCGCGGCGGCCTGCAGCTCCGCGAGCTCGCGCACGAGCTGCTCCTCGCGGGCCGAGAGCTTCTCGGGCGTCCAGAGCTGCACGCGCACGTGCAGGTCGCCGACGCCGCTCGCGTTCACGCGCGGCAGCCCGCGGCCCTTGAGGTGGAAGACCTGCCCGCTCTGCGTCCCCGACGGCACGCGGAGCGAGAGCTCGCCCGTCACGCCCGGCACCATCACGTCGGCGCCGAGCACGAGCTGCCCGTAGTTCAGCAGCACCTCGGTGTAGAGGTCCTCGCCGTCGCGCTCGAAGCGCTCGTCCTCCTCGACCTCGAACAGCACGATCACGTCGCCGCGCGGGCCGCCGCGCGGACCGACGTTGCCCTGCCCGCGCAGCGTCATGTACTGCCCCGTCGCGACGCCGGCCGGGATGCCGACCTTGATCGTCTTCTCGGCGCGCACGCGTCCGTCGCCCTTGCACTTCTTGCACGGCGTGGCGATGACGGTGCCCTCGCCCGCGCACGTCGGGCACGGCGCGACGCTCACGAACTGCCCGAAGAACGACCGCTGCGCGCGCCGCACCTCGCCGGTGCCCGCGCACGTGGTGCAGCGCTCGGGCTTCGAGCCCGGCTCCGCGCCGCTCCCCTCGCACTTGTCGCAGCCGTCCAGCAGCTTCGCGACGACCGTCTTCTCGACGCCGGTCGCGACCTCCGCGAGCGTCAGCGGGATGCCGATCTTCACGTCGCCGCCCGTGCGCGGGCCGGCGCCGCGGCCGCCCTGCTGGCCGAACAGGTCGCCCAGCCCGGAGAAGCCGCCGAAGTCGCGCATGAAGATGTTCAGCGCCTCCGACAGGTCGACGTGGTGCATGCCGCCCATGCCGCCCGCGCCCATCCCGCCGCGCTGGAACGCGGCGTCGCCGTAGCGGTCGTACGCGGCGCGCTTCTGCGGATCGCGCAGCACGTCGTACGCCTCGGTGATGAGCTTGAAGCGCTCCTCGGCGTCCTTCGACCCATTGTTGCGGTCGGGATGCCACTGCATCGCGAGCTTGCGGTACGCCTTCTTGATGTCGTCGTCGGACGCATCGCGCGCGACGCCGAGCTGTTCGTAGAGGTCGGCCATTCTTCTATGTGCTCCCGCGGACGGGATGGAATCGTGTGAGCGTCGAGCGGTGAGCGTCGAGCGTCGAGCGGATGGCGCGGCGTCCCTCGACGCTCGACGCTACACGCTCGACGCTTCGGTTCAGTGCAGCAGGTCCGAGACCAGCCGCGAGGTGTGGCTGACGAGCGAGACGACCTTCTCGTAGGGCATGCGCGTGGGGCCGATGACGCCGATGACGCCCGACAGCCCGCCCGCGTGGTACTCCGCCGTCACGACCGTGAACGGGTCGAGCCGCGGATCGCCGTGCTCGCTGCCGATGGTGATCGAGAGGCCGGCGGCGCCCTCGCGCTGGCGCAGCAGCACCGCCAGCTCGTCGCGCGTCTCGGTCAGCTCCAGCAGGCGCCGCAGCCGCTCGCCGGACGCGAACTCCGGCTGCTCTGCCAGCAGCGATGGCTGGCCGAGCACGACCTGCCCGTCGTCGCTGGTCGCGCGGTCGAACAGCTGTCCGCCGCCCGAGATGAAGATGTTCAGCAGCTCCTCCGCCTCGGGGCGCGGCGTGGCGTCGCGCAGGCGCTCGGGGAGCGTCGCGCAGACGTCGCGCAGCGTCAGGCCGGCCAGCCGCTCGGTCAGCACGCGCGCGACCTCGCTCACCGCGTCCTCGGCGATCTCTCCGGGGACCTCGACGAAGATCGTGCGGATCGCGCCGCGGTCGAGCGTCAGCACCATGAGGACGCGGTCGCTGGCCAGACGCACGAGGTCGATGCGCCGCAGCGCCGCCTCCTCGAAGCGCGGGCTGACCGCGACTCCGAGCTCCTGGGTGAGGACGCCGAGCGACTGGGCCGCGCGCCGGAGGATCGTCTCGATGGTCGAGGCGCCGGCGAGCTCCTCCTTCAGCCGGGCCTGCCCGAGCGCGTCGAGCGGGGCGACGTGCATCAGCGAATCGACGTACAGGCGATACGCCTTGTGCGTCGGGACGCGGCCGGCGGAGGTGTGGGGGTGGTAGAGGAACCCCTTCGCCTCCAGGTCGCTCATCGTGTTGCGGATGGTCGCGGCGGACACGCCGAGGCCGAACCCGCGCGCGATCATGCGCGACCCGGCCGGCTCGGCGGTGGCGACGTAGCTCTGGATGACCGCCTCGAGCACGCGGCGCTCCCGCTCGGAGAGCTCGTTGGACGACATAAGTACAATCCTAGGAACGACTTCGGGCGACCGTCAAGTCCGCCGCCAGCGCGTCGAGCCGCAGCCAGCCCGGCGCGGTGAGCCGCAGCCGATCCCCGATGCGCTCCGCCCACCCGGCCTCCTGCCAGCGCGAGGCGCGCGAGACCTCGGACGCGTCGAGCACGAGCCCGTCGGTCGTCCGCAGGCCAAGGTAGACCGACTCGGCCGTCCGCATCTCGGTGTCGAGCGTCTCGCGCCCCTCGACGGGATCGCGCCCCTCGGCCACCACGCGGACCCAGGAGGCGTAGGCGGCGACGTTCCAGCGGCGCTCGGTCCCATCGAAGCCGTGCGCGGACGGACCGAGGCCCAGGTAGGGCGCGCCCGACCAGTAAGCGGAGTTGTGGCGGGCGCGCTTTCCGGGCTTCGCGAAGTTCGACACCTCGTAGTGCTCATAGCCCGCGGCCGCGAGCGCCTCGTGCGCGTGGAGGAACTCGGCCGCGTAGCGGTCCTCGTCGGCCTCGCCGACCTCGCCGCGGTCGGCCCAGCGGCCCAGCGGCGTCCCGGGCTCGACCGTGAGCCCGTAGAGCGAGAGGTGGCTGGGCCCGAGCGCGAGGGCGCGCGCGACATCCGCCTCCCAGTCGCGCGGCACCTCGGACGGCAGGGCGAAGATCAGGTCCAGCGAGAGGTCGTCGATGCCGCCGGCGCGCGCCGTCTCGATGGCGCGGGCTGTCTGCCCGCCGTCGTGCGTGCGGTGCATCCAGCGCAGCGCCGCCTCGTCGAAGGTCTGGCCGCCGAGCGAGAGGCGATTCACCCCGGCGGCGCGCCAGGCGGCGACCGCACCGGCCGTCACGTCGTCCGGATTCGCCTCGATGGTCACCTCCGCCCCGTCCGCGAGCCGGAACCAGCGAGTGACCAGCGCGACCCCGCGCGCGACGCCCTCGGCGCCCAGGCGCGACGGGGTGCCGCCGCCGAAGTAGAGCGTGTCGATCTCGGGGCGCGCGTCGGTGGACGGCGCAGGGCCCAGGCGGAGCGTGAGCTCGCCCTCGAGGGCGCCGAGGTACTCGTCCACGGGCACGCGCGCGCGGACCGCGATGGCGAAGTCGCAGTACGAGCAGCGGCGCGCGCAGAAGGGGACGTGGACGTAGACGTGGCGCAAGGACGGCGGACGGCGGGGCGGGCTTCCGGGCCCGGCAATGTACCCCTCTGGGCCTCCGAGGGTGCGCGCTCAGCGCCGCGCGATCTCGCCGCTCCAGCGGCTCTCGACGAGGCCGGCCAGCTCCAGGGCGGTCAGCGCGGTGATGCAGCGCTTCACCGGGAGGCCGGTCCGCTCGACGAGCGCGTCCGCGCCCGGCGCTGGAGCGCACAGCGCGTCCCACAGCGCGCGCTCGTCGGGGCCGAGGCCGGCCGGCGCGACGGCGGGAGCCCGACCAGCCGCCGCCGTGGAGGGCCGGGCCGCGACGCCTGCCAGCGCGAGCACGTCGTCCACCGTGGCGACGAGCTGCGCGCCGTCGCGGAGCAGCGCGTTGCCGCCCGCGGCGCCCGGGACGTCGATCGGTCCCGGGACCGCCGCGACCGTGCGACCGAGGTCCGCCGCGACGCCCGCCGTGATCAGCGCGCCGCTCTTCACGCCCGCCTCGACGACCACGGTGACGCGCGCCAGCGCCGCGATGATGCGATTGCGGCGTGGGAAGGCGCCCGGCGTCGCGACGGCGCCGGGTGGCGCCTCGGAGAGCACGAGGCCATCGCGGACGAGCCGCGCGTGCAGCGCCCGGTGGGCGGTCGGGTAGGCGACGTTCGCGCCGGTACCCAGGACCGCGATCGAGGGCGCGCCGGCGTCGAGCGCCGCCTCGTGCGCCGCGCCGTCGATCCCGCGCGCCATGCCGCTGACGACCACGACGCCAGCGCGGGCGAGGGCGGCGGCCATGGCGCGGGCGCAGCGCAGCCCGTAGGCCGAGGGCGCACGCATCCCGACCAGCGCCGCCGCGGGTGCGGCGACGTGTGACAGGTCACCCGCGTACCAGAGCGCGGGCGGGGCGTCGGGCAGGTCGTACAGCGACGCGGGATAGTCCGGCTCCCCGAGCAGCGTCAGCGCGAGTCCGGCCACGCGAGCGCGCCGCAGGCGCTCCTCCGCCTCGTCGAGCAGGGCGGCGCGTGCGCTCGATGCCGGCGCCTGCTCGCGGAGCGCGCGGCCGGCGCGTCCGTCGTGCCGGGCGAGCAGCGCGCGGAAGCGCACCGGGCCGACCGTGGGCGCGCACGCGAGGGCGAGCGCGAGGCGGCGGTCGTCGGGCGCCGGGGGGTGGTCGCCCGCGATCGGGAGCGTGGTCATCGCGGTCGACTCCGGGCGCGCCGGCGCGAGCTACGGCAGCTCGAGCGTCGTCGTCGCGCGGCGCTCCTGCTCCTTGCGCATCCCCTGCAGCTGCCCCCACCAGCCGCTCAGCAGCTCCTCGAGGCCCTCGCGCGCGGCGGCGCTGATCGCGAACGATCCGAAGCTGCCCGGCGCCTCGATGGGCGGCTTGTAGTCCTCGCCCAGCAGGTCGAGCTTCGTGAAGACGACGCAGTGCGGCTTGGCGGCCAGCTCCGCGGAGTAGGTGGAGACCTCGCGCCGCAGCTGGTCGTACTCCGCCTGCCAGTCCATCGCGTCGATCGGGATCATGAACGCGAGGACGCGCGTGCGCTCGATGTGCCGGAGGAACTGGAGCCCGAGCCCCTTCCCCTCCGCCGCGCCCTCGATGATGCCCGGGATGTCGGCCACGACGAAGGTGCGCTGCCCCGTCATCTGCACGACGCCGAGGTTTGGTGCGAGCGTCGTGAAGGGATAGTCGGCGATCTTCGGGCGGGCGGCCGAGATGACCGAGAGGAGCGTCGACTTGCCGGCGTTGGGCTGGCCGACGAGGCCGACGTCGGCGATGAGCTTCAGCTCGAACTCGATCGAGCGCGCCTCCCCCTCCTCGCCCGGCTCCCACTCGCGCGGGGCCTGGTGGGTGGCGGTCGCGAACTTCGCGTTGCCGCGGCCGCCGCGGCCGCCGCGCGCGATCGTGATCTGCTGCCCGTCCTCGACCAGCTCGCCCAGGAACTCGTTCGTGGTCGCGTCGCGGATCACGGTGCCCGGCGGCACCGGCATGATGACGTCCGCACCCGAGCGGCCGGTCTTGTTGGAGCCCGACCCGTGCTCGCCGCGCTCCGCGCGCCAGGCGTCGCGGTACGTGTAGTCGAGCAGCGTGGCGAGGTTGCGGTCGGCACGGACGATGACGTCGCCGCCGCGGCCGCCGTCGCCGCCGTCGGGGCCGCCCATCGGGACGAACTTCTCGCGGCGGAAGGAGCTGGCGCCTGAGCCGCCGGTGCCGGCTTCCACCTGGACGACGACGCGATCGATGAACATCGGGAGTGCGGTGGTGAGCGCCGTGGGCGTCAGGTGGCGTGCTGCGTCGCGCGGACGTGCGACCAGAGGTGCTGCGCGTGCGCGAGGGCGTCCGGCGACATGAGGTCGGCGAGCGCGTCGAGCGCCTCCTCGACGAGCTGCGCGGACGCGCCCACGTGCAGCGCGCCGTGCAGGTGCGAGTGGAGCTGGCGATCCTGGCGGCCGACCGCGCAGACCGCGATCACGCACAGCTCGCGGCGCACGATGTCGAGCCCCGGGCGCGACAGCACCTTGCCGTAGCCGTCGACGATCATCCACATGTCGAGCGCGGGGTGCAGCGCGGCGATGTTGGGGCGGAGCCGCTCGTAGAACGGGCCGTACACCGCCGCGCAGGTCTCGACGCCGTCGGCCGCCCACTGTGGCGCCGCGTCGATGTGCGCGCCCGGATCGTCCTTCGGCGCCTTGCGGCCGGACGCCCGCCGCCACTCGCGCATCGCGTTGAGCGTGCGCGGGAAGCCCGCGAACAGGTAGCTCTGCAGGATCAGCTCCTCGACCCACTCGCCCGGGATCTCCGCCGCGGCCTTCACGAGGGCGGCGCGCATCGTCGCCTCGTCGCTGGCGGCGATGATCGCCGCCAGCCGCACGAGCGCCCGCGTCGGCGCATCGAGCGCCCCGAGCATCGCATCGGACGACGCCTCGGACCCCATCGTGGCGACGCGCGCCGGCTCCTGGCGACGCGCGGCGCCGGTGTCGGACGCGCTCACGCGGCGGGCACCAGCTCGCCGACCACCTCGCCGCGCGTGTTGCGCACGGGCTTGGTGAGGAACTCCGCGAGGCGCGGCGTCAGCCGCTCGGGCAGCACGTCGAGCGCCTGCAGCAGGCGGAGCACCGCCGGATACTGCGCGCGCTGTGCGCCGTCCTCGACCTTCACGGCCAGCCCGAGCCCGCGCGAGGGCACCGCCACGCTGTGCACCCCTTCGGCGCCGATCTTCACCAGCAGCTCGCCGTCGGTCTCTTCCATCATCACGGTGTCGAAGCGGTCGGTCCCGCCCACGAGGAATGGACGCGTGCGCATGGCGTGCACGATGCGCGCGGGGACGTCGTCGCCCGCCGCGTACGCGGCTCCGAGCCGCGCGTACGCGCGCGCCATCGCGTCGAGGGGCATGGCGTAGACCACGACGCCGCAGCCGTCGACCGCGCACGCGATGCGCTCGCTCGGGACGCCGGACCAGCGCGCGACGGCCTCGGTGCAGGCGCGCTGCACGCGGTGCTCCACGCGCTCGTACCCCTCCCGCGGCCACCCCTCGGCCACGGCGCGCGCGAGCATCGCCGCGTGCTTGCCGGAGCAGTTGTTGTGGAGGCGCGTGGGGCGCAGCCCCGCCTCGCGGAGGACGCGGGCGCCGCGCGCGGCGAGCGGCTCGTGCGGGCCGCACGCCAGGTCGCCCTCCTCGAGACCGAGCGAGGCGAGCATGCCGGCGGCGATGGCGACGTGCTCGGGCTCCCCGCCGTGCGAGGCGCAGGCGAGCGCCAGCTGGTCGTCGCCCCACCCCACGCGATCGAACCCGCCGTCCTCGACGAACGGCATCACCTGGAACGGCTTGGCGCACGAGCGCCAGAACGTGACCGTCTCGGGGTCGCCGGCGGCCGCCACGAGACGGCCGCTCGCGTCGACCGCCGCGGCGTGCACCCGGTGCCGGGATTCGACGACGCCCCCGCGCGTGGCGACGACGTCGAGCGTGAGGGTACGCATGCGAACAAGCTAACGACCCCCTGCACCCGGCCGGCAGCGGTGCGACGCGCCCGGCCGCGACGCCGCCTCAGAAGACCTTGATCAGCCCCTTCGTGTAGCGGCCCGGGTTGCGGCGGACGTCGGCGAGGATCGCGTTCAGCTCCGTCAGCGCGCGGTTGAGCTGGTCGTAGCCTTGCTGATCCGTCAGGAGCTTCGCCGCCATGCCGTTCCCCTGCGTCATCAGCTTCATGAGCGAATCGGCGCCGGCGGTGATGCCGAGCATGCGCACGTAGAGCGAGTCGTCGCGCAGCAGGCGGCCGACCGTGCCCTCCGAGCGGGCGATCTGGTTCGTGAGCGTGTCCAGCGTGCCCGTGACCCGCACCAGGTTCGCGTAGAGCGCGGGGTCCTCGAGCAGACGGCCGACGGTGCCGTTCGGGTTCTGCATCCGGCGCAGCAGCGCGTTCGTCTGCGTGAGCGTCGTCGTGAGCTCGTCGTACAGCAGCCGGTTCGTCACCAGCTGGCCGACCGTGCCCTCGCCCTTGGCGATGCCGCCCGTGATGCCGCGCAGGTCCTTGGTGAGCCCGACGACGTCGCCGACCGCGCCCGACGCCTGGCCGATGATCTGGTCGTAGTCGAGCGACGGCGCGAGCGGCAGCGTGTCGCCGGGCGTCAGCACGGCGTAGCGCGGCGTGCCGGGCGAGATGTCGAACACCTTGTCGCCCAGCAGGCCCTGCGTGCGCAGCTTGGCGCGCGAGTCGGCGCGGATCTGCTCGCGCACGTCCTCGCTCAGCTCCACGGTGACGCGCAGGTTGCGCGTCGTGTCGGCGTCGGGCGCGAGGAACTGGATGTCGGTGATGCTGCCGACCAGCTGCCCGGCGACCGTCACCGAGCCGCCCACGCGCAGCCCGTTCGCGTTCGGGATGAAGGCGATCAGCTTGTAGCGGTCGCCGAACAGGTTGGCCGCCTCGCCCAGCTTGTAGCCGCCGAAGCCGAGGATCGCGAGCGCGACCAGGATCACCGCGCCGACGCGGAGCTGCTCCCAGGTGATGACGCTGTTACGGCGCATGCGGCGCTCGGGGCTCGGACGTGGATGAGAGGGGCATGGGCTAGAAGCCGCCCAGGAAGTCCTGGATGTAGCGGTCGTCGCTGGCGGCCATCTCCTCGGGCGTGCCGAAGAAGCGGATGTGCTTGTCCGCCAGCACCGCGACCTGGCTGGCCATGCGGAAGACCGACCGGATGTCGTGCGACACGACGATGCTGGTGACGTGCAGCTCGCGCTGGAGCTTCATGATCAGCCGCGTGATCGTGCCCGTCGTCAGCGGATCGAGCCCCGAGGTCGGCTCGTCGTAGAGCATGATCTGCGGGTCGTTCGCGATCGCCCGCGCGACGCCGACGCGCTTGCGCATGCCGCCCGAGAGCTCCGACGGCAGCTGCTCCATCACGCGGTCGGGCTCCAGGTCCACGAACTCCAGCTTCTCGCGCACGCGCCGCTCGATCTCGTCCTCGTCGTACTCGGTGTGCTCGCGCAGCGGGTAGGCGACGTTCTCGTAGACGGTCATCGAGTCGAACAGCGCCGCGCCCTGGAACACCATCCCCATGCGCTTGCGGACGCGGAGCGCCTCCTGGAACGACAGCGACGCGATGTCCTCGCCGTCGACGTAGACGCGGCCGCTGTCGGGCTGCAGGTGGCGCAGGATCAGCTTGAGCGTCGTCGACTTGCCGGTGCCCGACTCGCCGACGACGGCGATCGTCTCGCCGCGCTGCGCGAGGAACGACACGTCCTCGAGGATCTGGTTCTCGCCGAATCCGAGGAACACGCGCTCCAGCTCGATGATCGCGCCGGCCGCGGGCCCCGGATCCTCGGCGCGCGGCCGCTCCGCCGTGGTGCCGTCGTGGAGCGAGTCGCGGATCGTCTGGCGCACGCGGCGCTCCGCCGTCTCGTCCATCGGGCGTCCGTCGCTGCGGCGCTGGCCCTCGCGGGCGTCGGTGGCGTCGTCGCGAGGGCTCACGTGCCGAGCACCGAGAGGAGGATCTGCGTCAGGAAGTAGTCGCTGATCAGGATCGCGATGCTCGCCGACACCACCGTGCGCGTCGTGGCGATGCCGACGCCCTCGGTGCCGCCGGTGGTCGCGAGCCCGTGATAGCACGCCGTCGTGGCGATGATGCCGCCGAACACGAACGGCTTGATCAGCCCCTGGATGAAGTCGTTCGGGACGTAGCCGAAGGAGAAGCCGCCGCCGGCGATCTGCTCCCACACGGTGCGCCAGTAGAAGGTGCTCGGCAGCCCCACGTAGACGCGGGCGATCAGGTTGCCGCCGAGGATCCCGACCATGTCGTTGATGACCGTCAGGATGGGCAGCATGATCAGCCCCGCGAGCACGCGGGGCGTGACGAGCTTCTTGATCGGGTCCGTGCCGAGCGTGTTGAGAGCGTCGATCTGCTCGGTGACCTTCATCGACCCGATCTGCGCGGCGACGCCGGAGCCCACGCGGCCGGCGACCATGAGGCCCGCGAGCACGGGCCCCAGCTCGCGGATCATGGAGGCGGAGACGAGGCTGCCGATGTACTGCGTGGCGCCGAACGTCCGCAGCTGCACGGAGGACTGGAGCGCGAGCACCATCCCCGTGAAGAAGCCGGTCAGCAGGACGATGCCGAGCGACTGCACGCCCATCGCATCCATCTGCTGCACCAGGTCGCCCGCGTAGAACGGGCGCGCGAACACGAAGCGGATCGCGTTCCACGCCAGACGGACGTAGTTCTGGACGCCGAGGACAGTGCCCTGGGCGGCCGCGTTCAGACGGGCGGCGAGTGCGGTCACGCGTGGGAGCGAAGGGGGCGCCGGAGGCCGGCTGCGCCGCGGAAGGGCAAGCCCCGTGCCCGTGGCGAGCCGTGGCGTAAGGGCGCCGGGGGTGCGCGTGAGGACGCGCGACGACGCGCGGCGCCTCGCGTTGACCCTCCCGGCCGGCCCGGATAGCGTTCCCGCCCATGTCCGTCCCCCTCTCCCGCGCCCGCCTCGAGGCCCTCCTCGCCGCCGCCCCCGCCCAGCGCGTCGTGATCGTCGGCGACGCGATGCTCGACGTCTACCTGCGGGGGGACGTGGAACGGATCTCCCCGGAGGCGCCGGTCCCGGTGGTGCGCGTGCGCGAGCGGAAGGACGCGCTGGGCGGGGCGGCCAACGTCGCGCAGAACGTGGCGGCGCTGGGCGCCGGGTGCGCGCTGGTGGCGGCCGTCGGCGACGACGTCGCGGGCACGCGCCTGCGCGGGATGCTGGGCGCGATCGGCGCGGACACGGAGGCGCTGGTGCAGGTGGGGCGGCCCACCACCACCAAGACGCGCGTCCTGGCGCGCGCGCAGCAGGTGGTGCGCTTCGACGAGGAGGACGACGCGGACCTCGACGATGCCGACGTGGCGCGCGTCCTCGACGCGGTGCGCGCGGCGCTCGAGGGCGCGACCGCGCTGGTCCTGGAGGACTACAACAAGGGCGTCCTCGTGCCCGGCGTGATCGGCGAGGCGATCGCGATGGCGCGGGCGGCGGGCATCCCGGTCGTCGTCGACCCGAAGTTCCGCAACTTCTTCGCGTTCCGCGGGGCGACGGTGTTCAAGCCGAACCGCCGCGAGCTGGAGGCGGCGCTGGGCGCGGCGGTGGACCTCGCGCACCCCGAGGCGCTCCCCGCGACGCTGCAGCGCCTGGGCGTCGAGCACCTGCTGCTCACCCTCGGCGAGCACGGGATGGCGCTGCTGTCGGGTGCCGGCGAGCCGTTCCGGGTGCCGACGACGGCGCGCGAGGTGTACGACGTGGTGGGCGCGGGCGACACCGTCACCGCGTTCCTCGCCGTGATGCTGGGCGCGGGCGCGACGCCGCAGGAGGCCGCAGTGGTCGCGAACTTCGCGGCCGGGGTGGAGGTCGGGAAGCTCGGCGCGCAGTCGGTGAGCGCGGCCGAGGTGCTGGAGGCGTACGACCTGTTCACGGCGCACGAGGCGGCCGCGACGGGCGGCGTGACGCTCGTCGAGCCGGCGCTCACGAAGTAGGTTGGCTCGGTCGGGGCCCTTAGCTCAGCGGTTAGAGCAGCGGACTCATAATCCGTAGCGCGTGGGTTCGAATCCCACAGGGCCCACTTGGATCGCACGAGCGCGGCGCGCGTCGCCGAACGGCGCGAGACACTTCCGTTCCCGGCCTCGGCCGCTTACAATCCGGGTCCGCACCGCTGGCTCGCCGGCGTGCGTTCGGGCGCATAGCTCAGCTGGTTAGAGCGCTGCTTTCACACAGCAGAGGTCCGGGGTTCGAGTCCCTGTGCGCCCACTCCTCCCCTCGCGACGATCCGTCGCTACGAGAGCAATCCGAAGACATGCGTCTGCGCCTCGCTAGGCCGCTGCTCACCGCTGCGGCCCTTTTCGTTTGTGCCCCCTTCGCCGGCGCGCAGTCGCCGGCGCGGCCCACGCCCGGACAGGCGGAGGAGATCCTCCGCAGCCGCCCGGACCTGCAGACGCAGCTCCAGCAGCGCCTGCGCAGCAGCGGCATGACGCCTGACCAGGTGCGCGCCCGCCTGCGCGCCGAGGGCTACTCGGAGTCGATGCTCGACGCCTACCTGCCCGGGAGCGCGGGGCGCCGCGCGACGGGCGCCGCCGCGCCCTCCAGCGCCGAGCTCCTCGAGGCGATGGAGATCCTCGGCCTGGCGGAGGAGGACGAGCTGGATGCGCTGCGTCAGGCGCAGGGCGATTCGCTGGGCGGGCGCTTCGGCCAGGACTCGACGCGACGCGTGCGGCGTCCGACCGGCCTCCGCACGGGCGCGCGCGACTTCCTGCCCGATACGCTGCCGGTGGACACGCTGCGCCTCACGGATCCGGCGCGGCTCCCCGACACGACGCGCGGCGCGGCCGTCGACTCGGTGCGCCGCCGCTACTACGGCGACGCGGCCGCGGAGCGCGACTCGCTCGCGCGCGAGCGGCGCCGCCGCGAGCTGCGCGCGCAGCGCGACAGCGGGCTCGCGATCTTCGGCCTCGACCTGTTCGCCAACGGCACGTCGCTGTTCGACGCGAACCTCGCGGGCCCGGTCGATCGCAACTACCGGCTCGGGCCGGGCGACCGCCTGATGCTGCTGCTGACGGGCGACGTCGAGCAGGCGTATCCGCTGACCGTCACGCGCGAGGGCTTCGTCGTCATCCCGCAGGTCGGGCAGCTGTTCGTCGCGAACATGACGCTGGCGCAGGTCGACGACCTGCTCTACCAGCGACTGGGCCGCGTGTACTCGGGGGTGCGGCGCGGCGGCGGCACGACGCGCTTCTCGCTCTCCGTGGTGCAGCTGCGCAGCCTCCAGGTGTTCGTCGCGGGCGACGTCGAGCAGCCGGGCAGCTATCGCGTGTCGAGCGCCGGGACCGCGCTCACCGCGCTCTACGCGGCGGGCGGTCCGACGGAGGCCGGCTCGCTGCGGCGCATCGAGGTGCGCCGCGGTGGCCGCGTGGCCGGCACCCTCGATGTCTACGACTACTTGATCCGCGGCGACGCGTCGGGGGACGTGCGGCTCGAGTCGGGCGACGTGGTGTTCGTGCCGCCGCGCCTGGCCCGCGTGCGCGCCGTCGGCGAGGTGCTGCGCCCCGCGACGTACGAGCTGAAGCCCGGCGAGACGCTGGCGGACCTGATGCGCAGCGCGGGCGGGCTGACCGCGCTCGCCGCGCCGCGGCGCATCCAGATCGACCGCATCGTCCCGCCCGCGCAGCGCGCCGAGGGCGGGCGCGACCGCCTCACGGTGGACGTGGCGGCGGAGGCCGCGGCGCCTGCCCTGCCCCTCGTGAACGGCGACGTCGTGCGCGTCTTCCGCATCGCGGAGCGCGTGCGCAACCGCCTCACCATCGTCGGCAACGTCTGGACGCCCGGGCCGCAGGGCTACCGGCCCGGCATGCGCCTCTCGGACGCGCTCCGGGCCGCCGGCGGCGTGAAGCCCGACACGTACCTCGGCCGCGTGCTCGTCGCGCGCCTGCAGCCCGACTCCACGCGCGTGCAGCTGCGCGCGATGCTGCGCGACACCTCCGGTGCCGTGCTGCAGGACCTGGAGCTGCGCGAGGACGACGAGATCCAGGTCTTCTCGACGACGGCGTTCCGGCCGGAGCGCTACGTCGCGATCGCCGGCGCCGTGAAGAAGGGCGGCCGCTTCAGGTACCGCGAGGGGATGACGCTGCGCGACCTGACGCTGCTCGCGGGCGGACTGGAGGAGGGCGCGCTGCTCACGGAGGCGGAGGTCGCGCGCCTGCCCGAGAGCCGCGCCAACGGCGTCACGGCGACCACGGTACGCGTGCCGCTCGACTCGACGTACGTGAGCGAGCGCGGCCCGGGCGGCGACGTGGATGCGCCGCCGGGCGTGCCCGCGCCGGCGAGCGGCGCGGCCGAGGTGACGCTGGAGCCGTACGACCAGGTGCTGATCCTCCGCCAGCCGGACTTCGCGCTGCAGAGCAGCGTCTGGCTCGGCGGCGAGGTGCGCTATCCGGGCCGCTACGCGCTGCGCTCCAAGACGGAGCGGCTGAGCGAGGTGATCGCGCGCGCGGGGGGCACGACCCCGGAGGCCGACCCGAACGGCGTCGAGTTCTTCCGCCACCGCGAGCGCCAGGGGCGCGTGGGCGTGGACCTGCGCGGCGTGCTGCGCGACGCGCGGAGCCGCGAGAACCTGCCGCTCGTCGACGGCGACTCGATCGTGGTCGCGCCGCGCGTGCCGCTGGTGATCGTGGACGGCGAGGTCAACGCGCCGACGTCCGTGCCCTTCGTGCCCGGCGCGAACCTCGACTACTACATCCAGGCCGCCGGCGGCCGCGGTGCGCGCGCCGACGTCTCCCGCGCGTACGTGACGCAGCCGAACGGCAAGGTGGCGGGCGTGCGGCGCCGGCGCTGGCTGCCGGACGACGTGCCCGATCCGCTGCCCGGCGCGCGCGTCTACGTGCCCGCCCGGCCCGTGGAGCCGATCCCGGAGAACGTCGGGCAGACGCTGACCGCGATCTCGCAGATCGTGGGCGTGATCAGCGCGCTGGTGTTCGCGTACGTGGCCATCCGGCGCAACTGACCGGCATCGCCTACCAGGCGACGCGGGCGCCGGCCTGCAGCCGCAGCCCCACCGCGTCGCGCCGGTAGTTGCGATTGAGCTCGTACACGAGGGTCGCGCCGCCCAGCAGGTCGACGGGGCCGCGGAAGAGCGTGGCGGTGGACGTGAGCGCGTACTGCACGTCCACCGAGTCGGGCGACGCGGCGCCCTCGCGCAGCGACGACAGGCGCAGCACGCGGCTCAGGTCCGCGCTCACGCGCCCGCGCGGCGTGTAGTGGTCCACGCCGACGCTGGCGCCCGCGCCGCCCATCGCGGCGGTGGAGCCGAGCGGGCGCCCGCGCTGCGTGTGCCCCTGCACCAGTTGGCTGTGCTGGTAGAGGCGCGCCTGCGGCCGCACGCGGTCGATGTGCGAGAGCCGCGCGTTGACGAGCTCCCCCCACACCAGCGTGCGCCGCACCGAGTCGCGGGCCAGCGCCTTGCGCAGCCCGAGCCCGTAGCCCGACGCGTGGTCGGGCTCCACGATCAGGTCGCGGATGTCGAGCGCCGCGTCGTTGCGGAGGTACTCGCCGTACACCTCGACGCCCGCGCGCGGCAGCCGCCAGCGTCCGTAGAGGCTCGCGAGCTCGTTCTGCACGTCGAACTTCGGGTTCTCGGGATCGTCGATCTCGAGGTTCCCCGCCTTGAACAGGAAGCCGCGCAGCGGCAGCAGTAGGTCCTCGCGCGCGCCGCGGTAGCCGCGCCACGGGCGGTGGAAGAAGCGTGTCGCGCCGAGCTCCAGCTCTTCGAGCCCGCGCGGCGTGAACGCCACGAGCATGGCGTGCGCGCCGCGGTACGGGGTCGAGAAGCCGATCGGCGAGACGGGGCTCTCGTCCATGCGCCCCGCGATCAGCGCGCCGTGCACGCGGCCGATGCCGATCGACAGCGGGCGCGCGGTCCCGAAGAACGCGTGCAGGAAGCCGGGGCCCTGTCCGCCGAGCATCAGCGGGTGGCGCGTCATCGGGCCCCACGCGAGGGGCGCGGTGCTGCCACCCGCCGTGAGGCCGAAGGCCGTCAGCCGCACCTCGGAGGTGCCGAGGTCCACGCGCTGGTACGCGCCCGCGCCGAAGCGCTGCGGGTTGTCGACGAACTCCGGCTCCAGCGGATCGCGGAAGCGCGCATCACCCGCGCGACGCTCGTCGTACAGGGGGAAGGCGTCGTTCTGCGCGCGGAAGGCGACGGGGGCGACGCGCACGTGCAGCGGACCCGCGAGGAGTCCGACGCCACCCTGCATCGCGACGGTCGCCCCGCGGCCCGCCCACACCGGCCCGTCCTCGGGCGACTCGATCGGGAACGCGCTGCCGTACACCATGCGCACGGTCGGGCGGAGCCAGTAGATTCCGCGCGCCGGCAGCGAGTCGGGGCGACCGAAGCGGGCGCGCCACGGATGCGCGGCCGCGCTGCGCGCGAGGCGCAGCAGCTCCGCGGGTGGGAGCGGACGCACGGTGAGCGCGACGGGCGCCGCGCCCGAGTCCAGCTGCAGCGCGCGGAGGTACGCTTCGAGCTCGCTGCCCACGGCGGCCTCCTGCCACGAGGGACGCAGCGCGGGCCGCTGCGCGGCGAGCGCGCGTGGAAGCGCGAGCACGGCGGCAGACAGCACGACGGACGACGCAACCGCGACGCGAGGACGATGCACGACGAGGCAACCGGGAAGCGAGCGCACGAGCGGACGGCGGGCCGGCCGCGGGGACCGCGTGAATCTAGCGCGGGCACGCGGGTGGTCACGGCGGTCGTCCTGCTGGCCGGCGTCGCGCCCGTCGTCCACGGCCAACGCCCGGCGCGTCCCGCTCCCGCGTGGGCGACGCTGCGTCCGCTGGTCGGCGCCGGCGACGACCGCGCCCGCGACGCGCAGCTGAAGGGCGACGCGCGCACCGACGGCTACCTGCTCCGCTCCGGCACCGCGAACCCGGACTCCGCGCCGTCGGGGCTGCGCGTGGTCGCTCCCGTGCTCCGCATCGCGTACAACTCCGCCCTGCCCTATGGCCTCAACGACGGCGCGGCGTGGGCGGGACGCGGCGCGTCCGCGCTCGTGCGCGCAGGCGCCGAGCTGCGCGCGGGCCGCGTGCGGCTGGTGCTCGCGCCCGAGCTGGCGGTCGCGGCGAACGACCCGTTCGAGTTCCGCGCGCTGGACTCGGCGGGACACAGCCCCTTCGCCTCACCGTTCTACGTGGGGCGTGCGTCGATCGACCTGCCGACGCGCTTTGGCGACCGCCGCTTCGCGCGCCTCACGCCCGGTCAGTCCACGCTCGCGGTACGCGTCGGCGGCGCCGAGGTGGGCGCGAGCAGCGAGAACTCGTGGTGGGGCCCCGGCCAGTGGAACGCGCTCGTGCTCGGCCCGAGCGCGGAAGGCTTCCCGCACCTCTTCGCGCGCACGCGCCGGCCCGTGCGCACGTGGCTCGGCGAGGTCGAGGCGCGCGCGCTGGCGGGCGTGCTGACGCCATCCATCTACCTCGATGCGGAGCTCCTCGACACGCAGCGCGCCTTCAGCGGCGTGGCCGCGACGCTGCGGCCGGCGCGCGTGCCGAACCTCACGCTGGGCGTCGCGCGCACCGTGGTGACGTCGATCGACCGCGACGGGGAGTTCCTCGGCCACTTCGCGGACGCGGTGACGGTTTGGAGCCCCACGCCCGACGGCGACGCACGGCCGCGCGGTGACCAGCTGACGGGATTCTTCGCGCGCTGGCGCCTGCCCGAGGAGGGCACGGAGCTGTACGGCGAGTGGGCGCGCAGCGGCACGCCGCGCTCGGTCCGCGACTTCTTCCTCGTGCCGCACGACGGGCAGGCGTTCACGCTCGGCGCGCGCGTGCTGCGCCCGCTGGGCGCGGGCGGGCGCGCGGTGCGCGTGCAGGCGGAGCTGACCGACACGGAGCAGTCGCTGGCGATCCGCGATCGCCCACAGCCGGCGCCATTCTACACCGGCCTCGCCACGCGCGAGGGCTACACCAACCGCGGGCAGCTCCTGGGCGCCGCGATCGGGCCCGGCGGCTCCGCGCAGTGGCTCGCCGCAGACCACGTGACGCGGCGCACCTCGCTCGGCCTGCTCCTCGGCCGCATCCGCTGGAACAACGACGCGCTGTACCAGCAGCAGAACCCGACGTTCCTGCGCCACGACGTGAGCACGCTGCTGGGCGCGCGCGCGACGTACGGCACGCGCGCCTTCGACCTGCGCGGCGAGGCGACATGGGCGCGGCGCTACAACTACCTGTTCCAGAACGGCAGCGCCAATCCCGGTGGACGGCGCACGGTGGACGTCACGAACCTGACGTTCGGGCTTGCCGTCGAGCCGCGATGAGCGAGGCGACGGCGAGCGACGCCGTGGCCTGCCTGGTGTGCGGCGCGCGCGCGTGGGGCGCGCGCCTCGAGGCGCGCGAACGGCAGTTCGGGCTTCCGGGCTCGTTCACCTACGCGACGTGCACGGCGTGCGGGTCGCTGCAGCTGCTCGACCCGCCCGCCGATCTCGCGCCGTACTACCCTAGCGGCTACTACAGCTTCGACGGTGGCGACGACGGGGGCCTCGTCGCGCGGATCAAGGCGGCGGCGTCGCGCTACGGCGTGACGGGGCACGGCATCGTCGGGCGGGCGGCCGCGATGGTCGCGCCACCGCCCACCGCCGGCATGCACGCGTGGCTCGCGCGCGCCGGCGCGACGGCTACCGCGCGCATCCTGGACGTCGGCAGTGGCGGCGGCGCGCTGCTCCGCGCGCTCGACGCGGCGGGCTACGCGCACCTCACCGGCGTCGATCCGTTCCTGGGCGGCGACGCGCGCGTCGGGCGCGTGTCCCTGCGACGATCGACCGTGGAGCAGCTCGCGCGCGAGGCGCACGGCGCCTTCGACCTCGTGATGATCCACCACGCGCTGGAGCACGTGCCGGCGCCGCGCGAGACGCTCGCCGCGATGCGCGCGCTGCTCGCACCGGGCGGTCACTGCCTGGTCCGCGTCCCGCTCGCGCCGTCGTGGGCGCTGGAGCGCTACGCCGATCGCTGGGTGCAGCTGGACGCGCCGCGGCATCTCGTGATCCCGTCGGAGCGCGGGCTCGTGGCGCTGGCCGCGGAGGTCGGTCTCGCGCTCGACGCGAGCCGCCACGACTCCGAGGCCATTCAGGTCTGGGGAAGCGAGCTGTATCGCCGCGACGTCACGCTGAGCGCCGGCGCGCGCGAGGTCGGGTGGCTGGCGAAGCAGCGCGGGCGTCGCTTCGCGCGGCGGGCGAACGCGGCGCGGCGCGGCGACCAGGGCGCGTTCCTCTTCCGCGCCGTCTGATCGCGCGCGAGCCGGCGCTCAGGCCGCGTCGGTGACCGCGGGCGCGCCGCGCCGCACGCGCGCGCGCATCATCGCCTGCACCAGCGCGCGCTCGTCCGGCGCCACGAGCCGCGTCCACACGACGACCGCGAACGCCACGAGCGCGGCGACCGCGTAGGCGACGCGCAGCGCGCGCGTCGGCAGGAAGGCAGGCAGCAGCAGGAGCGGCGTGCCGACGAGCGTCAGCACCGCGAGTCGTCGCAGCACGACGCGCGCCTCGGGAACCACGCGCCCGCCCATCCAGAGCAGCGCGGCCGTGTCGAAGGCGACGCGCGCGCCCCATGCGACGACGACGCCCACCGCGCCGAGTCCGTGCAGGAGCGCCCAGAGCGCGCCCAGATACGGCACCAGCTCGACGAGGTGCAGCTTGCCGGTGACGTCCGCGCGCCCGGTCGCCTGCAGGAGCGTGTACGCGATCTGGCCGGCGATGTTGATGAACACCGCCACCGCGAGCCCCTGCGCGAGCGGCGCCGCGTGCCGCGCGAAGTCGGCGCCGAGCCAGACGCCGAGCCACTCGGGCGCGAGCGCGATGATCGCGAGCGCCGCCGGGAACACGGCGAGCAGCCCGGCGCGTCCACCGCGGTCCAGCAGGAGCGCCGCCTGCGCCCGGTCGCGCTGCACCGCGACCGCGAGCGCCGGGAAGAGCACGGGCAGCAGCACCGACGTCACGATCCAGAGCCGCGTCACCGCCTCGTACGCCGTCGCGTAGTACGTCACCGCCGCGATCGAGAGGACGGCGCTGACCGCGAAGCGGTCGAGCGAGTACATGAGCGGGCTGACGACGTTGCTCACGGTCATCCACCCTCCGACCGCGAGCAGCGGGCGCACCATGGCACGGTGGGGCGCGACGACGTGACGAACCGGCGGGAAGGCGCGGCGGCACTGCACCACGTGCGCCCACCAGAGCAGCGCGCGCCCGAGCGCCAGCACGCCCACCGTCGCGGGCAGCGTCGCGGACCACGGCAGCACCGCGAGCGGGCCGAGGAAGGTCAGCAGCGCCAGCGGAACGCGCAGCGCGTTGACGCGCGCGAAGTCCTGCGTCGCCTCGAGGATGCCGCGGAAGCCCGCCGTCGAGACCGTGAAGGGGATCGCCAGGCCGAGGATCTGGAACGCGCGCACGCTCTCGGCCTGCAGCGCGGCCGGGATCTTCAGCACGCCGGTCACCAACCATGGCGCGAGCAGCGCGATCGCGAGGCCGCCGGCGATGCCGAGCGGCGCCATGAGCCAGAGCGCGGTCCACGTCAGCGCCGGCAGCTCGTCGTGCGCCTCGCGGCCCAGACGCTCCGACACGAGCTGCGTCAGCGCGCGCCCGAGCCCGAGGTCGAAGAGGCTGAAGTAGCCGACCATCGTCCACGCGAGACTGAGCACGCCGAAGCGCTCGGTGCCGAGCGCGTGCACGAGCACCGGGATCGCTCCCAGCGCCAGCACGACCGGCAGCAGCCAGCCGAGCGCGTTGAGGCCGACATTGCGCACGAGCAGGCGGCCGCTCGCGAGGCGCTCGGGTCGGAGCTGGGAGGTCGGCACGGCGCGGCGGTCAGCGCGGCGGTCAGCGCGGCGGCGCGAGGCGCCAGACGTCGCGGAGCCGCACCTCGTCGGTCTCGAACGTCGGCAGCCGGACGCCGGTGAACACCGTGTCGCGCAGCGGCGCGGGGGGCACGATGCGCAGGTCGCCGATCACCTCTCCGCTCGCGAGCGGCGTGGGCGCCAGGCGGAAGCGTCCCGCCGCGTTGCTCGTCTCGACCAGCAGGCTCTCGGCCACCGCGATCCCGCCCGTGCGACGGAACTCGATGCGCGCGCCCACCACCGGGCTGCCGTCGCTCGCCTGCACCTCGCCCACGTAGAGCAGGCTGGGGCCGACGCGGAACTGGCCCGCGAAGCGCACGCTGTCGGCGTCGAACGTCGAGAGCCGCACGCTGCCGATCGGGACGTCGCGCGTGTCGCCGGGGGCGCGCGCGGTCAGCACGCCCTCGACGGTGCCCTCCTCGCGCGTGTCGGGCGAGAGCGCGAAGCCGCCCCAGTCGAGCGTCCGCACGGTGAACGTGTCGGCGCGCAACGCGATGCCACCGGTGCGACGGAAGCTCACGCTCCATCCCGCCGCCGCCGCGCCCGTGGCGCGCTGCACCAGCTGCCCCGCGTACGAGAGCTGCTGTCCGACGCCAAACCTGCCGAGGAAGCGCACGGAGTCGTCGGCGCTCGCGCGCACGCGCACGCCGCGGAACGTCACCGGCGCGGCCGGGCCGCCGCGGCTCACCGTGAGGTCGCCGATCACGTCGCCCGTCGAGTCGGCGAGCAGCGTGAGGCCGAAGCGTCCGTCGCTCGTGCTGCGCGTCTGCACCGTCGCGGGCGTGGCCGCGACGCCGCCGGTGCGCGTGAAGGTGACCTGCGCGTCCGCCAGCGGCGAGCGGTCGCCGCGATACACGAGCTCACCCGCGGCGACCGCCTGGATGCCGATGCCGAGCACTCCGAGGAAGCGCAGCTCGTCCGAGTCGTAGACGGGCAGGCGCACGCCGCGGATCACGAACGGAGCCGCGAGGCCGCCTCCTCGCACCGTGAGGTCGCCGACGGCCTCACCCGCGGCCTCCGTCTGCGGCACGGGCCGGAGCAGGACGCGCCCGTTGGCGTCCGTGGCAGCGGTGAACACGGGCGTCGACAGCAGCACGCCTCCGGTGCGCCGGAACTCCACGGTCGCGCCGACGAGGGGCCGATTGGTGCCGCGCTCGCGCACCTCCGCCACGTACTCGAGCGTGGCGCCGACGCGGAACGAGCGGTCGAACGTGGGCAGGCGATCGGTCAGCCGTACCGGAAGGCGCACGCCGCGGACGACGTAGGGCCTCGGAAACTGCGGCGCCGTGAGGGTGAAGTCGCCGACGACCTCGCCCGCGTCGAGGGTCGTGCGCTCCAGGTAGAAGTAGCCGTCGGGGCCCGCGGCGGTGTACGCCGTGTCGCCACCGGCCAGCCGCGCGCCGGACGTGCGGACGAAGCGCACGTTGCTGTACGCGAGCGGGACCCCGAGGCGCCGGTAGACCAGCTCCCCGACGTAGTCCACGAAGGGCTGCGTGACGTACGTCGGCAGCAGGCCGCCCCCACCGCGGACGGTCGACGGCGTCAGGTGCACCCCGGTCACCACGTAGCCGGGCAGCCCGGGCGGACGCACCGCGAGATCGCCCACCACGTCGCCCTCGTCGCCGGCATCACCACGCAGCTCGTACCGTCCGCTCGCGTCGGTGCGCGCGACGATAGAGTCACCGGCGAGCGCGGACCCGTTGGTGCGCCGGAAGACGATCGACACGCCGCTCGCGGCGCGCCCGGTCGTGAAGTCGATCACCTTCCCCGCGTAGCTGACGTGGCTCTCGACGCGGCAGCCCGCGACCTCGCCGACGCACGGATCGCACGCCGCCACGAGCGCGGCACCCACGATCGCGGCCGCGCCCAGCGCGCGTGCGGCGCGCGCGCTCACGTCAGCGCCCCGCGCACGATCGCGCGCGCCCGCGCCCAGTCGCCGCGCAGCGCATAGCGCGCGAGCAGGCCCACGCGCGTGGCGTAGAACCATGCGGCGAAGCGCGCGCGCACGAGCGGCCCCGCGCGCAGCGCCATGAAGCGGCGGCGGTTGCGGTCGCGCTGCGCGATCTGGAACGGCGACGGCTCCGCGCCGGCCGGCGGCACCTTGTGCGCGAGCCGCGCGCGCGGCTCGTAGACGAGCGCGAAGCCCGCCTCGCGCAGGCGGTACGACAGGTCCACGTCCTCGTTGTAGGCGAAGAAGCTCTCCTCGAACCCCGACACGGTCTCGAGCGCGTGCCGCGTGATGAGGAAGCAGCACCCCGTCATGAACGTCACCGGCGCCGGCGCGTCGTGCCCGCGATCCGGCGCGTACTCGGCGCGGTGCAGCCCGGCGCCGCGCGCCAGCGCGAGGTCGCCGCCCGCGTACCAGAGCGTGTCCGGCTCGCCGTGCACGAAGATCTTGGGCGCCACGCCGCCGACGCGCGCGTCGGCCTCCGCGGCCTCCACGAGGTGCGTGATGAGGTCGGGCTCGACGACGGTGTCGTTGTTCAGCACGACCACGTGGTCCGCGCCGTGCGCGAGCGCCCACTCGAAGCCGCGGTTGTTGCCGCCGGTGTAGCCGAGGTTCGCGCCCGTCTGCAGGTACGGGAGCTCGGGAAAGCGCGCGTGCAGCCGCGCGCCCGACCCGTCGGGCGAGCCGTTGTCGACCAGCAGCACGGTGAGCCGCGGCCAGTCGCAGCGCGCGAGCGACTCCAGGCACGCCGCGGTGTCGTCCTCACCGTTCCAGTTGAGGACGATGACGACGACGTGCGCGGCGGTGGTGCGCGTCGTGTCCGCGTCGAGCGCCTGCTCCTCCGGCCGCGCGGTCACGCGCGCACCTCCGCCGGCGACGCGGACTGCGCCATCGCGAGCGCCGCCTCCTCCACGCGCGCGACGCCGAGGTCCTGCATGCACCGGTTGTCGCGGCAGGGCGCGACCTCGCGGCCGTCGTAGCACGGACGGCACGCCAGCGCCGCCCCGCCCCACAGCACTGTCGTGCGTGCGTCCTCGGGCGCGAAGTCGTGCGGTGACGTCGGGCCGAAGAGCGCGACCAGCGGCGCGCGCACGAGCCGCGCGAGGTGCATCGGCCCGGTGTCGTGCGACACGACGACGTCGGCGACTTCCAGCACCGCGGTCGACTCGACGATGCGCAGCCGGCCCAGGCGATCGATCACGGGCACGTCGGCGAACGCGGGCAGCACCTCGCGGTCCGCGGCGTCGCCGACCAGCACGACCGCGTGGCCGCGCGCGTGGAGGCGCCGCGCCAGCTCGACGTAGCGTTCGACCGGCCAGCGGCGCTGCGGCGTGTCGCGCAGCGCGTTGCGCGCGCCGCCGGGCACGAGCACCGCGATCGCCCGCCCGTCCGCCTCGGGCACGAGCGCGCGTCCCTCGGGCAGCCGCCCGCGCAGGTCGGCCAGCTCCCATGTGCGCGTGACGGGACCCTCGTCGGGGTAGCCGAGCGCGAGCCGGACGTACTCGTCGGCGAACCAGCGGCCGGCGACCGGCAGCGGACGCGCCGTCGTGCCGCGGCGCATGCGACGCCGGCGGCCCCGCGCGGGGAGCGCCAGCACGCCGTAGCGCGCGTCCTGGTGCGCGATCACGACGTCGTCGAAGCGGCGGCCGGCGAGCGGCCGCCAGGCGGCGAGCACGGCGCGGGTGCGCGCACCCAGGCCGCCGCGCAGCAGCGCGCCCGCGTCGACCGGGAGCACCTCGTCCACGCCGGGAAAGAGCCGCACGAGCTCCGCGAGCCCGTTCGCGCACACCCACGTCACGCGGCACGCCGGATCGCGCGCCTTGAGCGCCGCGGGCGCCGCCGACGCCAGCACGACGTCGCCGAGCGCCATCAGCTTCACGAACAGGATGCGGGCGCCGAGCGGCGCGGCGTCGGTGCTCACGCCGCCTCCCGCTCGGCGACCGCGCCGTCCAGCACGAGGACGCCCGGCAGCGCCCAGAGGATCCAGAGCGGCTCGAGGAGCAGCGGCAGCAGCAGGCTGTTCACGAACAGGCTGTGCACGACGATCGCCGCCATCGCCGCGACCGCGCCCACGGCCACCGCGCGCTCCTCGGCCGTCACGCTCACCGAGCGCCACACGGCGCGCGCGCGCGACACGATCCCGCCGAGCATGCCGAGGTAGATCCCGAGGCCGATGCAGCCCGTCATCACGGCGATGAAGAGCAGCCCGCCGTCGAGCGAGAACGAGAACGCGCCGCGGCCGGCCTCGTAGCCGTAGGCGCGCTGCGCGAAGCCGTAGGTGTTGAACCCGACGCCGATCAGCAGGTTGTCGCGGAAGAGCTCCAGCGCGCGCAGCCACGAGACCACGCGTGAGACGGCCGATGCGTCGACCGAGAGCTTGCCATAGGTGCGCGCGAACGAGAGCAGCGCCGGCAGCGCGGCCAGCAGCAGCGCGCCGAACGCCAGCCCGATGCGCACGATGCGCCGCGTGAGCCCCGCGATCCCGACGACGACGCACACGCCGACGAACGCGGCCAGCATCGAGCTGCGCGACGCCGTCAGCACCAGCGCGACGGCCAGCAGCGCGATGTGCAGCCGCGACACCGCGACGCCGCACGACTGCCGCGCCAGGGCCAGCAGCAGCCCGATGGCGATCAGCGCGCCGGCGAAGTTGGGGTCGAGGAAGCTCGAGACGAGCCGGTGCCCCTGCGGATCCCAGTCGATGTAGAGCGCCGACTCGGGATAGACGATCTGCGCGAAGCCGGGCAGGAAGATCGACTGGAAGATGCCGAACGCCGCGAAGGCGAGGATCACGCGCTCCAGGGTGCGCACCACCGCCAGCACGTCGCGCCGCCGGAGCGTGTTGACCGCGAGCACGTAGACGCACAGGTAGACGAGCCAGCGCACCAGGTACGCGAGGCTGAAGCCGACCTCCGCGGCGCTGAGCCCGAAGCGCGGCATCGCCAGCACCGCGGACGTGCCACCGACGAACGCGAACAGCAGCGCGCGGCGCGTGACGCCATCGAGGATCAGCGAGCGGCCGCCCACGCACGCGAGCGCGCCCGCCGACAGCAGCAGCAGGACGACGAGGTCGTTGAACGAGAGCGGCGCCTCGCGCGCGCCCGACGTCAGCGCCGGCAGCCGCACGAGGTTCCCCGCCAGCAGCGCCCACAGCGCGGCGCGCAGCAGTGTGGCGACGCGGATCGGCGCGACGCGCGCCGTCGGCGACGCGGCCGCCGCGCCGCCCACGGTCACCGGACCACGCACGCGACCAGCTCACCTCCGGCCAGTCGCACCGCGGCCGCCGCGTCCTCGACGTCGGAGCGCGCCGTGCCTGCGCGCACCGCCAGCACGACCGGCGTGCCGCGCGCCAGGCGGGCGGCGACGCCCGCGCCGCTGTCCAGCGGCGGCAGCGCGACGAAGCCGTCGCCGTCGCCGTCCGCGGGACCGATCGAGTCGAGGACCGACGCGTCCGCGCCGACGAGCGCGGGCGCCATGCGACGGCCGCCGACGCGCGTCGTGGCGACCGGTGCGGGCGCGGAGGCACCGAGCCAGCGCGCCGCGTCGTGCGCCAGCTCGGCGTCGTCCAGCGGGACGATCAGGCGCGCGTTGGCGCGGGCGATGGTCGCGAAGAACAGCGGACGTCCAGCGCCGAGGGGCGCCGCGGGCACGCCGAGCATCCGGCCCACCTCGTCCGCCGTGCGCACGCGCGGCGAGAGGAAGCCGACCGCGAGCGCGCCGAGCGTCCCGAGGGCGAGGCCGGCGAGCAGGCCCGTGGGCAGCACGATCGACGGACGCGGGAAGACGGGCTTCTTCGGCACGAGCGCGGCGTCCACCTGGCGCACCTCCCCGCCCTCGCCGATCGCCGCCATGCGCGCGTCGAGGAGCTGCGTCTGCAGCGCGAGCGCCGTCTGCCCCAGCCGCTTCACCTCGCGCGTCAGCCGCGTGAAGCTCTGCGCCTCGGCCGGCAGCGCGCTCAGCGACGCGTCGAAGCGCGCCGCCTGCCCTTCGAGCTCGGCGCGCTGGCGACGGAGCGACTGCGCGTACGCGTTCCCCATCGGCAGCAGCTGCCGTTCGAGGTCGGCGGCGCGCGTGCGCATCACCGTGACCTCGGGATCGGCCTCGGTGCGGCGCTCGCGCAGCGTCGCGAGCTCGGTCTCCAGCTCGGCCAGCTGGCCGAGCATGTCGTTGATGGCCGAGCTGCGGAGGAAGCTGGGATACGCGGCGAGCTGGCGCGCGCTCATCGTCCCCTCGCCCACCTGCCGCAGCAGCTGCTCCAGCGCCACGCTCTCGACCTGGTTGGCGGCGAGCGACTCGCGGATCTTCGAGGCGGCTTCGAGGTCGATCTTCCCGACCAGCTCCGGATCGACGACGCCGCTGCTCTCCTGGTAGCGGCGCAGCGCCGCCTCGGCGTCCGTCAGCTGCCGGCCGACGCTGTCGACCTGCGCCTCCAGGAACTCGGCGCGGTGCTGGTTGACGCCGCGGTCCGTCGTGCGGCGGCGCTCCAGGTAGACCGCGACCACCGCGTTCGGCACCGCGCCCGCCGAGAGCGAGTCGGGCGCCGCGTAGCCGACGCGCGCCACCTCGCCACCCGCCTTCTCGACCGACACGCGCTCGCCGAGGCGCTCCAGCGCGTCCTCGCGGTCGAGGAGCTGCACCTCGAAAGCGGGCGGTAGCGTGCCGCTCGCGAGTGCGAGCGTGCCGTACGGCGTGACGAGCGGGCGCCCCGCGGCCACCTCGCCGTTCACGTCGCGCCCCGTGACGCGATAGCGGTCGGCGGCGGCGCGCTCGAAGCGCAGGCGCACCTTGCGGAAGCTGCCCGGGTACGGGCGTGGCGCGAGCAGTCGCCACGGTGGGATGCCGGCGGGCGACAGCACGCGCACCTGCAGGCCGAGCGAGTCGCTGACCGTGCCGAGCACCGCGCGGCTCTCGAGGATCTGCAGCTCGGTCTCGAGCGGCGACTTCATGGCCGAGCCGAGGCTCGCCGGCGCCAGCTCCGCGGGGACGCCGAGGCGGCTGAGCAGCGAGCCGCCGCCCTCGTTGCTGCTGCGCAGGAGCACCGTGGCACCGCCCGCGAAGCGCTTGGGCGCGTACGCGACGATCGCCGCGGCCGCCGCGAGCCCGAGCAGCCCGGCGCCGAGGATCCAGCGCCGGCCGCGCCGCAGCGCGCCGCCGATCTCCGCCAGGTCGATGACGTCCGTCGCCGCGCGGCGCGGATCGGGGCCCACGCGCACGACGGTGCCGTTGCCGTTCGCCTCGCCGCTCATCGCCGGAACGCGGAGACGAGCACGGAGACCGCGACCGCGGCCGACGACACCGCGGCGAGCGCGTTGCGCGCGAACCACCCCTTGCGGCCGACGACGATCTGGTCGCCCGAGCGTACGGGCGCGACGGTGCTCTGGATGTCGTTCCAGCGGCCGAGTCGCACGCGCTCCCCGTCGCGCACGATCTCGATGCGGTTCGGGTCCCCCTCCTCGTCGATCCCGCCGGCCTGCGCGATGAGGTCGCGCACCGTGCTCACCGGCTCGACGAACAGGACGTCGGGCTTCCGCACGGCGCCCAGGACCGCGACGCGGCGGAGGACGATGACGTCGACCACCGGCTCGCGCAGGTAGACCGCGAGGCGCGCGCGCACCGAGTCGCGCAGCGCCCGCGGCGCGAGGCCGGCCACGTGCATGGGGCCGATGCGCGGCAGCGTCGCGAACCCGGTCGCGTCCACCGGATAGGCGTCGCTCCAGGTGGGCTCGCGCCAGACGCGCAGTACGACCTTGTCGCCCGCGCCCACCGGATCGTCGCTCCCCGCCACGGCGGCCGTCGGCGCCGGTACCGGCGTCCCCGCCGGCGTCTGCGCGCGCACCACCGGCGCTGCCGCGAGCAGCACGCCGAGCGCGGCCACGATGGTCCGGGCGCGGCGCGGCGCGAGGGACCGACCGTCGGCGCTGGAATTGGTCGTGACGGGCGCCGAATGGCGCGGGTATGGACGACGACGCATAGCTAGGTGATGCTAACCGGCCAGGCCTGGGGACGACAGGGACCGGCCAGTCGTCCTGCCGGGTGGGGCACCGTTCGTGCACCGCGCCGCGCGGCGCGGTCGCCACGGATGGGCGCACTGGACGGAACGTCCGGCGGCCGTGCGACTTTCATCACATCGAAAGGTGGGGCGCGCTGGTTGTCCCACCGTAGGACCCGTTACCTTTCGCGCCGACCATGGGGCGCATCGCGTGCGACGCCGTCGCGATGTGCTGCCCATCCTGGACCCCGCCCATTCCCGCATGCCCTCTCGCCCGCTGCGCGCCCCCCTGCCGCCCGCCGAAGGTGCCGTGGGCGACGAGGACTCCGCAGTGGCGGCGGCCACCCGGGTCGTGACGCGAGGGGCCGCGCGTGCGCGGGCCACGGGAGCCACGCCGACGCTCGTCGTCAGCGAGCCGCCGCGCGCGCTCACCGGTCGCAAGCAGCGCCGGGCCGCCGCGCGCGCCGCGCTGGCGCTGACGCCCGCCGTCGACGCCCCCGCGCCGGTCGCAGCCTGGCGTCTCGCGGTCAAGCGCGCGCTCGACGTCGCGGGCGCGCTCGTGGGCCTCGTGCTGGCCGCGCCGCTCCTGGTCGTGCTCGCGCTCGCGGTCAAGCTCGCGTCGCCGGGCCCGGTGCTCTTCGGCCAGAAGCGCATCGGTCAGGGCGGCCGCCGCTTCACGTGCTACAAGCTGCGCACGATGTGCGCGGACGCCGAGACGCGCCTCGCCACGGACCACGACCTCCGGGCCACCTACGAGGCGAACCACTTCAAGCTCCCGGCGCACCACGACCCGCGGGTCACGGCGCTCGGCCGCTTCCTCCGCATGACCAGCCTCGACGAGCTGCCGCAGTTCTGGAACGTGCTGCGCGGCGACATGTCGCTCGTGGGCCCGCGCCCGATCGTCGAGGCGGAGCTGGGCCACTACGGCGCGTCGCGTGACGTGCTGCTGGCCGTGAAGCCGGGCCTGACCGGCGCGTGGGCCGTGCAGGGGCGCAGCCGCATCGGCTACCCGATGCGCGCGCGCATCGAGCTCGACTATGCACGCAGCTGGACGCTCCGCGGCGACCTCGCGATCATGCTGCGCACGGTGGGCGTCGTCCTCCAGCGCCGCGGCGCCTACTAAGGAGTCGCGCGGCGGTCGCTCAGCGTCCGCCGACCAGCGTCCCCAGCTCGGCCTCGCCGCGGGCCGGCAGCCCGCGCGACCGCCGCGCCTCGAAGGCGTCCCAGGCCCGCTCGACCCACGTCTCGAAGGCGGCGCGAAAGCGGTCCGGCGCGAAGCGCTCCGCGTTCTCGCGGCAGGCGTCGGCCGTGATGCGGTCGCCCTCGCGCTCGAAGCGCCGCACGGCGTCGCGGATCCCGGCCGGCGTCTGCGCGTCGTACAGCACCCCGCACGGGCGCTCGGCGTCCAGGCCGGGGATCGTCTCGGGAAGCGCGCCGCCCGCGTACGCGATCACCGGCGTGCCCACCGCCTGCGCCTCCAGCGGCGCGATGCCGAAGTCCTCGATCGCCGCGAACAGGTAGGCCCGCGCGCCGCGCAGCCAGCGCAGCAGCTCCGGGAACGGCTGGTGGCCCAGGAGCGTGACGTTGGGCGTCGCGCGCGAGCGCACGAGCGGCATCTGCGGCCCGTCGCCGATCACGACGAGGCGGCGATCCGGCATGTCGCGGAACGCCTCGACGATCAGGTCGACGCACTTGTACGGGACGAAGCGCGACGCGGTGACGTAGTAGTCCTCGCGCGCGCCCGCCGGCGTGAAGCGCTCGACGTCCACGGGCGGGTAGACCACGGTCGAATCGCGGCGGTACGTCTTGTCGATGCGTCGGCCGACGAACTCGGAGATCGCCGCGAACTCGTCGACGCCGTTGGCCGAGCGCGCGTCCCAGTCACGGAGCTTGTGCAGGAGCCAGCGCGCCGCGAGGCCGCGCGGCCCCCAGCCCAGCCCCGCCTGCCGCAGGTACTGGTGCTGCAGGTCCCACGCGTAGCGGATGGGCGAGTAGCACATGCAGACGTGCAGCTGGTCCGGACCCGTCAGCACGCCCTTCGCGACCGCGTGGCTGCTCGAGATCACGAGGTCGTACGCCGACAGGTCCAGCTGCTCGATCGCGAACGGCATCACGGGCAGCCAGCCCCGGTACTTCGAGCGCGCCAGCGGCAGCCGCTGCACGAACGTCGTCTGCACCGGGCGCCCGCCGAGGAAGCGCCGCTCGTCCGGCGGGAGGAACTCGCACACCGCGAACAGGTCCGCGTCCGGGTAGACCGCGAGCATCTGCTCCAGGACGCGCTCCGAGCCCGCGTACGTCACGAGCCACTCGTGGACGATCGCGACGCGCCGCGGACGCTTCACCGCGCGCCCTCGCGCTCCGCCGCCAGCCAGGCCTGGAACATCAGCACGCACCACAGCGCGTGCTGCCAGTTGCGCGCGCCGGACAGGTGCTCGCGCAGGCGGCGCTGCACGAGGTCGACCTCGAAGAAGCCGTCCGCGCGCAGGCGGTCGGCCGCGAGCATGTCCTGCGCCCACGCGCGCAGCGGGCCGCGCAGCCACTGATCGAGCGGGATGCCGAAGCCCATCTTGGGCCGGTCCACCAGGGAGCGCGGCACGTAGCGGTAGAGCAGCTCCTTCACGACCTGCTTGCCCGCGTTCCCGCGGATCTTGTGGTGCAGCGGGACGCGCAGCGCGTACTCCACGACGCGGTGGTCCAGGAACGGCGCGCGCGTCTCGAGGCTCACCGCCATCGCCGCGCGGTCCACCTTCACGAGGATGTCGTCCGGCAGGTACGTCAGCAGGTCGGTGTACATCATGCGCGACACGAAGTCCGGCGGCACGTCGGCCCCGGTCATGCGCGCCAGCCGCGCGTCGCGCTCCCGGCCGCCCAGCACCGCGGCCTCCGGCTCGTGCCAGATGCTCGCCAGCCCGTGGTACATCTCGTCGCCGCTGCGCGCGTGCAGGATGCCCGCCATCTTGTGCAGCCGGTCGCCCGGACCGGGGCCCATGTACCGGTAGCGCCGCGGCAGCAGCTTCACCATGGCGCCCGCCACGCTGTCCCAGCGCGCCGGCGACACCGCGCGCACCCCGTTCGCGGCCGCGCGACGCAGGCCGTGCGGCACCAGGCGCGCCGCGCCCCAGACGCGGCGTCCCCAGAAGTAGCGGTTGTAGCCGGCGAACAGCTCGTCGCCGCCGTCGCCCGACAGCGCGACCGTCACGTGCTGGCGCGCCAGCCGCGACACGAGGAACGTCGGCACCTGCGAGGAGTCCGCGAACGGCTCGTCGTAGAGCGCCGGCAGCGTGGGCACGACGCCCAGCAGGTCGTCCGGCGTGACGTAGAGCTCCGTGTGGTCGGTGCCCAGATGCCGCGCGACGTCGCGCGCGTACACCGCCTCGTCGAACGCGCGCTCGTGGAAGCCGATCGTGAACGTGCGCACGGGCCGGCTGCTCTGCGCCTGCATGAGCGCGACGATCGTGCTCGAGTCGATGCCGCCGGAGAGGAACGCGCCCAGCGGCACGTCCGCGACCATCTCGTCGCGCACGGCCTGGCGCAGCACCGCGTCCAGCCCGTCCACCACCGTCGCGCCGTCGCCCTCGACCGGATCGGTCGCGCCCCGGCGGAACGCGTCGCCGACCGTCCAGTACGCGGCGCGCTCCTCGACGATGCGCCCCTCCTCGCGGCGCAGCGTGACGATCGTGCCCGGCTCGACCTTCCGGATCCCGGTGTAGATCGAGTACGGCCCGGGCACGTAGCCCGTCCGCAGGAACGCCGTGAGCGCGTCGCGGTCGACCTCGCCCTGCCACGCGGGGTGGCGCCGGAGCGCCTTCAGCTCGGAGCCGAACAGCAGCGTGCCGCCCATCTCACCGTAGTACAGCGGCTTCTCCCCCAGCCGGTCGCGCACCAGGTGCAGCCGCCGCCCCTCACGGTCCCACGCCGCGAGCGCGAACATCCCCGCCGCGCGGCGGATGGTCTCGGGCAGCCCCCACGCATCGAAGCCCGCGAGCAGCACCTCCGTGTCCGAATGTCCGGCGAAGCGCGCCCCACGCCCCTCGAGCTCCGCGCGCAGCGCGCGGAAGTTGTAGATCTCGCCGTTGAACGCGACCATCCACCGCCCCGAGGCCGACACCTTCGGCTGGTGCCCCTCCGCGCTCAGGTCGAGGATCGACAGCCGGCGGTGGCCCAGCGCGACACCCGCCTCCGGATCGCACCAGGTGCCGAAGTCGTCGGGCCCGCGGTGCTCCACGGCGTCGGCCATCGCCCGCACGGCGTCGGCGGAGGCGGCCTCGCCGCGCACCGCCAGCAGTCCCGCGATCCCGCACATCAGCGCGTCCCTCCAGCGAGGGCGACGCCGGCGCGCGCCTCGTACAGCGTCTCGTACCGGGCGACCACGGCGTGCAGGGCGAACTCCCGCTCGGCGCGCGCGCGCGCGCGGGCGCCAAGGGTCGCGCGCGCGGACGCCGGCAGCGCGAGGATCTCCGAGACGGCCTCGCCCAGCGCGGCGGGATCGCGCACCGGCACCACGCGGCCCGCGTCGCCGACGACCGCGCCCGAGTCGCCCGCGTCCGTCACCGCGCACGGCAGCCCGCACGCCATCGCCTCGCCCACCGTGTTGGGGAAGCCCTCGTACAGCGACGCCTGGACGTAGACGTCCATCGCGCTCATCACGGCCGCCACGTCGTGCCGGGCGCCCATCAGGTGCACGGCGTCGTCCAGCCCGGCCCGGCGCACCTCGCCGGCGAGCTCGGCGTTGGAGCCGTCGACTCCTGGCCCGACGAGGGCGAAGCGCGCGGCCGGATGCCGGCGGCGCACGTGCGCGGCGGCCTGCAGGAAGTTGGGATAGTCCTTCATGGGGTCGAAGCGGGCCACCGTGCCGACGAGCGGCGCGTCGTCCGCCACGCCGAGCGACGCGCGCACCCGCGCGCGCGCCCCGCTGTCGGAGCGGAACTCGCCGAGGTCGAAGCCGTTGGGGATGACGTGCCACGCGCGCGGCCGGTAGCCGCGGCCCTCATGGTACGCGATCGCCCGCTCCGAGTTCGTGATCACGTCGGTCGGCTGGCGCGAGATGAATCGCGAGAGATCCGCCACCGTATGCGGGCCGACGCCCGCGGTGCGCAGGTTCCACATCGTCGGCACGCCGGTCAGCAGGCCAACCACGCTCGCGAGGGCGTTGCCGTGGTACATCCAGCCCTGCAGGAGGTGCGGCCGCGAGCGACGCACCAGCGCGCGCAGCCGGTGCACGAGCCGCACGTCCACGCGGCGCGCGTCGCCCAGCAGGTGCACCGGGATTCCCGCCGCGGCGATCCGGTCGGCGATCGCGCCCCCGCCGGTCATCGACGCCACCTCGTGCGCGAAGCGCCCGCGGTCCGACCCGGTCACGAGCTTCCACAGCATCATCTCCGCGCCGCCCAGCTGCAGCCCGGTGATCACGTGGAGCACGCGCACCCGCGGGCCGTCGCGTACCGGGGCGCGCGCCGGAGCGGCGGGCCGCGGAGTCGGAAGGACGGCGGACGGGAGCGACATCAGGGCGTGGGGCGCGGACGGATCGGCACGTGAAGTCGGGCGGCGGCGACGCGCATCGGCCACGGTGCGGACACGTCGCGCGCGGCGATCGCCTGGTGCGACTCGGCCGCGAACGCCGTCGCAAGATAGGCCGGCCGGACCGTGCACGGCAGGGCGCGGCGCGGGGTGGCCGGCATCCCGCCTCGCGTCGGCGCACCGGCGGCCGATATACTTCCCGCGCTCCCCGCGCGGTGCCGCACCGCGCCTTCCCCCGACCGGCGTCGATGTCGTCCCCACTCGTCGAGACGAGCGCTCCCCCGCTTCCCTCCTCCGCGCGTCCCAGCCGCAGCATGCCCTCCGCGGACGCGCCCGGAGGCCCGGACGGCGACGCCGGCGCGTTCGAGCTGCTGCGCGTCCTGCGGCGACACTGGATGGTCCTGGTGCTGGTCCCGATGGCGTGCGCGGCGCTGGCGGGCGCCTATCGCTACACGCGCCCGCGGACCTACGCCTCCGGCGCCTCGTTCCTGCCACAGGCCGGCGGCGGGTCGCGCTCCGCCATCAGCGGGCTGGCGGCGCAGTTCGGCGTCTCGGTCGGCGGAGGGGAGCCCGGCCAGTCGCCGCAGTTCTTCGCCGAGCTCGCCCGGTCGCGCGCGGTGCTGGAGCGCGTGGCGGGCGCCTCGTACCGCGCCGCACCGGGCGCGCCCGAGCGGCCGCTCGCCGACCATCTCGAGATCCCGCCCGGCTCACCGGCCGCGCGGCTCGACCGCACGATCGACCGCGTGGGGCAGATGTCCTCGGTCGCCTCCGACCCGCAGACGGGACTGGTGCGGCTGCGCGTGAGCGCCTCCACGCCCGAGCTCGCGCGCGGCGTCGCCGACCGCATGCTGCGCGAGATCAACGCCGTGAACCTCGAGCGCCGGCAGGCGCGCGCCACCGCCGACCGCGAGTTCTCCGAGGCGCGGCTGACCGAGCTGCGCGCCGAGCTGGGCGTCGCGGAGGCACGCCTCTCGTCGTTCCAGCGTGCCAACCGCAGCGTCTTCGGCTCGCCCGAGCTGCAGGCGCAGCAGGACCGGCTGGAGCGCGACGTCGGCTTCCGGCAGCAGGTCTACACGTCGCTCGCGCAGGCGTACGAGCAGGCGCGCCTGGATGAGGCGCGCGCGACGCCGGTCATCACGATCATCGACGTCCCCGCCACGCCCACGCGCCCCGAGTCGCGCGGCACGGTGGCGTTCGCGATGGTCGTCGGGATCTGCGTGCTCGCCTTCGTGGCCTTCTGGGTGTTCGCTCGCGAGTATCTCGGCCCGCGCGGCCGGTCGGCGGCGCGCGCGGCCTGAGCGACACCGCCCGGGGCGCGCCCATGCAGGAGTCGCTGAACCGGTACGCCCCCACGCAGATCGTGGGCATGGGCGACGCGTGGGCGCTGGTGTTCGCGGCCGCCACCTTCCTCGTGCCCTTCGCCTTCGCGTCGCTGCGCCGCGACCGCGGGGCGATGCTCGTCGTCTGGGCCAGCCTGCTCCTGCACCAGGTCGCGGCGACGGTGCACGCGTTCGCCCGGCTCCTCCCCGGCGGTGAGCTGGACGCGGTCAGCTTCCACCGGCAGGGCGTCGAGTGGCTCGTCGAGTCGCGGCTCACGCTCGGCTTCGATGGCCACATGTACGTGCAGCTGCTGGGCGTGCTGTATCGCGCGTTCGGCGCGTCGCGCCTGCTCGGCGCCGAGACGTCGATCCTCGCGTTCGCACTGGCGGCGGGCACGGTGAGCGCGCTCGCCGACGAGCTGTCGGTGGCCCGGTGGCGCCGGTGGATCCTCGCCGGCTTCGGGCTCCTGCCCACGATGCTGTTCATCACGTCGGTGACGCTGCGCGAGTCGCTCCAGATCCTGTTCTTCGTCGTCTCCACGTACTGGGCGGTGCGCTACGTCCGCACGCACAGCCCGTTCGCGCTGGTGGCGACGGTCGGCTCGGTGCTGGCGCTCGCGCTCTGGCACAAGGGGCTGATGCTGATGGTGCCGCTGGTGCCGATCCTCGCGGTCGCCTGGCCGTCGCCCGGCGCCGCGCGACGCCCGACGGGGAGCGCGGCCGCGCGCCGTCTCAAGCGGATCGGCCTCGCGGCCGTGGCCGTGGCGATGGTCGGCGGGCTCGCGCAGGTCGGGATGCGCATCCTCAAGTCCGGCACCGTGGGCGGCATGGAGGTGGTCAGCGCCCTCGGCGAGGACCGCGCGCTGCAGTACGCGGCCAAGTACCGCAGCGGCGGCATCGGGAACCGCGCGCGCGCCGACTACGGCGTCACGCTCGACGTGTCGAGCCCGGGCCGGCTCGCGGTGTCGCTGCCCCTCGTCTACGTGAACTACCTGTTCGCGCCCTTCCCCTGGCAGATCCGCGCGGCGGTGGACCTGTACGGCGCGGCCGAGGCATTCGGCCGGCTGGTGCTGGCCCTGGGCGCCATCGTCGGCGTGGCGCGCGCGGGGCCCGAGCGTCGCGCGCCGATGCTGCTCTGCCTCGTGCTCTTCGGCGCGATGACGTTCGTCTGGGCGCTCGGCACGGTGAACTACGGCACCGCCATCCGGCACCACCTGGTCACGAACTGGCTGCTGCTGCTGCTCGGCGTGCCGACCGTGGCGGAGGCGCTGCGCCGGCTCGCGCCCCGGCGTTCGCGCTCGCGCGGCGTCGCGCGCGCCCTCGGCGAGCCCGCGCTGACGTGAGCGTGCGACGCCTGCGCGTGGCGCACGTGGTGCCGGCCGCGGACTTCGTGCGCCACATC
Organism: Roseisolibacter agri; assembly: GCF_030159095.1. Classification (NCBI taxonomy): domain Bacteria; kingdom Pseudomonadati; phylum Gemmatimonadota; class Gemmatimonadia; order Gemmatimonadales; family Gemmatimonadaceae; genus Roseisolibacter; species Roseisolibacter agri. The sequence goes on from NZ_BRXS01000006.1 coordinate 336,994, forward strand.
CTGATCCACGACCTGCGGCGCATGCGCGACCGCGTGGACTCGATCGTGATCTGCTCCCCCGGCGCGGCGCTCGACGACATCCGCGCCGAGGGCTTCACGGTCCTCGAGATCCCCATCGCGCGGAAGATCGCGCCGGGCACCGACGTCGTCTCGCTCGCGCGGCTCGTGCGCGCGCTGCGCGCCGCGCGCGTGGACCTCGTCCACTCGTACACGCCGAAGGGTGGGCTCCTCGGCCAGCTCGCGGCGCGCCTCGCGGGCGTGCGCCGTCGCATCCACAGCTGCCGCGGGCTGCTGTACACGCCGGGGATGTCGCCGTCGCTGCGCCGCCTGCTGCGCGCCACCGACCGGGTCACCTTCGCGGCCGCCGACCGCTCGCTCTTCCTCAGCGGTGCCGACCTCGCGCACGTGGTGGAGACGGGGCTCTGCGCGCACGATCGCGCGACGCTGACCGGCAGCGGCATCGACCTCACGGCGTTCGACCCCGCGGCGCTGCCGGCCGGCACGCGCGAGGCGGTACGCGCGGAGCTCGGGATTCCCCCGGATGCGCCGCTCGTGCTCACGGTCGGCCGCTACGTGGCCGACAAGGGCTACCGCGAGCTCGCGGATGCCGCCGCGCGGGTGCTCGCCACGCATCCGGACGTGCACTTCGTCTGGATCGCGCCCGCGATGGACGGCGAGGCCGGCGTCCTGCCCGATGCGTTGCACGCGGAGCCGCCGCTTCGCGGGCGCGTGCACCGTCTGCCGCTCCGACACGACGTCGCGCGCTTCTACGTGGCCGCCGACCTGCTGGCCCATCCGAGCCACCGCGAGGGCGTGCCGCGCGTGGTGATGGAGGCGGCCGCGATGGGACTCCCGATCGTCGCGTCGGACATCCCGGGGTGCCGCGAGGTCGTGCGCGACGGCGAGACCGCGCGTCTGGTGCCCGTGGGCGATGCGGCCGCGTGGGCCGCGGCGCTCCGGGACGCGCTGGACGACCCCGCGGGGACCGCGGCGCGGGCCGCGGCCGCACGCGCGGACGTGCGGGCCCGCTTCGACCAGGACGCGCTGACGCGCCGTATCCTGGCCGCATATGATTCGGTGCTCGCCGGCCGCGAGTGACGCCCGGCGCGACGCGCGCGGCGCCGCCGCCGACCGGCCCTCGCGATCACACGTGCCCTGCATCTCCGTGACGAACAAGCGGATCTATCTCTCGGTCCCCCACATGGGCGGCCAGGAGCTCGACTTCATCCGGGAGGCCTTCGAGACGAACTGGCTCTCGTCGGTCGGCCCGCACCTCGACGGGTTCGAGCAGGAGATGGCGGCGCGCCTGGGGCACGGCGTCCATGCGCTCGCGGTCTCCAGCGGCACGGCCGCGTTGCACCTGGTGCTGCGCCACATCGGCGTGACGCGCGGCGACCGCGTGGCCTGCTCGACGCTGACGTTCGCCGGCTCGGCGTTCCCGATCCTCTACCAGGGCGCGACGCCGGTCTTCCTCGACGCCGAGACGCAGTCCGCGAACCTCGATCCGGCCATCGTGCGCGAGTACCTGCGCGACGCCGCCACGCGCGGCGAGCTGCCGAAGGCGCTCATCGCGGTGCACCTGTGCGGCCAGCACGCGGACATCGACGCGATCGCCGCCGCGTGCGACGAGTACGGTGTCGTGCTGGTGGAGGACGCGGCCGAGTCGCTCGGCGCGACGTACAAGGGGCGCGAGACGGCGACGACGGCGCCGTACTCGATCCTCAGCTTCAACGGCAACAAGATCATCACCACCACCGGCGGCGGGATGGTGATCGCGAAGGACCCCGCCGCGATCGCCACCATGCGGAAGTGGTCCCAGCAGTCGCGCGAGCCGGCCGTGGAGTACGTGCACGCGGAGCTGGGCCACAACTACCGCATGAGCAACGTCCTCGCGGGCATCGGGCGCGGGCAGCTGCGCGTGCTCGACGAGCGCGTGCGGCAGCGCCGCCGGGTGGCCGAGCGCTACGAGCAGGCCTTCGCCGACGTGCCGGGAATCGCGCTGCAGGGCGAGGCGCCGTGGGGCACCAACTCGCGCTGGCTCACGGTGGCGTATCTCGACCGCGACGCGCACGGCCGCACGCCGCTCGACGTCATCCAGGCGCTGGAGCAGGTGAACATCGAGGCACGCCCGATGTGGCGCCCGATGCACACGCAGCCGATCTTCGCCGACGCGCCGCGCGTCGGCGGCGCCGTGGCCGAGGACCTCTACGCGCGCGGGATCTGCCTGCCCTCGTCGTCGAGCCTGACGGAGGCGGAGCAGGACCGCGTCACCGACGTGGTCCGGAGCTGCCTGCTCCGCGCAGCACCGGCGCGCGCGTGACCGGCGGTGCGGCGGCACCCTCCGGTGCCGCCGCGCCGTAGCCGGTGAACACAGACATCGTCGCCTCGCCCTCCGCGCTCACGCCGCGACCGCCGAACACGGCGCGCACCGTCTGCCAGAGGATGCGTGCGTCGAGCGCGGGCGAGCAGCGGTCCACGTAGTCGACGTCCAAGTCGAACCGCGACGGCCAGTCGAGCGCGTTGCGGCCGGAGACCTGCGCGAGCCCCGTGAGGCCGGGGCGCAGCTCGTGGCGCCGCGCATGCGCCGCCGAGTAGAGCGGCAGGTACTGGAGCAGCAGCGGCCGCGGGCCGACGAGGCTCATGTCGCCGCGCAGCACGGTCAGCAGCTCCGGCAGCTCGTCGAGCGAGGTGCGGCGCAGCCAGCGGCCGGCGGCCGGCAGCCGCTCGGCATCGGGCAGCAGGGCGCCGTCCGCGCCGCGCGCGTCGGTCATCGTGCGCAGCTTCAGGATGTCGAAGGGCATGCCGCCCCACCCGGCGCGCCGCTGCCGGAAGAACACCGGCCGCCCCATCGTCGCGAGGACGACGGCCGCGCCGACGGCCAGCAGCGGGAGCCACACGGGCGCCGCCAGCACGACGAGCGCGACGTCGAGGGCCCGCTTGCCGACGTAGCCCGCACGGCGCGGGACCATGCCGCGCGGATCGCTCACGCCAGCTGCCACCCGTCCGCGCGTACACGCGCGACGCGCGCGGGCACGCCGACGGCCACCGCGTTCGGCGGCACGTCGCGCACCACGGCGGCGCCCGCGCCCACGACGCTCCAGGCGCCGAGGCGGCGTCCCTGGATCACCGCCGCGCCGATGCCCACGTCCGCGCCCTCGTCCACGTGGACGTTGCCCGCCAGGTGCGCGCCCGGCGCCACGTGGGTGAACGGCGCGAGCGCCACGTCGTGGCTCACCGTCGCGCCGACGTTCACGTGCGCGTGCGCCCCCACGCGCACGGCGACGCTGACCACCGCGCCCGCGGCGACCAGCGCGCCGGGGCCGAGCGTCGCGTCTGCCGCGACGACGGCCGACGGATGCACGAGCGTCGCGAACTCCACGTCGAGCGCGTGCAGCCGGTCGGCGACGCGCCGGCGCACCGCGTTGGCGCCGAGGCCGAGGAAGACCGCGGGCGCGGGCGCCGGCCGCTCCGCCAGCCACGCCGCGCCGCCGAGCACCGGCAGGTCGCCGACGGTCGTGCCGTGGCGCGCCGCGTCGTCGTCGAGGTGGCCGAGCAGCGTGAACGTCGGCCGCACCGCGTTGAGCGCGCGCACGAGGTCCACCGCCTCGCGCGCGTGGCCGCCGCCGCCGTAGATGACCAGCTCGCGCGGCGCGGCCGTCGTCACAGCGGCAGCAGCTCCTCCATCGGCTCGCCGGCCAGGCGGTGCCGCAGCGCCTGCACGTTGTGGAAGAGCGGGTGCTGATAGGTGCGCAGCTCCTCGCGCGCCCGGACCGCGGCCGCCACCTCGCGGATGCCGTCGGCCACCGAGTACTCCGGCTTGAAGCCGAGCACGCGCTCGATCTTGTCGAAGTTGACCCGGTAGTTGCGGCGGTCCGTCACGTCGTCGCGCATCGTGACCTCGACGTCGCCGACGATGTCGGCGACCATCGTGCCGATGTCGGCGATGCGGTGGTTCAGCGCACTGCCGCCGACGTTGAACACCTGCCCGCTGACGTCGCGGCCGTCCGCCTCGAGCGCCATCAGGAAGGCGCGCGCCGCGTCGCGGCAGTGGACGTTCGGGCGCCACTGGTCCCCGCCGAAGATCGCGATCCGGCCGTCGACCACCGCGCGCACCGTCAGCGTGTTCACCACCAGGTCGAAGCGCATGCGCGGCGACAGCCCGAACACCGTGGAGAGTCGGAGGATCACCGGCTCGACCTCGCCGCGCCGGTCGAAGATGATGTTCTCGCTCAGCACGCGGGTGCGGGCGTACAGCGACACCGGGTTGAGGCGCGAGCGCTCCGTGAGCTCGCCGTCCTCGCTGGCGCCGTACACGCTGCAGCTGGACGCGAACACCAGCCGGCCGACCCCGTACATGTTGCAGGTCTCGATCAGCAGCTTGGTCGACGCGTAGTTCAGGTTCAGCGTCTCCTCGGGATCGAGGCTGCAGGCCGGGTCGCCGACGATCGCCGCCAGCGCGATCACGCCGTCCACGCCGCGCACCGCGCGGCTGACGTCGCGCAGGTTGCAGATGTCGCCGTCGATGAGCTGCAGCTGCGGATGGCGCTCCAGGTCCTCGAGGCCGTGGCGCCCGTACGCGAAGCTGTCGAGCACGCGCACCTCGTAGCCGCGGTCGAGCAGCATCCGCGTGAGGTGCGCGCCGATGAAGCCCGCGCCGCCCGTGACGAGCACCGACTTCCGCTGCTGGGCCGTGCGCGGCTCCGCCGCCGGCACCTGCGCGTCGAGCGTCGCCAGCTCGGCCAGCGTGATGTCGCCGGGCCGGTAGGGCTGGGCGGAGCCGAACAGCACCTCGCCGCCGACGGCCGCGCTGACGCGCACGCCGGACTCCTCGACCCGGCGCACGAGCGGGCGGACGTCCGCGCGCGCCGCCTCGGGCGACGCGATCACCACCTCGTCGATGCGGCGGTCCTCGGCGATGCGCGTCAGCTCGTCCAGGCGGCCGAGGATCGGCGCGCCGCAGACCACGTTGCCGAGCTTCGAGCGGTCGTCGTCCAGGAAGCCGATGAGGCGCACGCCCGGCGGCGCGGAGTGCTGCAGCTCGCGCGCGACCAGCATCCCCGTCTCATCCGCGCCGAGGACGAGCACGCGGTGCTCCTGGGTGGGTACCGTCATCAGCAGCCGGCGCTGGCGCTTGCGGATCTGCTCGACCTGCAGGCGGCGCAGCGTCCGCACGCCGAGCCCGATCATGAAGAGCAGCAGGCCGACGAGCACCACGGTGTCGGTGGCCAGCGGCAGCCCCCAGCCCGCCCGCGCCGCCAGCAGGACGCCGGTGGTCAGCGCGCCCGTGCCGCCGAAGACGAGGATCTCGCGGACGCCGGTATAGCTCCACACGTGGCGGTGGCCGCCCGCGAGGCCATTCAGCGCCGCGACCAGCGCGCCGACGACCAGCGCGAGGGTGAGGACGGCCTCGGACCCGGGCCGGCTGGCCGGCTCGGACAGCATCACGGCCAGCACGACCGCCAGGGCGCCGGACGCGAAGTCGATCGCCGACTTGACGGTGCGACGGGCGGCGACGATCGGGTAGCGTGGCGTTTGCGGCGACGACGGCATGATGACCTGGTTGATGACCCTCCCGGCCCGGCGGCATGGGACACCGCGGCGACCGGCGCTCGAGGGCGCGGGCGGCGGCGCGCGACGTCGCACGCTCCGAGCCGGCCGCACGCTTCAGGCGCCAGTCATGATGGCCGGTTCGGAGGTCGGATGGTAGGCCGGCGCTGCGACGAGCGTCACAGTTTTGCGACCGCGCCAGGCCGCAGTACCTCGAGGGCGGCGCGGCGGTTACCGGGCGCGGGCATACGCGTGGCCGGCCGCGCACGTCGCGCCGGGAGCTTCGCGCGTCAGGCCTGGAGCTTCGGGCGGAGGCGGTTCAGCAGCCCGCCGGCGTTCGGCACGAGCGTCGACAGGTAGCCCGCGCCGTCGAGCAGCGTCGGATGCTCGCGGAACGCCGCGCCGAAGTAGCGCCGTGCCAGCCGCGCGTCGCCCTTCCGCAGCGCGGCGATGCCATGGCTGCGATGGAGCGCCCCGCGCCCGATCCGGCAGCTCTCGAGCAGCCACGGGTAGCGCGACTCGACCAGCGCCAGCGACACGTACTGGTCGTCGCGGCGGGTGGCGGCGTGGTTGCGCGACACGTTCTCGGGGTGGCGGCGATAGCGGGCGAGCACGCCGGGGACGTGGCCGAAATGCCCCCCGTGCGCGAGCACCTCCATCCACATCAGCCAGTCGGCGGCGAAGGCGACCCGTGGGTCGTACCGCCAGGGCGGCAGGGCGCTCGCCCGCACCATGATCGACACGCCGCCGAAGAGCGTCCCCCGACAGATGAACTCGGCGGCGCCCTCGCCGCTGGTGAGCGGGACGATCTCGGACATCAGGTACATGCGGGCGTCCGTGCGGTTGTCGAACGCCTCGACGTCGTGCCCGCACAGGACGCGGCGCGGATCCTCCGCGAACCAGTCGACCTGGAGTCGCAGCTTTCCCGGCAGGAAGACGTCGTCGCCGGCGTGGAAGGCGACCAGGTCCCCGGTGCACCGGGCCAGCGCGCGGTTGCAGTTCAGCGTCATCCCCACGTGGCCCTCGCCCACCACCGCCACCACGCGGTCGGGATAGCGCGCGGCCAGCTCCAGCACCACGCGATCGGTGCCGTCGGTCGATCCGTCGTCGGCCACCACGACCTGCACGCGCGGATAGTCCTGCTCGACCGCGCTGCGGACCGCCTCCTCGACGAAGTCGACCTGGTTGTACGTCGGCAGCATCACCGACACGAGCGGCGTCCCAGGGCTGGGCGGCAGGGGGGCGCGAGCGGAGGTCACAGCCGACGGAAGAGGTGCTCGTCGCAGCCGGAGCCGAACAGACCGATCCCGCCCGGACGCGCCCACTGCTGCACGACCTCGAAGCCGAGCGGCTCGACGAAGCGGCGCAGCGCGACCGGCCCGATCGACTCGTAGGGATAGCCGCCCATCCAGTCGTGGATGTCGTGGTCGAGGCTCATCCCGCGGCGCCCCCGATACTCGGCCTCGTGGCGCTGGGGGTCGCGCCCCGTGAGCCGCATCCCCAGCTGGAACGCGCGCTTGTACAGGCCGCTCATGAGGCGCTGCGTCCGCGGGCTGCGCCGCGTGTAGAGGCGCTTCTCCGCGCGCCACAGCGGGCACAGGAGCGTGCGCCGGTAGAGCGCGAGGCACAGCAGCCCGCCCGGCGCCACCAGGCGCGCCGCCGACGCGATGGCCTCGAACATCGCGCCGGTGTGGTGCAGCACCCCCCACGAGTACACGACGTCGAAGGTGCCCAGGGCGTCCGGATCGAGGTCGAAGACGCTGATCTGCCGCGCGGACCAGTCGCTCTCCGCCGGCGCGTGGTCGCGCAGCATCCGGCGCGTCGTCGCCACGGAGAGCGGGTCGAGATCCGTCGCCAGCACCCGCGCGGCGCCCAGCTGCAGCGCGGCCAGCGAGTGGATGCCCGACCCGCACCCCACGTCGAGGAAGGACCGGCCCCTGACCGCGTCGCCCAGCAGCCGCTCGAGGGCCTGCCGCGCATGGCTGATGCGCTCGTCGTCGACGCCGCGCGCATAGTCGGCCCAGTTCGCGCCGAACGCGAAGTGTTCCGAAAGGTCCTTCAGGGGGTTCGCGCGGGACATCGGCAGCGGGAGCGGCAAGAGCGCGCGACTCACCGGGCGGAGGGCGCCGGGAAGCCGCGCTGACGGTGCGACGTCGCGCAATCTCGCGCGCCACGGGAGCGATGGGAAGCGCGGCGGGTGCTTCCCGCCCCGATCATGCGCCCCCGGACGCGCCTCCCGCCTCGCGCCCACGCAACGCTCGCAGCGGGCCGCTCGTGCTGGACGCCAGGCGGCCGAGCAGGTGCGCGCGGTCGAGCCGCAGCACCGTGGGCAGCACGCGCTCCCGCCACGGCGTCGCCGCGCCGCGGGCGCGCCGCCAGTCCGCGAGCGATGCCAGCAGCGCGCGCGCGAGCGCGTAGTCGCCGCGCTTGGTGGCGCCCAGCGCCCCGCCCCATAGGAGCCGCGGACGCAGCCCCGCCGCGAGCTCCGCGAGCTCCGGATGGCGGGTCTCGACCAGGTCGAGCGCCAGCAGCTGCTCGCGCACGATGCGCTCGACGCCGTTGGTGATGTTGTGCGCGTGCCGCCGGTAGCGGGCCAGCACCTCGGGCACGTACCCGACGCGGCCGTTGATCGCGGTCTCGACCCAGAACAGCCAGTCCGAGACGATGGACAGCGACGGCTCGTAGCCGTGGGGCGGGCACGCGCTGCGGCGCGCCATCGCCGACGTCCCGTTGAAGAACGCGGGCGAGAGGAAGAGCTGCTCGACCGAGCCCTCGCGGAACGGGTTCGAGCCCGGCATGTGCTGGAGGCGCAGCCGGCGCCCGCTGTCGCTGTCGAACTCCTCGACGTTCGTGTAGCAGATGACCGCGTCCGGGTTCTCGGCGAACCACGCGAGCTGCTTGCGCAGCTTGCCGGGCAGCCAGAGATCGTCGCCGGCGAAGAACGCGATGAACTCCCCACGGCAGGCGGCGAGCACGCGGTTCTGGTTGGCCGTGATCCCGGTGTTCACCGGCGACAGGAGCGGCACCACGACCCCCGGATGGCGCGCCGCGTAGTCGGCCACGATCTCGCGCGTGCCGTCGGTCGAGCCGTCGTCGCCGACGACGATCTCGAAGTCGCACCCGTCCTGCGCCAGCACCGAGTCGAGCGCGTCGGCGATGAACGCGCGGTGCTGGTAGGTCGGGAGGAAGACGGAGACGGTCGGCGTCATGACAGGGCGCCCCGGCGCCAGCGCAGCTCGAGGCGCAGCGCGAGCCCGAGGTTGACCAGCGTGCCGAGCGCGTAGGTGCCGACCGCGGACCAGGCCGCGCCGACGGCGCCGTGCGCCGGCACGAGGAGCAGGTTGGCGACGACCGCGCCGGCGCCGCACACGAGGCTCGTCGCGGAGACCTGCAGGAAGAGGCCCCGCGCGATCCACTGGCTGGCCATCACGGCGGAGACCGCGGCGCCAACGGTCGTCAGCAGCAGCAGTCGCAGGATCGGCACCGCAGGGAGGAACGCCGCCCCTCCGACCAGCCGCAGGATCAGCGGCGCGGCGATCGCGCCGACCACGCTGAGGAGCGTCGTGGCCGCGATCGCGGCCACGAGGAGCCGGCGCTGCACGGTCCACGCGGCGTCCGGCCCCAGCTCGGTCACCTTCGCGTAGCCGACGGTGCTCATCGCCGACGAGAGGAGCTGCAGCGCGACGGTGAGCTGGAGCGCGAGATGGTACTGCCCCACCTCCGCGCCGGGCCGATAGCGCGAGAGGATGAGCGTCCCCGCCTGGGCGGACAGGAACGAGGCGACCGCGGTGACGTGGAGCTGCGCCCCGCCGTGCAGCAGCCGCCGCGCGCCGGCCCAGGTGGCGCGGAACGGTCCCGCCGCCGCGTGCGCCGCGCGCAGGGCGACGTAGACCAGCACGACGTTGGCGGCCAGCAGGCCCGCGATGCCGCCCGCGGCGCCGCCGTGCAGGACCACGACCGCGACGACGGTGGCGAGGACGCTCATCCCGGCCCCCGCCAGCACGGCGCGGTTCAGCGTGTCGAGCCGTCCGAGGCCGATGAGGATGGAGCTCGCGCTCTCGATGAGCAGGAGCAGCGGGAGCCCCGCGAACGCCACCGCCAGCACGGGCCCGGGGATCGCGGTGAAGAGCGGCGGCCAACCGACGAAGAACGCGGACGCCGCCACGGCCCAGCCGACCAAGGTCGCGACCGCCGTGATCGCCAGCAGGCTGCCGACGGACTCCGCCACCCACGCGGCCGGACGCTCGCGCGCCGCGCGGTGGGCGATCACCTGCGACAGGCTGAGGTAGCCCAGCGTGCCGAACAGCGTCACCCAGCCGTAGGCGGCGGCCATGTGGCCACGGCCCACGGGCCCCAGCGCCCGCGTCGTCAGCATCGTCACCAGGAGGAGCGCGGCCATGTTCGCGCCGCGCGACGCGGCCGTCCGGGCGATCGCCCACCAGGCCGCGCGGTGCGGCGCCGGGGTCTCCCCGTCCGTCGGGCGGTGGCGCTGCCAGCGCGCCGCGACCGCCGCCGGGATCGGGCTGCGGAGGCTCACGGCCCGTCGAACGATCGCAGCGCGGCGGCCACGTGGTCGACGTCGCGCTCCGCGAGGTGCGGGCCCATGGGCAGGCTCAGCACCTCGTTCGCCAGCCGGGTCGCGAGCGGCCACGGATCGGCGTCCGTGATCGCCGGCGCGAGGGCGGCGTACGCCGCCTGGCGGTGGGGCGGCGTCGGATAGTGCACGAGCGTCTGGACGCCGTGCGCCTCCAGGTGCGCGGCCAGGCGGTCGCGGGCCGCGCTCCGCACGACGAACAGGTGCCAGACGGGCTCCGCGCCCTGGCGCACCTGCGGCAGCGCGACGGGGCCGTCGGCGAGCGCCGCCGCGTAGCGCGCCGCGACCTGGGCGCGCCGGGCGTTCCACTCGTCCAGGCGGCGCAGCTTGACCCGGAGCACGGCGGCCTGGACCTCGTCCAGGCGCGCGTTGAAGCCGGCCTCCTCGTGCACGTACTTCCGCGACGAGCCGTAGTTGGCCAGGCGCCGCACCCGGTCGGCGAGGGCGGCGTCGTCCGTCGTGATGCCGCCGGCGTCGCCGATCGCGCCGAGGTTCTTGCCCGGATAGAAGCTGAACGCCGCGGCGTGGCCCAGCGCGCCGGCACGGCGGCCCTGGTCGCGGGCGCCGTGGGCCTGGGCGGCGTCCTCCAGCACGCGCAGGCCGTGGCGCTCGGCCACCGCCATCACGCCCGTCATGTCGGCCGGCTGCCCGTAGAGGTGCACGGGGATCACGGCCTTCGTCCGCGGCGTCACCGCGTGCGCGATCGCGTCCGGATCGATCGTGTAGGTCGCCGGGTCGACCTCCACCGGGACGGGCGTCGCGCCGGCGAAGGTCACCGCCAGCCAGGTCGCGACGAAGGTGTGCGACGGGACGATCACCTCGTCGCCGGGTCCCACGTCCCACGCGCGCAGCACGAGGTGCAGCGCGTCCAGCCCGTTGCTCAGCCCCACGGTGTGACGCACGCCACAGTACTGCGCGAATTCGGCCTCGAACGCCTCCAGCAGCTGGCCGCGGATGAACCACCCGCGATCGAGGACGTCGGCGATCGCGGCGTCGATCTCGGCGCGGAGCTCGTGGTGCGGGGCCTGAAGGTCGAGGAACGGAACGCGCACGTGCACGGAGCAGGGACGGCGGGTGAGCGACGGATCGCGAGCGTCGGCGTGAGGGGCCGGATGGCGCGCGGCGGCGGCGGCACGCGTCGCCACTGTGCTCACCGGACTGCGCGATTACTATAATCGGGTCCGAACGCCCTTGCACCGCCCGCGTCCCCGAGTCGCGCGCGGGACGCCGGCACGCTGCAACGCCAGAGCCGGTACCGCGTCCGCCCCTCATGCCGATCCTCGCAGAGCCGTACTCCGACCGCTGGGCCGACGAGTGGGACGCGTTCGTCGCGGAGCGCGCGCGCAACGGCACGCTGCTCCACACGCGGCGCTTCTTCGCCCACAACGACGCCAATGCGCGGGACGATGCGTCGCTGCTCTTCCGCGACCGCGCGCGGGTGATCGGGCTGCTGCCCGCGGCGCTGCTCGGCGCCGACGGCGCGGAGGCGGTGCTGCACTCGCACCCGCGGTCCACGTACGGCGGCTTCGTGGTGGCGCCCGAGGTCGGAACGGCGGCGACGCTCGAGATGGTGGACCTCGCGCTGGCGTACGCGCGCGAGCGCGGCGCGCGGCGCGTCGTCGTGCGCAACCCGTTCCGCATCTTCCACGCGATGCCGAGCGACGAGTCGGACTACGCCCTCTGGCTGCGCGGGTTCACGGTGCTGTCGCGCGAGCTCGAGGTCGCGGTGCCGACGGGCAGCATCACACCGGGCGACGCGCTCGCGCACTTCGACGGCAAGACGCGCAACCAGGTGCGCAAGGCGCAGCGCGCGGGCGTCGTCGTGGAGGCGTCGGACGACTACGCGGCGTTCTGGCCGATGCTCGAGGAGAACCTGCGCGCGCGGCACGAGGCGCAGCCCACGCACTCGCTGGAGGCGTTCGCGCGCCTGCGCGCCTGCGTCGGCCCGGACGCCGTGCGCCTCGTGCTCGCGCAGCACGACGGGCGCGTGATCGCGGGCGCCGTCGTCCTGGTCGCGAACGCGCGCGCGCTGCACGTGCAGTACATCGCCAGCCGCGCCGACGCGCTGCATCTCTGCCCCGTCAACGCCGTGCTGCACCACCTCGTCGAGATGGCCGCCGCGGGCGGCTACCACTATCTCAACCTCGGCATGTCGACCGAGGACGCCGGCCGGCGCCCCAACCTGGGGCTGTTCGCCTTCAAGGAAGGCTTCGGCGGCCGTGGCGTGCTGCGCGAGACCCTCGCGCTCGACCTCGCGACCTGACGCTCCCTCCATGACGACGCCCCGCAAGCTGGTCCTGATCGGCGCCGGCGAGTTCGCCGAGATCGCATACGAGTACTTCACGCACGACTCGCCATACGAGGTCGTCGCGTTCGCCGTCGAGGATCGCTTCCGTGACGCCCCGTCGCTGTTCGACCTGCCGATCGTCTCGGTCGAGGACCTGGAGCGCACGCACCCGCCCGACGATCACGCCGCGTTCGTCGCGATCACCAACACGCAGCTCAACCGCGTGCGCGCGCGGCTCTACGCCGCCACGCGCGACCGCGGCTACCCGATCGCGAAGTACGTGAGCTCGCGCGCGTTCGTGTGGCGCAACGTCGAGATCGGCGAGAACAGCTTCGTCTTCGAGCACAACGTGCTCCAGTATCACGTGAAGGTCGGCAACGACGTGGTGCTCTGGAGCGGCAACCACGTCGGGCACCGCACGGTGATCCGCGACCACGTCTTCATGACGTCGCACGCCGTCATCTCGGGCTACTGCGACGTCGGCGAGTCGTCGTTCATCGGCGTCAACGCCTGCGTCGGCGACCACCTCACCATTGGCCGCGACTGCACGGTGGGCATGGGATCGGTCGTCGTGCGCGACACGGAGCCCGGCAAGGTCTACGTCGGCAATCCCGCGAAGCCGCTCGAGAAGTCGAGCTACGACACCTGGAAGGTGCCGGAGGCGCTGCGGTGAGCTGGCGCAAGATGGGGCGCATCTTCGCGCCCTCCGGCGATCTGCCGTGGGCGGCGCACTCCGCGCTCCAGCCCACGCCCCTGCTGCTGGACGCGGAGAACCGCATCCGCCTCTACCTCGGGATGCGCGACGAGGCGGGCGTGAGCCGCGTGGGCTGGATCGAGGTCGACGCCGACGACCCGTCGCGCGTGCTGGACGTCGCGACGACGCCCGCGCTGGACGTGGGCGCGCCGGGTTGCTTCGACGACAACGGCGTCGTGCCGTGCGCCGTGGTGCCGCGCGACGACGGGATCTACCTCTACTACGCGGGCTACCTGCTGCCCCGCCGCGTGCGCTTCCACGTCTTCGGCGGGCTGGCGGTGAGCCGCGACGGCGGCCGCCGCTTCGAGCGCGTGCGTCACACGCCGGTCGTCGACCGCACGGAGGACGAGCTGCTCTTCCGCGTGATCCATTCCGTGCGCTGGAACGGCCAGGCGTGGCAGGCGTGGTACGGCGGCGGCAGCGCCTTCGAGGCGCCGGACGCCGACGGCCACACGCGCGCGGTCTACAACATCCGCTACATGGAGTCGCCGGACGGGATCCACTTCCCCGACCGCGGCGAGGTGAGCATCGACGTCGCGGCCGACGAGCACCGGGTCGGGCGTCCCTTCGTGCTGCACGATCCGTCGCGCGGCTACGAGATGTGGTTCGCCGGCGCGACGCGCGCCGAGAACTACCGGCTGCGCTACGCGCGCTCGGAGGACGGACGCCGCTGGCGCATGGCGACCGACGATCTCGGGCTCGCGTGCTCGCCGGACGGCTGGGACTCCGAGATGATGTCGTATCCGGCCGTCGTGCGCCGGGGCGGGCGCTCGTACCTGTTCTACAACGGCAACGGCTACGGCCGCACGGGCGTCGGCTGGGCGCTGCGGGAGGACGGGTGAGGGCGCGCCCGCTCCGGTCGCTGCGCGAGGCGCGGCTCGTGTACCTCCCGCGGATCTCCGACCCGCGCGGCGCGCTGACGTTCGCCGAGTCGCGGCGCGGCGTGCCGTTCGGCATCCGGCGCGTGTACTGGGTCTACGACGTGCCCGGTGGCGGTGATCGCAGCGGCGGCCACGCGTACCACGAGGCCGAGGAGCTGATCATCGCGCTCTCCGGCAGCTTCGACGTGACGGTGGACGACGGGACCGACCGCCGCACCTTCACGCTCAACCGCTCGCACATCGGGCTGCACGTGCCGCCCGGCCTGTGGCGCCGCATCGGCAACTTCGCGACGAACGCCGTCTGCTTCGTCGCGGCGTCGACGCCCTACGACGCGGGCGACTACCTGCGCGACTACGAGCTGTTCCAGCGCTGGCGCGCGGGGGCACCGTGAGCCACGCGCACACGCGCCTCGACGACTGCCGCCTCGTGGACCTGGCGCGCTTCGTCTCGCCCGAGGGCTCGCTGACGCCGGTGGAGGGGGAGCGCGACGTCCCCTTCCCCATCGAGCGCGTCTACTACCTCTACGACGTCCCGGGTGGCGAGGCGCGCGGCGGACATGCCCACCGTGAGCTGCGTCAGCTCATCGTCGCGGCCAGCGGCGCGTTCGACATCCTCATCGACGACGGGCACGAGCGGCGCACGATCCGGCTCGACCGCGCGTTCCGCGGGCTGCTGCTGCCGCCGATGATCTGGCGCGAGCTGGAGAACTTCTCGTCGGGCGCCGTGTGCCTGGTGCTCGCCTCGGCCTCGTACGACGAGGCCGACTACGTCCGCGAGTACGACGCGTTCCAGCAGGACAAGCACGCCGCGCCGCCGGGCACCGCCGGCGCCTAGCGACGCCACCCGCCCGTCACGCGGTGTGCCCCTCGCGACGGCCCTCCTGCACGAGGGATCGCAGATAGGCGCCGTAGCTGCTCTTCCCGAGCCGCTCGGCGAGCCGCTCCAGCTGGTCCACGTCGATCAGCCCGAGCCGCCACGCGATCTCGTCCGGGGACGCGATGTTGAGGCCCTGCCGCTTCTCGATGGTCTGCACGAAGCTGGAGGCTTCGAGCAGCGACTCGTGCGTGCCGGTGTCGAGCCACGCGGTCCCGCGGCTGAGCAGCTCCATGCGCAGCTGGCCGCGGCGCAGGTACTCGACGTTCACGTCGGTGATCTCGTACTCGCCGCGCGCCGACGGCTTGAGCGCGGCCGCGATCTCGCTCACCTGCGCGTCGTAGAAGTAGAGCCCCGTCACGGCCCAGTGGGACTTCGGCTGCGCCGGCTTCTCCTCGATGCCGAGCACGCGACCGTCGGCCGCGATCTCCGCGACGCCATACCGCTCGGGATCGCGCACGCGATAGCCGAAGATCGTCGCGCCGACGGCCGTCGCGGAGGCGCGCTGCAGCTGGTCGATCATCCCGCTGCCGTAGAAGATGTTGTCGCCGAGGATCAGCGCGGATGGATCGCCACACAGGAAGTCGCGGCCGATGACGAACGCCTGCGCCAGCCCGTTCGGCTCCGCCTGCTCAGCGTACGAGAACGAGACGCCCCACTGCGAGCCGTCGCCGAGCAGGTGTCGGAAGCGCGGCAGGTCGTACGGCGTCGAGATCAGGAGGATCTCCCGGATCCCCGCCAGCAGCAGCGTGGACAGCGGGAAGTAGATCATCGGCTTGTCGTAGACCGGGAGCAGCTGCTTGCTGACCGCGAGCGTCAGCGGGTGCAGGCGCGAGCCCGCGCCACCGGCCAGGATGATGCCCTTCCGCGGGCGCGCGAGGGCGCCCGACGCGGAATCGGTGTGCATGAAGGACGTGCGAGGGGATCGGCGCGTCAGCTCGCGCGGTAGGCCGCGAGCTCCGGCATCAGCCAGTTGGGAATGCGCGCCGTGACCCGCAGCGCGCCATCGTCCGACGCCACGTCCACGACGTCGGCCATCTTGTACAGGCGCGCCAGGAGCGACCCGTCCTCCGCGGGCAGCGTCAGCGCCACCAGCGGGAACGCATCCTCCGCCCGCGCGCGCAGCGCCGCCCGCAGCGCGAGCAGCCCGTCCGCCTGCAGCGCCGACACGAACACCGCGTCGATCCCCTCGCCGGCGGCGCGCGCGCGCAGCGCCTCGACGCTCTCGGGATCGAGCGCGTCGATCTTGTTGAACACGTACAGCACGGGGCGCTCCTGCGCGCCGATCTCCGCCAGCACCTCCTCGACGACCTCGCGCTGCTCCTCCCAGCTCGGGTGGCTCGCGTCGATGACGTGCAGCAGGAGGTCCGCTTCGCGCGTCTCCTCCAGCGTCGCGCGGAACGACGCCACGAGGTCGTGCGGCAGCTTGCGGATGAAGCCGACCGTGTCGGTCACCAGCACGCGGTAGCCCTCGCCCAGCGTGGTCTCGCGCGTCAGCGGATCGAGCGTCGCGAACAGGCGGTCCTCGACGAAGACGTCCGCGGCGCCCGAGAGCCCGCGCAGGATCGACGACTTGCCCGCGTTCGTGTAGCCCACGAGCGCCGCCCGGAACTCGCGCCGGCGCGACGCCCGCTGCACCTCGCGGGAGCGCAGCACGTCGGCCAGCCGCTCCTTGAGGATCTTGATGCGGTGGTTGATCAGCCGCCGGTCCGTCTCCAGCTGCGTCTCGCCGGGACCGCGCATGCCGATGCCGCCGCGGAACTTCTCGAGGTGCGTCCACATGCGCGTGAGGCGCGGCAGCAGGTACTCCAGCTGCGCCAGCTCCACCTGCATCTTCGCCTCGTTCGTCCGCGCGCGCGTGGCGAAGATGTCGAGGATCACCTCCGCGCGGTCCATCACGCGGACGTTGAGCGCCTGCTCGATGTTGCGGCCCTGTGCGGGCGAGAGCTCGTCGTCGAACAGCACGAGCGTCGCCTCGCGGCTCGCCGCGAGCTGCTTCAGCTCCTCGATCTTGCCCTTGCCCAGGTAGGTGCCCGGGTGCGGCCGGTCGAGCTGCTGGGTGAGCGAGCCGACCACCTCCGCGCCCGCGGTGTCGGCCAGGCGGGCGAGCTCCTGGAGGTGCTCCTCCACGAGGTGGCGGTCCGACGAGCGCTTGAGCGGGGCGCCCACCAGCAGGGCGCGCTCGACGGGCGGGACGAGATCGATCAGGTCGCGTGCGATGGGAGGTTCCTCACGGAAAGGTGGCCGGGCCGCGTTCGCGGCCCTCCGAATGCTGCTACGCGAGCGGCGCCCGCCGCAAGCGAGGCTCGCGGGGGCGCCGGCCGGCGACGATCGCGTCGGGCGGCGGCGAGCCGCCCCGACGGGAGGCTCAGCGGGTGCCGCTGAGGGCCGAGAAGCGGCCCGTGCCCGAGTACGGCCGGGTAAAGCTGCCGAGCGGCGTCTTCACCGTCACGTCGCCGAGGACGCGGTAGTTCACGCTGCCGGACTGGATGAGCTGCCGGCCCGCGGCGCCCAGCCCCGCGTACGTGAACGAGACCGGCAGGCGCACGAGCGAGGAGTCGTTCTCCTGCACCACGAACTGCTGGTCCAGCGCGCCCGTCCCGACCTGGATCGAGTCGACCTGCAGCTGGTAGGTCAGCCGCGTCGCGTCGAGCTTGAACCCGTTCGGGTTGTAGACGCTGAGCACGACGTCCAGGCTGCCGCCGGAGAGGCCGAGGCCCTTCACCTCGACGTTCCGGAAGTTCACGATGGGCTCCTTGAACACGCCGCGGCCCAGCGTCGCACAGGCCGCGGTGGTCACGGCGAGAAGCGTGGCGGCGACTGCTCCGACGAATCGACTGCGCATGTGTGGATCCTCCGCGGGCGCGGAGCCCGCGCCGTCAGTGGTCCCCGCCGCCGCCCGTGGCGCTGTCGCCCGTCGCGTCGTCCGAAGACCGGTCCGTCCCCTCGGGAGGTCGCGCCGCGTCGTCGGCCGGGGACACGCGGCGGCGCCGCTCCTCCCACCAGGCCAGCCGTTTGGCGATCTCCCGCTCGTAGCCGAAGGGTCCGGGCTCGTAGAAGGCCGTCCCCCGCAGCTCCTCGGGCAGGTACTCTTGCGGGATGTATGCCTCGGGGGAGGCGTGCGCGTACTGGTACCCCTCGTGGTACCCCAGTTCCTTCATCAGCGTCGTCGGCGCGTTGCGGATGTGCAGCGGAACGGGAGCCGCCGGCGTCTGCTGGGCCGCCTCCAGCGCGGCGTGCAGCGCCATGTACGACCGGTTCGACTTGGGCGCGGTCGCGAGGTAGATCGTGAGCTGCGACAGCGGGAGGTAGCCCTCCGGCGCACCGAGCATGTGATACGCGTCACGCGCGGCGATCGCCAGCTTCAGCGCCTCCGGATCCGCCAGCCCGATGTCCTCCGACGCCATCGCGATCGCGCGCCGGAAGATCGTCATCGGGTCCTCGCCGCCCTCGATCATGCGCGCCATCCAATACAGCGCGCCCTGCGGGTCGCTGCCGCGCAGCGACTTGTGGTACGCGGAGAGCACGTTGAAGTGCTCCTCGCCGGTCTTGTCGTAGCGCGGGACGCGGCGCTGCAGCGCCTCCTGCACCGCGGTGGCCGTGAGCCGTCCGCCGGTGCCGATCGCCTCGGCCGCCGCCTCCAGCACCGTCAGTGCACGGCGCGCGTCGCCGTCCACGAGCCGCGCGAGGAGCGCGATCGCCGCGTCGTCCGCGGTGATGCCCTGCGTCCCCAGGCCGCGCTCCGCGTCGGTGAGCGCGCGGCGCACGAGCAGCTCCAGGTCGTCCGTCGACAGCGGCTCCAGCACGAACACGCGCGTGCGCGACAGCAGCGCGCCGACGATCTCGAACGATGGGTTCTCCGTCGTCGCCCCGACCAGCGTCACCGTCCCGCTCTCGACGTGCGGCAGGAAGGCGTCCTGCTGGCCGCGGTTGAAGCGGTGGATCTCGTCGACGAAGAGGATCGTCCCCCGCCCCTCCGTGTCCCACCGCTCCGCCGCCTCGGCGACGATCTCGCGCACGCGCGGCACGCCCTCGGTGACCGCCGAGAAGGGGACGAACGCGCGGTCGGTGGTGTTGGCGATCAGCCGCGCCAGCGTCGTCTTCCCGGTGCCCGGCGGCCCCCAGAAGATCATCGAGCCGACGCGCCCCTGCTCGATCGCCTCGCGCAGCGGGCGGCCCGGCGCGAGCAGGTGCTGCTGCCCGACGTACTCGTCGAGCGTGCGCGGGCGCATGCGCGCGGCGAGCGGCGCGCCCGAAGCCTCGCGCTCGCGCCGCGCGGCGGCGAACAGCGTGTCCTGCGCCTTCGTCCGGCTGCGCTTCGCGCCCATGGTACCCGTCCCGCTCAGTGTCCGCCGATGAGCGCCCGCGCCGCGAAGTACAGCGCGCTGCCGGCGAAGAACGCCGTCGGCAGCTGCCAGCCGCGCTTCGACTGGAACTCGGGCACGAGGTTGCACGCCGCGACGTACAGCGTCACGCCCCCCGAGAGCGCGAGCCCCACGTCGCCGACCAGCTTCGTCGACTCCGCCACCAGCACGCCCACCAGCGTCGCGGCGCCCAGCAGCGCCGCGGCGCCCAGCGCGCGCGCGCGGCCCAGCCCCGAGGCGAGGAAGAGGCTCGAGATCGCGAGCCCCTCGGGCAGCTTGTGCAGGAAGATCGCCGTCGAGAGCAGCACGCCCAGCTCGCGGCTGACCGCGAAGCCGCTCGCGATCGCGACGCCGTCCACGAACGTGTGCAGCAGCAGTCCCACCAGCGCCGACGCGCTCACCACCGGCGTGACGTGGTGCGTCTCCTCGCCGAAGTGGAAGTGCCGCGCGAACACGTGCTGCGTGAGGTGCACGAGCAGGAAGCCGATGACCGCGACGACCGCGGCGCGCCGCCCCCCCTGCTCGATCGCCTCGGGCAGCACGTCGGCCAGCGCGACGGCGATCATGAAGCCCGCGGAGAGCGCGACCATCGTCTCCAGCGACCGCACGCTCCACCGACGCCGCGACGTCACCGCCGCGGCGCCCGCCATGTTCGCCAGCGCCGCGATGACCGCGAACCCGAAGGCCGCCGCGTTCACTGCGCGCCCAGCCCCAGCCGCTCGGCGGTCGCGCCCAGCGCGTCGGTGAGCTCGGGCGCGGGCCCCAGCTCGTCGGGGCGCAGCCGCCACGCCTCGGGCGCGGGCGTGACCGTCTCGACGAGCCCCTTCCCCTGCAGGATGTAGAGCCAGCGGTCGGTGCGCGCGAACACGTACAGCTCGAGGTCCGGCGTCAGCGTCAGCTGGTCCTCGCTCGTGTAGACCGCGAGCTCGACGCCGCCGTAGACCGCGAGCGGCACCTTCAGCCGCGCGATCGCCTCGCGCACGTCGGGCAGCCCGACGTCGACGCCCTTCCACACGCGCCCGTCGCGCACGTCCTCCAGCGCGACGTCGACCGCCGGCGGCAGGTGCTCCGCGAGCGCGTGCAGCAGGTCCACGGCGCGCTCGGCGTTCGCCGCGACGCGCGCCTCGTAGTGGTCGCCCTGGCGCGTGAACGTGAAGTCGTCCGCGCCCGAGCGGAACCGACGCCACACGGAGGGCGCGGGCTGGCGGCCGCGGAAGAGCATCAGGAGGGCTCCGGAACGAGAGTGAGGGCGGGGCCGAGCCGTGCGTCGAGCACGCGCTCGAGCTGCGACTGCCACGACTCGGCGACGAGGCCGAAGGTGCGCGCGGCCAGCGACGTGTCGAGCACCGAGTACGCCGGCCGCGTGGTCGGCGACGCGTACTCCGCCGTGGTGATGCACTCCACCGGTGGGACGCGCACCCCGCGGCGCGCCGCGCCCGCGAAGATCGCGCGCGCGAACTCGCACCACGTCGTCGCGCCGGCGGCGGCCACGTGGTACAGTCCCCACGCGCCGCTCGGCTCCGCGCCCTGCAGCAGGCGCGCCGTCGCGTCGGCGATGAAGGCGCTGCTGGTCGGCGCACCGCGCTGGTCGCCCACGACGCGCACGGGCGCGGCGTCCTCGCGCTGCGCGAGCCGCAGCATCGTCGCCAGGAAGTTGCGGCCGTGCGCGCCGTACACCCAGCTGGTGCGCAGCACGAGCGCACGCGCCCCGCTGCTGAGCACCGCCCGCTCGCCCGCGAGCTTCGACGCGCCGTAGGCGTTCAGCGGCGCGGTCGCGGCCCGCTCGGCGTACGGCTCGCGCGCCGCGCCATCGAACACGTAGTCGGTCGAGTAGTGCACGAGCGGCACGTCCAGGCGCGCCGCCTCCGCCGCCAGCACGCCCGGCGCGTCGCCGTTGATCGCTTGCGCCAGCGCCGGCTCGCGCTCCGCCTGGTCGACCGCGGTGTACGCGGCAGCGTTCACGATCGCGCGGGGCGCCACGTCGCGCACCGTGCGCCGCAGCGCGTCGGCGTCGGCGAGGTCGAGCTCCGCGTGCGGCGGGGCGACGATCGCGCCGCGCGGCGCCAGCGCGCGCCGCAGCTCCGTGCCCACCTGCCCGCCGCCGCCGAGCAGCAGCACCGCCGGCCGCCCGGCCGATCGCTCGCTCACGCCAGCGCCCCGACCCCTCGGTCCGCCCGCACGTCGTACTGCGGCAGCCGCTCGGCCGGCACGTCGCGCAGCCGCGGCGCCGCCGCGTCGCGCGGCGACAGGCGCGGCGCCGCGCCCGTGGGCCACGGGATGCCGAGGTCGGGATCGTCCCAGGCGATCGTCAGCTCGCTCTCGGGATGGTAGGGCGCGGTGACCTTGTACGTGACGAGCGCCTCGTCGCCGACCACCATGAAGCCGTGCGCGAACCCCTCGGGCACCCACAGCTGTCGCGCGTTGTCGGCCGAGAGCCGCTCGGCGCACCAGCGCCCGAACGTCGGCGAGCCGCGGCGCACGTCCACCGCGACGTCGAAGATCTCGCCGCGCAGCACCGAGATCAGCTTCCCCTGGCCGTGCGGGAACTGCAGGTGCAGGCCGCGCACGACGCCGCCGGTCGAGTAGGAGACGTTGTCCTGCACGAAGCGGTCGGGCAGGCCCCACGCGGCGTAGCGCTCGGCGCTCCAGCTCTCGAAGAACTGCCCGCGCTCGTCGCGCACGACGCGCGGCGTGACGAGCACCACCTCGGGCAGCTCGGTCGCGACGGCGCTCATGCGCGCGCGCTCCGCGTGCGGCGGATCGCGATCCGGCGTCGCGGCGAGACGTCGACCGACTGCGCGGCCGTACCGGGGCGTGCCGTGGTGTTCGGTTGCTGCACGAGGATGAGCTAGTCGTTGGAAGCCGCGGCGCGCGCGAGCAGCCGCTCGCGATCGTTCTCGGCCGGGTCCTCCACCACCGCGGCCAGCAGGCGCTGGAGAATGATACCGACGCCCGGGCCGGCTGCGATACCAGCCGCGAGGAGGTCGCCGCCGTCCACAGCCAGGTCCGCCAGCTCGATCGGCTGGCCATAGGCGACGCGGATCATGCGCCGGTGGAGCGCGCGCACGCGCGCCGCGTCGGGCGCCTCACGCCCAGCGGCGCGCTCCGCCGCCCAGCGCGCGGCGCCCAGCCGGAGCACGTCCGCGACCATCACGCGCCCCACCGCCGACGCCCAGCGCCGCAGCTCTGCCTCGGCCGGCGCCGCATCGGCGAGGAGCGCCCCGCGGATCGATCCGGCCACGCGCTGCCAGCGGTCGACGAGGTCCGCGACCCAGCGCACCTCCTGGTTCGAGCAGCGCAGCGCCCGCAGCGAGCGCTCGGCCGTCACGCGGTCGCGCTCGAGCCACGGCGCCGCGAGTCGGTGCAGGTAGCGGCCGCGCTCCCGGCGGCCCCGCGGGACCGGCAGGTGGTCGAGCGTCGTGAACGCGACCGGCGAGACGTCCGCGAGCGCGGGGATCAGCGTCGCGAGCGCACCGCTCTCGCGCCACCGCTCCAGCGCCCACGACGGCGCGCGCACCTGGCGCAGCGTCTTGTCCAGCTCCTCCCGCACGCGCTCGGCCGACAGGCGGCCCAGGTGCGGACCGCTCGCCACGACGGCCGCCCACGTGGGGGGATCGAAGTCGAACTCGAAGCGGGCCGCGAAGCGGATCGCGCGCAGCGCGCGCAGCCGGTCCTCCCGCAGCCGCGCGTCCGCGTCGCCGACGGCGCGCACCACGCCGCGCCGCAGGTCGCCCACGCCGTCGAAGGGGTCGTGCAGGGTGCGCCCGCGCGGCGAGAACGCGATCGCGTTGATCGTGAAGTCGCGCCGCGCGAGGTCGTCGTACAGCGACGCGCCGAACTCCACGACCGCGTGGCGTCCGTCCGTCTGCACGTCGCGGCGGAAGGTCGTGACCTCGTGCATCACGCCGTCCTGGTCGAACAGCCCCAGCGTCCCGAACTGCTCGCCCTTCGGCACGACGCGCCGGAAGACCTTGCGCATCTCGGCCGGCGTCGCCGACGTCGCGAGGTCCCAGTCGAGCGATGGACGGCCGAGCAGCGCGTCGCGGATCGCGCCGCCCACGCACCAGGTCTCGTGGCCAGCGTCGAGCAGCCGGTTCGCGATCTCGAGTACGCCGCGTGGCGGCTCGAGCGCGTCGAGCCGCCTGCGCAGCGTCGCCTCGTCGATCCCGTGCGCCGTCATCGCGCCGCGTAGGCTGAGATTCCGAGCTCGCGCACGATCTCGTCGCCGATCGCGAGCGACGCCGTGGCCGCGGGGCTCGGCGCGTTGAGCACGTGGAGCGCGCCCTCGGAGCGCACGAACGCGAAGTCCTGTACCAGCGAGCCGTCCGGCGCCATCGCCTGCGCGCGCACGCCCGCGCCGCCGGGCATGAGGTCGGCCTCGCGCACCTCGGGCACGAGACGCTGCAGCGACGCCGCGAACAGCCGACGGCTGAACGAGCGCTTCAGCTCCGACATCGTCATCCCCGGATAGCGCGCCATGAAGCGCCACAGCCCGCGGAACGTGAGCGCATCGGCGAGGTCGGTCGGGCTGACGTCGCGCTTGCGGTAGCCCTCCCGCTTGAACGCGAGCACCGCGTTCGGCCCGCACTCCACGCCGCCGCCGATCATGCGCGTGAAGTGCACGCCGAGGAACGGGAAGCTGGGATCGGGTACGGGATAGACGAGGTGCCGCACGAGCGACGCGCGCTCGGGCCGCAGCTCGAAGTACTCGCCCCGGAACGGCACGATGCGCAGCGCGGGCGCGGCGCCCGCCATGCGCGCGATGCGATCGCAGTGCAGCCCCGCGCAGTTCACGAGCAGGTCCGCCGTGTGCTCGCCCGCGTCGGTGCCGATGCGCCACCCGCCGTCGCGGCGGGCCAGCGATCGCACGCCCGCGCCCGTGCGTACGTCCACGCCCTCGGCCGCGAGCACGCGCACCAGCGCGTCGGCGACGCCGCGGTAGTCGGCGATGCCCTCCTCGGGCACGTGCACCGCCGCCACTCCCGCGGCGTGCGGCTCGATCTCGCGCAGCTCGGCTCCGCTCAGCCACCGCAGCCCCTGCAGCCCGTTCGCGGTGCCGCGCTCCAGCAGCGTGCGCAGGCGTGGGACCTCCGTGTCGTCCACCGCGACGACGACCTTGCCGCAGATCTCGTGGCGAACGCCCTGCTCGCGGCAGAACGCCGTCATCTGGCGGATGCCGTCGGTCGCGAGCCGCGCCTTCCGGGAGCCGGGCGCGTAGTAGAGCCCCGCGTGCAGCACCCCGCTGTTGTGCGTGCTCTGGTGCTCCGCGACCCGCGCCTCCTTCTCCAGCACCGTCACGCGCACGTCCGGCCGCGCGCGCGCGAGCTTGAGCGCGGTCGCCAGCCCCACGAGCCCCGCGCCCACGATCACCGCGGACCCGCGGGCGGGGAGCGAGGCGTCGTCGGAGGGGCGGATCGAGGTCATGGCGGCGATGGAGGAGCGGGAAGCGGCCGCGGATGCGGCCATCGAGGTGGCGGGACGTTACCGGGCACCCCGGGCGTGAACAATGCCCGAACGCGACCGCCGGGCGCCGCGCGGCTAGATTCGGAGCATGCTGCCGTACCACTTTCGCGAGGAGCTCGACGCGCTGCTCGCCGCCTCGAGCGCCGAGCCGGCGTTCCGCGACGACGTGCTGGCGTACGCGGAGGGCCGGCCCGCCACGCGCGTGGAGCTGCACCGTCCGTCCCCGCGCATCAAGGTCCTGCGCCTGCTCGCGCACCTGCTGCACGCGGAGCCGGGGCTGCGCATCGCGCGGGTGCAGGTGGACGCGTGGTCCGGCTGCGCCGACTTCCGCGGCGGCATCGACGTCCACGCGGCCGACGGGCGGCGGAGCTGGCGCTTTCGCTGGGACTGCCGGTGGGCGGCCGAGCAGGAGGGCTGGATGACCGCGTGGGGGACGCCGGACCAGTCGCGCGCGGCCGACGAGCTGGGGTGGCGCTGCTTCGCGCGGTGGGAGCTCGCCACCGCCGACGACCCGCGCGCCTCAGCCGTCGAACAGGACGCGTAGCTCCTCGACGCTCAGCCCCGCGCCGAGGCCCAGCATCAGGTCGATGCGGGCCTGCGCGGGGCGGCGCGAGCCGGCGAACAGCGCGCCCAGCTCGGACAGCTTCCGCCCCCCGCCCGGATACGCGTAGGTGCGCCCCACGCGGCCGCGGCCCGCGCGCGAGGCGATGACGACCGGCCGCCCCGCCGCGACCCACCGCTCGATCCCCGGCACGACCTCGGGCGGGACGTTCCCGCGGCCCATCGCCGCCACGACGACGCCGCGCGCGCCGCTCGCCAGCGAGGCGTCCAGCAGCCGCGAGTCGCAGCCGGCCCACGTGGCGATGATGTCCACCGGCGTCGCCGGCGCGTCGGGCGCGAGCACCGCGGGCGTGCCGACCACCCGCCGCCGGAAGATCACGCGGTCCTCGTCCACGACACCGATCGGCCCGAGCCCCGGCGCCTCGAACGCGTCCAGCTGGTGCGTGTGCGACTTCGTGTCCTCGAGCCCCGCGAACACCCGCCCGCCCATCACGACCATCGTGCCGACGCAGCGGGCCTCCTCGCTCGCCGCGACGCGCACCGAGTCGATGAGGTTCTGCGGCCCGTCGTAGCCCAGGTCGCTCGCGGCGCGCATCGCGCCCGTGAAGACGACGGGCTTGTCGCTCGCGACCGAGCGTGCGATCAGGTACGCGGTCTCCTCGAGGGTGTCGGTGCCGTGCGTGATGACGACGCCGGCGACCGCGGGCTCCGCGAGCACCTCGAGCACGCGCGCGCGCAGCGCCCACTGCCGCTCCACGGTCATGTGCGGCCCCGGATAGCGGCCCCACTGCTCCGCGCGCACCTCGGCGATCTCGTCGATCCCGCGCGCGGCGCCGAGGATCTCGTCGGCGCTGAGCGACGGCACGGCGCCGCCCTCGTGCGCGTCCATCCTCATCGAGATCGTGCCGCCCGTGAACAGCGCGGCCACCAGCGGGCGCGTCACCCGCACAGGACGCTCCCGCCGTTCACGTTGAGGATCTCGCCGGTGACGTGCCGCGCGAGCGGGGAGCAGAGGAAGAGGATCGGCCCCGCGATGTCCTCGGCCGTCGCGACGCGGCCGATCGGGATGTTGGCGGCGATGCGCTCGCGTCCGCCCTCGCGCATCGCGCTGTCGGTCATCTCCGTATCGACCCAGCCCGGCGCCACGCTGTTCACGGTGATGCCACGCGGCGCGAGCTCCACGGCCATCGACTTCACGAACGAGATCATCGCGCCCTTGGTGGCTGCGTAGTCCGCGTGCATCGCCTCGCCGCGCTGGCCGGCGGTGCTCGACACCATCACCAGCCGCCCATCCGGCGCCAGCGCGCGCGCCGCCGCGCGCGACAGCCAGAACATCGAGTCGACGTTCTGCAGGAGCGTGTGCCGCCAGCGCGCGTCGTCCATGTCGGCCACCGGCACCTCCTCGACGGGCCACACGCCGTGGTTCACGACCACGACGTCCACGCCGCCGAACGCGCTGACGGCCGCCTGCACGAGCGACTCGGCGCCCTCGGACGACGTGAGGTCGGCAGCGTGCGCCACGGCCTTCACGCCGGCGCTGCGCGCCTCCGCGACCACCGCGTCGGCCTCCTCACGACGCGACCGGTAGCCCACCACGACGTCGGCGCCCGCACATGCGAGCAGCCGCACCGTCGCCGCGCCGATGCCGCGCGAGCCGCCGCTGACGACGGCGCGCTTCCCGCGCAGCCCGAGCAGCGGGCTCACAGCTCCTGCTCCACGAGGTCGCAGATCAGGTGCTGGATGCAGAGGTGCAGCTCCTGCGCGCGGTCGGTGCGGTCGGTCGGGACGATCACGTTGTGGTCCGCGAGCGCGCGCAGCGGTCCGCCGTCGCGTGCGCTGAGCGCGAGCACCGCGACGCCCTTCGCGCGCGCGGCCTTCGCCGCCTCCAGCACGTTCGGCGAGTTGCCGCTGGTCGAGTGGATGATGAGCAGGTCGCCCGGGCGGCACAGCGCCTCGACCTGGCGCGAGAACACGTGGTCGAAGCCGAAGTCGTTGCCCGCCGCGGTGAGCAGCGACGTGTCGGTCGTCAGGGCGACCGCGGGATACGCGCGGCGGTTGCGCCGGTAGCGGACGACGTACTCGGTCGCCATGTGCTGCGCGTCGGCGGCGCTGCCGCCGTTCCCGCAGAAGAACAGCGTGCCGCCCGCGCGCACGGTGTCGCGCACGATCGTCGCCGCGCGCGCCACGTGGTCGGCCAGCGTGTCGGCCGTGCGCGTGGCCGTCTCGGCCAGCTCCCGCAGCGCGGTGCGCACGTCGCTCGCGGCCACCGGCGCATGGCCGGCCGCCCTCGTCTCGCTCATCGGTCGTGTCTCCAGGGGATTCAGCGCGCGGCGTCGGGCCCGGCGAGCGCGGCGAAGCGCCGCATGGCCGCGTCGGCGAGCGCCGCCAGCTCTTGCGGGCGCTCGCTCGCGAGCTCGAACGCGTAGGTGGCCAGCGCGTCGGCGGCCAGCAGGTCGAGCGCGGTCGCGCGCGACGTCGCGCCGTCGGTGAGCAGCGCGCCCACCGCGCGCGCCGCCGCGTCCACGCACTGCTCGGCGCTCACGGCCGCGCGATCGTCGGGCGGCGCCCCGTCGTACAGCGCCGCGATGCGCGACGTGAGCAGTGGGGGCGGCGTGGGCGCCCGCTCGGACACCCACGCCGCGAAGTCGGACGTCACGCCGCGCCCACCAGCGGCCCGACCAGCGTGGGCGCCTGCGCGAGCGCCTCGGCGAGCTTCGACGCGTCGGGGATGCCCGCCTGCGCCATGTGCGGCTTGCCGCCGCCCTTCCCGCCCGCCACGGCGGCGACGAGGCGCACCACCTCGTCCGCGCGCACGCCGCGGTCGCGCAGCTCGTCGCCGACGACCGCGAGCATCGTCGTCTTCCCGTCCTCCAGTCGTGCGCCGAGCACCGCCACGATCGCGGGGAGCTGCTCGCGCAGCGCGTCGCCGAGCGCCTGCAGCGCCTTCACGTCGGCGACGTCCACCTCGCTCGCCACCAGGCGCGCGTTGCCGAGCGGCTGTGCCGCCGCGGCGAGCGTCTGCACCTGGTTGGCGCCGCCGCCCTTGCGCGCCTCCTCGATGCGCTTCTCCAGCTGGCGGCGCTCGTCGACGAGCGCCTGCACGCGGCGCACCACCTGATCCGCCGGCGCCTTCACGATCTCGGCGACGCGCTCCAGGCCGCGCTCGCGATCGCGCAGGAACTCGTACGCCTTGGGACCCGTGAGCGCGAGCACGCGCCGGACGCCCGCCGCCACGCCGGTCTCCTGCACGATCCGGAACAGGCCGATCTCGGACGTGTTGCGCACGTGAGTGCCGCCGCACAGCTCCGTCGACAGCCCGGGGATCTCGACCACGCGCACGACGTCGCCATACTTCTCGCCGAAGAGCGCCATCGCGCCGCCCGCGACCGCCTCCTGATACGACTGCTGCGTCGTGCGCACCGGCTGCGCGGCCCAGATGCCGCGGTTCACCATCGCCTCGATCTCCTCGAGCTGCTCGGGGCGGATGGGGCCGTGGTGCGTGAAGTCGAAGCGCAGGCGGTCCGGCTCGACGACGGAGCCCGCCTGGTGCACGTGCTCACCGAGCACGTGGCGCAGCGCCGCGTGCAGCAGGTGCGTGGCCGTGTGGTTGCGCTCCGTGTCGCGACGCCGATCGCCCGGCACGCGCGCCTCCGCGCGGCCGAACTGCAGCGTGCCGTGCAGCGTGCCCACCGCGGCGACGCGCCCGTCGATCTTGCGCACCTCGTCGACGTCGACGCGCCACCCCTCGCCGACGATCTCGCCCTGGTCGGAGACCTGGCCGCCGCTCTCGGCGTAGAAGGGCGTCTCCTCCAGCAGCACCGCCACGCGCCCGCCGTCCAGCCGGCGCACCGCCGCCACGCGCGACTGCACGCTCGTCGCGTCGTAGCCGACGAACGCGCCCGCGCGACCCAGCTCCTCGTCGGGCGACGGCCGCTCCCAGCTCGCGAGGTCGCCCAGCGCGTCCGCCGCGACGCCGAGGTTGCGCGACTTGCGCTCCTCCTGCGACTGCGTGCGCTGGCGCTCCAGCGACGCCTCGAAGCCGACGATGTCCACGCGGTACCCGCGCTCGCGCGCCATCAGCTCCGTGAGGTCGATCGGGAAGCCGTAGGTGTCGTACAGGCGGAACGCGTCCTCGCCGCTGATCTCGCCGCGCAGCGCGGACGAGCCCTGCGTCGAGCGCACCGGCGCGAGCTCGTCGAAGCGCGCCATGCCACCCTCGATCGTCGCCAGGAAGCGCTCTTCCTCCGCGCGCGTCGTGGTGACGATGTGCTGCGCGCGCTGCCCGAGCTCGGGATACGCGTCGCCCATCGTGTCGATCACCGTCTGCACCGCGAGGTGCAGCGTCGGCTCCTTGGTGCGGCCCAGCAGGTACGCGTGGCGCACCGCGCGGCGGAGGATGCGGCGCAGCACGTAGCCGCGCCCCTCGTTCGACGGGAAGACGCCGTCCGCGAGCAGGAACGCGACCGCGCGCGCGTGATCCGCGAGCACGCGGTACGACGCGGGGTCGTTGCCGTTCACCACCGCGTCCGTCTCCCGGCCGCGGTAGCCCGCGCCGACGATCGACTCCACCTTCGCGATCAGCGGCGCGAAGACGTCGGTGTGGAAGTTGTTCGAGACGCCCTGCAGCACGGCCGCGATGCGCTCCAGGCCCGCGCCCGTGTCGACCGACGGCTTCGGCAGCGGCACGAGCGTGCCGTCCGGCTGCCGGTCGTACTGCATGAAG
Organism: Roseisolibacter agri; assembly: GCF_030159095.1. Taxonomy (NCBI): domain Bacteria; kingdom Pseudomonadati; phylum Gemmatimonadota; class Gemmatimonadia; order Gemmatimonadales; family Gemmatimonadaceae; genus Roseisolibacter; species Roseisolibacter agri. The sequence continues at coordinate 367,042 of NZ_BRXS01000006.1, forward strand.
ACGAGGTTCCAGATCTCGAGGAACCGGCCCGCCTCCGCCCCCTCGACGAACGCGTCCGTCGAGAAGTCGGTGCGATCACGCTCGGTCCACTCGCCGTTCGCGCCCTCGGGGAAGCGATAGTCCTTCGCCAGGTGCGCGAGGTCGACGTAGATCTCGGTGCACGGGCCGCACGGGCCGGTGTCCGCCATCTGCCAGAAGTTGTCCTTCGCGCCCAGCCCGTAGATGCGCGACTCCGGCACGCCCGCGATCTCGCGCCACAGCTGCCGCGCTTCGTCGTCCTCGTGGAAGACCGAGACGCGCAGGTGCTCGCGCGGGATCTGCAGCTCCTCGGTGACGAAGGCCCACGCGAAGCGGATCGCGTCGGCCTTGAAGTAGTCGCCGAACGAGAAGTTGCCGAGCATCTCGAAGAAGGTGTGGTGCCGTGCGGTGTGCCCCACCTGTTCGAGGTCGTTGTGCTTGCCGCCCGCGCGCACGCACTTCTGCGACGTCGTGGCCCGGCGGCGGCCCTCGGGCGGCTCCTCCATCCCGAGGAACACCTTCTTGAACGGGACCATCCCTGCGTTCGTGAACAGCAGGGTCGGGTCGTCGCCGGGGACGAGCGAGGACGACGGGCGGATGACGTGGCCCTGTCGCTCGAAGAACTGCAGGAAGCGGGTACGGATCTCGGAGGCGCGCATCCGGAGAAGTGTAACGGCCGCCGGGGAGCGCGCTCAAGCACGCGCCAGCACGCAGCTTCGGCGGAGCGCGCCGCGTCAGAGGCCGAGCGAGAGCTGATCGCGGGGCGCGGTGCTCCGCGGGACGGCGGGCGCCGGCGGCGCAGCGGCGGCTGTCGGTTCGGGCGCGCGCGGCTCATCGACCACCGGGACTGTCGTCGTCGCGAGCTCCGCTGCCGGCCGCGCGACCTCCAGCAGGCTCCCTGCGCCCGCGGGCCGGCGCTCCGCCTCGATCAGCGCCAGCACCTCGCGCACGGACACGTCCAGCCGGCGCGCCAGCGCGGTCGCCACGTGCTCGCTCGGCGTCCCCGCGAGCGTCGCCCAGACCGCCGAAGGCTGGAGCCCGCGCAGCCGCGCCCACTCGGTCAGCGTCTCGGGCCACATCGCCAGCCCGACGACGGTGGCCGCCGGCATCGCCGCGACCTCGCGCTCGACGCGGGCGACCGCGCGCAGCTCCAGCGGGTTCGTGCCCGTGCGGCGGCGCCATCCGGGCGCGCCGTCGGCCGTCGGCTCCGGGGCGCCGCTGGCGTCGGTGTCCGCCGGCGCCCCGTCCACCAGCATCGCCAGGTGACCCGTGGGCACGCCGAGGTGCGCCGCGAGCCGTTCGCGGATCCGCACGTACGGCTTCCGCCGCGCCAGCAGGTTGTACACGACCGACTCGGCCACACGCTCGGCCCGTGCCCAGCGGGCCAGCTCGTCGGGCCAGAGGGCGAGCTGCACGACGAGCGAGGCGGGCATCGCCGCCACGGACGCCCGGACGCGCTCGACCGCCATCCGCTCGATCCGGCTGTCGCCCGTTCGGGGCGGCCGCTCGACCGGCGGAAGGTCGTCGACGTGAGGATCGCGGGCCCGCACCTGTCGCTCGGCCACGAGAGGGCTCCTCGAAGGGACGCCGGCGCACGCCGCAAGCGCCGTTCCGCAACCGGGCCGGACCGCGTCGCGGTCTGGCGGCACGTGCAGGCAGGCCAGGCCGGCTCCCAATGGCCGGGCGTGAGGCGATCAACGAGGGAATGTTCCCCAAAGGGAATCATCCCCTGTACATACAGGGCCACCCCCACTCCACCAGCAAGCTCCTACCCACCTCCGCTCAGCTACACGAGCGGAGCGGCAGGCCTCGGCGTCAGTCCTCGACGTCGGCCTCGAGATCGTCGAAGGCCGCCTCGTCGTCCGCAGCCGCATCCAGCACGCGCGCCATCACGCGACGGATGACGTCGGAGTCGTGGCCGCGGCGCGCGAGGTAGCCGTACAGCCGTCGGCGGCGCGTCGCCGCGTCCTCGGCGCCGAGGCTCCGCAGCTTCTTGCGGGCGGACGCTTCGGCCAGCGCCTCCTCGTCCACCGATTCGTCGGCGAACACCTCCGCCACGGCCTCGTCGACGACGTCGCGCGCGACGCCCTTCTGCGCCAGGACCTGCGACACGCGGCGGCGGGAGTCGCCGCGACCGCTCACGCGCGACCGCGCCACCTGCCGCGCGTACGACGCGTCGTCGATGAGCCCCGCATCGCTCAGGCGCGCCAGCGCGGATGCCACGTACGCCTCGGGCTCCCCGCGCTGCTTCAGCTTCCGCCCCAGCTCCTTGGCCGAGCGTCCCTGGACCGCCAGCAGCCCGATCGCGCGGTCATAGGTCGCCAGCTCGGCCGCCGCGTCCGCGAGACGCCGCCCCGCGGGCTCGTCCAGCACGCTCCCGACCCGCAGCGACAGCCGCTCCACGATCTCCACCGACACGACCGCTGCCGGCTTGCCGTCCACCGCCACGTCGAACCGCCCCGGCCGTCGCGACGCCGCGGCGATCGCCGTCACCACGCCGACGATCGGCGGCCGCTCCTCGGTGGTCCCGACCGGTCTCCTCGCTCTCATCCGACCGCTCCTCGTTTCTCCACACCCCCAAAGCACGCGTCGCCGAGTGGGTCGGCGGGTCGTCGGAGATTCCGGGCTCCGCCGCCCCAGCCCGCCCCATTCGGCGACGCTGATCGTGCACTTCCGCGTACTGCCGGGGCGACGGCAGACCCGTCGCCCCGCTCCGAGCTCAGTCCTCGGCGCCCTCGGCGTCCTGCCCCTCGGCGCCGATCCCGAGCACGCCCTTCACCTTGACCTCGACCTCGGCCATCAGCGCGGGGTTGTCCTTCAGGAACATCTTGGCGTTCTCGCGGCCCTGGCCGATGCGCTGGCCCTGGTAGCTGTACCAGGCACCCGACTTCTCGATGATCGCCGCCTCGCTGGCGATGTCGAGCACGAGCGACGCGTGGCTGATGCCCTCCGCGTACATGATGTCGAACTCGGCCTGCTTGAACGGCGGCGCGACCTTGTTCTTCACCACCTTCACGCGGACGTGCGAGCCCACCACGTCCTCCTTGTCCTTCACCGGGCCGATGCGGCGGATGTCGAGACGGACCGAGGCGTAGAACTTCAGCGCCTTGCCGCCCGTCGTCGTCTCCGGGTTGCCGAACATGACGCCGATCTTCTCACGCAGCTGGTTGATGAAGATCACCGCCGTGTTCGAGCGCGCGATCGCGCCGGTCAGCTTGCGGAGCGCCTGGCTCATGAGGCGCGCCTGCAGGCCGACGTGGCTGTCGCCCATGTCGCCCTCGATCTCGGCCTTCGGCACGAGCGCCGCCACCGAGTCGACCACCACGACGTCCACCGCGCCCGAGCGCACCAGGATGTCGCAGATCTCGAGCGCCTGCTCACCCGTGTCGGGCTGCGAGATCAGCAGCGCCTCGACGTCCACGCCCAGCTTGCGCGCATACTCGGTGTCGAGCGCATGCTCGGCATCGATGTACGCCGCCACGCCACCCTGCTTCTGCGCGTTGGCGACGACGTGGAGACAGAGCGTCGTCTTACCCGACGACTCCGGCCCGTAGATCTCGGTGATGCGGCCCTTCGGGATGCCGCCGATGCCGACCGCGGCATCGAGGTTGATCGCGCCCGTCGGGATCGACGCCACCTTCACCTTGGTGTCGTTCCCGAGGCGCATGATGGACCCCTTCCCGCAGTTCTTCTCGATCTGCGCGATGGCCAGGTTCAGCGCCTTCTTCTTGTCGTCCGTGCTCACCGTCGTCGCCATACTCTCGCCCACCCTTTTGATGTCGTGAAAACGCTGTGGCCACCGGGGGCAATGTACGCCGAGCGGCCCATGGCCGGCGACGGAAATCGGCACCCCGAAGAACCCGAACAAATTACGAAGATTGCGCCCCGAGATCAAGCACGGGATGGCACCTGGAAGGCGTCCGCGACGTGCCGGACGCGCACCGCCGGCCCCTCGCCCGCCCCCGCTTGCGCCGGCGGGAGGACTACCCCGACGACGTCGAATCGGTACGCGTCCCCGGCCCGTCCGTGCCGGTCGATCCAGACGTTGGCGCTCCGGACCAGCTCGCGCTGCTTCCGCCACCGGACCGCCTCGATCGGGTCGCCGAACGCGAGCCCGCGCCGCGCCTTCACCTCCACGAACGCGACCAGCGTCCCGAGGCGTGCCACCAGGTCCAGGTCGCGGTGCCCCGACCGGAAGCGGCGCGCCAGGATCTCCCAGCCGCCCCGCTCCAGCCACCGCGCGGCCACCCGCTCCCCGAGCACCCCGACGGCCTGCCGGCGGTCGGACTTGCGGCCGGGCTCGCGGCCGGGCTCGCGGCGAGCGGCGGATGGACGGGGCGCGGTCGACATGGGCCCACGATACCGCCGCGCGGTCCGCCTACCGTGCCGCCGCGACGCAGGCCGGCACCGGACGCCGCGAGGCTCAGAGCGTGGCGCGCGCGGCGAGCATGGCCGCGGGATCGTCGCTGATGATCCCCGCGATCCCCGAGCGCCAGAGCCGGAGCGCGACCGCGGGGTCGTTCACCGTCCAGACGTGGACGGGCACGGCGAGCGGGCGAAGGGCCGCCGCGAAGCGCGCGACGGGCAGCGGGAGGCCGTAGTAGCCCAGCGGCACGCACACGGCGCGATACGGCACGGCGCGCGGCCGCAGCCCCGCCGTCGTCGCCAGCAGACGCGCCACGTCCCCCCGGCTGCTCCCGATCGCGATCCCGGAGTCGCGGAAGGGCGCGAGCGCGGCGCCGTCGAACGCGTCGACGACCGCGCGCGCCTGTGCGCCGTGGCGCTCGAGCACTGCGCGGACCGCCGGTGCCGCCGACGGCACCTTGATCTCGATCAGCACCGGCATGTCCGGGAAGCGCCCGAGCAGCTCGTCGAGGGTCGGGACGCCGATGCCGCGCTCGCGATACGGGAAGGTGCGGCCGCCGTCCGTGGTGAAGCGGCAGCCCGCGTCGCACGCGGCCAGCTCCCGCGAGGTGCGCGTTGCGAGGCGGCCCGAGAGCGCCGTCGTGCGGTCGAGCGTCGGGTCGTGGTGCACGACCGGAACGCCGTCCGACGCCAGGTGCACGTCGAACTCCAGCGCGTCGACGCCGAGCGCGACGGCCTGCGCGAACGCTTCGAGCGTGTTCTCGGGCGCGTGCGCGCGGTTGCCGCGGTGCGCCACCACCGGCCGGCGCGACGGGTCGAGGATCGGGTGCACGGTGGGAGGCGGGTGGGCGATGCGACCGCGGGGCGGCGCGCCGGCATCGGCGCGCCGCCCCGCGGTCGTCCGTCAGTGGGCGATCAGAACGAGTACTGCAGGCGCGTCATGATCACGCGGCCGATCGCCGCCGTGCCGGCGAACGTCGGCACCTCGTTGTCGAGGACGTTCGAGCCGTTGAGCGACCAGAGCACGCGCTTGCCGTTGACGAGGAAGCGGTAGTTGATGCCCGCGTCCAGCAGCATGTTCACCGGCACCGCGTCGTACTGGAAGTTCGTCGGGCCGCCCGCCGTCGGGTTCGGGAGCGGGAAGTTGACGCCCGACGCGTACACGCCCGAGTTCACCGGGAACGCGTTCGCGTAGCGGCCGCGCAGCTCCCAGCCGAAGCCGCGGTCGGCCGGCGCCTGCATGCGCACCGCGAGCGACGCGGTGTAGTCCGGCGCGTTCAGCATCAGCGCGCGACCATCCGCGCCGCGCACGTCCTCGAACACCTTGTCGCTGATGCGGCTGAAGGTGGCCGCGGCCGAGAGGCGGTCGGTGAACAGGTAGTCGAAGGCGACGTCCGTGCCCCAGAGGTTGACCTTCTTGTCGAGCGTCTGGTACGTCGCGAGGATGTCGACCGCGTTCGTGTTGCCGTTCGCGAACGTCACCAGGCCGACCGGCACCGCCGCCAGCGTCGGCGCGAGCGCCGCGGCGATCGCCTGCGCCTGCGCCGCCGGCAGTCCGGCGCCGCCCGCGGCCTGCGGCGTCGCGAGGCGCGTGCCGATGTACGCGCCGAGCGCCTGGCCGCTGAAGAAGACGTTCGGGGTCGCGAGGCCGGCGGGCGTGCCGACGTCGCCGCGCTCCTGCGACCAGAGGTCGATCGCGAGCCGCGCGCGCGTGCCGAGCAGGCCCTTGTAGCCCAGCTCGTACGTCGTGTTGTACGAGGCCTCGAGCGGCTTGATGTCGCGGAACTCCGACGGCGCGCGGTTCACCGTGCCCGGATCGTTGATGAACGCGATGCGGGTGCCGACGTCCGCCGCGGCCGGCGACTGCGCGCGAAGGAAGCCCACGATCTGCGCGGCCTGCGCGGCCGCCGTCGCCTGGGGCAGCCCCTGCGCGACGAACGCCTGCGTGAGCGAGGTCGTGATGCGCGGCGCGAGGGCGGTCAGCGTGCCCTGGTAGGCGAGGTTCGCCGACGCGGGCACGAACGCGCCGTTGTTCGGCAGGAAGGGCGAGCGCATGCAGATGCCGCCCGTCGCGACGCCCGTGCAGCCGCGCTCGTACTGCCACCCCTCCTTGGGCGGGTTGCCGCGCGCGCGCACGTTGTATGGCAGGCCGCCGACGTTCGACTGCTGCGGCAGGTCGAGGAAGAACGAGAAGTTCGCCGGCGTCTGGAACGCGCGGTTGTACGTCGCGCGCAGATTGTGGTTCTCCGTCGGCTTGAACACGAGCGCCGCGCGGGGCGACACCTGCGTCCCCTCGATCTGGTCGTTCTGGTCGACGCGCAGCGCGCCGATGACGTCGAACTTGGACGTCACGCGCGTCGTGGACTGCACGTACGCACCGATCTCGCGCACGTCGTCGACGTCCTCGTTGTTGCCGTTGATCGTGCGGCCCGTGCGCGGGTTGGTCATGATGTAGTCCGCGCCGTACAGGAACCGCTGGCGGTCGCCGCCGAGGTCGACGCCGTGCTGCAGCTGCGCGGCGAAGACGCGCGACTGGTCGACGATCGGCACGCCCGTGCGCAGCAGGTAGGTGCCGCGCAGGTCGAGCGAGTCGCGGTTGCCGGCGTCGCTCAGGTTGACGAAGATCTGCCCGAACAGCCGGTTCCAGCGCAGGCGCTGCTGCAGCGACGTGTACGTCCAGTTGCGGATCTGCGCCGCGCCGTTCGCGCCGGTCAGCTCGACGCCGTTGCCGACGTTCGTGTAGCCGATCGTCGTCACCGCCTCGGTGTTCGGCGTCGGGCGCAGGTCCAGGCGCGCCTCGCCGCTGTACCGCTCGACGTCGTAGTCGCGCGCGTTCGCCGTGCCCCGACGGCCCGGCGGCGCCTGATTCCCGAACTGCGCCGGCTCCGCCTGGTCGCGGAACTCGAAGTCGCGGCCCGTGAAGTACTCGCCCGACACCTTGATCGCCGCCTTCTCGCCCAGCAGCTGCGCGTGGCGCAGCGCGCCGCGGAAGATCGAGCGCTCGCCGCCGTCGACGGTGATCGTCGTGCCCGGGGAGCTGAACGGCGACTTCGTGATGATGTGCATCACGCCGTTGGCGCTGTTCGGCCCGTAGAGCGCGGACGCGGGCCCGAGGAGCACCTCGATGCGCTCGATGTCCTCGTTCGTGCCCGGCACCAGGAACGGCACGTTCACGCGCAGCGAGGGGACGCCCGCGAACTTGTAGTCCTGCAGCGTCAGCAGCGCGCCGGAGAAGGCGTTGTTGAAGCCGCGCGCGACGACGTTCGACTGCGCGATGCCCGCCGTCGAGATGTTGATGCCGGGCGTCTCGCGCAGGTGCTCGATGGCCGTGACCGTGGGCCGCGTCTCGATGACCTCCGTGTTCACGACCGAGATCGAGGCCGGGACCTCCTGCAGCCGCTCGGAGGCGCCGCGCGACGCCGTCGTCACGACCTGCGACAGGATCGACGCGCCCTCGCCGATCGCGACGTCGTGCGTGGTGGCCGCTCCCGCGCTGACGCGCACCGTGTCGGTGCGCGGGCGGTATCCGATGCGCGAGACGTTCACCGCGTACGTGCCCGGCTGGAGGTTGCCGACGCGGTACCGGCCGTCCTCGTTGCTGTTCGCGCCGCCGACGACGGCCCGGGTGGTGAGCACGAGGACGCGGATGCTGGCACCGGCGACGGGCGTCGCGGCCCCGGCCTCCGTCACGCGTCCGGTGAGGCTCCCCACCTCGCCCTGCGCCCGCAGGGCGGCCGGCGCGCCGAGCGTGACCGCTCCGACGGAGAGGGACAGAAGAGCAGTGGCACTTAGGGACCAGCGGCCTCCACGCAGCACGACCATCAGCACACCTCCGGGGTGGGTAGGCGCCAGCAGCGGCGATCAACGTTCGGTGCCGGCGCCGTCGAGTGCCTCGGGCGCACCGCGGGTGGGGGGCGGCGACCGGAAGCGTATGGCTGGGACGACACGATACAGCCGGGGCAGAATTGGTCAACCGTCTGAACGAACATTCTGCAGTCCGGCGGGCCCGTACGCAGGAGGGGCGGCGATCCTCCCGGATCGCCGCCCCTCGCACTGCCGGGCCGACCGCCCTGGCTCAGGGCTTCTGCAGCACCGACTCCATCGTCCCGCCCATCTGCGGGACGGCCTGGACCAGCCGCACCACCGGGCCGCCCTTCGCGACGTAGAACGTGAGCGCCGCCGGCCCGCCCGTGCTCTCGACGACCCACGTGTCGAACGCGCCCGCGGGCACCGTCACCTTCTCGCTCCCCTTCACCGCGAGCGTCAGCGGCATCGTCGCGCCGGACTGCGGGTTGAGCAGCTCCACCCGGCCGCTCCACTTCTCCGACAGCGGCAGCCGCCCGAGCGCCAGCAGCAGGACGCCGTCGTTGGTCAGCGCGCCCTTGACGTTCCGGGTCGCGATCGTCTGCGACTGTCCCGGCGCGTTGAGCGCGCCCTTCACGCTGTCCGCGGTGAAGGTCATCGCCAGGCTCGCGTCGCCCATGGGCGTCTTCATGTTCAGCGAGCGGCTCACCGCGCCCAGGTCGGCCGCGGCGAGCACCAACGAGTCGGACATCGTGACCATCGCGTTCGACTGGGCATCGAGCAGCAGCCAGCCGGTGCCGACCTTGGCCTTCTGCAGCGTCAGCGTACGCGTGCCGAACTCCTGCGGCGCGCCGTTGGCGGTCAGCTTGGCCGTCCAGGTCCACGTGCCGGGCTTGATGGTCGCCGCGACCTGCTCGAACGGCAGCGCGGCCGGCTCCTGCGCGCCGGCGAGGACGGGCAGGACGAGGCCGGCGGCGAGCAGCGCGCTGCGGCGGGGGAACGACGACATGGACGACTCCTGACTGTTGGGGCGCCCGCTCGAGCGCCGGGTTCGGGGCGCACGCGTCGCGCCCCGCGGATCGGAAGCTACTGATGCCCGGCCGGTCCCGCTCTGACCTTCTCAGTCGCGGGCGTTCCCGCCGCCGACGAACCGCGGCAGCTCCTCGATGCCGACCAGCACGTCGCGAGGCTTGGACCCGTCCGGCGGCCCGAGGATCCCTGCCGCGTGCAGCTGGTCGATGACGCGCGCAGCGCGGCCGTAGCCGATCTTCAGCCGGCGCTGCAGCAGCGACGTGGAGCCGCCCTGGTTCTGGATGCACACCTCGGCCGCGTCGAAGAACAGCTTGTCGCGCTCGCCGCTGGCCGACTCCTCGTCGCCCGCGTCCTGGCCGGCCGCCAGCGCCTCGCGCTTGCGCACCATCTCGAGGATGTCCTCCTCGTCGTCGGCCTGCGCCGCGTCGATCGCGGCCGCGAGATCGCGCGCCTCCGCCGACGTGCCGTTCTTCCGGTCGCGGTACCAGTCCATCAGGCGCTCCGTCTCCTCGCTGGAGAGGTAGGCGCCCTGCAGGCGCGACGGCTCGCTCTTCCCCGGCGGGATGAAGAGCATGTCGCCGTTGCCCAGCAGCGTCTCGGCCCCCATGCCGTCGAGGATGGTGCGGCTGTCGATCTGCGACGCCACGCGGAACGCGATGCGGCTCGGGAAGTTCGCCTTGATGAGGCCCGTGATGACGTTCACGCTGGGGCGCTGCGTGGCGATGATCAGGTGGATGCCGATCGCGCGCGCCTTCTGCGCCAGCCGCGCGATGGGCGTCTCGACCTCACCCTGCACCGTCATCATCAGGTCCGCCATCTCGTCGATGATGACGACGATGTACGGGAGCGCGCCCTTCGTGTACGTGCGGTCCTCGAACGCGACTTCCGGGTTGCGCGGCTTCAGCAGCGGCACGCCGTCGCGCACGCGCTTGTTGAAGTCCTGCAGGTTGCGGCAGCCGTTGGCGGCGAGGAGCTCGTAGCGCTCCTCCATCGTCATGATCGCCCACTTCAGCACCGACGCCGCGTCCTTGCTGTCCGTGATGACCTTGTGTCGCATGTGCGGCAGGTCGTTGTACACGGACAGCTCGACCATCTTCGGGTCGACCATCAGGAAGCGCAGCGTCTCGGGCGTGTGCCGGTAGATGAGGCTCGTGATGATCGTGTTCACGGCCACCGACTTGCCCGCGCCCGTCGCGCCCGCGATCAGCAGGTGCGGCATCTTCGCCAGGTCGGCGATGACCGGCTTCCCTTCGAGATCCTTGCCGAGCGCGATCGGGAGCGCCGCCTTGGCGTGGTCGAACTCGGGGTGGTCGACGAGCTCGCGGAAGACGACCATCTCGCGCGTCGCGTTCGGGACCTCGATGCCGACGGCGCCCTTCCCCGGGATCGGCGCGACGATGCGGATGCTCGGCGCGCGCATCGCGAGCGCCAGGTCGTCGGAGAGCGACGCGATCTGCCGCACCTTCACGCCCGCGGCGGGCTCGTACTCGAACTGCGTCACCGTCGGGCCGACCGTGCGGCCCGTGATGCGCCCGTCGATCTTGAAGGTGCGCAGCACCTCCTCGAGGCGCTGCGCGGCGGCGTCGAGCTCCTTGCGCCCGACCTCCGCGTTGCGCGGCGGCGCCTCGGACAGGATCGCCTTGGGCGGGCGCTCGGCCATCGTCTCGGCCGTGGCCGCGTCGGCGGCCTGCATCTCCGCGACGAGCTTCCCGACCGCGGCCGCGTCGGTGTCGGCCTTCGCGTCGGCCTTCGTGCGCTTGCCGCGCCTCGCCTCCTCGGCCGGCACCACGGGCTCGGGCGCGGCGGGCGTGAGCGCGCGCTTCGCCAGCACCGGATCGAGCGCGGGCATCTCCTCGGGCGCGGGCTCCAGCGCGACCGCGATGTCCTCGACGATCGCGGCCGCGCGGCTGCGGCGCTTGCGCGGCGCGACCTCGCCGTCGATCGCGGCGACGTCCGCCGTGTCGTCGGCTTCGGACGCCGCCGCCGCGGGACGCCCCGCGAGCAGCGCGCGCACCGGGTTCCAGGCGAGCGTGCCGATCGTCAGCGCGCAGAGCGCGAACGCCATCAGCAGCCAGGCGCCGAACGCGCCGAAGCCGGTGACCGCGTAGAACGCGACGAACCCGCCCCACACGCCGACGGCGAGGTTCGAGTCGCGGCCGACGCCCAGCGCCAGCGCGACGACCACGGGCGTGAGCAGCGCGCAGCCGCCCAGGAAGAGGAGCCAGTTGCGGTCGTCGCGCGCGCTCAGCCGCCCGAAGCGGCGGAGCGCGTGCACGAACGGCGCGAACGGAAGGAAGAGCGCGCCCGTCCAGCCGAGGATCGTGAGCAGCGGCGTCGCGACGAGGGAGCCGATCGCGCCGAACGGGCCGCGCACCGCGTCGGTGCCGTCGCCCGCGCTGATGGCGCTCCACGCGGCGGCCAGCAGCACGCCGCCCAGGAAGATCGCGAGCGCCAGCCACGCCAGCGCGCCGACCTCGTCGCGGAGCGCGGCGCGCCGCTGTGCGCGCAGCAGGTCGCGGGGATTGGGCTCGGGCGCTACCTCGACCGCGGCGCGCTTGCGGGCGCCGCGGGCGGTCGTCACCTCGGGCTCGTCGGGCCCCGCACCGAACAGGGCTCTCACGCCCACGTTGCACCTCTGCCGTTCACCTGCCGCCGACCCTCCGACCCGGGCCGAGCGTCACCGCTCCCAGCCGGGTCCCAGCTTCGTGATCTGTCGATCGTAGTAGACGGGCACCACTTCCTGCGCGTCGATCGCCGCGCACGCGTCGAGATCGGCCGAGAAGCCTGCCTCGGCCAGCGCGCGCCCGTGCACCGCGTCGGCGAACAGCAGGTCGAGCCGGTCGCCGTAGCGGCGGTCGAGCAGCACGCACGCCTGCGCCGCGTCGTTCAGCGCCACGTCCGGCCGGCGCCGCATCAGCCCACGGACGATGCGCCCCGCGCAGGCCGCGTCCTCGAGCGCGAAGTGCCGCTCCCGGCCCGCGCAGAGGATCATGACGTCGGCCCCGCCCCGGGCCGCCGTCCGCAGGAAGGCGAGCGAGGCCTTGAGGTTGACGTACGAGGCCACGATCACGTCACGCGCGCCCTGCGTCGCCACCAGCGCGGGCGTGCCGTTGGTGGTGGCGAACAGGATCGTCTTCCCCTCGACCGCCTCGGGCGTGTACTCGCCCGGCGAGTTCCCGAGGTCGAAGCCGGGGATCGGGAGCATGCGGCGCTCGCCGGCCAGCTTCACGTCGCGCCGCTCGAACTGGCGCGACCGCAGGACGACCTCGTCCGAGCTCTCGAGCGGCACGATGCTGCGCGCGCCGTTGGCGAGCGCCGTCGCGATCGTGGACGAGGCGCGCAGCACGTCGATGACCGCGACCACGCGCCCCGCGACGTCACCCGGGGTGAGCGCGCCGACCCCGAAGAGGACGTCGAGTCGCACTCAGTGCTCCCGCAGCCCCGGACCGTGGGGCGCGTGCGGGTCCGGCTTCAGCACCTCCGCCTTCAGCCGGTCGAACTCGCGCTCCAGCCACTTGGTGTCGACGTCGCCGGCCTGGAACTGCGGGTGCTGCATCACGCGCGCGAGGAACGGCATCGTCGTCGAGACGCCCTCGATCACGAACGTCTCGAGCGCCAGCTGCATGCGCTTCATCGCCTCCTCGCGCGTGCTCCCCTGCACGATGAGCTTGGCGACGAGCGAGTCGTAGAACGGGGGCACCGAGTAGCCGGCGTAGACGTGCGTGTCGAGCCGCACGCCCGGCCCGCCCGGCGGATGGAACGTGGTGATGTGCCCCGGAGACGGCTGGAAGTTGCGCACCGGGTCCTCGGCGTTCACGCGGCACTCGATCACGTGGCCGCGCAGCGGCGGCAGCTCGGTGACCGTCATCGGCAGGCCGGCCGCGACGCGGATCTGCTCCTTCACGAGGTCCACACCCGTGAGCTGCTCCGTCACCGGATGCTCGACCTGGATGCGGGTGTTCATCTCCATGAAGTAGAACGAGCGGTCCTCGTTCAGCAGCATCTCGATCGTGCCGGCGCCGACGTAGTCGATCGCCTTCGCGCCCTTCACCGCCGCGTCGCCCATCGCCTGGCGCAGCTCCGGCGTCATCACCGGGCACGGCGCCTCCTCGACGAGCTTCTGGTGGCGGCGCTGCACCGAGCAGTCGCGCTCTCCCAGGTGGATCACGTTCCCGTGCTTGTCGCCGAGGATCTGGAACTCGACGTGGCGCGGCCGCGTGAGGTACTTCTCGACGTAGACGTCGCCGTTGCCGAACGCCGACAGCGCCTCGGAGCGCGCGAGCTGGAACGAGCGCGCGAAGTCGTCGACGTCGTTGGCGACGCGCATCCCCTTCCCGCCGCCGCCCGCCGCCGCCTTGATGATGACCGGGAAGCCGATCTGCTCCGCGAACGCGAGCGCCTCGTCGGGATCCTCGACCGGGCCCGGCGTGCCGGGGACGATGGGGACGCCGACGTCCATCATCGCCTTGCGCGCGGCCGCCTTGTCGCCCATCACGCGGATCTGCGCCGCGGTGGGGCCGATGAAGGCGATGTTGCTCGCGGCGCACGTCTCCGCGAACTCCGCGTTCTCGGCCAGGAAGCCGTAGCCGGGATGGATCGCGTCGGCGCCGGTGATCTCGGCGGCCGCGATGATGCGCGGGATGTTGAGGTACGACTCGCGGCTCGAGGCGGGACCGATGCACACGTCGTCGTCGGCGAAGCGCACGTGCAGGCTCTCGCGGTCCGCCTCCGAGTAGACGGCGACCGTCTGCACGCCCAGCTCGCGGCAGGCGCGGATGACGCGCAGGGCGATCTCGCCGCGATTCGCGATGAGGACTTTCTTGAACACGATCAGCCGTTCGGATCGATGCGGAACAGCACCTGGCCGTACTCGACCGGATGCGCGTCCTGCGCGAGGACCTCGGTGATCACGCCGTCGTACTCGCTCTCGATCTCGTTCATGATCTTCATCGCCTCGATGATGCAGACGATCTGGCCCTTGCTGATGCGCTGGCCGACGGTCGCGTACGCCTTGGCGCCGGGCTCCGGCGAGGCGTAGAACGTCCCGACCATCGGCGACTTGATCTCCAGCCCCTTGGCCTTCGGCGCCTCGCTGCGCGCGCCCTCGTCGCGCGACTCGACGATGGTCGAGAGGCCCTCCGACGGCGTCGGCCGCCCGACGCCCGACGGCACCGGCGCCATCATCGGCGGCATCGAGACCGGCGCCGCCATCTGCACCGTGCCCCGCTGCTGCGGCGTCTTCGAGATGCGGAGCTTCATCCCCTTGTCGGAGGAGATCTCGATCGAGTCGACGGACGAGCCGTCGAGCATCTCGATGAGCTTCTTGACGTAGCGGAGGTCGATCATGGGACCGTGGAGGGTGGGACGGACGGCGCGCGGCCGGAGCGGCGGAACGCGACCGCGCCGCGCGGAGGCCGGAGCCGTCCGCGAGGCGCGCCCGCGTGCAGTGTTCACGAGAGCTCGAGCAGCTCCCGCGTGAAGTGCGTCAGGACTTCGGGGCCGGTCGGAGCGAGATGCACGTCGTCCTCGATGCGCACGCCGCCCCAGCCGGGCAGGTAGATCCCGGGCTCGATGGTCACGACCGAATCGGGCGGGAGGATCGCCTCGGCCGACCGCGCCAGCCGCGGGGCCTCGTGCACCTCCAGCCCGATTCCGTGGCCGAGGCTGTGCCCGAAGGCATCGCCGTAGCCGCGCCCGTCAATGTAGTCGCGCGCCAGGGCGTCGGCATCCCGGCCCGTCTGGCCGACCCGCACCTGCGCGCTGGCCAGCGCGTTGGCCGCGCGCACGACGTCGTAGACCTCGCGCTGCCGCTCGTCGGCCCGTCCGAGCACGACCGTACGGGTCACGTCGGCGCAGTAGCCCTCGACGATGGCGCCGAAGTCGATGAGCAGGAAGTCGCCGCGCTGCAGCTCGCGCGCGGCCGCGCGCGCATGCGGGAGCGCGGCGCGCGGCCCGCTGGCGACGATCGTCTCGAACGGGAAGCCCTCGCTCCCCGCCTCGCGCAGCGCGCGCTCGAGGATGCCCGCGACGGCCAGCTCGGTGAGCCCGGGCCGCACCTCGGCCAGCGTCCGCTCGAGCGCGGTCACCGCGACGACGCCCGCCTCGCGGATGCGCGCGACCTCGTCGGCGTCCTTGTGCTCGCGCAGGCGCTCGACCAGATCGGCGGTCGGACGCCACGTCCAGCGCGCGCCGGCGTCGAGCAGCCGCTGGAAGTCGCGGTGCAGCACGTGCGCGCTCTCGAAGCCGACCACCTCGACGTACGCGAGCGCGGCGAGCTGCTGCCAGAGGCCGGTCCACAGGCTCTGCGCCTCGATCACCACGCGCGCGCGGTCGCCCACCTGCTCCGCCGCCTGCGTCTGGTAGCGGAAGTCGGTGATGAGCACGACGTCGCCGCGATGCGTGACCAGCAGCAGCGCGCTCGTGCCGCCGAAGCCGGTCAGGTAGCGGACGTTCGGCAGGCTGGTGACGAGCAGCGCGTCGAGATGCGCGTGCTGCATCGCGTCGACCAGCGCGGCGAGCCGCGACGACCGTGCGTCAGCCACGCGACGCGACCTCACGTGCGCGCAGGTGCGCGACGAGCCCGCGCAGCGCGAGCTCGTAACCCATCACGCCCAGGCCGCACACGACGCCCACCGCGGCCGACGCGAGCATCGAGTGACGGCGCTCGGGCTCGCGCGCGTAGACGTTGGTCACGTGCACCTCCACGAAGGGGAGCGCGACGCCGGTGAGCGCGTCGCGGATGGCGAGGCTCGTGTGGCTGTACGCGCCCGCGTTCAGCACGACGCCGTGCGCGTCGCCGCGCAGCGCGTGGATGAGGTCCACCAGCTCGCCCTCGCCGTTGCGCTGCGCGGCCGTGACCTCGACGTCGAGCTCCGACGCGACGCGCTGCAGGTGCGCCTCCACGTCGGCGAGCGTGTCGCGGCCGTACAGCGCCGGCTCGCGCGTGCCGAGGAGGTTCAGATTGGGGCCGTTCAGGAGGGCGATCCTCACACCGACAGCCCCTTCAGCCACGCGTGGAACTGCGCGAGGTCCTCGTCGTCGGTCGTCGTGCGCGCGGGCGTCTCGTCGACGACGGGCATCGGCGCGGCGGGCGTCGCGGGGCGCGCCGGCTCCGGCTGCACCTCGGCGACGGCGCCGGCATCGCTCCACGCGTGCGCGGGCGCATCGCTGGGCGGCGTCGCACCGTCCGCGGGCGCGCCCTCCTCGAGCCCCTCGAAGAACCGCTCGAACGAGAAGTCGCCGAGGCCATACGGCGCCTCCTCGGCCGGCGGAGCGGGCGCCGGCGGCGTGGCGGCGGCCGGCAGCGACGGTGGGCTCACGAAGAGCGCGTCGGCCAGCGACGTCGCGGGCGACGCCGACGACGAGAACGCGTCGGCGAGCCGGCGTGCGGCCCGCTCGTCATCCGCGTGCGCGTCGCCGCCGAACAGCCCGCGCGGCGAGGTCTGGATCGCCTCGGGCGCGGCCGGCGTCTCCGTGGCCGGCAGCTCGGCGGGCGGCGCGGCCGGCGGCTCGGCGACCGCCGACGCGCCGCCCGCGAGCGCCGCGAAGAAGGCGCCCGCGGTGGACCCCGTCTCGACGGGCGCCGCGACCGGCTCCTCGACGCGCGGCTGCTGGCTCGCGCGCAGGTCGGCCACCCGGGCGGCCAGCGCCTCGTCCTGCGGACGCTGCGCGGCCAGCTGCACGTAGACGTCGAGCGCCTGGTCGAGGTGTCCCTGGCTCAGGAGCAGGCCGGCCATGGTCTCGGTCACGAACGGCACCGAGGGGATGCTGATCGCCGGCGTCGGGCGCTCGTTCGCGGCCGGATACGGCTCCGGCTCGTCGGTCGCGATCGGCGGCAGGTCGAGCCCGACGACCGGGTCGTACGTGGGCTCCGGCTCCGGCTCGGTGACCGGCTCGGTGACCGGCTCGGTGACCGGCTCCACCGACGCCGTCTCAGCCGCCGGTTCGAGCAGCTCGGTCCACGCGTCCTCGGCCAGCGGCGACTCGACCTCCGTCTCGACCGCGGCCTCCACGACGTCGAGCAGGTCGGGCGACGCGTCCTCGGGCAGTGCGTCGACCCAGCCGGCCTCGCTGACGACGGGCTCCGGCTCGTCGACGGGCAACGGCTCGCTCGCGGACTCGGCCGCATCGCTCCAGTCGTGCACGAACTCGAGCGCGACCGGCACCGGCTCGGGCTCCGGCTCGACGGCCGACGCGGGCTCGGGAGCGACGGGCTCCTTCACCTCCTCGGGCGCCTCGACCGCGGGCTCCTCCGCGACCGGCGCGTCCGCGAGCGGCTCCTCGGCATCGGGCTCCGGCGCCGGCTCGACGGTCTCCTCGACCTCGACGACCGGGCTGGACGCCGCGGGCACCCACACCTCCTCGATCGTCGAGACCACGGCGTCGGGCCCGGGCTCGACAGGCGCTTCAGCCACCGGCTCGATCTCGGGCTCCGCGTCGGGCTCCGCGTCGGGCTCCACGTCGGGCTCCGCGTCGGGCTGTGTGGCCGGCTCCTCCTCCGCCGTCGGGGCGACCTCCGCCTCCAGCTCGTCCGGCAGCAGCTCGGCCCAGTCCACCGGGTCCAGCGCCACCGGCTCGGGCAGCGGGTTCGTCACGGCCGCGTCCACGGCGGGTGCCGCGGCAGCGTCGGCCTCGGGCGTGGCGGACGCCGCGGGCGGCAGCTCGAGCAGCTCGTCGTCGAGGTCGAGCGGCCCGGTCCAGCGCTCCGGCTCCGACGCCGGCGCGGCGGGCGGCTCCGCCAGCGGCGCCTCGTTGCTCGGCGCGGCCACGGGCAGCTCCGCGGTCTCGTGCGGCGTCTCGGCGGCCGTGGCATCGCCCGGGAGCTCGAGGTCGAGGGCGGACCACTCGAGCGGCTCCAGCGCGGGGGCCGGCGGTGGCGGCGGCGCGACGTACGTCTCCGTCACGGGCGCCGGCGCGGGCGGCGCGACGCGCTGGGCCGCCGGCGCCAGCTGCTGCAGTTGCGCGGCGATGTCGTCGTTGCGCGGGTCGGCCTCCAGCACCCGCTGGTACCAGGCGCGCGCCGCCGTTCCGTCGCCGCGGTCGCGGGCGATGTCGCCCAGGTGCCGGAGCGCGATCAGGTTCTCGGGGTCGAGCTCCAGCGCCCGCTCGAACGAGCGCTGTGCCTCCTCCGGCTTCCGCGACTCGTAGAGCGCCTGCCCCAGCACCACGTGCCCGCTCATGTGGCCGGGATAGCTGGCCAGCTGCTCGCGACAGATGCGGATCGCGGTCGCGAGGTCGCCGGACTTCCGGTACTCGTTGGCGAGCGGGGCGAAGTAGCGCCGCGGGTTCTCCGCGAACTTGCGCTCTAGCTCGTCGAGCCGGTCGGGATCGGCCATGTCCTGGCGGCGGGCGGGAGGGACCGTCGGCGGAACGCGGTCCGCGGCCGGCGGGTATCGCCGCGGACGACGCCGCGGACCGCGACGCCCGGCGCGACCGGCCCGGGCTGCGAGGCCCGGGAAGATATACGGGCCGGCCGAGCAGCGTCAACGCGACCGGGCGCCCGAAGTCCCGCGTTCCCTTGATTTTAGCCGTCGGCGCCCGGTAGCTTTGGCGGCTGTTCCGCTCCCGTCCGCACGCGCTGCGAGCCCCACACGCGCGCGGACGTCGTCCCCCGTTCCATCCCCTCTCGCTTCCCGCCAGGAGTTACGCCCCGTGCTGCAATCGATGCGGAGCGCCGCGAAGTACGTCTGGATCATCCTGATCGTCGCGTTCGTCGGCGGCTTCCTGCTCGTGGAGACGTCCGGCCTGCTGAACCGCGACGTCGTCACCTCCAACACCGCGATCGCGGAGGTGAACGGGGAGGACATCCTCGCGACGGAGTACTTCCGCGCGGTGCAGCTCCGCGAGCAGCAGGAGAGCCAGCGCCTCGGCCGCGGCCTCACGCTCGACGAGCGCCAGCAGCTCGAGCAGGCCGTCTTCGACGACCTGGTGAACGACCGCCTGGTGCGCCAGGAGCTCGATCGCCGCGGCATCCAGGTGACCGACGCGGAGATCATCGCGGCGGCGCAGACGTCGCCGCCGCCCGAGCTGCTGCAGAACCCCGAGCTGCAGACGGACGGGCAGTTCGACCCCGAGAAGTACCGTCGCTTCCTCGCCAACCCGGCGGCGAAGGCGCAGGGCATCCTGCAGTACCTCGAGGCGTACTACCGCAGCGAGATCCCGAAGCAGAAGCTGTTCGCGCAGGTCGCGAGCGACGTCTACGCGTCCGACGCGCGCCTGTGGGCGCTCTGGCAGGACACGCACGACTCGGCGCGCGTGACGTACGCCGCGTTCCGCCCGGAGCTCATCCCAGACTCCGCGGTGAAGGTGAGCGACGCGGACGTGTCGGCGTACTACGAGCGCAACCGCAAGACGTTCGAGCGGCCCGGCCGCGCGGTCGTCTCGCTGGTCGCGATCCCGCGCACGGTGACGGCGGAGGACTCGACCGCCGCGCGCCAGCGCGCGCAGGCGCTGCGCGACGAGATCGCGGCCGGCGCGAAGTTCGAGGACGTCGCGCGCCGCGAGTCGGCCGACAGCGCGTCGGGCGCGCAGGGCGGTGACCTGGGCCGCGGCCCGCGCGGCCGCTTCGTGCCGGAGTTCGAGGCCGCGGCGTACGCGCTGCAGCCCGGCCAGCTCTCGCAGCCGGTGGCGACGCCGTTCGGCTATCACGTCATCCGCGTCGACGCGAAGAACGGCGACACGCTCGCGGTGCGCCACATCCTCGTGCGCATCGGCCAGAGCGACTCGACGGCGGCGCGCACCGATCGCGCGGCCGACGCGCTGGCGAAGGACGCCGCCGCCGCGGAGGATCCGAAGAAGTTCGATGCGGCCGCGGCGAAGTACAACCTGCCGAAGACGCAGGTCGTCGCGATCGAGAAGGAGCCGCTGACGGCGAACGGCCGCTACGTGCCGAGCGTGAGCGCGTGGGCGTTCGGCGGCGCGAAGGTCGGCGAGTCGAGCGACCTGTTCGACGCGCCCGAGGCGTACTACCTCGCGCGCCTCGACTCGCTCACGCCCGGCGGCGCGCAGCCGCTGGCCGAGGTGCGCGACGAGATCCTCCGCCGCCTGCAGCGCGAGAAGAAGCTGGAGCTGCTGCTGCCGCGCGCGCAGGAGTTCGCGGCCGCCGCGCGCACGAAGGGCTTCGAGGCGGCGGCGCAGGCGACGAAGGGCGTGGAGCTCGGCACGACGCCGATGTTCACGCGCACGTCGCTGGTGCCCGGCCTCGGTCAGTTCACGGCGGCGCACGGCGCGGCGTTCGGCGTCCCGGTGAACCAGATCAGCGCGCCAGTCATCTCGCGCGACGCGGTGGTCGTGCTGCGCGTGGACCAGCGCGTCAACGCGGACAAGGGCGCGTGGCAGGCGCAGAAGACGCAGCAGCGTCGCCAGATCACGCAGGCGCTCCGCCAGTCGCGCGTGCGCGAGTACCTCTCCAGCCTGCGCGAGAGCGCGAAGCTCGAGGACAACCGCAAGGACGTCCTCGCGGCGCAGCGCGCGCAGTCGGCGGGCTGACCGGCGCCGCACGCGAGCGACGCGGGGCCGCGACTCGGATCGAGTCGCGGCCCCGCGTCGCTTTCAGCACCTCACGACCGGTGGATGCACGAAGGCCCCGGAGGCGCGATGCATCCGGGGCCTTCTCGCGTGGTGCGAGGCTCAGCTCAGCAGACGCTTCGGCTGCCGGGCCTCTTCCTCGGCCGCCGTCTCGACCGGCCGGGGCACCTCGCGCTCGGCGCCGATGCTGCGCGTCTCGTCGCGCGCCGGCTCCGTGATGGCGCGCTGCGCCTCGCTCATGTTGCGCTTGAACTCGTTGATGCCCTTGCCGAGCGAGCCCGCGACCTCGGGGATGCGCTTCGCCCCGAAGAGGATGAGGACGATCAGCAGGATGATGAGGATCTCGGGCAGGCCGATGTTGCTGAACATGGCGGTCTCCTAGAAGAGCGACCGAGCGATGAGGTAGGCGAGCAGGACGCCGACGAGGCTCAGGAGCGACACGTCCAGCGCGATCGGTCCGAGTGCGAACTTCAATATAACGAGGTCGATCGAGAGCGGTCCCAGCGCGGGCGTGACGCCCGTGGTCAGGAACTCCTTCACCGCGCCCGGCGGCAGGAAGCGCCGCGCGACCTGGGTGAGCAGCCCACCGGCGATGAAGCCAGCGGCGAGCACGCCGGCGTGGAAGCGCGGCCGGCGGCGGGACGACGTGTTGCGCGTTGCCATACCCCGGCCTACCAGCGGCGGTCCAGAACGTACCCGATGGCGTCCACCAGGGACGCGCGCACCGGCGTGTCGGGCAGGTCCGCGAGCGCCTCCTCGGCCTCGCGGGCGAACTGGTCGCCGCGGCGGCGGGCGTACTCCAGCCCCCCGTGCTCGCTCACCAGCGCGATGATCTCGGCCACCTGGGCGTCGGTCGGCTCCGCGGTCGCGAACAGCTCCTCGACGCTCCGGCGGCCGGCCGGCGCCATGCTCCGCAGCGCGGCGATGAGCGGCAGCGTGACCTTGTGCTCGCGAAGGTCGAGGCCCGTCGGCTTGCCGGTCATCTCCTGCCCTTCGGTGTAGTCGAGCAGGTCGTCGGCGACCTGGAAGGCCATCCCGAGCCGCTCGCCGTAGCGCACCAGCGCCTCGCGGTGGCGGCGCGCGCCGGTCAGCGCGCCGAGCTCGCAGGCGGCGCGGAAGAGCGACGCGGTCTTGGCGCGGATGAGCGCGTCGTAGTCGTCCTCGGAGAACGCGAGCGCGTCGATCGCGCCCAGCTGCCGCATCTCGCCGAGGGTCATCGTGGTGGACGCATCGGCGAAGACGCGGGCGACGTCCCAGTCGTTCAGGCGCACGAGCTCCGTGAGCGCGCGGGCGTAGAGGAAGTCGCCCATGATCACGCTCACCTGATGGCTGAACAGGGCGTTGATCGTCGGCATGCCGCGGCGCAGCACCGAGTGGTCCACCGCGTCGTCGTGCACGAGCGTCGCGAGGTGCAGCACCTCGAGCGTGGCGGCGATCGGGATCGCGCGCTCCTCCGGCGTGTCGTCGACCGCGCTCGACAGCAGCACGAGCGTGGGGCGGAACATCTTGCCCTTCATCGCCGCGAGGTGCTGGTTGACCTCGTCGGCGATCGCCAGGTCGGTCGCCACGATGCGCCAGATCTCGCCCGACACTCGGTCGAGGCGTGCGCGCACGGGGGCCTGGATGTCCTGCAGGGCTGCGGCGACGTCGGCGCGGGAGCGCGCGGACACGGTCATCTGGTCGGCGGTGAGAGCGAGGCGAGCCGCGTGGCGGCGTCGCGGAAAGCATAGTCGGTCGCCAGGACCCGGAGGTACCAGGCCCGCGCGTCGTCGACACGACCGACCTCCTGCGACGCGGCTCCCAGAAGGTAGCACAGGGCGACCTGCTGCGGTGCCTCCGATGTGGCCGGCGCGTCGCCCGACAGCGTCCCCGCGACCGGCGCGAGCGTCGAGAGCACGAGATCCGGCTCGCCACGCTCCAGGAAGCACGACGCGAGCGCCTCCATCGCGCGCAGCGGACGGCCCGGCGCCCGCGCGGCCTTCTGGAACTCGCCGATCGCCTCCTCCAGCAGCCCCATCTCCTTGTACGCGACGCCGAGGTCGTAGTGCGCGTCGAAGTCGGCGTCCTCCAGGGAGCGCGCGATGCCCGCCTTGAACGCCTGCAGCGTCGCCTGGAAGTCGGCCTCCTCGTCGCCCGTCGTGGGCATCGTGGGCGCGATCAGGCGCGTGCTCTTCGCGGGCTCGCTGTCGCGGAGCCATGCGCCGAGGTCGAGGCCGTCGGAGTCGGGGACCACGGCGGCCGCGGGCGCAGGCTCCGGTGCCGGAGCGGGCGCCGCGACCTGCGCGACCGGCGATACGAGGTCGTGCGCTTCCAGCTCCAGCAGCGGCTCCTCGGCCTGCTCCGCCGCCTGCTCAACCGCGGGCGCTGCCGCCACGTCGGCGGCGAAGTCGTCGACCAGCAGGGGCAGGTCCACACTCGCGTCGCTCCACGCGACGGGCGACTCGTCGGGCGTATCGGGAGCCTCCACGTCCAGGGGCTCGACGTCCAGCAGCTCGAGTCCGAGCCCCACCGGCGCCTCGACCGCGTGCTCGACGACGGCCGACTCCAGATCGATGCTCGCGAGGTCCGCGTCCGCGAACGCCGGCACGCCGACCGGGACGTCGACGTCGATCGCCAGCGGCGACTCGGCGGCGTGCGCCCAGTCGCCGTCGCCACGTCCCCCGTCCAGCGCGACCATCGACGGCGCGAGGGGCGGGAGCTCGCCGGGCAGCGAGGCCAGCGGTGCGCCGGTCGCGGCCGGCGCGGACAGGTCGAGGTCGATGGACGGCGCATCCGCCCACGCGGGCGCCTCGGCCGCCGCGGGCTCGGAGAAGTCCACCGACGACAGCAGGTCGAGCGGCGCCTCGTGCGCGGCCGCCGCCTCCTCGATCGCCGCCGCGTCGAGGTCCAGGAAGACGAGGTCCGCCGCCGCGGCGTTGCGCGATGCGCCACCGGCCCGCGGCGTCTCGAACTCGGCCGTCGCCTCGTCGCCGAGGCCGGCCGCGCGCAGCGCCTGGTCGAGGAGCTCCTGCAGCTTGGCCGACTGGTCGGCCGGGCGCGCGCCGCCCGTCGCGAGGTGCGCGGCCAGGCCCGCCCGCGCATCCGCGGCCCCGTCGCAGAGGACGACGTAGTCGGCCAGGCTGCGCGCCACCTCGCCGCCCTGCCCGCCCCGCTGCATGCGCTCCGCGTAGGTCAGGAAGTGCTGCCGCGCGTCGCTGCGGAAGCCCTTCTTCGCGTGCAGCACGCCCAGCGTGTAATGCGTGGCCGCGCGCTCCGGCGCCTGGCGCAGGATCTTGGCGCCGAGGGCGATCGCATTGTTGAGGAAGCCGCCGGCGGCGTACAGGTCGAGGGCGCGCTCGTAGTACGTGACCGCGCGCGGCGTGTCGCCGGCACGCAGCGCGACGTCGCCCGCCCGGTTGTAGAGCGCGACGTCGATCTCGTCGTCGGCCTCGGGCGACGCGTCCAGGAGGCGCGTGTAGAGGGCCAGCGCCTTGTCGTACTGTCGGTCGTGCTCCAGCTGGGCCGCTTGCTTCTTGATCTTGGCGAGCGCGGACATCACCGGTCAGGGCTGCGAGGTGAAACGTGCCTCGAACGGGTGACAGGCCACGCCGCCCACCCACGTCCCGCGGCACAGCCGGTCGCCGTACCAGTACGGGAGCTCGCGCACGTCCTCGGCGTCGAACAGCGCCAGGTCCGCCGAGAATCCGGGCGCGAGCTGCCCCGTCTCCCCTGCGAGGGAGAGCGCGGCGGCACCGTTCACGGTTCCGGCGACCACCGCTTCGGCGGCGGTCAGGCGGAGCTGGCTGACGGCGAGGGTGAGCACGAGCGGGAAGTTGACGGTGGGGCTCGTCCCCGGGTTGAAGTCCGACGCCAGGGCCACGGGGGCCCCGGCGTCGATCAGCGCGCGCGCGGGCGCCTGCCGCGCGCTCCCCAGGAAGAGCATGGTCCCGGGGAGGAGGGTCGCCACGGTGCCGCCGGCCGCGAGCGCCCGCACGCCGTCCTCGCTCACCGCCGCCAGATGGTCCGCCGAAGCGGCCCCCAGAGCGACGGCCAGCTCGGCCGCGCCGGACGTCTGCAGTTCGTCGGCGTGCAGCTTGAGGCCGAGGCCCGCCACTCGGGCAGCCTCCAGCAGCACGCGGCTCTCCGCCACGGTATAGACGCCCGGCTCGCAGAAAACGTCAGCAAATCGGGCCAGCCCCTCCGCCGCCACCGCGGGCAGCATCTCGTGCACGAGGAGTCGGAGGTAGTCGGCCCGCCCCTGGTCCCCCCGCGCCCGGTACTCCTGCGGCACCTCGTGCGCCCCCAGCCAGGTCGGCACCAGCCGCAGAGGGAGCAGCTCCTGCAGCCGGCGGATCACCCGCAGCGTCTTCAGCTCGTCCACGACCGTGAGGCCGTAGCCCGACTTCACCTCGACGGTGGTCGTCCCGTACGACGCGATCCGCCGCAGCCGCGGCAGCGCCAGCGCCACCAGCTCGTCCTCGGCCCGCGCGCGGAGGTCGCGCACCGAGCTGTGGATCCCGCCGCCGCGCTTCGCGATCTCCATGTACGGGAGCCCCATCGCGCGCAGCTCCTGCTCCTCGAAGCGCGGGCGGCCGAAGATCGCGTGCGTGTGCGAGTCCACGAGGCCGGGCATCAGCAGCCGCCCGCCGCAGTCGATCCGGTCGGCATCGGCGAAGCGCAGCTCCAGCGCGTCCTGCGGCCCGACGGCGGCGATGCGACCGTCCACGACCGCGACCGCGGTGCCTGGCGGCTGCACGCCAGCGTCACGCAGCTCCGCGCCGCGACGGGCGCGCGCGGGACCGGCGCAGGTGACGACCTGAGCGGCGTTGGTGAAGAGGAGCGTCGAGCGTCGAGCGTCGAGCGGCGGGTCTGCCTCTCTCGTGAGCGGAGCACCGGTTGCCGACGGATGTCCCTCGACGCTCGACGCTCGCCGCTCGACGCTCACGAGATCACCCCGGGCGTCCGCACGTTCCCCATCACGTCCCGCACGCGCGACGCGATCCGGATCGGGGCCTGCGCCTCGCCGCGGCAGGCGTAGTAGCACGCGTTGCAGTCGATCGGCTCGTACTTCCGGAACTCCGACCAGTGGAAGTCGCTCGGGAAGTCCGGGCAGCGCCGCACGCCGCCCGTGGGGCTGACGTGGATCGTGTCGATGCCGCTGCGACACGGCTCCGTCATCTCGCCGCGCACGTAGCGCGGGATCTGCTCGAGGTAGTAGTCGGAGTTCGTGATGACGCCGCGGCGGCGGCGCTTGAACGCGAGCAGCCGCGCCACCAGGTCGTCGATCTCGTCGTACTGCGGGTCGCGGATCAGGTGCTCGACGTTCCCGTTCTTCGAGTCCGTGTAGACGCTCAGGTTCACGCCGCAGCCCAGCGACTCCGCCTTCTCGACGATCGGGAAGACCTGCGAGAGGTTGTCGTCCTTGATGACCGTGTTGAAGCGGATGTTGTCGATGCCGCGCGCGCGCATCGCATCGACGGTGCGGAAGATCTTCTCGGTCAGGCCGGGAATCCCCCGCGCCACGTCGTGGCGGCCGTCCAGGTAGTCGAGCGAGATGCTGAACTGGTTGATGCCCGCGTCCCACAGCGACTGCGCGCGCTCGGGCGTCAGCATGCCGCCGTGCGTGATCAGCGTGACGTACTTGAGGCGCACCGCGCCGTTCACCGCCGCCACCAGCGACTCGAGGTCGCGGCGCAGCAGCGGCTCGCCGCCCGTCCACGTGACGAGCATCGGGTTGAAGTAGCGCGCGGCGTCCGCGAAGCTCTTCAGCTCGTCCGCCTTCGTCTCCGCCGGCGTCTTCCAGTAGTCGCAGAAGCCGCAGCGCGCGTTGCAGCGCAGCGTCGCCTCGAAGTGCACGAGGACCGGCCGCCGGCGCGCCTTGAGCCACGCGTACTTGGCGAGGAAGAGCGGGACGTGGTAGGGCTTGAATCTGGCAGAGAGCATCGCGCGCCTCCGGCTCCGCGTACGACGGCCGTCGGCGCTCGGCGCTGGGCGCTCACCCGGCCGCCGGGTGAGCGCCCAGCGCCGAGCGCCGAGCCGTCACCGCATGGGAAGGTTGAGTCCGTGGCGGCTCGCCGCCGCAATGGCTTCCGGGTATCCCGCGTCCGCGTGCCGCGCGACGCCCATCCCCGGATCGTTCGTCAGCACGCGCTGCAGCCGCTCGCGCATCAGCGGCGATCCGTCCGCCACGGTCACCTGGCCGGCGTGCAGCGAGTTGCCGATGCCGACGCCGCCGCCGTGGTGGAACGACACCCACGACGCGCCGCTGGCCACGTTCACGAGCGCGTTGAGGATTGCCCAGTCCGCGATCGCGTCGCTGCCGTCGCGCATCGCCTCCGTCTCGCGGAAGGGCGACGCGACCGAGCCCGTGTCGAGGTGGTCGCGCCCGATCACGATCGGCGCCGAGAGCTCGCCGCGCGCCACGAGGTCGTTGAGCGCGACGCCGAAGCGCGCGCGGTCCCCCTGCCCCAGCCAGCAGATGCGTGCCGGCAGCCCCTGGAAGTGGATCTTCTCGCGCGCGAGCGTGATCCAGCGGCGCAGCGCGTGGTCGTGCGGGAACAGCTCCAGCGCGAGCGCGTCGGTGCGGTGGATGTCGGCGGGATCGCCCGAGAGCGCGACCCAGCGGAACGGCCCCTTCCCCTCGCAGAAGAGCGGGCGGATGTACTCGGGCACGAAGCCCGGGATCTCGAACGCCTCCGCGAAGCCCGCGTCGTAGGCGACCGTGCGGATGTTGTTGCCGTAGTCGAACGCGACCGCGCCGGCCTTCTGCAGGGCGCGCATGGCGGCGACGTGCCGCACCGCGCTCGCCGTCGAGCGGCGGACGTACTCCGCGGGATCGTCGACGCGCAGCGCGGCCGCCTCGGCCAGCGTCAGGCCGGCGGGCACGTAGCCGTGCAGCATGTCGTGGGCGCTCGTCTGGTCGGTGACGACGTCGGGCACGACGCCGCGGCGCACCAGCTCCGGCAGGACGTCCGCCGCGTTGCCGACGAGCCCCACCGACAGCGCCGAGCCGCTGCGCCGCGCGTGCTCCACCTGCGCCAGCGCCTCGTCCAGGTCGTGCGCCTTGCGGTCGCAGTAGCCCGTCGCGAGCCGCTTGTCGATGCGCGACTCGTCGACCTCGACGCCCAGCACGACGGCGCCGTTCATCGTGCCGGCCAGCGTCTGCGCGCCGCCCATCCCGCCGAGTCCCGCCGTGAGCACGAGGCGGCCGGCGAGCGAGCCGCCGAAGTGCCGGTTCGCGACCGCCGCGAAGGTCTCGTACGTCCCCTGCACGATCCCCTGCGAGCCGATGTAGATCCACGAGCCGGCGGTCATCTGCCCGTACATCGTGAGCCCGAGCTGCTCCAGCCGGCGGAACTCGTCCCACGTCGCGAAGCGCGGCACGAGGTTGCTGTTGGCGATCACGACGCGCGGCGCGGCCGCATGCGTGCGCAGCACCGCCACCGGCTTGCCGCTCTGCACGACCAGCGTCTCGTCGCCCTCGAGCGCGCGCAGCGCCGCGACGATCGCATCGAACGCCTCCCAGCTGCGCGCCGCGCGCCCGGTCCCGCCGTACACGACCAGGTCGTCCGGCCGCTCGGCGACGTCGGGATCGAGGTTGTTCATCAGCATGCGCAGCGCCGCTTCCTGCTCCCAGCCCTTGCAGGTGAGCGCGGTGCCGCGCGGCGCGCGCACGGGCCGCGCGCCGGGCAGGCCGGCATTCGGCGCGGTGGACGAAGCGGTGATGGGAGCGCTCACGTCTGGACCTCCGCGAGGATCGAGTCGGCGAAGCGCGACGCCTGGGGCACGAAGCGCCCTTCGGCGATCGCGTCCGCGAGGCGGCGTACGTCGGGGGACGGCGGGCGGTCGCCCGTCAGCGGCGCGACGAGCGCGCGCACCGCGGCGTGCGTGGCGGCCACGCCGGCGGATGGCCGCAGCGGCGCGCGCAGGTCGATCCCGCGCGCGCCGCACAGCAGCTCGATGGCGAGCACGTGGCGGACGTTGTGCACGACGCGGCGGAGCTTGAGCGCCGCCCCCATCGCCATCGGCACGACGTCCTCCTTGCTGCCGTCCGTCGGGATGGTGTCGACGCTGGCGGGATGCGCGAGGGTCTTGCACTCGCTCGCCAGCGCGGCGGCCGAGACCTGCGCCATCATGAAGCCGGACTCCAGCCCGGGCTCGTTCGCGAGGAAGGCCGGCATCCCGTGGTTGAGGTCCGGGTGCACCAGCCGGTCGATGCGGCGCTCGCTCATCGTCGCGAGGTTCGTGAGCGCGATCGCCAGCACGTCGGCGGCCATCGCGCCCGCCTGCCCGTGGAAGTTGCCGCCGCTCAGCATCGTCCCGTCGGCGAAGACGAGCGGGTTGTCGGTGGCGGCGTTCAGCTCGCGCCCCAGCAGCCCGCCCGCGAAGCGCAGCGCGTCGAGCACCGGGCCGTGCACCTGCGGCATGCAGCGCAGCGCGTAGGCGTCCTGCACGCGCGGATCGTTCGTCCGGTGCGACTCGCGGATCTCGCTGTCGGCGAGCAGCGCGCGCAGCAGCGCGGCGCTCTCGCGCTGCCCGTGCTGACCGCGCACGTCGTGGATGCGCGCGTCGAAGGCGTCGGGCGTGCCCATGAGCGCCTCGACGGTCATCGCGCCCGCCGCGTGCGCCGTCTGCCAGAGCGCGACCGCCTCGGCCAGCGCGAGCGCGCCCACCGCGGCGTGCGCCTGCGTGCCGTTCACCAGCGCGAGGCCCTCCTTGGGCTCGAGCGTCGCGGGCGACAGGCCGGCCGCGGCCAGCGCCTCGCAGCCCGCCATCACGCGGCCGCCATGCTCGGCCTCCCCCTCGCCGATCAGCACCAGCGCCAGGTGCGACAGCGGCGCGAGGTCGCCGCTCGCGCCGACGCTCCCCTGCTCCGGCACCACGGGATGCACGCCCTGCGCGAGCATCGCGAGCAGCAGCTCGACGAGCTCCGGCCGCGCGCCGGAGTGCCCGCACGCGAGCACGTTGGCGCGCAGCAGCATCATCGCGCGCACCTCGGGCGTGGACAGCGGCGTGCCCACGCCCGCGGCGTGGCTGCGCACCAGGTTCACCTGCAAGGCGCGCAGCCGGTCGGGCGGGATGGCGACCTCGGACAGCTTGCCGAAGCCCGTCGTGACGCCGTAGACCACGGCGTCGCGCGCCACGATGTCGTCCACCACCGCGCGCGTCGCCAGCATGCGGGCGCGCGCTTCGGGCGACAGGACGGCGCGCGCCGAGCCGTCGGCGACCGCGCGCAGCGAGGCGAGCGTCAGGGCCCGCCCGTCGATGACCACTTCGGTGCCGTTCATCCGGGGAATGTCGACCGCGCGACGCTCCCCGACAAGGCGGCGGGCGCGACTAGAACGTCCCGCTCTGGCCCGGGGCGCGGAAGGTCTGCCGGTTGTAGTCGAACTTCAGGTCCGGCTGCGCCTTCAGCGCGACGAAGAAGTTGAAGCCGAAGTTGCCGTTCGGCGACTGCGTGAAGGCGAACACCGCGCGCCAGTCGTGCAGCTCGCGCTGCAGCGTCACCTGGTTGCTGGCGAAGCCGCCGCGCTGGGCGTCGTAGGTCGTGGACCACTGCGCGGCCCACTTCTGCGTCACCGGGAAGCTCGTGTTGAGCGTCAGCGACTGCTGCGGCGGCGAGGCGTACACCGGCGCGCCGAACGTCGTGGAGCCGAGGGGCGTGCCCGCCGGCGGCGCGGTGCGCGCCTGGATCAGGCAGTTCTCGTAGATGTACGCCGGCTGGTTGACGAAGGCGCGGCAGGCGACGGTCGGATCGGCCTGGATGATGGGCCCGCGGATGTCCGGGCGCTGGCGCGACGCCGTGTACGTGACGCTCGCCTGCCAGCCGTTCGTGTTGGGGATGTCGTACGCCGCGTTGCGGGCGGCCGAGCCGGCGACCTGCTGCGCGACCGCCTGCCGCGAGAAGAAGGCGTCGCCGCCCGGCGTGGCCGCCTCGCGCGACTGCGACGGCGTGGCCGCGCCCGTCGTGGACGACGGCTGCACCTTGCGGCCGAACAGCCGCGCCAGCGTGCCGAAGATCGCGGAGTTCTGGTCGAGCGAGAAGTTGACGCCCATCTCGGTGCGGTACGGCTTGAACACCGCCGTGTCGCTGGCCGGATCGCCGAGGAAGAGCGAGTACGTCGTGCGGAAGTCGAGGCCCGGGATCAGGTCCGAGCGCGCGCTGAAGCCGAACGTCTGGTCCGTGAAGCCGCGCTGGTTCAGCAGGCTCCCGCCGATCGAGTCGGCGCGCACGAAGTCGTAGTTGAGCCCCGTGAAGTTCAGCGACAGCAGGCGGACCTTGTTCCCCTCCGCGACGGCCGAGCCGCCCGCGTCGGTGCGGACGGGCCGCGTGGTCGTGTCGGTGACGGCGGCGCTGTCGGCCGGCGTGGGCGCGGCGCTGTCGCCGGGCGCTCGCGCGGGCGTCCCCGTGGCCGGCGCGGACGGCGCGCGCGCGCGCATCTTCGCCTCGAGGTTCGTCGAGAGCTGCAGCGACACGCGGCTCTGCACCAGCGCGCCCAGGTAGCCCTGCGGCGCGCGGCCAATCGCGTTCAGGTACTCGTCGCTCACCCGCGCCTCGGGCGAGTAGCTGTACGAGATGACCGGGTTGATCGAGTGGCGGAACCGCTCGACCTTCCCGAAGCCCGGCGGGAAGGCGTAGAACGTCGGCGACGAGCTGACGCCCACCGACGCGCGCTTGCGCTGCGCCACCCACTTGCCGCCCGTGCGCTCGCTGCGCACGAACAGGCCACCGGCGTCCACGTTAGACAGGCTGACCGTCGGCGAGACGTTCCAGGTGCCCTGCAGGAAGCGCGGCAGGTTGAACGACGTGTTCCAGTCGAGGCTCGACAGGTACGTCTGGTTGAACACCCGCGTCTCGCGCGTCGTCGTGTCGCGGATGTCGCGGTAGACGGGGCGCGTCTGCGGGAAGTCCTGGACCTCCTCGGTGAAGCTGAAGGAGTTGGCCCAGTTGAAGTCGAAGATCTTGATCGGCGACTCGACGCGCACCGACGTGTTGCGCCGCGACGGGTTCACCGACGCGCTGTCCAGGCGTCCCGACGCGTCCCGCCGGTAGACGTAGGCGAACTGCGTCCCCTGGTCGATCCGGAAGCTCTGCGTGTTGGTGAGCGAGAGCGTCGGCGTCCAGTCCACGTTCTCGCCGAACGAGATCGTGCGGGTCGTCAGGTTCAGGTTCGGGAAGTCCTGGTCGACCTGGTCGCGCCCGGGGAACTGCTTGCGCGTGCCGCCGATGCTCATCGACGTCGGGCCGAACTTGTCCTGGAAGTTCAGCTGCGACGCGATCGTGCCGAGGGCGGCGTTCGGGTTCAGGCTGTTCTGCCGCTGGACCGTCGTGTTCTGGACGTAGTTCAGGTTCGCCGACAGCCGGCGCTGCTGGTTGAACGCCTGCTCGTGCCCCAGCGAGACGGCGAGGTTCCGGGTGCCGCCGCGGTTCGCCGTGTAGGACGCCGAGAGGCGGCCCTGGATGAAGCGGTCGATGATGCGGTAGCGCGTCTCGGCGTTCGCGCGGATCCACCCCGGGTCGAAGCCGTCGCCGCGCGAGCCGCTGCGCCAGTCCATCCACGCCGACGCGTCGGCGTAGCTGCCGAGGTTGAAGTAGTAGCCCAGGTTCTCGATCGACCGCTTGTACGACGGGGAGTTGCGGATCAGCTCCGCGACGCCGAAGCGCGGCGTCAGCAGCCCGCTGCGACGGCCGCTGCGCATGTCCTGGAAGACGAACGGGAGCCACATCACCGGCACGTCGGCGATGTACAGCACGGCCGGCCGCACGACGAGCAGGTTGCGCGTCACCATCTTGATGTCGCGCGCCTCGAAGTGGTAATGCGGCACGGTCTCGCTGCAGCTCGTCACCGAGCCGTCGCGCGCGAAGACGTAGCGGCGCCCCTCGATGATCGAGTCGCTCACGAGCGCGCCGCGCTCGCCCGACACGAACCAGGTCTCGCCCTCGGTGACCGCCGTCTGGAACTGCTCGATCGTGCCGCGCTTCTCGGCCACGTAGTAGACGATGCGGCCGCGCACCGAGACGTCCGCCTGCGACGGGTCGCGAAGGAAGACCGTGTCGCCGCGCACCGAGTCCGGGCGCGCCACGATGACCTGCGTCGAGTCGTCGTACTCGACGTGGCTGCCGACGAGCAGCGTACCCTCGCGTTCGACGGCGGCGGGCTTCCCCTCCAGCACGAGCAGCCGGCGCTCCGCCTGGAAGCGCACCGTGTCGCCCTGGTAGCGCGTGGCGGTGAAGCCGGGGCGCGCGAGCAGCGCGGTCAGCGTGGAGTCGGGATCGAGGAACTTGACCAGCGCCGAGTCGCTGCCGGGGCGCCGCGTGGGCTGCTGCGCGCCGCCCCCGATGTTCGGCAGGCGGACGCCGCCCGGAAGCCCCGGCGGCTGCGCGCCGGCCGCCGCGGCCAGCGCGGCGAGCGCGATCCCGCACGCCGCGAGCGCGCGTCGCATCGGCGTCCTGACGCCCGCGCTCACGCGATCCCGCCCTGGTCGAGGCGCACCGGGCCGGCGTCCGCGTCGAGCGGCCGTACCATCGCCGCGGCCGTCTCCGCCTCCTCCAGCGCCGCGCGGCGCGCCTCACGGCGCACCCGCTGGCGGTAGATCACCGTCGACAGCACGACGCTCAGCTCGAACAGGAAGTAGAGCGGGATCGCCAGCGCGAACAGCGAGGTCGGGTCCGCGCCCGGCGTCACGAAGGCCGCGCCGACGATGCAGAGCACGATCGCGTGCCGGCGGTACTTGTTCAGGAACGCCGGCGTGAGGATCCCGAGCGCCGTCAGCGCGAGGATCACGATCGGCAGCTCGAACACGATGCCGAACGCCACCGCCATCCCGATGGCGAAGTCGAAGTACCCGCTCACCGTCAGCATCGGCTCGATCGCCGAGCTCTGGAACGAGAGCAGGAACTGCAGCGTGAACGGCAGCACGACGAAGAACGCGAGCGCGGCGCCGGCCAGGAACAGCCCCACGCCGCCCGCGAGCACCGGGATGATGATGCGCTTCTCGTGCTTGTAGAGCGCCGGCGAGAGGAACGCCCACAGCTGGTAGCCGATCACCGGCGACGCGAGCAGCAGCCCGAGCGCGAACGACGCGTTCAGGACGATGCCGAAGGGATCGGCCGGGTTCGTGTACACCAGCTTGCGCCCGCCGAGGAACGGCAGCACCGGCGCCTCGAGCCACTTGATGATGTCGAACTGCGACACGATCGCGAACGCGACCACGAGCGCGACGCAGAACGCCGCGAGCGACCACACGAGGCGCCACCGCAGCTCCTCGAGGTGGTCGAGGAACGGCATCTCGGCCGCGGCGCTCTTGATCGGCGAGGTCATCGCGGGTGCGGCAGGGCGCGGCGCGCGGGCGCGCCCGTGTGGCTCAGGATCGGTCGCGCGTCCCCGAGGGACGCGTCGTCTCGCGCAGGGCCTCGCGCGCCAGCTCCGCCTCGTCCGAGCGCGGGAAGCGACGCACGAGCTCCTCGAACAGCGGGCGCGCCTCGGTGCGGCGGCCGGCGGCCTGCCGGGCGCGCGCGCGCTTGTAGAGCGCGGTCGCCGCGCGCGGCGACTGCGGGTAGCGCGTCACCACGGCCTGGTACGCGCTGTCGGCCGCCGCCGCGTTGCGCTCGCTCGCGTACGACTCGGCGACGTAGAACTGCGCGTCGGCCGCGACGTCGGCGGTCGGGAAGCGGCGCAGGAGATCGAGGAACCCCGTGCGCGCCGTCGCGAAGCTGCCGCGGCGGAACTGGTCGAGCGAGATCTCGTACAGCTGGTTCGGCCCCGGGCCGCCAGTGGAGTCGACCGCGGCGACCGGCGCGCCGCCCGCGGGTGGCGCCGTCTCCGCACGCTGCTCCATCGAGGCGCGCAGCTCCTGCAGGCGCCGCTGACTCTGGCCGGTGAGCTCCTGCACCTGGATCAGCTGCTCGCCGAGCCCGCGCAGCGCGTCGCGCGCGTCGCCCTGGAAGCGGGCGGCACGCGACGACATGGCGCGGAGCGAGTCGTTCACCGCGCCGAGCTGCGACGTGACGCGGTCCAGCTGCGCCACGCGCGCCGAATCCGCCCGCGCCGTCTCGCTGCGCACGGTCGCGATGTCCTGCTGCAGCACGCGCACGTCGGCACGCGTGGCGAAGCAGGCGGCCGTCGTCAGCGGCAGGGCCGCGACGACGGCGAGTCGGCGCGCGTGGCGCATGCTCACTGGGCCCCGCCCGGAACCGTGAGGCGCTCGCCGCCCGCCGTCACCTCGAACTCGGCGCGACGGTTCTGCGACCAGCACGACTCGGCCTCCTCGGTGCAGCCCGGGCGCTCCTCGCCGAAGCTGACGATCTCGATGCGACCGCCGTCGATGCCGCGGCCCGTCAGCCAGTCCTTCACCGCCGACGCGCGGCGCTGGCCGAGCGCGAGGTTGTACTCGTCGGAGCCGCGGCTGTCGGTGTGACCGGCGATGCGGATGCGGAGACCCGAGTTCGCCGTCAGGATCGGCAGCTTGGCCTCGAGCACGCCGCGCGCGTCGTCGCGCAGGTCGGCCGCGTCGTAGTCGAAGTACACCGGAGCGTTGAGCGTCGCGCGCGCCGCGTTCACGATGCTGTCGAGGCGGGCCTGGGCGCGGGCGGCCGAGTCGCGCGCGGCGGCGTCGCGGGCGGCGCGGTCACGCTCCTCCTGCGCCCGGCGGGCGGCGTCGATGCTGTCCTGGTTCACACGCGTCGTCGGCGCGGGCGCGGGGGCGGCCGCCGGCTTCTTGCGGCACGCCGCGAGCGTCAGCCCGGCGATGGTGAACAGGACGGTGGCACGGGCGAACTGGGCGCGACGAGCGATGGGCATGTCGAGAAGTCTCCGGTGAGGACCGCGGGTGGTCTGCTGCGGATGGGACGGCGCGCCGGCCCCCGTCGCTTCAGGGCCGGGCGGATGCCGCGGAGGCCAGCCAGGGCGACCAGGCCCCCATGCGCGCGCCGCCGCCCCCTCGGGTCAGCTGCCGCGCGCGCCGGGTCTCCACGTCGAGCACGAACAGCTGCTGCTGCCCGGTCCGCGTGGAGGTCACCACCACGTGGCGCGAGTCGGGAGCCCAGGACGGCGCTTCGTTCCGTCCCTCGGCCGTGAGCTGCTTCACTCCCTTGTCGCGCAACCCGATGGTCATCACCTGGAACACCCCGCCGATGAGCGACTGGAACGCCACCAGGCGTCCGTCCGGCGACCAGTCCGGGTCGGACCGGTAGCTCTGCTCGCCGTACGCGAACTGCGTCAGCAGCTCGGCGTTCGTCCCATCGGCGTCGGTAATATACACCTCCGGGTGGCCGGAACGGCCCGAGGTGAACACCAGGCGCCGCCCGTCCGGGCTGAAGCTGGGCGACATGTTGTCGGTGCCGCGCCCGATCGTGATGCGCCGCGGGCTCCCGCCCGTGAACGGCACCGCGAACAGGTCCACGCCGCGCTCCTGCCCGTTCGCATAGACGACGGTCTCGCCGTCGGGCGACACGGTCGGCGTGATGTTGGTCACCCCGCCCTGCGCGACCACGCGCTGCCCGCCGCCGATGTCGCGCACCACGATCTGCTGATAGCCGCGGTCCGTCAGCACGCTGTGCACGACGCTGCGGCCGCTCGGGTGCCACGCCGGCGAGAGCGCGCCGCGGTCCGAGATCGCGCGCGCGTTCTCGCCGTCGCTGTCGACGATCCACACGCGGCGGTCGCGGATGAACGCGATGCGCGACGACGCGATGCCGCGCACGCCCGTCAGCCACCGCTCCACCTCGTCGGCGGCCAGGTGCACGCTCTGCCGCCACTCGCCGCTCAGCGGCTGCCCGGCGAGCGCGAAGTCGCGCACCGCGAGCAGCTGCCGTCGCGCCACGTCGTGCACCGCCAGGTGCAGCGCGCCCTGCGCGTTCACCGTCGGCTGCACCACCGCCGCGGCGCCGAGCCGCTTCGCGAGGTCCCAGTTGATCGACGTGCCCGTCGCCAGCGCGTCGCCCGCGGATCCGGTGACGACGGTGACGCGGTCGCCGAAGTCCCAGTCGCGCTCCAGGATCGCGCGGATCGAGTCGCCCGCCGTCCCCTTCACGGGGAGCACGACGACGCCGGGTCGCGTGCCCGACTCGTACATCAGGCGGACGCTGACGCCGGCCGTCGAGTCCTGCGCGCGGAGCGGCGCGGCGAGCGTCGGGGCGGCGAGGAGGGCGGCGGCGAGCGCCAGGGGCGCGCCCAGAGGGCGGGCGATGCGGGAGGGCGTCACGAGGCGATGTTGGGAAGCGCGCGCGTCAGCGGATGACGCGCGGGTCGAAGCTGAAGGTCACGGGCAGCACGTCGTCGCGGAAACCCTCGGGCAGCGGCCCGAACGCCTTCGCCGCGCCCACCGCCTCGATCGCGCCCTGCGCCTCGAGGTCGAAGGCGTAGTTCCCCGACCGCCGCACGATGCGGACGTTGGACACGGACCCGTCGCGATGGATGAGGAACGCGAGGTCCGCGGTCAGCGCGCCGCCGCCGCCGGGCGGCGTGAACCGCAGCGCCACCTGCCGGACGATGTTCTGCAGGTACCCAGGGAACGGGAATTCGAGCCCGCGGATGCTGACGTTCGCGACGTCCGTGCCGCGCCCGCCCTCGGGGCCACCGCCCGCGCGTGGCGGCGTGGCCGGCTTCGCGGGCGTCGTCGGCTTCGCCGCGTCGGGCTTCGCGGGCGCGGGCTTGGCCGGCGCCGGGTTCGGCGTCGCGCGCGCCGGCGGCGGCTTCCGGCTCGGCTCGGGCGTGGCCTTGGGCGCGGGCATCTCCTTCGGCGTCGGCTCGGCGGCGCGCGGGGGCGCGGGCTTCGGGGCCGGCGGCTCGGGCGCGGGCGGCGTCGGCGGCGCGGGCGTCGGCGGGACGATCCCCTCCGCGCGCGGGCCCGGCGGCGCCGCCACCAGGTCCACGCGATACACGGGCGGCAGCGGCGGCAGCGGCGCCGGGCGCACGATCACCAGCGCCGCGATGACCGCCGCGTGCACCACCGCCGAGAAGGCGATCGGGCCGCCCAGCCGCGTCGACTTGGCGCGCGCGCGCGCCGACGGGCGCGGCACGTAGCGCCCCACCACCGCCGGCTCGCCGCCGGCGGCCGCGCCGCCGGTCGCCCGTGTCACGGCGTCGCCTCGGGCTCCGCGACGAGGCCCACGTCGCCCACCCCGCTCGCGCGCATCACGCCCAGCACGCGCACCACCGTACCGTACGGCACGCCCGCATCGGCGCGCAGGTACACGCCGCCCGCGCTCCCCTTCTGCTCCGCCAGCGTGCGGAAGCTCCCCTCGAACTCCGCGAGCGACAGCGGCGTCTCGTCGACGAAGATGCGGCCGTCGCGCGTCACGGAGACCGACAGGCTGCGCTTCGCCTCCAGCGGGCGCGCCTTCGCCGTGGGAAGCGCGATGTCGACGCCCCCCTGCATCATCGGCGCGGTGATCATGAAGATCACCATCAGCAGCATCATCACGTCGATCAGCGACACGACGTTGATCTCGGCGTTGAGCGCGAAGCGCTCGCGACGACGGCGGCTCACGGTGCGGTCTCCCGGTCGGCGCGGCTCAGATGCGGTCCTCGCGCACGAGCAGCGCGATCAGCTCGGACCCGAAGCCGTCCAGCTCTCCCTGGATGCGGTTCAGTCGGTTCGCCAGGGCGTTGTACCCGAACACCGCGGGAATGGCCACCGTCAGCGCGGCCGCCGTCGCCACCAGCGCCTCGGCCACGCCCGGCGCGACCGCGGCGATGTTGCCCGAGCCCTTCTGCGCGATGCCCGTGAACGCCGAGATGACGCCGAGCACCGTGCCGAGCAGCCCGATGAGCGGGCTCACCGAGCCGATGGTCGCGAGCCAGGAGACGAAGCGGCCGAGGCGGTCGCTGCCACCGTCGCTCTCGGCGTCGAGCACGAGGCGCAGCGCCTCCACCTGCGACGCGCTCAGGCGCGCGCCACGATCCGAGCTGCCCGGCAGCGCGGGCCGGGTCTCCGAGAGGAAGAGCATCGCGCGGCGGAAGACGTCGACGAACGGGCTCGCGCTCGCGCGGCCCGCGACGCGCTCGGCCTCGGTCAGCGAGCCCGCGTGCTCGAACTCGCGCACGAACTGGCGGCCCGCCTTCTCCACGCGCCCGAACTCGCGGAACTTCGCGAGCATGATGCCCCAGCTCACGAGCGAGAGCACGAGCAGCAGCACGAGCACGACCTTCGTCTCGGTGGAGCCGGCGACCACCAGCTCGTAGGCGCTGCTCGGCACGCCGCTCGACGCCGCGGCGCTGCCGCCGCCGAGCGCCGGCGTCTCCTGCGCGCCGGCGCCGGCACTCGCCGTCATGCTCGCGAGCGCCAGCAGCGACGTGGTCGTCATCGTGCGCATCACGGACCTCACCCTCACGCCGTCGCTCCCGCGGAACGCACGCGACGCTCGGCGAAGAAGCGGTACGTCTCGGCGAGGCCGTCGGCGAGCGAGACCTGCGGCGTCCACCCGAGCTGCTCGCGGGCCTTGTCGACCACGAGCGCACTGCGCTGCAGCTCACCGGCGCGCGCGGGCGCGCGCTCGACGGGCGTGTGGCTGTTCGCCGCCTGCTGCAGCAGCTCGGCCAGGCGGTTGACGCTCGTCTCGATGCCCGTGCCGACGTTGAACGCGCGCGCGTCCAGCGGGCCGACGGGGGGCAGCGCGGTGGTCGCGGCGAGGAAGTTCGCGCGCGCGACGTCCTTCACGAACACGTAGTCGCGCGTCTGCTCGCCGGTGCCGAACGTCGTCATCGCGCGGCCGTCGAGGATGCGG
Source organism: Roseisolibacter agri (assembly GCF_030159095.1). Taxonomy (NCBI): domain Bacteria; kingdom Pseudomonadati; phylum Gemmatimonadota; class Gemmatimonadia; order Gemmatimonadales; family Gemmatimonadaceae; genus Roseisolibacter; species Roseisolibacter agri. The sequence continues at coordinate 406,493 of NZ_BRXS01000006.1, forward strand.
TTGCAGAAGATCGCCACCACGCCGGCCTCGCCGTGCGGGTCCTGTCGCGGGCCATAGACGTTGGCGAAGCGCAGCGCGACGCACTCCATGCCGTGCTGGCGCGCGTAGTACGCCATGTAGTACTCGACGCTCAGCTTCGCGATGCCGTACGGCGACTCGGGATCCTTGGGATCCGTCTCGCGTGCGGGCGGCTGCACGAAGTCGCCGTACAGCGCGCCGCCGGTGCTCGCGAACACGACGCGCGGCGCGCGGCCGCCCTCCGCCTTCGCCTGCCGCGCCGCCTCCAGCACGTTGAGGGAGCCGAGGACGTTCTGCGTCGCGTCGAAGCGCGGATCGGTGACGCTCTTGCGCACGTCGATCTGCGCGGCGAGGTGGCACACGACGTCGAAGCCGCCCGTGCGCACCAGCGCCGCCGTCTCGGAGGCGCCGATGTCGCCCTCCACGAACGTCACCGCGGGGTTCAGGTTCTCGCGCCGCCCGCTCGACAGGTTGTCGACGACGGTGACGGCGTACCCTTCGGCGACGAACAGGTCGGCGACGTGCGAGCCGATGAACCCGGCTCCGCCGGTGACGAGCGCCTTCTTGGCCATGGTGCGCGGATGACGGTGAGGGAGGCCGCCGGACGGGGCCCGCGAGGGCCCGGCCGGCGTTGCGGCGGCGGAATCTAACCGGCCACGGGCGGGCGCCGGCACCGCGCGCCGACGGCCGACGTCCCATCCGTGACGCACGCCGCGCCCGCCTCGTTTCCCCAGCGGACCCGCGTGACCTGCCCTTCACCCCACCCGGACGTGCCCACAGCTCCACGCCCCGCCCTCCGCACCGCCCTCGTCGCGCTCGCCGTCGCCACGCTCCCCGCGGCCGCACGTGCCCAGGACCTCGGCGGCTGCGACCCCGACGGGCCGACGCCGCCCATGCTCTCCGCCGCGAACCTCGTCTTCTACGGCTGCGGCTACCTCTTCAAGTCCTCGCCTTCCCAGCCGGCGCTGGCGCAGAGCTACTTCGAGCGCGCGGCGCTCCTGGAGCCGCGCAGCGCGGTCGCGCACTTCCTCCTCGGCGCGTCGCTCGCCGGACAGGGGCGGGCCGACAGCGCCCGGGCGGTCGTGACGCGAGCGCTGAAGCTCGACCCCGAGGTCGGCCGTCGGCTGGGCGCGCGCTTCGCCGAGCGTCCCGAGCTGCGCGAGCGGATGGAGGCGCTGTTCCGCCCCGCGCCCGCCACGCCGACCGCTCCCGCCGCCGCCCCGGTGCCGGCTGCCGCACCCGCGGCGCCGCCCGTCCGTCCCGCCGCCGCGCCGGTGGCACCCGCCGCACCGGCCGCACCGGCTCCCGCGCCCGCGGCCCCCGCAACGCCGGCCACTCCCGCCTGGGGCGGTGCGCTCGTGCTGGGCAGCTACGCGTGCACCTACGACTACTGGAGCGGCGCCGGCGCCTATCGGCGAATGGTCTCCGATCCCAAGGGCTCGCTCACGCTCCGCGCGGACGGCACCTACCGTCGCCTCGACAACGGCGGCACGGGGCGCTACGCGTACGAGGCGGCCACGGGCGAGATCCGCTGGCTCACCGGCCCGATGGCCGCTATGAAGCCCGAGCGCACGCGCTTCCGTCGCAACCAGCGCACGGCGCAGATCGACATCCGCCTGAGCGGCGTCTACGAGTGGAGCTGCGGCATCGACCTGCCGTGACGCGACGCGGGGGGACGACACGAGGGCCGCGGCGCATGCGCCGCGGCCCTCGCTGCATGCGGGATCGTGCGTCGCTCAGCGCGCCGCGGCCATACCGCGACCGCGCGATGCGCGGGCGGGCCCACGCGCGACGCGAGCCTGCTCGGTCAGCTGGAACTGCGCCACCACCGAGTGCAGCGTCGCGGCCTGCCCCGCCAGCTCCTCCGCGCCGCTCGCCGACTCCTCAGCGCTCGCCGCGACCTGCTGCGTCACCCCGTTCATCTGGTCCACGGCGTGGTTCAGCTGCTCGACGCCGTCGGCCTGCTGCTCGCTCGCGGCGGAGATCTCGCCGACCATCGCCGAGACGCCGTCGATCTGCGTGTGGATCGCCTGCAGGCTCTCCAGCACGTCCGCGTTCAGCGCCACGCCGCGCTCCGCGCTCTGCACGCCCTGCGCGATGAGCGTCGCGGTGCTCTTCGCCGCCTCGGCGCTGCGCAGGGCCAGCGCACGGACCTCCTCCGCGACGACCGCGAAGCCGCGGCCCACGTCGCCGGCGCGCGCGGCTTCGACCGCGGCGTTGAGCGCGAGCAGGTTGGTCTGGAACGCGATCTCCTCGATCGTGCGGATGATCTTCGCGGTCTCGCCGCTGGCGTGCTTGATCTCGTCCATCGCGCCGGTGAGCCGCTCCATGCGCGCGACGCCCGTCTGCGCGCTCTCGCGCGCCTGCGCCGCCATCGCGCGCGCCTGCACCGCGTTGTCGGCGCTCGTGCGCGCCATCGCCGCCACCTCCTGCAGGCTCGCCGCGACCTCCTCCAGGCTGGCCGCCTGCTCCGACGCGCCGGACGCGAGCGCCTGGCTGCCCGACGCGATCTGCCCGCCCGCCGCCGCCACCTGCTCGGCGGACGTGCGCACTTCGGAGAGCGCCGCGTCGAGGTTCTCCGTGGCCGTGTTGAGCGCGCGCTGGATGCTCGCGAAGTCGCCGTCGTAGCGTCCCGTCATGCGCGCCGCGACGTCGCGCCGCGCGACGCGCTCCAGCACCGCGCTCGCCTCGCCGATGGGCGTCACGACGGCCGCCAGCAGCGCGTTGACGCCACCGACCAGCTCCCGATACGCGCCCTCGAAGCGCGCCTCGTCGCCACGGCGCGCGAGGTCGCCGCGCTGCGCGGCCTCGATCAGCGCGCGCGTCTCGTCGGCCACGCCGCGCACCGCCGCCGCCGCGGCCGCGAACGCCGTCGTCGTCTCGGCCGTCTGCGCGACGATGCCGTTGATCGCCCGCGTCAGCACGCCCACCTCGTCCTCCGAGTCGACCGACAGCGCCGCGATGTCTACGACCGCAGGCTGCGAGAGGTCGCCGCGCGCCATCGCCGCGCCCGTCGCGCCGAGGCCCGCGATCGCCTCGGTGCGCACGCGCTCGGCCGTCGCCGCCAGCGCCACGAGCGGGCGCGTCACCTTGCGCACGAGGTACGTCACGACGCCGGCGAGCAGCAGCAGCGTGGCGCCGCCGAGCAGGATGATGAGGTCGCGCAGCGCGGTCGCCTCGCGCAGGATGGCAGCGCGCGGGACCGTGAGCACGAGCGACCACGGCGCGGCGTCCGGCGCCACGCTGATGGGCACCGCCACCTGCACGATCGGCTCGCCCGAGGGATCGGTCGCGGTGCCCACGTGCAGGCGGCCGTCGCGCGCCGCCGCGAGCGTCGCGCTGTCGGAGAACGCCGACGTCACGTCCTTGCCGAGCAGCGCGGTGTCGCGGTGCGCGAGCAGCTTGCCGCCCCCCGAGACGAGCGCGGCGCGCCCCTGTTCGAACGGATGGATCGCGGCCACCGTGCGCTGCACCTCGGCGAGCGCGATGTCGACGCCGGCGACGCCCGCGATGCGCCCGTCCACCTTGACGGGAACCGCGAGGCTCGTGATCAGCGTCGGCGTCCCGGCGACCGCGTACACGTACGGCTCGACGACCGCCTCCTTCCCGGTGTTCTTCGGCACCTGGTAGTAGTCGCCCGCGCCCGCCTTGTCGTAGTCGACGAGCGCCTCGCGCACGATGCCGCCCGACCCGCGGTTGAAGTACGGGACGTAACGCCCCGTCGCGTCGCTCGTCGGCGTGCCCGCGAACGACGAGTCGCGCCCGTCGAACGCGTTCGGCTCCCAGCCCGTCCACAGGCCGAGGATCGACGGGTTGCTCGCGAGCATGCGATGGATCGTCGAGTCGGCGGTCGCACGGCTCGCCGCGCCAGCGGCCCGCGACGCCTCGAGCGACTGCCCGAGGATGCGCGCGGTCGTCATCGCCGTGCCGAGCTCCTTGCCGAGCTTCTCCGCGTACTGCTCCGCGATCGCCTGCACGTTGGCCGTCGCCTGCCGCTCGCTCTGCGCGGCGGTGCGCGTGGCGACGGTGGCGACGAGCGTCACCAGGGCGGCTGCGGTCACGCCGCAGATCGGGACGAGGAGTCGCGCGGAGAGGCTCCGGCGGGACGTGGCCGCGGCGCGCGCGCCGCGGCTCGAGATCCAGGACATGATCGGTGGAGAAGCGTGGTACCGGTGCGTGGCGCTGCTGCGCGCCGCGCGATGTGGCGCGCGCACCGCTGTGTGGCACGCGCGCCGCCGTCAGACTCGATTCTCGTCCCGCGCCTGATGCGTCTTGAGGTCCGCACCGCATCCCGACGATGACATTCGCATGACGCCTTCGTGAGCCTGCTGTCATCACGCGCGCGACGCGAATCGTGACGAAAACGCGAGGCGAGGAGTGGTCAAGCGCGCGTGTGCGGCGTCCGAGCCTCTGCAGATGGCGGCGTGCGAGATGCGCCCTTCCGCTTCCGTTCCCATCGCCCTCCCGATCCGTGCGTCCTCGTCCGACCGTGTTCCTGCGCGCGCCGTTCGCCCTCGGCATCCTCGCGGGCGTGTTGCCCGCCGTGTCCCACGCGCAGTCGGTGCTGAACGCCGACGTCGCCGTCGCCAGCGCCTACGTCTGGCGCGGCGTGACGTTCACCAATCGTCCCGTCATCCAGCCCGACGCGTACGTCACGTTGACCGCCGGCCGCGGGACGGTCGTCGCGGGCGCCGCGCTCAACGTGGAGCCGCGTGCGTACGATGGCGCGCGCGACATCAGCGTGCTGGGCGCGGAGTCGGGCACGCTCGTGACGGCGACGTCGCTGTGGACCGAGTACGCGCGCCCCGTCGGCATCGCCTCGGCGACGCTCGGCGTCGCGGGCTACGTCTATCCGCACGCCAACGGGATCGCGGCCGCGTACAACACGGCGGAGCTCTATGCGAAGCTCGCCTTCGGCGGCGCGCTCGCGCCGTCGCTCGCCGCGTATCACGACGTCGGCCAGGTGCGCGGCACCTACGTCGAGGGCGCGCTCCGCCACGTCGTGCCCGCCGGCGAGCGTCTCTCGATCGCGCTCGGCAGCGTCGTCGGCGTGAACCTCGGCCAGGGCCCGGACGCGGCCGGCACGCAGACGGCGTACTTCGCGGCGCGCGGCCTGACGCACGTCGACCTGTCGGCGGCGGCGACGTGGACGACGGGCGCGACGACGATCACGCCGTCGGTGCACGCGATGCTCGTGCGCGACGCGGCGACGCGGCTCACCGCGCCCGGCGAGCAGCACCGGAGCAAGCTGACGGCGGGCATCGCGCTCGGGTGGGCGCGTACGCTACACCGGTAGGCGCCTGAGGCACGGCCTGCGGCACTACCGGCACGATGCGAAGCGGGGCACACCGGAATCCGGTGTGCCCCGCTTCGCATGCGGACGACGTGTGGACTCAGAACGGCAGGTCGTCGTCCTCGTCCTCGAGCGCGCCCGGGAAGTCCTCGAAGTCGTCGTTCCCCGCTGCGCCTCCGGCGCCGGCGCCCGCGGCGGCCGGACGCGCGTTGCCCGTGGCGGCACGCTGCGGCGCGGGCGCGGCCTGGCGGCGCGGCGCCGAGTAGCTCTCGCCGCCGTCCATGTCCCCCCCTTCACGGCGCCCGCCGAGGAGGATCAGCTCACGCACGTTGATCTCGGTGGAGTAGCGCGTCTGGCCGTCCTTGTCCTGCCACTGGCGGTACTCGATGCGCCCCTCGACGTAGATCTTGTCGCCCTTCTTCACGTAGCGCTCGACGATGTCGGCCAGCTGCGAGCCCTTCGTGTTCCAGACGACGCAGCGGTGCCACTCCGTCTTCTCCTGCTTCGTGCCGCTCTGGTCGTTCCAGGTGCGGCTGGTGGCAAGGGAGAACTGGGCCACGCGGTTCCCGCCGGGCGTGGCACGCACCTCAGGATCGCTGCCGAGGTTTCCGATCAACGTCACCTTGTTCAAGCTTCTGCTCACGATATCCTCCCGGTTGAGTAAGGTCCGACCTCGTACAGCACCTCGTACAGCGCACGGTACCGGCGTCTCGTCGCCAGGCCCGCATCCAATCTACGCACGCCGGGTCCGTTCGACGCCCCCGGCCGTGTCCTGCCCGCGCGGCGCCGCCAGCTCGCAGCGCAGCACCAGCGCGTCCTCCACGGGCTCGCGGTAGTATCGCTTCCGCCGCCCGAGCTCGATGAAGCCGCGCGACGCGTAGAGCCGCCGCGCGACCGCGTTCGACTCGCGCACCTCCAGGAACATGTGCCCGACGCCGCGCCGGCGTCCCTCGGCCAGCGCGGCGTCCAGGAGGCGCGCGCCGACGCCCGTGCCGCGCGCCGACGGCGCGACCGCGATGTTCGCCACCTCGCCCTCGTCCAGCACGTACCATGCGACCAGGTAGCCCACGGGCGCGCTCGCGCCGGGCGCGCTGCCCGCATCCGCGACGAGGAAGAAGACGTCCCCGTTCCGCGCCAGCGTCGCGAACGAGTCGCGCGACCACGGATCGCTGAACGCGAGCCGCTCGATCGCGGCGATCGCGTCCACGTCGGCCAGGGTCGCGCGCCGCAGGCGGACCGTCGGCGCCGACGCGTCGCGCGCGGCGAGGTCGCGCATCGCGCTCACGGCAGCAGCGCGCCCACGGCGTCCGCCGGCAGCGCGCGCCCGTGCTGCGCCTCCCACTTCACCTGCGCCTCCGCCTTGCGGCCGTAGTCCGGCTCCCAGAGGGCGAGATCCACCGGCGCGAGGGCGAGCGCCGCCGCGTCGCCCACGCGGCGCTCGTCGAGCGCGAGCGCGAAGCCCGCGACGCCGCGCGCCGTGGCGGTCGCCGCGTTCGCGTCGAGCACCCCACGCGCATGATGCGTCGCGACGAGTCCGTCGACCGCGTCGCCCCCGTGCACACCGAGGAAGTCGTAGCCGACGACGCGCGGCGCGTGCCCCGACGCCTCCAGCGTCACGAGCGCCGCGTACCGCTCGCCGCGCATCGCGTCGAGCGTCACGAGCCAGCGGCCGTCGTGGGGCGCGGTCGACGCGGCCGCGAGCGCGAGCGACGGCGCGGCCACCAGCGCGCAGTCCCACACCGTCGCCAGCCCCTTGGCGATGGCGCCCGCGATGCGCAGGCTGGTGAAGCTCCCCGGGCCGCCGCCGCACACGATCGCGGCCAACGCGCCGGCCGGCACGCCCGCGTCGTCCAGCGCGGCCGCGACCGCGGGCATCAGCCGCTCCTCGTCGGCGCCACGCATGGCCGCCGTCCGCTCGGCCACCACCACGCCGGCGCGCAGCACCGCGACGCTCGCGGCGGCGGTGCTCGCGTCGAGCGCGAGGATCGCGTCGTCCGGGCGATTCGACCGGGACATGCGCGTCACCCGGCGAGCAGCAGGCGCCGCGACGCGTCGCCCGGCAGGTGCTCGAGGTCGAGCGGGACGTGTCCGGGCAGGCGGTCGCCCGCGCGCTCCGGCCACTCCACCAGCACCAGCGCGTGCGCGCCCATCACGTCGTCCCACCCGATGTTCTCGAGGTCGCGCACGTCTTCCAGACGATAGAGATCGAGGTGGTAGACGGGCCCGCGCGGCGACGCGTACTCGTGCACCAGCGCGTACGTCGGGCTCGTGACCTCACCCGTCACGCCGTAGCCGCGGCAGATCGCCTGCACGAGCGTGGTCTTCCCCGCCCCGAGGTCGCCCGCGAGCGTGACGACCATCGGCGCGTGGGCCGCGCGCCCGAAGCGCACGCCCCACGCGTCCAGCTCGTCGCGCGTCAGCGCGAGCCGGCTGCGCCCCGCCAGCGGCGGCACGCGCGGGCCGTGATGCCCGCTCGGCGACGTGAACCCGGCGTCCACGTCAGCGCTCCGCGCGCAGCGAGGCCAGCCCGCCGCCGCGGCTGCCGCCGGCCGCCGCCGACGCGCCGCCCATGCGCGCCTTCACCTCGAACAGCTGGTCGCGCAGGCGCGCCGCCTGCTCGAAGTCGAGCGCCTTCGCGGCCTCCTTCATCTCCGCCTCCAGCTCCGCGATGAGGGTGGCCGGATCCTTCGTGTCGTAGCCCGGCGCGCGCTCCGCCACCTTCGCGGCCGCCTTCTTCTTGCCGCCGCGGCCGCGGCCCTTCTCGTCCTGCTCCTCCTCGCGCTCCTCGCGGGCGTCGGCCACGCGCGTCACGAAGCGCACGTGCTCGATGCTCTTCGCCACGGTGAAGGGCGTGATGCCGTGCTCCTCGTTGTGCCGCATCTGCGTCTCGCGGCGCCGCGCCGTCTCGTCGAGGCAGCGCTGCATCGAGCCGGTGACGCGGTCCGCGTAGAAGATCGCGCGGCCGTTCACGTTGCGGGCGGCGCGGCCCACGGTCTGGATCAGCGAGCGGTCGCTGCGCAGGAAGCCCTCCTGGTCCGCGTCGAGGATGGCCACCAGCGACACCTCGGGCATGTCGAGCCCCTCGCGCAGCAGGTTGATGCCCACCAGCACGTCGAACTCGCCCAGCCGCAGCCCGCGCACGATCTCGACGCGCTCAATCGCGTCGATGTCGGAGTGCATGTACTTCACGCGCACGCCGACCTGCTGCAGGTAGTCGGTGAGGTCCTCGGACATGCGCTTGGTGAGCGTCGTGACCAGCACGCGCTCGCCGCGCCGCTCGCGGATGCGGATCTCGTTCAGCAGGTCGTCGACCTGGCCCTTCACCGGGCGGATCTCGATCTCGGGGTCGATGAGCCCCGTCGGGCGGATCACCTGCTCGACGACGACGCCCTCGGACAGCTCGAGCTCCAGCTCACCCGGCGTCGCCGACACGGCGACCATGCGCGGCGTCAGCGCCAGGAACTCGTCGAAGATCAGCGGGCGGTTGTCGAGCGCGCTCGGCAGCCGGAAGCCGTAGTCGACGAGCGTCAGCTTGCGCGCGCGGTCGCCGTTGTACATGCCGCGGATCTGCGGCAGCGTGACGTGGCTCTCGTCCACCACCACGAGGAAGTCCTCGGGGAAGTAGTCGAAGAGGCACGCCGGGCGCTCGCCGCCCTCGCGGCCCGAGAGGTGGCGCGAGTAGTTCTCGATGCCCGCACACGTCCCGATCTCGAGCATCATCTCGATGTCGAAGTTCGTGCGCTGCTCCAGCCGCTGCGCCTCCAGCAGCTTCCCCTCGTTGCGCATCACCGCGAGGCGCTCCTCGAGCTCCGCGCGGATCGCCTTCACCGCGCGCTCCAGGCTGGGGCGGTTGGTGATGAAGTGCTTGGCGGGGTAGATGGCCGACTTCTCGAGCGTCGCGATCGTCTCGCCGGTGAGCGCGTTGATCTTGGAGATGCGCTCGATCTCGTCGCCCCACAGCTCCACGCGCACGCCCTGCTCCTCGTAGGCCGGCAGGATCTCGACGGTGTCGCCGCGCACGCGGAAGGTGCCGCGCTCGAACGCGACGTCGTTGCGGCTGTACTGGATGGCCACCAGCTGCCGCAGGATCTCGTCGCGCGCGACCTTCTGGCCGCGCTGCAGCTCGACCATGCGCGCCTTGTACTCGACCGGATCGCCGAGGCCGTAGATCGCGCTCACCGTGGAGACGATGATGACGTCCTCGCGCTCCATCAGCGACGACGTGGCGCGCAGCCGCAGCCGGTCGATGTCCTCGTTGATCGACGCGTCCTTCTCGATGTACGTGTCGCTCGACGGGACGTACGCCTCGGGCTGGTAGTAGTCGTAGTACGAGATGAAGTACTCGACCGCGTTCGTCGGGAAGAAGCTCTTGAGCTCCCCGTACAGCTGCGCCGCCAGCGTCTTGTTGTGCGACAGCACGAGCGTCGGGCGCCCGTGGTTCGCGATGACGTGGGCCATCGTCATCGTCTTGCCCGAGCCCGTGACGCCCAGGAGCGTCTGGAAGCGGTCGCCGCGGGCGAGGCCGGCGGTCAGCTCCTTGATGGCGCGGGGCTGGTCCCCCGCGGGGGCGAACGGGGCCTGCACGTGGAACTCGGCGCGGTCGGTCATGCGAGCAATCTAACCTCCCCTGCCGGTTTCCGTTCGGTGGACCTGCGCGGGCCCCGCCCGCGGGCGCTGGCGCTACTGGAGACGCGGGTACTCGGGCCGGGCGCCGCCGCCTCCCGCCGACGGTGCGGCGGGCTGGCGGGCGGGCGGCGCGGTCGGCTGGCCGGCCGCCGGCTGCGCCCCGGCCGGTGGCAGGGGAGGCATGTGCCGCGCCGCGCGGCGCACGAACACCGCCCCGGCGACGGCGGCCAGCAGGGCGACGCCGAGCGCGACGAGGGCCCGCGCGGGCGGCGCGGCGGCGGGACGGGACTCCGAGCGCACGTCACTCATCGGAGACGTCCAGCCGCTCGCGGCGGGCCACCTCGCCGATCCCCTTCACCCGCCGGATGACGCGGATGATCTTCTGCAGGTGGGTGAGGTTCTCGACCTCCACCACCACCGAGCCGGTCGCGCGCCCGTCCGCCGTCTTCAGCTCCATGTGCCGGATGTCGGTGCCCGTCGTCGTGACCGCCTGCGCCACGTCGGCGTAGAGCCCGCGGCGGTCGTAGCCTTCCAGGGAGAGGCGGACCGTGAACCGCTCCCCCTCCATCTCCTGCCAGTCGATCTCCAGCCGCCGCTCGGGCTCGTGCACGAGCATGAGCAGGTTGGGGCAGTCCGAGCGGTGGATGCTGACGCCGCGGCCGCGCGTCACGTAGCCCACCACCGGGTCGCCCGGCACCGGCTGGCAGCACTGGGCGTAGCGCACCATGAGGCCGTCGGCGCCCTGGATGCGCACGCCCTTGCCGCCGCCGCGCATGCGGTCCACCAGGCGCTCGAAGGCGCTGGCCGGCTTCGCGGGCTCGGTCGTCGGCTCCAGCTCCGGGTGGAGCGCGCGCAGCACCTGCAGCACCGGGACGTCCCCCTGGCCGATGGACGCGATCAGGTGCGTGACGTCCTGCAGCTTGAGCTGCCGCGCGATGGTCAGCAGCTGCGCGTCGTCGGGCTTCGCCAGCTTCCGGCGCCGCAGCTCGCGCTCGAGGATCTCGCGGCCCACCTTGGCGGCCGTCTTCTGCTCCTCGATGCGCAGCCACTGCCGGATGCGGTGCCGCGCGCGGCTCGTGCGCACGTGCGCCAGCCAGTCGCGGCTCGGCCGCGCGGTGGGCGCGGTGATGATCTCGACCGTCTCCGAGTTCTTCAGCTGCCGCGCGAGCGGCGCGATGCGCCCGTTGACCTTCGCGCCCGAGCAGTGGAGCCCGACCTCGGTGTGCACGGCGAACGCGAAGTCGATCGGCGTCGCGCCCTTGGGCAGCTGGATGACGTCGCCCGTCGGCGTGAAGACGAAGATCTCGTCCTGGTACAGGTCGAGCTTCAGGAACTCGAGGAACTCGTCGGGATCCTTGGCGTCGACCTGCAGCTCCAGCACCTGCCGGAACCACGCCAGGTGGCGATCGAGGTCGTCCTGCCCGTTCGGGCCCGTCTCCTTGTAGCGCCAGTGCGCCGCGATGCCGTAGTCGGCGGTGCGGTGCATGTCGCGCGTGCGGATCTGGATCTCGAACAGCTGCTTGCCGGGGCCGAACACCGTCGTGTGCAGCGACTGGTAGCCGTTCGACTTGGGCTGCGCGATGTAGTCCTTGATGCGCTCCTGCACCGGCGTCCAGTACTCGTGGATGACGCCGAGCGTGTGGTAGCACTCCGGGACCGAGTTGACGAGCACGCGGATCGCGAGGAGGTCGTAGATCTCCTCGTAGGGCTTCTCGCGCTGCTTCATCTTCTTGTAGATCGACCACAGGTGCTTCGGCCGGCCGGCCACGTCCTGCACCTCGATCCCCGCGCCGCGCAGCTGGCGCTCCAGCGGCTCGCGCAGCTGCGCGATGAGCGCCTCGCGCTCGCCGCGCTTGGTGGCGACGAGCTTCGCCAGCGCGCGGTACTCCTCGGGCTCCAGGTGCTTGAACGCCAGGTCCTCGAGCTCCCAGCGCACCTTGGCCATGCCGAAGCGGTGCGCGAGCGGCGCGTAGAGGTCGCGCGTCTCCTGCGCGATCCGGCGGCGCTTCTCCGGCGCCAGGTAGTCCAGCGTGCGCATGTTGTGCAGCCGGTCGGCCAGCTTGATAAGGATGACGCGCGCATCCTTGGCGACCGACAGCAGCAGCTTGCGATAGTTCTCGACCTGGCGCTCCTGGCTGGAGTGCATCGGCAGGTTGCCGATCTTCGTCAGGCCGTCGACGATCTGCGCGACCTCGTCGCCGAACTCGCGCGCGACGTCGTCCACCGTGATCTCGGTGTCCTCGACGACGTCGTGGATCAGCCCTGCGGCGACGGTGACGCTGTCGAGCTGCAGGTCGGCGAGGATCTTCGCGACCTCGACGCAGTGCGACACGTACGGATCGCCCGAGGAGCGCGTCTGGCCCTCGTGGGCGCGCTCGGAGTAGCGGTACGCCTTGACGAGCAGCTCGGGGTCGAGCCGCTCGTGGACCGCGTCCGCGCCCAGGTCCCAGCCCGGGATGATCTCGCTCAGAACCGTCGTGCTCACACGCCTCCTGCCCTGGTCGGGCGCGCCGTCCGGCGCCGCGCGGCCGCCGGGCCCGCCGTCGCGGGACGCCTCCTCGCAAGATACGGAGACATCGGCGGTTGGCGACAGGCGCGGAGGACCGGCTGCGGGCTGTGGATCCTGCTTCGAGCCCTCGGCGCCCCGCGTTGCGCCATGCCTGCACGAACGCCGCGTCCTGATACGGACCAGACGGATGAGAAGGATCAGATGGATCTCCTCTGCACCGGCTCATGGAGCGTCGCAGCCGCGAGGAATGGATCCATTTGATCCCTCGCATCCCATCTCGCCACTTCAGGAACACCCGCGCCGGCCTTGCGCACGGAGCCCAGCCGCCACGCGGAGCGATCCGGAGCATCCGCCTCATCCGGAGCATCCGTATGCTCTCCAACAGGCAACAGGACCGGCACGCTGGAGCGTCCCGAGGCCGTACACGCAGCACGCAGCACGCAGCACGCAGCGTCAGAGCAACCCTGCCTCCGCGAAGCTGCTGTACCGCCCCCGCCCCACGATGATGTGATCGTGCACCGGGATGTCGAGCAGGCGCCCCGCCGCCACCAGCTGCTCGGTCACGGCGCGATCGTCGGGCGACGGCGTGGGGTCGCCGCTGGGGTGGTTGTGCACCAGCACGATCGCCGCCGCCCGCTCGGCGATCGCCTCGCGGAACACCTCGCGCGGGTGCACGAGCGAGGAGTTGAGGATCCCGCGCGTCACGAGGACGTCGCGCTCCAGGCGGTGCTGCGCGTCGAGCACCGCGACGTGGAACTCCTCGACCGGCAGGTCCTGCAGGCGCGGCGCGTAGAGCTGGAAGACGTCGCGCGGCGAGCGGATCGGGGCGCCCTCCTCGCGTGTCTCGAGCGCCAGGCGACGCCCCAGCTCGAGCGCCGCGTGCACCGCGACGGCCCGCGCCGGCCCGACCCCGCGCACCGCGGTCAGCGCGGCCACCGGCTGGCCGGCGAGCCGCCGCAGCGAGCCGTCACCGTGGCCCAGCACGCGCTGCGCGACCTCGACGGCGGAGTCGCCGCCCGCCCCCGTGCCCAGCACCACGGCCAGCAGCTCCGAAGCGCTCAGGGCCTGGGGTCCGAGCTGCTTCAGCCGCTCGCGCGGGCGCTCGCCGCGGGGCTGCTCCTGCAGGGTGGAGCGCCACCGGCGAGGGCCGGGCGCGAGGGGCGCGGGCGGGATCGGCGGCTCGTGGGGCATCGGGGCGGGTCGGGGCACGCGGCCACGATGGCGGCGACACGCGCGACCCGCACAACCCCCGCGACGCGTCGCGGCCCACGGCGCGGCAGCCCGGAGACGGAGCCAGCCCCGCGGCCGGAGATCACCGCGGGGCTGGCTCGTCTGTGCGAGGACCCACCTGCGCTTCCTGCGTTCCTACCTCTGGTTCACTGGTAGACTGGTGCGGAGCCCTGATCGCGCGGCTCCCGTTCACTCACGTTCCACGTACTGTCGTTCCACGTTCTGAAGACGAGCTCTCGTGCACGTGCTGACCGGGTCCTCACCGCCGGCGACTCGTCGACCGGAGGCGCGGACTACTCGCGCATCCAGCATGCCGCCGTCACGACGAGCAGGCCGAGAATCGAGGCGCCCCGCAGCCGCGCGGCGAGCCCACGCGCCACGATCGCGCGACCACGCCCGACGGGTCCGGCAGCCGCGTTGACCGCGCGCAGGGACGCACTATCGTAGGCGCAAGCTCAGAGGCGGTGATGCGCGGAGCGACTCGTCACGAGTCGACCGGTCGCCCATGCTCTGCGCGGAGTCAATCGCGAGACCGGCTGAGTCGAGGCTCCCCGTTCGGGGAGCCCCGTGCGGCCGGTCTCGTTCGTCGTCCGACCGGTGCGTGCGCGGCCTGCGCGCACGCCCGTCGACGCGGCCGCGCGGTCCTCGCATCCCTCTGGAGACGTCGCATGACACGATCCGCGCTCGTCCTCCGCACGCTGCGCGGCCTGCTCGGTGCGGGGCTCGCGCTGGCCGCGTGCGCCGATCCGCCCACCACGTCCCGCGTGTCGCGCGCTCCCGCGGCCAACCGCGGCACGGGCTCGGGCCCCCGCGCCGACGCCGCGCTGCTCTCCGTCGCCTGGGAGGCGACCGCGCGGCAGCTGATCGCGAGCCATCCGACGTTCACCCCCGTGACGGCGGTGCGCGTCTACGCGCTGCACGCGCTGGCGCAGTACGGCGGCCTCGTGGCGGCCGACTTCGGCGGCGGGACCGCGCAGTTCGAGGTGCGCCGCGGCGCGATCGCAGGCGCGTCGGCGCAGCTCCTCGCCTTCGTCTTTCCCGACGCGGCGGCGATGCTGGAAGCGCAGCTCGCCGCGCAGGCCGCGGGCGGCGACGGCCGCGTGCATCCGCAGTTCGCGCGCGGCGTCGCGATCGGGCGCGCGATGGGTGACCTGATGATCGCGTGGGCGCGTGCGGACGGCGCGACGACGCCCTGGACCGGCCCGCCGCTGCCCACCGGCGCGGGGATCTGGACACCGGCGCCGAACAGCGTGCCCGCGGGCATCCAGGTGCCCCGCACGCACCCGTACTTCCTGACGTCGGCCAGCCAGTTCCGCCCGCCGCCGCCGCCCGCGTTCGGTACCGCCGCGTTCGACGTCGAGGTGGCGCGCGTGCTCGCGGTGACGCAGGCGCGCACGCCCGCACAGGCCGCGATCGCGAACCTCTGGAACCAGGGGAGCGGCACCGAGACGACGCCCGGCTTCTGGCTGCGCGAGGCCGCGGAGCTCGCCGTCGCGGCGGGCCTCGACGAGCGCGAGACCGCCCACCTGCTCGCGCTCCTGGGCGCCACGATGCTCGACGCCAGCGTCGGCTGCTTCGACGCGAAGTACTTCTACCTCGTGCTGCGCCCCTCGCAGGCGAACCCCGCCATCACGCGGCCGGAGGGGTTGCCGGGCTTCCCGTACGCGCTCCCCAACCATCCGTCGTACCCCTCCGGGCACATGTGCCTTTCGGGTGCGGCCGTCACCATCCTCTCCGCGTACTTCCCGCGCAGCGCCGACATGCTCGCGGCGCAGCTGCAGGAGGCGGGGCTGTCACGCGTCTATGGCGGCATCCACTACTTCATGGACATCGCCGCCGGCCAGACGCTCGGGCGGCAGACGGCGCTGCTGGCGCTCGCGTACGACGACGCCTACGGCCTGCTGACGGCCGTGCCCGGACTCGGCGTCTCGCCATGACGCGTGGCCGCGTCCGCGCCCGATGCGCGAACGGAGGGCTGCCCTGCGGGCAGCCCTCCGTTCGCGTCGTGCCGTCATCCCGCGATGCGCGCTCAGAGGTGCGCGCCGTGGCACTTCTTGAACTTCTTCCCCGACCCGCACGGGCACGGATCGTTGCGGCCGACGTTGCTCCAGTCGCCCGCGGGGAGCGGCTGCGGCGCGGCCAGCGAGCGCACCGGACCGGCGCCCACGACCGCGGGATCGCGACGCGCGGCGACCGGCGGCTGCGCGGCCGGCGCCGCCGGCGGCTCGGCCGGCCCGACGTCCACCGCGCCCTGCGGCTCGCCCGCCGCGGGCGCGTCGTCCGCACTGCCCGCGTCGTACGTCGCCTCCACGATCTGCGGCTCGTCGCCGTGCGCGCCGTTGCCGGCCGCCGCCTGCTCGGGCCCCGTCTCCTCGATCTCCTCCAGGATGCCGAGCGCGTTGTAACGGCGCTTCTTGCCGTCGCTCGGCGGCGCCGCCTGGCCGCCGTCGTAGCCGCCCGGCAGCGCGCCCGCATACGGATCCATCGGCGGCATCGGGTCGAACACCAGCTGCGCCTTCAGGAAGCGCTCCGTGAACGTGCTCGCGACGTCGTTCATGAGGTCGACGAACATCGTGTAGGCCTCCTGCTTGTACTCGACCAGCGGGTCCTTCTGGCCCCACGAGCGGTAGTGGATCGCCGCGCGCAGCTGGTCGAGATCGTACAGGTGGTCCTTCCACTTCTCGTCCAGGACGTTCAGCATGACGAGCGCGAGGAGCCGCTCGCCGTAGCCCTGCCCGCCGTCGTCCGTGACGTCGTCGAGCTCCTTGATCTTGCGGTCGAACGCCTCGAGGCCCGCCGTGCTCGCGAGGGCCTGCGCGTCCGCCACCGAGGCCGGACGCGCCGGCTCGGTCCCGTTCTCCGCCTCGAACGCGGGGACCGTGACGAGGTAGTGCATCAGCAGGTCCTGGCGCAGCAGCGCCGGGTCCCACGCCTCCGCGTCGTCCTCCGCGAACTCGCCGAGCGTGGTCTCGACGCGCCGCGCGAGCGCCTTCTCGACCATCTTGCGCGCCTCGCCCTTCAGCTCCTCGCCGCCCTCGAGCGCGAACGCGCGCAGCGAGTAGATGACCTCGCGCTGCTGGTTCATCACGTCGTCGTACTCGAGCAGGCGCTTGCGCTGCTGGAAGTTCTGCAGCTCGACGCGCTTCTGCGCGCTCTCGATCGAGCGCGTGATCATCGGGTGCGTGAGCACCTCGCCGTCCTGCGCGCCCAGCCGGTCCATCAGCTTCGCGATGCGCTCCGACCCGAAGAGGCGCATCAGGTCGTCCTCGAGCGACAGGAAGAACTGCGACGCGCCGGGATCGCCCTGACGGCCCGCGCGGCCGCGCAGCTGGCGGTCGATGCGGCGCGACTCGTGGCGCTCGGAGCCGATGATGTGCAGGCCGCCGTCCTCGGTGACCTCCACGTCCTTTCCGTCCAGGTCCTTCACCGTGCTCGGACGCGACTCCTTCACGCCGGCGCCGAGTTTGATGTCGGTGCCGCGGCCGGCCATGTTCGTCGCGATCGTGATCGCGCCCGGCTGGCCGGCCATCGCCACGATCTCGGCCTCGCGCTGGTGGTACTTGGCGTTGAGGACGTTGTGCTTGAGCCCCGCGCGCGCGAACAGGCGCGCCAGCGTCTCGGACGCCTCGACGCTCGTCGTGCCGACGAGCACCGGCAGCCCCAGCTCATGGAGGCGGCGCGTCTCCTCGACGATCGCGTTGTACTTCTCGCGGCGCGTCTTGTAGATCAGGTCCTGGCGGTCGTCGCGGGCGATCGGACGGTTCGTCGGGATCACGGCCACCTCGAGGCCGTAGATCTGGTGGAACTCGCCCTCCTCCGTCTCCGCGGTGCCCGTCATGCCGGCGAGCTTCTCGTAGAGGCGGAAGTAGTTCTGGATGGTGATGGTCGCCATCGTCTGCGTCTCGCCCTTCACCTGCACGCGCTCCTTCGCCTCGACGGCCTGGTGGAGCCCCTCGCTCCACCGGCGCCCCGGCATCGTGCGGCCGGTGTACTCGTCGACGATGAGCACCTGCCCTTCCTGCACGACGTAGTTCACGTCCTTCTCGTACAGGGCGTGCGCGCGCAGCAGCTGGTGGACGATGTGCAGGACCTCGCTCTTGCGGGCGTACTCGATCTCGACCGCGCGGCGCTGCTCCAGCTTCTCCGACGCGCTCAGATCGTGGTCGTGCTCGATGCGGTGCACCTCGGTCGAGATGTCCGGCAGCACGAACTCGTCGTGGTTCTGCGGCGCCAGGAAGTCCACGCCGCGGTCGGTCAGGTGGACGGTGTGGCCCTTCTCGTCGAGCACGTACAGCAGGTCGTCCTCGAGGTCGCGGTACTGCTGCTTGCTCGCCGGCAGCTTGCGGTCCGCGAGGTAGTCGAGCTCCATGCGCTGCACGAGCTGCTTGACGCCCGACTCCTGGTAGGCCTTCAGCAGGCGCTTGTTCTTCGGCGCGCCCAGCTGCGCCTTGAACAGCAGCAGCGACGCGGTCGACGTGTCGCCCGACTCCAGCGCGCGCTCGCCCTCGCCCACCAGCCCGTTCACCATCTCGTTCTGGCGGCGGACCAGGCGCTGCACCTTGTCGTTGTGCTCCGCGTACATCACGTCGCCCTCGTTCCCCACGGGGCCCGAGATGATGAGCGGCGTGCGCGCCTCGTCGATCAGGACCGAGTCGACCTCGTCGACGATCGCGAACCAGTGCGGACGCTGCACGCGCTGGTCCAGCGACGTCACCATGTTGTCGCGCAGGTAGTCGAAGCCGAACTCGTTGTTCGTGCCGTACGTGATGTCGCACTCGTACGCGGCGCGCCGCTCGGGCGTGCCCGGCTCCGTGTCGTCGATGCAGCCGACGGTGAGCCCGAGGTACGTGTAGAGGTGCCCCATCCACTGCGAGTCGCGGCGGGCGAGGTAGTTGTTCACCGTCACCAGGTGCGCGCCGCGCGCGGGGATCGCGTTGAGGTAGAGCGGCAGCGTGGCGACGAGCGTCTTCCCCTCGCCCGTCGCCATCTCCGCGATCTTCCCCATGTGCAGCTGCACGCCGCCGATCAGCTGCACGTCGTAGTGCACCATGTCCCACGTCAGCTCGGTGCCCGTTACGTTGACGGTCGAGCCGGAGAGGCGCCGCGCGGCCTCGCGCGCCGTGGCGAACGCCTCGGGAAGGATCTCGTCGAGGACCTCCGCGATCGTCTCGCGCAGCTCGGCCTCGAGACCGCCGCGCCCGTCGAGCCCGGACAGCTCGGCGTCCAGCCGCTCGCGCTCGGCCGCGTCGCTCGTGTCGTGCTTCGCGGCCTTCAGCTCGGCGATCCGGGCCTCCAGCTCCGCGGTGCGCTCGCGCAGGATCTCGCGGAACTTCGCGGTCTGGCCGCGCAGCTCCGCCTCCGAGACGCCCTGGAGGCGCTCGTACTGCTCGTTGATCGCGTCGACGATCGGGGCGACACGGCGGCGCTCCCGGTCGTGCCGGGTGCCGAAGACGCGGTTGACGATACTCTTGAGCATCGGATCCTCTATCGGTACAGCCCCGCCGATCGGATGAGATCGGCGACGCTCTCGGGCACGAAGCCCCGAATCGGGCGCCCCGCCGCCAGGCGGGCGCGCACCTCCGTGGACGACACGTCCACGCGGCGGGTCGGCAGGAAGACGGGCGCCCCTCCGGGGAAGTCCGGCGGGGCCGCGGTCGGCACGGTCCCGTCCTCCCCTCCGCGCGTCAGCACCACGAGCGTGGCCTGCCGCCGGATGCGCTCCGGCTCCCGCCAGCGCGCGAACGTGGTCAGCACGTCCGCACCTGCGAGCAGGAACAGCTCGGCCCCCGGCTGCTGTGCCGCCAGGGTCCCGAGCGTGTCGACGGTATATGATAACCCGCCGCGATCGATTTCGATGGGGTCGACGACGAAGCGCGGATCGTCCCCCACCAGGGCGCGCACCATCGCCAGCCGCACGCCCGGCGGGGTCTGCGCGGACCCCGGCTTCAGCGGCTGCAGCGCCGCCGGGATGAACACGACGCGGTCGAGCGACAGCTGCTCGACCGCGTCGGACGCGATCAGGAGGTGCCCCACGTGGGGCGGATCGAAGGTCCCGCCGAGGACGCCCAGGCGCACGGCCGGATCGCGACCGGGACGACTCAGCCGCTCGGCGCCGCCGCGGGGGGCGGCGTGCCGGGCGTGCCGGTGGCCGGCGCGCCCGTGGCGGGCGACACGGCCTGCGGGATGGTCTGCGGCGCCGACTGCGGGACCGTCGGCGGGGTGGCCGGCGCGGCGCTGGCCGCCGCCGGCGGCGCCGGGCAGGCGTTCGCCACCTCGGCGTCGGTCGGGTAGAAGCGGCGCATCTCGGCGCACACCTCCGCCTGCTCCTCCTTGTAGTTGATCGCGCGGTAGGACTCGAGCATCCGGAAGTACGCGCGGCGCGCGGCCGGCGTCCCCGGGTACAGGCGCACGACGTCCTTGAAGTAGATCAGCGCCGGGTCGTAGGCCTTCCGCCGGAAGTAGTGCATCCCGGTGTCGAAGTCCTTGGTCGCGAACCACTCGTTCAGCATCGTGATCTGCTTCCCCGTCTCCGCCGTCAGCGGCGACTCCGGGTAGAGCGAGAGCACCTGCCGGAACGTCCCCAGCGCGGTCGTGCCGTACTGCGCGTCCAGCTGCGGCTTGCGCCAGAGCTTCTGGTACTCGCGCGCCTGCTGGAACAGCGCGTCGTCGGCCAGCGAGTCGTCGGGGAAGGCGTCGCCGATGCGCTGGTAGGCCTGGGCGGCCAGCAGGTGCTCCCCCTTGCGCGCGTGCGCCTGCGCCTGGTGGTAGTAGACCAGGGGCAGCAGGGTGTCGCGCGCCGGCAGCTGCGACGCCAGCAGGTCGAAGCCCGCCAGCGCGTTGTCCCACTTCTTCCGCTGGAACTCGCGCATCGACGCCGTGAACAGCTCGGACGCCTGCGTGAACTTGCGCGGCTGGAAGCCGCGCCCGCCGCAGGCCGCGGCGGTGGCCGCGGTCGCGACGACGAGGCAGGCCAGCGCCAGGCGGCGCCGGGCGGCGGGCGAGGAGAGAGGACGCATCACGCGTGTCGTACCCGGGATCGGCAGGGCGGGTCCCGGCGGGCTCAGCGGGCCACCGGCGCGGCCGGGGCCGCGGGCGGGAGCGTCGGCACCCCGTTCCCCTCCCCCGCCCCCGTCACGCGCGACGTCGACAGCGGGACGATGCGCGCCCGGCTCGGACGCAGCTTGGCCACCGCGTTCCGCGTGTCCACGACGACGCCCGCATGGTCGACCACGAACTGCCAGTCGATCGCCTTGTGGTCGGTCACGATGACGACCGCGTCGGCGCGCCGGAGCTCCTCGGCCGTCAGCTCCACGCCGTGGTGCGTCTGCCCCTCCTCGCGGAAGGTCGGCACGTGCGGGTCGTGGTACGCGACCTCGGCGCCGCGCTGCTCCAGCAGGCGCATGACGTCCAGCGCGGGGCTCTCGCGCATGTCGTCGATGTCGCGCTTGTACGCGATGCCGAGGACCAGCACGCGGCTCCCCTTCACCGCCTTGCGGTCGTCGTTCAGCGCGTGCGCGACCTTCTCGACCACGAAGTCGGGCATCGACGAGTTGATCTCGCTCGCCAGGTCGATGAAGCGCGTCTTGTAGTTCAGCGTCCGCATCTTCCACGCGAGGTAGTGCGGATCGAGCGGGATGCAGTGCCCGCCGATGCCGGGCCCCGGCGTGAACTTCATGAAGCCGAACGGCTTCGTCGCCGCCGCGTCGATGACCTCCCAGACGTCCACGCCCAGTTTGTCACACACGATGGCGATTTCGTTCACCAGCCCGATGTTCACCGCGCGGAACGTGTTCTCGAGCAGCTTCACCAGCTCCGCGGCCTCGGGCGACGACACCGGCACCACGGTGTCGATGCACGACTCGTAGAGGCGCGACGCCACCTCCACGCAGGCGGGGGTGATGCCGCCGAGGACCTTCGGCGTGTTCTTCGTGTGGTACTTGGCGTTGCCGGGATCGACGCGCTCGGGGCTGAACGCCACGAACACGTCCTCGCCGACCGTCAGGCCGGCCGCCTCGAGGCGCGGCTGCAGCAGCTCGCGCGTCGTGCCGGGATACGTGGTGCTCTCGAGCACGACGACCATGCCCGGGCGTGCCTGCCGCTGGATCGCGTCGGCGACGGCGAGCACGAACGCCATGTCCGGGTCGCGCGTCTTGGAGAGCGGCGTCGGCACGGCGATCGAGATCGCGTCGCACTCGCGCAGCCGCGCCTCCTCGGCGCTGGCGACGAAGCGGCCCGCGTCCACCTGGGCCTTCACCTCGGCCGCGGGGACGTCCTGGATGTGCGAGTCGCCGCGGTTCAGCAGGTCGACGACCCGCTGGCTCACGTCGTAGCCGATGACCGTGAAGCCGGCCTTGGCGAACTCCATCGCCAGCGGGAGGCCGACGTATCCGAGCCCCACCACGCCGACGACGGCGGAGCGGTCCGCGATCTTGCCCAGCAGCTGCGCTTTCATGGAGACGACGTCAGGGCGGTGGGAGGAGGGCACGGCTCAGCGGCCGTAGAACGCGCGCACGGCGCCGATCACCTCGTCGAGCTGCGCCTGCGTCAGCTCGGGGTAGATCGGCAGCGACAGGACCTCGTGCGCGGCGCGCTCCGCCTCGGGGCACTGCCCCTCGCGGTAGCCCAGGTACGCGAAGCAGGGCTGCAGGTGCAGCGGGAGCGGGTAGTAGATCGACGAGCCGATCCCGCGCTCCTTCAGGTGCGCCTGCAGCGTATCGCGCCGGTCGGCGCGGATGGTGTACTGGTTGTAGATCGACTCGTTGGCCGGGTCGACGTACGGCGTGCGGATCTCGGCCACGTCGGCGAGCGCCGCGTCGTAGTAGGCGGCGTTCTCGCGGCGCTTCGCGCTCCACGCGGCCAGGTGCGGCAGCTTGGCCCGCAGCACGGCGGCCTGCAGGGCGTCGAGGCGGCTGTTGTACCCCACCAGCTCGTGGAAGTACGTCTTCTGCGAGCCGTGCGTGCGCAGCTTGAGGAGGCGCGTGTTGAGCGCCTCGTCCTGCGTCACCATCATGCCGCCGTCGCCGTAGCCGCCCAGGTTCTTCGACGGGAAGAAGCTGAACGTGCCGATGGTCGCGGCCTCGCCGGCCATGCGCCACTCGCCGTCGATCATGCGGCGCGCGCCGATCGTCTGCGCGGCGTCCTCGATGACCGGCAGGCCGCGCGCGGCCAGCTGCACCTGCTCGATCGGCGCCATCTGGCCGAACAGGTCGACGGGGATCACGGCCTTCGTCTTCGGGCCGACCGCCGCCGCGACCGCGTCGGGGAGGATGTTGAACGTCGCCGGGTCGATGTCGACGAACACCGGCCGCGCGCCCGCGTTGTGGATCGTGCCGGCGGTCGCGAAGAAGGTGAACGGCGTCGTCACCACCTCGTCGCCGGGCCCCACGTCGAGCGCGCGCAGCGCGAGCAGGATCGCGTCCGTGCCGTTCGCGCAGCCCACCGCGTACCTCGTGCGCGAGAGCCCCGCGACCTCGCATTCCAGCTTGGCGACCGGCTCGCCGAGGATGAACGCCTGCGCGTCCACCACCTCGAGCATCGCGGCGACGACGTCGTCGCGGATGGTGGCGTGCTGGGCGCGGAGATCGAGGAGCGGGACGGGCATGTGGGGACGCGGGGGACGGTGCCGGGCGGCGCGACCGCGACCGCGCCCGCACCTGAGGCACGGGGGCGCGACGCGCCGAACCCGTGCGAACAGCGAAAGGTGCCCGGCCCGCCAGGCGAAGTCAACGGAATCGGGCCGCGGCAGGCGGGGCCGGGCCCGCCGTCGTTCAGCGCACCCGGAGGGGGATCGGCACCTCGCGCCCCGTCCGCGCCGACTCGTAGATCCCGAGGATCAGCTCCAGCGACTTGCGGCCCGCCCGCCCGTCCGTCTCCGGCGGCGCCTCGCCGCGCAGCACGGCCAGCACGTTGTGGTAGTACGCCTCGTG
Source organism: Roseisolibacter agri (assembly GCF_030159095.1). Classification (NCBI taxonomy): domain Bacteria; kingdom Pseudomonadati; phylum Gemmatimonadota; class Gemmatimonadia; order Gemmatimonadales; family Gemmatimonadaceae; genus Roseisolibacter; species Roseisolibacter agri. The sequence continues at coordinate 430,095 of NZ_BRXS01000006.1, forward strand.
CCCGAAGCCGTAGACCGTCGGCGGGTTGGTGCTCGCCTGCTCCACCAGCTTGTCGTCGTCGTCGTAGTCGGCGAACTGCCAGGTCTCGACCCGGTTCACCGCCGTGCCGCCGATCTTCACGGTGCCCTTCTCGCCCAGGAGGGTGATGGAGCCCTCGAGGTTGCGTGGGAAGGTCAGCATGGTGACGTCCATGACCCCCAGCGCGCCGCTGCGGAAGCGCATCACCGCCGCGCCCGAGTCCTCGGCCTCGATCCGCCGGGCCAGCGTCGCGGTCTTGGCGACGACGCTCTCCACGGGGCCCATGAGCCACTGCACCAGGTCCACGTAGTGCGACGCCTGGTTCATGAACGCGCCGCCGTCGAACTCCCACGTCCCGCGCCACGGCGCCTGGTCGTAGTAGTCCTGCGGGCGCGTCCAGTGCACGGTGCAGGTGGCCATGTACAGCCGGCCGAAGCGTCCCTTGTCGATCGCGCGCTTCACGAGCTGGATGGGCGCGTTGAGGCGGTTCTGCTTCACGACGAACAGGTGCACGCCCGCGTCGTCGCACGCCTGCACCAGCGCGTCGGCGCCCTCGAGCGAGATCGCCATCGGCTTCTCGGAGATGACGTGCTTCCCCGCCCGCGCCGCCGCCACGCCGTGCGCCGGGTGCAGCCCCGACGGCGTGCAGATGGCCACCGCGTCGAACTCCGCCTCGCGCAGCATCTGCTCGTAGCTCGTGAACGCCGGCACGCCGTGCGCGGCACCGGCGGCCTGCGCCCGCTCGGGCACCACGTCGCACACCGCCGCGAGCTCCAGCCCGTCCACGCGCGCGATCGACTCGAAGTGGTTCTTGCTGATGCGCCCGCAGCCGACGAGCGCGATGCGGAACGTGCGGCCGGTCCCCGCCGCGGCGCTCACGCGTCCGCCTCCCGCACCTCGGCCAGGCGCAGCACGTCGCCCACCAGCAGGTAGCGGGTGCCGCAGGCGCGGCACGTCGAGCGCACCGCGGCGTCGGGCGTCGCCACCGGCAGCTCCAGCTGCTCGCCGCACTGGCACATCCAGCCGCGCTGCCGCGCGGGCACGCCCACCACGAGCGCGTACGCCGGCACGTCGCGCGTCACCACCGCGCCCGCGCCCACGAACGCGTACTCGCCGAGCGTCGTGCCGCAGACGATGGTCGCGTTGGCGCCGATCGAGGCGCCGCGCCCGACCTTCGTCGGGCGGTACTCGTGCTTGCGCGAGACGTGGCTGCGCGGGTTGAGCACGTTGGTGAACACCATCGACGGCCCGCAGAACACGTCGTCCTCCAGCTCCACGCCCTCGTAGACCGAGACGTTGTTCTGGATCTTGACGTTGTCGCCGATGCGCACGCGGTTCATCACCACGACGTTCTGGCCCAGCGAGCAGCGCTCGCCGATGACCGCGCCGGGCATCACGTGGCAGAAGTGCCAGACCTTCGTGTCGGCGCCAATCTGCGCGCCCTCGTCGACGAAGGCGGAGGCGTGGATGGAGGCCGTCGGATGGATCGTCACGAGCGCGTCGGGCCGGAGGCGTCGAGCGTGGCGGCCGGCTCGGCGTGCGCGGCACCCGCGCCACCGTTCTCGCCCAGCGTGGCGTGCCACTCCTGCAGCGAGCGCACCTGCCCCGGCCGCGACCGCATCGACAGGATCGCGTCGCTCGCCGCGTTGGCCGCGGAGAGCGTGGTCGTGTAGGCGAGGCGCCGCGCGATGGCCGCCTGGCGCAGGCGGTAGTCGTCCACCTGCGCGCTCTTGCCCATCGGCGTGTTGATGAGGAGCTGGATGTCGCCGTTGACGATCAGGTCCAGGCCGTTCGGCCGCCCCTCGTGCAGCTTGAACACGCGCTCGCAGGGCACGCCGCGCTGCGTCAGGAAGCGCGCCGTGCCCTCGGTGGCGTAGAGGCGGAAGCCCATCTCGTAGAAGCGGCGCACGATCGGCAGCACGGTCGGCTTGTCGCGATCGTTCACCGTCACGAAGATCGCGCCCTCGGCCGGCAGCTGGTTGTCGGCGGCCAGCTGCGACTTCAGGAACGACGCGCCGAACGAGTCGGCGATGCCCATCACCTCGCCCGTCGAGCGCATCTCGGGGCCGAGCACCGGATCGAACTCGCGGAACTTGTTGAAGGGGAACACCGCCTCCTTCACCGCCACGTAGTGCGGCACGATCTCCTGCGTGTAGCCGATCTGCTCCAGCGTCTCGCCGAGCATGACACGCGCGGCGACGGACGCCAGCGGTACGCCCACCGCCTTGCTGACGAACGGGATGGTGCGGCTGGCGCGCGGGTTCACCTCCAGCACGTACACCTGCCCGTCGCGCATCGCGTACTGCACGTTGATCAGTCCCACGACGCCGAGCTTCCTCGCCAGCGCGACGGTCTGCTCGCGCATCGTCGCCTGGTCCTGCTCGGTGAGGATGTACGGCGGCAGCACGCACGCCGAGTCGCCCGAGTGGATGCCCGCGTCCTCGATGTGCTGCATCACCGCGCCGATGACCACCCGCTCGCCGTCGCTCACCGCGTCGACGTCCGCCTCGTACGCGTCCTCGAGGAAGCGGTCGATCAGCACCGGGCGGTCCTCGGAGACCTGCACCGCGCGCGTGAAGTACTCGCGGAGCGACGCCTCGTCGTACACGATCTCCATCGCGCGCCCACCGAGCACGTACGACGGGCGCACGAGCACCGGGTAGCCGACGCGGTTGGCGATCGCCACCGACTCCTCGACGCTCGTCGCGGTGCCGTTGGGCGGCTGCGTCAGCCCCAGCTCGCGCGCCAGCTCCTCGAAGCGGCGGCGGTCCTCGGCGATGTCGATGGCGTCCGGCGAGGTACCGAGGATGCGCACCCCCGCGGCCTCCAGCGGCCGCGTGAGCTTGAGCGGCGTCTGGCCGCCGAGCTGCACGATCACGCCCACCGGCTGCTCACGCTCGACGATCTCCAGGACGTCCTCGAGCGTCAGCGGCTCGAAGTACAGCTTGTCCGAGATGTCGAAGTCCGTCGAGACGGTCTCGGGGTTCGAGTTGACCATGATCGTCTCGTAGCCCGCATCGCGCAGCGCGAGGGCGGCCCGGACGCAGCAGTAGTCGAACTCGACGCCCTGTCCAATCCGGTTCGGGCCGGAGCCGAGGATCACGACCGACCTGCGGCCGCTGCGGGGTGCCTCGCTCTCTTCGTCGTAGCTGCCGTACAGGTACGGCGTGGACGACGGGAACTCGCCCGCGCACGTGTCGACCATCTTGTACGCCGGCCGCACGCCGAGCGACCAGCGGCGCGCGCGCACGTCGCCCTCGGTCTCGCCGCGCAGCGCGGCCAGCTGGCGGTCCGAGAAGCCGAGGCGCTTCATCTGGCGCAGGTCGGTGCTCTCGACCGCGCCAAGCGCCGCGTACGCGCGCTCCGCGTCGATCAGCTCCTGCAGCTGGTGCAGGAACCACGGATCGACCTTGGAGAGCTCGTAGACCTCGTCGACCGACAGGCCGGCGAGCAGCGCGCGCTTGATCTGGAAGACGCGCTCGGGCGTCGGCTGGCGGAGCGCGGCGCGCAGCGTCGTCAGCTCGTCGTCGGCCAGGCGGTCGTCCGAGGGCGTCGCGCCGATCGCCCATCCCGGACGCCCCGTCTCCAGCGCGCGCAGCGCCTTCTGGAACGCCTCCTTGAACGTGCGGCCGATCGCCATGCTCTCACCGACGCTCTTCATCTGCGTCGTGAGGCGCGGGTCCGACGCGACGAACTTCTCGAACGCGAAGCGCGGGCACTTCACGACCACGTAGTCCAGCACCGGCTCGAACGACGCGGGCGTGGTCTTCGTGATGTCGTTCGGCACCTCGTCCAGGCGGTAGCCGACGGCCAGCTTGGCGCCGATGCGCGCGATCGGGAACCCGGTGGCCTTCGACGCCAGCGCCGAGGAGCGCGAGACGCGCGGGTTCATCTCGATCACGACCATCTCGCCGTTGGCCGGGTTGACGGCGAACTGGATGTTGCACCCGCCGGCGGCGACGCCGATCTCGCGGATGATCGCGCACGCCGCGTCGCGCATCGTCTGGTACTCGCGGTCCGTCAGCGTCATCGCCGGCGCGACCGTGATCGAGTCGCCCGTGTGCACGCCCATCGGATCGAAGTTCTCGATCGAGCAGACGATCACGACGTTGTCGGCGGAGTCGCGCATCACCTCCAGCTCGAACTCCTTCCAGCCGAGCAGCGAGCGCTCGATGAGCACCTGCTTCACGGGCGACAGGTCGAGCCCGCGGCGCACGATCGCCTCGTACTCGTCGCGGTTGTACGCGATGCCGCCGCCCGAGCCGCCCAGCGTGAACGACGGGCGGATGATCGCCGGGAAGCCCGTCCACTCGACGATCGCCAGCGCCTCGTCCCACGTCGTCGCGAACTTGCCGGCCGGCGTCTGCAGCCCGATGCGCTGCATCGCCTTCTCGAACTCCTGGCGGTCCTCGGCCATCTTGATCGAGCGCGCGTCGGCGCCGATCAGCTCCACGCCGTAGCGCTCCAGCACCCCGTTCTGCGACAGCGCCATCGCGACGTTGAGCGCCGTCTGGCCGCCCATGGTCGGGAGGATCGCGTCGGGGCGCTCGCGCGCGACGATCCGCTCGACGTACTCCGGCGTCACCGGCTCGACGTACGTGCGGTCCGCGAACTCCGGATCCGTCATGATCGTCGCCGGGTTCGAGTTCACCAGGACGACCTCGTAGCCCTCCTCGCGCAGCGCCTTCACGGCCTGCGTCCCCGAGTAGTCGAACTCGGCGGCCTGCCCGATGATGATCGGGCCCGAGCCGATGACGAGGATCTTGTGGAGGTCGTTGCGGCGAGGCATGGCTGGCGTGGTGAGTCGGACGGAGTGGCGGTCAGGCGGGCGGCGGCGGTGCGGCGATCAGGTCGTCGAGCAGCGCGTCGAACGAGCGGCGCGGCGCCCAGCCCGTGTGCGCCTGCAGCTTGGCGGAGCTGCCGACGAGCGCCGGCACGTCCACCGGGCGGACGAGCGCCGGATCGCTCTCGACGGGCACGTCGAGCCCGAAGCGGGCGAGCACGACGCGGGCGAGCGCGCCGACGCTGTGGCCGACGCCGCTCGCCACGTTGTACACGTCGCCCGGCCGGCCGCGGGCGATCAGGGCAATATAGGCGGCCACGACGTCGCTCACATGCAGGAAGTCCCGCGACGTGTCCTGGTTGCCGACGAGCAGCGGGCCGGCGCTCGCGCCGGCGGCGGCCAGCTTCCGCGCGCGTCCCACGAGCCCGGGCAGCAGGAAGCGCGACGCCTGCCCCGGCCCGCTGTGGTTGAAGCTGCGCGTCGCTATCACGCGCACGCCCGCGGAGCGCCACGCCTCCAGCGCCATCGTCTCCTGCGCGACCTTGGTCGCCGCGTAGACGGTGTGCGGGCGCAGCTCGGCGTCCTCGGTCAGCGGCAGCTCCGCGTCGTCGTGGCGGCCGTACTGCTCGGCGCTGCCGACGACGAGCACCGTCGGGTCCAGGGTGCCGGCGGCGCGCCGCTCGCGCACGAGGCCGAGCAGCCGCGCCGCGGCGACGACGTTGACCTCCGCGGTGGCGCCGGGATCCTTGGAGGCCGCCGGCACGAACGTCACGCCCGCGAGGTGGAAGATCGCGTCGGGGCGCGCGACGTCGAGCGCCTCGGTCAGGTGTGCGAGGTCGCGCACGTCGCCGGCGATCCACCGCGCCGCGCGCCCGGCATCGCTGAGCGACGCGGCGTCGGGTTGATGCGGGGCGGCGGCCGTGACGTCCCAGCCGTCCGCCGCCAGCGCGTCGATCAGCCAGCGGCCGACGAAGCCCGACGCGCCGGTGACGAGCGCGCGGCCGCTCACCGAGCCGGTCACCGGGGAGCGTGCCCCTGCAGCCGGTAGCGCTCCATGTCGGCGTGCACCATCATCGACACGAGGTCCGGGAAGCTGACGCGTCGCTCCCAGCCCAGCTGCGCCTTCGCCTTGCTCGGATCGCCCACGAGCAGGTCTACCTCCGCGGGACGCTCGAAGCGCTTGTCGGTCTTGACGAACTCGCGGTAGTCGAGGTCCGCGACCCTGAACGCGAGCTCGCAGAACTCGCGCACGCTCCACGTCTCGCCGGTGCCGATGACGTAGTCGTCGGGGGCGTCCTGCTGCAGCATGCGCCACATCGCGTCGACGTAGTCCCCGGCGAAGCCCCAGTCGCGCCGCGCCTCGAGGTTGCCCAGGCGCAGCTCCGTCGACAGCCCGCACGCGATGCGCGCAACGCCGTCGCTGATCTTGCGCGTGACGAACTCCAGCCCGCGCCGCGGCGACTCGTGGTTGAACAGGATCCCGCTCACCGCGTAGAGGCCGAAGCTCTCGCGGTAGTTCACGGTGATCCAGTGCCCGTACACCTTGGCCACGCCGTACGGCGAGCGCGGATAGAAGGGCGTCGTCTCGCGCTGCGGCGTCTCGACGACCTTGCCGAACTGCTCGCTGGAGCTGGCCTGGTAGAACCGCGCCCTGGGGGCGGCCTTCTTCATCGCCTCGAGCATGCGCGTCACGCCGAGCGCGGTGAACTCGCCGGTGAGCACCGGCTGGTTCCAGGACGTCTGCACGAAGCTCTGCGCGGCGAGGTTGTAGATCTCGTCGGGCTGCGTGTCGGCGACGGCGTCGGTGAGCGACGTCTGGTCGAGCAGGTCGGCCGACACCAGCTCGATGCGGTCGACGAGATGGCCGATGCGCTCGTAGGGCGTGGTGGAGCTGCGGCGGACGATCCCGACCACGCGGTAGCCCTTCTCGAGCAGCAGCTCGGCGAGGTACGACCCGTCCTGGCCGGTGATCCCGGTGATGAGCGCGGTAGGCATGGCGCGGAATATATGCGCACGAAGAAGGGGAGCCCGCGGGGGCTCCCCTTCTTCACGACGACGAGTCGATCAAGCGCGCGGTCGGACGCTGTCAGACGGCGGCGACGCCGCGCGGCGCGCGCTGCACCTTGCCCGCGTTCAGGCAGGACGTGCAGACCTTGACCTTGATGATCTTGCCCTCGGACGCGATGCGGGCGACCTGGAGGTTCGGCTTCCAGGTGCGGCGCGTCTTGTTGTTCGCGTGCGAGACGTTGTTGCCGAACGCGACACCCTTGTTGCAGGTGTAGCAGCGGCTGCGGTTGATGGCCATGTGTCGGTTCCTCAGCTCACGAACTCGATGCGCGCCATCTCCGCCCCGTCGCCCCGGCGGTGGCCGGTCTTCAGGATGCGGGTGTAGCCGCCCGGTCGCGTGGCGAACTTCGGGCCCCACTCGCGGAACAGCTTGTCCGCGGCGTCGCGCTTCTGCACGTGACGGCCGGCCAGGCGGCGCGCGTGCAGCGTGCCGTTCTTCGCCTTGGTCACGAGCTTCTCGACGAAGGGACGGAGCTCCTTCGCCTTCGCCTCGGTGGTCTCGATCGCGCCCTGCTCGATGAGCGAGGTCGCGAGGTTGCGGAGCAGCGCGAGGCGCTGCTCGCTGGTGCGGCGCAGCTGCCGCCCGGCCTTACGGTGACGCATTGTCTACTCCTCGTCGTCGTCTTCCGGCGCGTTCGCGGCCGCCCGGCTCGGCGCGGTTCCCCAATCGGTGATCCGCACGCCGTCGCCGGCTTCCTCGTAGCGCATGCCAAAGTTCAGTCCCTCGCGCTCGAGGAGATCGGCGATCTCCTGGAGGGACTTCTTGCCGAAGTTCTTGACCTGGAGGATCTGGCTCTCCGTCTGCCGGACCAGGTCGCCGAGCGTACGGATGTTCGAGTTCTTGAGCGAGTTGACGCTCCGCACCGAGAGCTCGAGGTCGTCGATGGGCGTGCGCAGCAGGTCGGCCATCCGGCGCGCGTCGCCGCCCGAGGCGTCCCCACCCGCGGCCACCGCGGCCGCCGCGTGCGAGCCGAAGCCCGCGAAGTACTGGAAGTGCGTCTGCGCCAGCGCGGCGGCGTAGCTGACCGCCTCCTCCGGCGTGATCGTGCCGTTCGTCTCGACCGTCAGCGTCAGGCGGTCGTAGTCGGTGCGCTGCCCGACGCGCGTCTCGGCGACGGCGAAGTTCGCGCGGCGCACGGGATTGTAGATCGCGTCCACGCGCACGAGGTCCACGGGCAGGCCGCGGTCCACCGGGTGCTGGTCGCTCTCGACGTAGCCGCGCCCCTTGTTCACGTAGAGCTCCACGTTCAGCTCCCGGTCCTCCTGGAGCGTGAACAGGTGGTGCCCCGCCTCGACCACGCGCACGCCCGACTGCGCCTGGATGTCGCCGGCCGTCACCGGGCCCGCCTCCGACTTCTGGATGCGCAGCACGGCGTTCTCGACGTCCTCGTCCATCTGCAGGACGAGCGTCTTGAGCTGGCCGATGATCTGGTGGACGTCCTCGACGACGCCCGGGATGGTCTGGTGCTCGTGCACGACGCCGTCGATGCGGAAGCCCCAGACGGCCGCGCCGCGGAGCGACGACAGCAGGAGGCGGCGCATCGCGTTGCCGAGCGTGTGCCCGAAGCCGCGCTCGAGCGGCTGCAGGTTGAACTCGGCGACGTTCGGGTTGTCCGTGCGCTTCGTCGACTCGACGAGCTGCGGCCGGACGAGCCCGCGGAGATCGATGGTGGTGGCCATGCGGTGAGTTCTGTCCTGGTCCGACCGGGGAACCGTCTCACGACGGGCTCCGGCGACGCCCTGCCCCGCCCTTCACGCGCGGCAGGCTCGTTGGGGAGTGAAGGTCCCGACCCGTGCCGACCGCGATGCGTCGGCACCGGGTCGGTCCATCTTATTTGAACGCGGGCGCGGTCTGGGACCGCGCCCGCGGACACTCCGCGCGCCCCGGAGGGCGCGAGGAGGATACGGCTTACTTCGAGTAGAGCTCGACGACCAGCTGCTCCTGCGCCGCGATCGGGATGCTCTGGCGCGCGGGGCGCTCGAGCATGCGGCCGGAGTACGACTCCTTGTCGACCGCGATCCACGACAGCGGGGCGCCGCGCGACGACTGGTCCATCGCGGCCATCACGAGCGGCATCTCGCGCGAGGCCTGCTTCACGCGGATCTCCTCACCCGGCTTCACCTGGAAGCTGGGGACGTCCACCGTGCGCTGCTTGACCTCGACGTGGCGGTGCCGGATGAGCTGGCGGGCCGCCTTGCGGCTCGGCGCGAAGCCCATGCGGTACACGATGTTGTCGAGACGGCTCTCGAGCGCGGCGAGCAGGTTGTGACCCGTGATGCCCTGCTGGGTCGCGACCTTCTCGAACGTGTTGCGGAACTGGCGCTCCGAGATCCCGTAGATGCGCTTGATCTTCTGCTTCTCGCGCAGCTGCTTGGCGTACTCAGAGACCTTGCGGCGGCGGGCCGTCGCCTGGCCATGCTGGCCGGGGGCGTACGGGCGACGCTCGACCGGGCACTTCTCGGTGAAGCACTTGGTGCCCTTCAGGAACAGCTTCGTCCCTTCGCGCCGGCACTGCCGGCAGCTGGGACCCGTGTAACGCGCCATTGGTTAGACCCTCCGGCGCTTCGGCGGCCGGCAGCCGTTGTGCGGAATCGGGGTGACGTCCTTGATGGACTTGACCTGCAGGCCGGCCGACGCGAGCGCCTGGATGGCGCTCTCGCGACCCGAGCCCGGGCCCTGGACGCGCACGTGCACCCGACGCACGCCGGCGGAGAGCGCTTCCTTCGCGCACTGCTCCGAGGCGACCGTGGCGGCGAACGGCGTCGACTTCTTCGACCCCTTGAAGCCCGCCTTGCCCGACGAGCCCCAGGCGATCGCGTTGCCGCGGCTGTCGGTGATCGTGACCGTCGTGTTGTTGAACGTGGCCTGCACGTGCGCCACGCCCTCGGCCTCGACGACCTTCTTGGTCTTCTTCGCAGTAGCCATTACTTGGTCACCTTCTTCTTGCCGGCGATGGCGCGGCGCGGGCCCTTCTTGGTGCGCGCGTTCGTGTGCGTGCGCTGACCCCGGACCGGCAGGCCACGGCGATGACGGATCCCGCGGTAGGACCCGATGTCCATCAGCCGCTTGATGTTCATCGCGACTTCGGTGCGGAGGGCGCCCTCGACCTTGTGGGCACGCTCGATCTCCGCGCGAAGTCGCGCGACATCGGCGTCGCTCAGATCACGGACGCGCTGTGCGGGGTTCACCCCCGTCGCCTCGATGATGGCGAGCGCCGTGGCGCGGCCGATCCCGAAGATGTAGGTGAGCCCGATCTCGACCTTCTTGTCGCGAGGGAGATCGACGCCGGCAATACGTGCCATATCAGCCCTGACGCTGCTTGTGCTTGGGATTGCGCGAGCAGATGATGCGAGTCACGCCGTCGCGCTTGACGACCTTGCAGTGCTCGCAGATCGGCTTCACGCTGCTGCGGACTTTCACAGTGCGCTCCAGTCGAACCGGATGAAATTTGCGGCCAAGACCCGGAATTAAATGGGCTTAGCCTCATCATGCAACCCCCCGTGCTCGGCCGCGGCACGGAAAGGGCACTCGCGTCACCGCAGCGCCGCGCGCGCCGCGTGCATCGCCGCCACCGGGTCGGGCGCCGCCGTCACCGTGCGCCCCAGCACCACGTAGCGCGCCCCCGCGGCCACGGCCCCCTCCGGCGTCACGACGCGCGCCTGATCGTGCGCGGCGTCGCCCGCCAGCCGCACGCCCGGCACCAGCGGCGCCAGCGCATCGCCGTGCGCGGCCCGCACCGCCGCCGCCTCGTGGCCGCTGCACACCAGGCCATGCGTGCCGGCGGTGCGCGCCAGCCCCGCCAACCGGAGCACCTCCTCCCGCACGTCGGACACGGGGCGACCCACCGCGGCGCCCAGATCGGCGGCCGAGTGCGACGTCAGCACCGACACGGCGAGGATCCCGCAGCCGTGGGCGTCGCCCTGATCCCCCGCCCCCTCGACCGCCGCGGCCAGCATCGCCGGCCCGCCGTACGCGTGCACGGTCGCCAGCCGGACGCCCAGCCGCGCCGCCGACCGGCAGGCGCCGCGCACCGTGTTGGGGATGTCGTGGAACTTGAGGTCGAGGAAGACGTCCTTCCCGAGCCCGCGCAGCCAGCGCACGACGTCGGGCCCCTCCGCCGTGAACAGCTCCAGCCCCACCTTGTAGAAGTCGCAGGCGTCGCCCAGCCGGTCCACGAGCGCCACGGCGGCGGCGCGGTCGGGGACGTCGAGGGCGACGATGCCGCGCGCGGGCGCCGGATCGGTCGGGGTCATGTCGGCCACTGAAGGGTTCCCACGACGTCGGCCAGCCGCGCCACGCCGTGCCGATCGCGCCAGCGGTCCAGGTCGCGGACCACGCGCTCCGGGAGCCGGGGGTCCTGCATCGCCGCGGTGCCGATGCCCACCAGCGACGCCCCGGCCAGCAGGTACTGCAGCGCGTCGTGCGCGCTCCGGACGCCGCCCAGCCCTACGATCGGGACCCGGACCGCCTGCCGCACCCGCCACGTCGCGAGCACCCCGACGGGCACCAGGCCGGCGCCGCTCACCCCGCCCGAGCCGAAGCCCAGGGCGGGCCGCCGACCGTCCACGTCGACGACGAGGCCCGGGATCGTGTTGGTCAGCGTCAGCGCGTCCGCCCCCGAGTCCACCGCGATCCGCGCCGTCTCGGCCACCTGCGGGAGCACCGGCGAGAGCTTCACCACGAGCGGCTTCCGGGTCGCCCGGCGGCAGCTCTCGACCACGGTACGCAGCGCGAGCTGATCGGAGCCAAACTCAGCCCCGCCAGCCTTTACGTTGGGGCAGCTCACGTTCAGCTCGAACCCCTCGACCGCGGGCGCGTCGTCCAGGCCCTCGACCACGCGCGCGAACTCGTCGACCGCGAAGCCGACCACGTTCACCAGCACGCGGGCGCGCGAGACGAGCGCCGCGAGGCGCGGCAGGTGGTCGCGGCGCACGACCTCGAGCCCGGGATTCGCGAGGCCGACCGCGTTGATCATCCCGCCCGGGAACTCCGCCACGCGAGGCGCCGGGTTCCCCTTCCGCGGCTCGACGCTGACGGCCTTGGTGACGATCCCGCCCAGCCGCTCGAGGTCCACGACCTCGCGCAGCTCGTGGCCGTAGCCCGCCGTGCCGGACGCGAGGACTACCGGGTTCTGGAACGACAGCCCCGCGACCGCCATCGCGAGCGGGCCCGCGTCGGCGACGCTCCGTGGGAGCGTCGGCGCCGGCGGCGCGACCGCGGTCACTGGCGGACTCCCGCGCGCTGGCGCTGCTCGTACCGCTTCAGGTAGTCCACGGCCGCGTCCGCGACCGCCTCCGCGATCTCGCGCTGGCCGGCCGCGCTGCTCATCCACGCCGCGTCGGCCGGGTTGGAGCCGAAGCCGACCTCCACCAGCACCGCCGGCATGAACGCCGACACGAGCACCCGGAACCCGGCCTGCCGCACGCCGCGGCTCGGCCCCGGATGCGCCCGCGCGAGCCGCCGCTGGACGATCGACGCCAGCTCGCTCGACTCGCGCAGGTGCTCGTTCTGCGCCATGTCGCGCATGATGAAGGAGAGCGGGTCGTCCTTCCCCGCCGTCGACGCCCCCTCGAAGCGGACGGACTCGTTCTCGAGGTCGGCCACCCGTCGGTCGTCGGCGGTCTTCGCCTCGGAGAGGAAGTAGGTCTCGAAGCCGCGCGTCGCCGCCGGATCGCGCCACGCCGGATTCGCCGCGTTGACGTGGATCGAGACGAACAGGTCGCCCTGCTTCTGGTTGGCGATCCGCCCCCGGTCCGCGAGCGCGATGAGCGTGTCCGTGGTCCGGGTCATCGCCACGCCCACGCCGCGCTGCCGCAGCGCGTTTCGCAGCGCCAGCGACACGGAGAGGGTCACGTCCTTCTCGCGGATGCGCGGCCCGCCGCCGAGGGGGCCCTGCATCCCGGCGTCCGGGCCGCCGTGTCCGGCGTCGATCACCACCACGCGCTGCCCCAGCGAGCTCGGCGGCGGCGCGGACGCGCGTTCGACGACGTCCGGGGCCGGGCGACGCGGCCCGATGATGGTCGGCAGGCGGACGCTGGAATCCTCGGCCACCGGCGCGGGCGCCGGAGCGGCAGCCACCGCGCGCGGCGGCGCGCTCGGCGCCGTCGTGCGCCGGCGGCCGAAGGTCAGCGCGCGCCGCTCGGCGTCGTACGCGATCTCCGGCGCGACGGTCGGCAGCGCGTCGGTCAGGAGCTGCAGCGGGAGCCAGAGCCGCTCCCCCTCGAGCATCGGCGCGCTCGCCAGCGGCAGCTCGTCGGCGGCCGAGTCGGCGCCGAGGATCGCGAAGGGGATCCCTTCGCGGAGCGTCAGCGTCCGGCCGGGGAGGCGCAGCCGCCAGCGCCCCGGCCCATCCTCCGCGAGTGCGCCCGAGACGGCGGCCGCCAGCTGGTCGGCCCGCACGTAGCTGCGCGTCCCGCCGCCGGCGTCACGCTCCTCCATCAGGAGCACCTGCCGCTCGATGCCTCCCTGCCCCACGACGAGCAGCGTGCCCGGCCCGGCGACCGTGGCGGCGCGGCGCGTGGCCGACGGGCGTGCGGGTGCCGTCGCACTGGGGCGCGCCGGTGGCTGCGCCGTCTGCAGGAGCCAGAGGAGTGGGAGCAGCACCTTCGCTCCGTCAGCGCGCGCGCGCGAAGCGCGCCATGTCCCGCTCGTCGTCCTTCTTGCGCAGGTCCTGCCGCTTGTCGTGCTCCTTCTTGCCCTTGCCCAGGGCGAGCGCGACCTTCGCGCGGCCGTTCTTGAAGTAGAGGTCGAGCGGGACGAGCGTGAGGCCCTGCCGCTCGACGGCGCCGATCATCTTGCGGATCTCCTTGCGGTGCAGGAGCAGCTTCCGCGTGCGCGTCGGCTCGTGGTTGAAGCCCCCGCCCATCCCGTAGTGGCCGATGTGCAGGTTGAGCAGGAACACCTCGCCGTCCTTCACCACGCCGTAGGCGTCGGTGAGGTTGGCGCGCCCGTCGCGCAGCGCCTTGACCTCGGTGCCGAGCAGCGCGATGCCCGCCTCCCACGTCTCGAGGATGTGGTAGTCGTGGCGCGCGCGCTTGTTGCGCGCGATCGAACCGTCGGCGGACTTCTGGTCGCCGTGCTGCGCGGACTTGGCCATCGTGTGGGGAGCGGCGTGAGGCGGAGCGGCGGCAAGTTAGTCGTGGCCGGCGAAGCGCGGCAACGCGGCGGCCGTGCCGCGGCGCGGCCGGGCGAGCGTTGACGCACGCACCTGCCTCGACTACACTTACTGCTCTCGCGCGGTCCATGCCGCGCGCGCCGCTCAGGTGGTGGAACTGGTAGACACGCAGGTCTCAGAAGCCTGTGTCGGAGACGACGTGGGGGTTCAAGTCCCCCCCTGAGCATGGTACGACAGCAGAAGGGGCGAGCCAGCCGGCTCGCCCCTTCGTCGTTTCAGCGACTCACCTGCCGCATCAGTGCGAGCGGCCCAGCGTCGAGGGACGCGCGTCCTCCGGCAGGTCCACCGACCCGAAGGCCTGGCGGAGCGCCGCGTTGGCCTCGTCGAGGTAGCGCGCGAGCAGCTCGCCCGCCGGCTGCAGCCCGGCGCCCCGCGCCGCGCGCACCGACCCAGCGAACACCAGCAGCACGCGTCCCAGCCGGGTGCCCGGCGTCTCGCGCGACCGCTGCTGCAGTGCGTCCCGGTAAGCCGTCAGCCGGTCGTTGAACTGCCGCTCGGCCAGCGCGGCGGCGCTCACGGCGACGGCGGGGTCCGAGAGCATGGCCTCGGACACGGCGTGGGCCACGAGCGAGCCCGTCCGGTCGTCGAGCGCGTCGCGCTGCGCGGCCAGGAGGCCGAGCGCGCGGCGGGCGTAGCGCAGCTCCCAGCGCGCGTGGTCCAGATCGCCGCCAGTCGCGGTGGTCGCGAGCCAGGCGACGTCGGACTCCGCGGGATCCGCCCAGATGGCGCGGACGTAGCCGGCCGCCTTCTGCCGGCCCTCGCGCGCCGCGCCGCCACCGAAGAGCGACGGCATGCGGTCCTCAGTCCTGGAGGATGGGGAGGCGGCGGTCGACGGCGACCGCCGTCGTGCGACGCCGGCGCTCGTGCGCCGCGGCCAGCTGCGTCGGCGCCTTGGGGCCGAGCCCCACGCGCGCCCGCACCACCATCTCGTCGTGCATCAGGTCCGACAGCCGGACGCTGTCCAGCACGTCGTCGATCCGCTTCTGCAGCATCATCCACACGGGGCGGATGGAGCAGCTGTGCGCGGCCGAGCAGCGCTCCTCCCCGACCGGATGCGTGGCGCAGTGCAGCTCGAAGGTCTCGAGCTCGGACGCCGCGATCACCTCGCGCACCGTGATCTCCTCGGCCGGGCGCGCGAGCGTATAGCCGCCGCGCGCGCCGCGGGCCGAACGGATGATCTCCGCGCGGCGCAGCCGCAGGAGGATCTGCTCGACGTAGTCCGTCGGCAGGTTCTCCTTCGTCGCGACGTCGCGGCCCGTGACGGGACCCTCGCTCGCGCGGCGGGCCAGGTGGAGGGCGCAGATCAGGCCGTATTCGGCCCAGGTGGTGATACGCACAATCGGAAGCTACCTCAAACCCATTCGGCGCTCAACGCTCGGCGCTCGGCGCTCGGCCAGTCGAACACCCTGGCCGAGCGCCGAGCGCCGAGCGCCGAAGGGGCGCGAGTCCGCGTTCGCTCCCGTCAGCCGCCCGCGACCATCGCGTGCGCGCCGCCCGGCACGCCGATCTCGGTCATCTTCCGCAGGTCGAGCACCTCGTCGATCTGCTCGGCCGGCAGGAGCTGGTCGCGCTTGACCATGTCGCGGATCAGCACCCCCTCCTTCACCGACTGCTTGCTCAGCTCCGCGGCCTTCGCGTAGCCGATGTGCGGCATGAGCGCGGTCGCGAGGGCGGCCGAGCGCTCCACCCAGTACGCGAGCATCGGCTCGTTGGCCTCGATGCCCTTCACGCACTTCTCCGTCAGCACGGTCGCCGTGCTGGTGAGGATCTGCATCGAGAGCAGGATGTTGTGCGCGATGACGGGCATCATGACGTTCAGCTCGAGCTGCCCGTGCTCGCTGGCGATGGCCACCGTGGTGTCGCATCCCATGACCTGGAAGCACACCTGGTTGACCATCTCCGGGATCGACGGGTTGATCTTGCCCGGCATGATCGAGCTGCCCGGCTGCACGGCCGGCAGCTTGATCTCGTCGATGCCCGTGCGCGGGCCCATCACCATGAGGCGCAGGTCGCTGGCGATCTTCGAGAGGTCGATCGCGAGGCCGCGCAGCGTCGCGCTGAACGCCGCCGCGTCGCCCATGCTCTGCATCAGCTGGATGCGGTCCTCGCCGACGCGCAGCTCGAGACCCGTGATGGCCTTGAGGTGCTTGTTCATCAGCTCGGGATACTCCTTCTCCACCGTCACGCCGGTGCCGACGGCCGAGCCGCCGATGCCGAGGTCGCGCAGGTAGTCCGCCGCCTCCTTCACGCGGCGCGTCGCGCGGTCCATCGAGCGCGCATAGGCCGCGAACTCCTGGCCGAGGCGGATGGGCATCGCGTCCTGCAGGTGCGTGCGGCCCGCCTTCACGATGTGGTCGAACTCGCGCCCCTTGTCGGCCAGCGCGTCGCGCAGCCCCTCGAACGCGGCGACCAGCGCCGGCAGCTGCGACAGCGCGCTGAGGCGGATGTTCGTCGGGATCGTGTCGTTGGTCGACTGCGCCATGTTGACGTGGTCGTTCGGGTGCACGGGCTTGTACTCGCCGCGCTTCCCGCCGAGGATCTCGTTGGCGCGGTTCGCCAGCACCTCGTTCGCGTTCATGTTGTGCGACGTGCCCGCGCCGGCCTGGTACGGATCGACGACGAAGTGCTCGTCGTGCTTGCGCGCCAGCACCTCGTCGGCCGCCTGCACGATCGCGTCGGCGACCTTCGCGTCCAGGCGCCCGGTCTCCTTGTGCGTCAGCGCCGCGGCCTTCTTGATCCACACCTGCGACTGCACGAACGGCCAGAGCGGCTTCAGGCCGCTGATCGGGAAGTTCTGGCGGGCGCGCAGCGTCTGCACGCCGTACAGGGCGTCGGCCGGGACCTCGAGGGGGCCGAGGGGATCCTTTTCGGTGCGGAAGGCGTCGGACATGAGAGCAGTCGTGAAGGTCGACGGAGGCGTGCGGAAGGTGCGGACGATCGATGGTGCGGTCAGCGGATCGATCAGCGCTCGCGCGTCGCGGCGACCGCGGTGAGCACGAGCGCGGCGCCGGCGGCCAGCAGGCCGGCGCCCATGAAGGCGACCGAGATCCCGTGCAGGCGCCCGAACTGCGCGCGCCGCGGGTCGGTCGTCGGCAGCGCCTCGATGGAGGGACCCATCTCGGCGCGCAGGCGCTGGATGCGCGGCGCGATGCCGAACTGCGCGACGCCGCAGGCGAGCGCGGTGAGCAGCGGCAGCACGAGGCGCGTGCGCGCGAACGCGGGGGCGACGTGCCAGCCGAGCACCGCCGCGCCCAGCCCGACGGCGAGGCCGGTGAGGAAGATGACCGGCAGCACCCGGCCCACCAGCGCGCCGGCGAGCGCGCGCGTGGGCAGCACGCTGAACGCCGCCGGCGCGACGACCGCCGCGACGAGCGCCGCGGCGCCGATCCACGCCGCGAGCAGCGCGGCCGCGGCGAGCAGACGCCCCGGCATCGCGAGGCCGACGGGGCTCATGGTCGCGCTCATCCGCCGAGCACCCGCGCGCCGCCGTTCAGGAACGGGTTCTCGGCGCGCTCGCGCCCGATCGTGGTCGACGGGCCGTGGCCCGGGTGCACGACCGTCTCGGCCGGCAGTGCGGCGATGCGCGCGAGCGAGCGCGTGAGCGCGGCCGGCTCGGAGAGCGGCAGGTCCGTGCGGCCGACGGAGCCGTAGAACAGGCAGTCGCCCGCGAGCGCGACGCCGTGGCCGTGGATCACGACGTGGCCGGGCGCGTGCCCCGGCGCGTGCATGACGTCGAACGTGAGCGCGCCGAGCGTGAGCTGCTGCCCCTCCGCGAACTCCGCGGTCGGCGCGGGCTGCGGCTCCATGTACAGGCCGTACATCTGCGCGGCGCGCGGCGCGTAGTCGAACACCGGCCGGTCGAGCGGATGCAGGTGCACCGGCACGTCCCACGCGCGCACGACGTCGGCGATCGCGCCGATGTGGTCGAGGTGGGCGTGCGTCAGCCAGATCGCCTCGAGCTGCACGTTCGCGGCGCGGATCCAGTCCACGAGGCGCGCGCCCTCCGCACCGGGATCGACGACGGCGGCCACGCGCGTCTGCGGATCGACCACCAGGTAGCAGTTCTCCTGGAAGGCCCCGACGGTCTGCACCAGCACCTCGGGCGCGAGCGCCGTCGCCGTCGCGCTCACGACCGCGCCTCGACGCCGGCCGCGCCGTTCACGGCCGCGAGCGACGCGTTGATCTGCGCGACTCCGACCTGCGGTGCGTCGTCCTCCGCGCAGACGACCGTCTCCGCCGTCTCCAGCACGGGCGATTCGCCGATGCCGTGGTGCGCGAGCCACCGCTCGGCCTCGAGCGCGGCCATGCAGCCCGTGCCAGCGGAGGTGATCGCCTGCCGGTAGTAGTCGTCGATGACGTCGCCCGCGGCGAACACGCCGGGCACCGTCGTCGCGGTGCGGCCCGGCGTCGTGACGACGTAGCCGTGCGGCGTCGTCTCCAGCTGGCCCTTGAGGAAGCCCGTGTTCGGCTCGTGGCCGATGGCGACGAACAGCCCGCCGACCTCGAGGTCGCGCTCCGCGCCGTTCACGGTGTCCTTCAGCCGCACGCCCGTGATCACGTCGGCGCCGAGCACGTCGACCACCTGCGTGTTCCAGAGGACGCGGATCTTCGGATGCGCGAGCACGCGGCTGGCCATCGCCTTCGACGCGCGGAAGCTGTCGCGGCGGTGGATGACGAGCACCTCGGAGGCGAACTTCGTGAGGTACATCGCCTCCTCCATCGCCGTATCGCCGCCGCCGACGACCGCGAGGACCTTGTTGCGGAAGTGGGGCAGCGCGCCATCGCACACCGCGCACGCGGACACGCCGCCGCCGATCTGCGCGAGGCGCAGCTCGTTCTCGAGGCCGATCCACTTCGCCTTCGCGCCCGTCGCGACGATGACGGTGTGCGCCGTGATCGGCTCCGAGTAGTTGGGCTTGAGGCGGAACGGGCGCGCCGAGAGGTCGGCCTCGACGATCAGCTCCGACACGACGCGCACGCCGTAGCGCAGCGCCTGCTCCTTCATCCGGTCCATCAGCGCGGGGCCGCTGACCGGCTCCGGGAAGCCCGGGAAGTTCTCGATATCGGTGGTCAGCATCAGCTGCCCGCCCGGGAGGTCGATGCCGACCGGCTCGCCCTCGAACAGCACCGGGTTCAGGTTGGCGCGGCCCGCGTAGATCGCCGCCGTCCAGGCGGCGGGGCCGGAGCCGATGATCACCAGCTCGTGCGTCGTCGAGTCGTCAGTCGTGGCCACGTGCGCCTCAGTCGGTGTCGGCGGGCGCTCCCGGCCGGGCGCGTCCCGACCCGAAATGTCGCCAATCGGCCCGGCCGGCGGCAGCGGCCGGCGTCGCAGCGGCCGGCGCCGGCCCGCCGCTCACTTCCGGACGTGGCGCCCGCCGTCGACGACGAGGACCTCGCCGGTCACGAAGTCCGACTCCAGCAGGTAGAGCACGGCCTGCACGACGTCGTCGGGCGTGCCGATGCGCTGCAGCGGCGTCGTCCGGCGCAGCCGGTCGGCCGACGCCTCGTCCCAGCCGGTGGGCAGCAGCACCACGCCCGGCGCGACGGCGTTCACGCGCACGTGCGGCGCGAGCGCGTGCGCCAGGGCGCGCGTCATCTGCACGACGCCCGCCTTGCTGATGCCGTGCGGGACGTAGCCCGTCCACGTCTCGAAGGCCGCGAGGTCGGCCATGTTCACGATCGCCCCGCCGCGCTCGCCCATCGCGCGCGCAGCGGCCTGCGCGGCGAAGAAGGGCGCGCGCAGGTTGATCGCGAACATGGCGTCCCACTGCGCCTCCGTCACCTCGCCGACGGGCGTGCGCTCCATGACGGCGGCCGAGTTGACGAGGACGTCGAGCCCTCCGAAGGCGCCCACCGCGTCGCCGACGACGCGCGCGGGAACACCGGCTTCAGCGAGGTCCCCCGCGACGATCGCGGCCTCGCCGCCCGCGTCCCGCACCAGTCGCGCGGTCTCCTCGGCCTCGGCCGGCGACGAGCGGTAGTGCACGACGACGCGCATTCCGCGCGCGCCCAGCCCCACGGCGATCGCGCGGCCGACGCGATGTCCCGCGCCCGTCACCAGCGCGATGCGGCCGCGGAGCTCCATCGTGCTATGCCCGTGCCGCGTCCGCGCCCGCGCGGCGGCGCGCCGCGACCCGCGCGTCCTGCCGCTCCAGCACCTCGATCGGGACCTGCATGATGCCGAGCTGCCGCGGATGGTCCGGGATGCCGTGCCAGTCGGAGCCGCCGCTCGTCACGAGCCCGAAGAAGTCGGCGAGCGCCTGCAGGCGCGCGCGGTCCTCGGCGTTGTGCACGGGGTGCTGCACCTCCAGCCCGTCGAGCCCCGCGGCGACGAGCGGCTCGACGCGGTCGCGCTTCCCCTCCCCCTTGGGATGCGCCCACACGGCGATGCCGCCGGCGGCGTGCGCGAGCGCGATCGCGTCCTTGGCGTCGAGGCGCGGCTTGTCGACGTACGCCGGCCGGCCGTCGCCGAGGAAGCGGTCGAACGCCTCGCGGATGTCCCTCGCGGCGCCCGCGGCGACGACCGCGCGCGCGACGTGCGGGCGCCCCACCGCGCCGCCCGCGGACTCGCGCAGCACGTCGTCCATCGTCACCGACACGCCGTGCACGCCCAGCAGCTGCACCATCCGCTCGGCGCGGGCGACGCGGTCGTCGCGGAAGCGCGCGAGCTCCGTGGCGATGACGTCGACGTTGTCGAGGTGCAGCGCCAGCAGGTGGATCTCGTTCTCACCGAGGTGCGCGCTCAGCTCGCAGCCGGCCACCACGCGAAGGCCGAGTCGCGCCCCCGCCGCCTGCGCCTCGGGGACGCCGGCAACGGTGTCGTGGTCGGTGAGCGCGAGCGCCGCCAGGTTCGCGGCGCGCGCCGCCTCCACCACCGCCGCTGGCGCGAGGTGGCCGTCGGACGCGGTGGAGTGCGCGTGCAGGTCGACGAACGGCCCAGCGGCGCTCGGAGGCCCGGCGGGAGCGGTCACGCGCCGGCGCCGGGCAGCGTGCTGGTACGGTAGCCCGCCTCCGGCGACGTCTCGCTCGGCTGCGACGCGCGCAGGAGCTCCAGCAGCTGGGCGTCGCTCATCTCGGCGAGCGAACGCTCGCGCGAGCGCTCGCCGTGCGGCGAGTAGCGCGTCACGCGCACCTCGCGCTCGTCGCCCTCGCCGGCGACGAAGATCAGCCCGAACTCGTCGAGGTTGTACTGCGTGACGAAGCCGGACGGGAAGACGCGCCAGGTGCGGCCGTCGGCGGTGATGCGGCGGGTCGGCATGGGTCGGAGATCAGGAAGCGTGCGGGATGCCGAGGTAGCGCTGCCACTCGGCCGCCTCGGCGTCGGGCGCGGCGCGGAAGTCGAGCGACTCCGACAGCAGGGCGTCCTGCACCAGCGCCGTCTGCAGCGCCGACGCGTCGCCGGCCTCGATGAACTCGACGACGCGTGTCTCGTCGTCGTGCTGCTCGAACGCCCACAGGTGGTACCCCACCGCGCGCGCGCTCGCCGTCCGTTCGGCGAGGCGCGCGCGGTAGGCGCCGCGCGCGTCCGCGTCGACCGTCAGGTGGCGGATGGCGAGGGCGCGCGGCATGGCAGCTCCAGCGGGATCAGAAGCCCTGCTCGGGCCAGCTCTCCAGCGTCTGCTTCACGAACGCCATGAAGCGGTCGGCGTCCGCGCCGTCGACGATGCGGTGGTCGAACGAGATCGAGAAGTAGCTGCACGTGCGGATGGCGATCGTGTCCTCGCCGTCCGGGCCCGTGATGACCTTGGGCCGCTTCTCGATCGCGCCCACGCCCATGATGCCGGACGTCGGCACCGGGATGATCGGCGTGCCCATGAGCGAGCCGAAGACGCCGGGGTTCGTGATCGTGAAGGTCGCGTTCTGGACCTCGGCCGGCTGCAGCTTCTTCGTGCGCGCGCGGTTGGCGAGGTCGTTCAGGTTGCGCGTCAGCCCGCTCAGCGACAGGTCGTCGGCGTTCTTGATCACCGGGACGATGAGGCCCCAGTCGAGCGCCACGGCGATGCCGATGTTGTACTGCTTGCGCAGCACGATCTCGTTGCCCCGGACCGCGGCGTTCATCGTCGGGAACCTCTTCAGGCCGTCGGTGACCGCCTTGATGATGAACGGGAGGTACGTGAGCTTCTCGCCCGTCGTGCGCTCGAACTGCGCGCGCAGCTTGGCGCGGATGCGCGCGACGCGCGTGAGGTCCATCTCGAAGAAGCTGGTGACGTGCGCGTTCCAGTGCCGCGACAGCGTCATGTGCTCCGCCGTCAGCTGGCGGATGCGGCTCATCGGCTCGACGACGTCGCCCGGGAGCGACTCGACGTGCGGCGCGGCGTGACCGCCGAGCAGCGCACCGGCCCGCGCCGACGGCGTCGCCGGACGCGCGGGCGCGGCGGGTGCGGCGGGCGCACTCGCCGACGCCGTGGCGGGCACGCCCGACTCCAGCAGCCCCATGATGTCGCGCTTGGTCACGCGGCCCGCGATCCCGCTGCCCTGCAGCGCGCCGAGCTCGATCCCGTGCTCCGCGGCGATCTTGCGGACGAGCGGGGAGCTCTTGCTGCGCACGCGGTCCTCGAAGCCGTTGCCCGAGGGCGCGGCCGCGTTGGACGCCGCGGCGGGCGCGGAGGGCGCGGCGCTCGCCACGGCCCCGGACGACGGCGCGGATGCCTCCGCGGCGGGCGCCGGCGCGGCGGCCGGCGCGCCGATCGGCGCGCTCTTGTCGGTCTCGATGCGGGCGACGATGGTGCCGACGGCGACCGTCTGCCCCTCGGTCACGGAGACCTCCGCGAGGATGCCGCCCGTCGGCGCCGGGATCTCCGCGTCGACCTTGTCGGTCGAGATCTCGAAGATCGGCTCGTCGCGCTTCACCTCGTCGCCGACTTTCTTGAGCCAGCGCGAGAGCGTGCCCTCGGCGATGGACTCGCCCATCTGCGGCATGATGACGTCTACACGAGCCACGGGATCAACTCCGGTTGGTGTTCGATGGGATGTCGCGCGGCGGGGCGCTCTGCAGCAGCCGCCAGCTCACGAGCGCGGGCAGCGAGAGCGCGCCGAGCAGCGCGCCCCAGCCCGCGTACACGTACCAGTCGCAGGACGGGATCCCCGAGCAGGACGGGGCCTTGGTGATCCACGCGACGATCTTGCTGACGAGCACTCCCGTCATCCCGCCGCTCGCGGCCCCCAGGGGAACCATGAAGCAGCCGATGGCGACGTTGCGCCCGCGGTCCGGATTGCTCGCCATGCTCAGTAGGCCGCCAGGCGACGCACGGCGCGCACCACGTCGGGCGTCTGCGGCAGCACGAAGTCCTCGAGCTGCGGCGCGTACGGGAGCGGGATGTCGTGCGCCGTCACGCGCAGCACCGGCGCGTCCAGCCACTCGAAGCAGGTCTCGCTGATGCGCGCCGTGATCTCGCCCGCGATGCCGCCGGTGCGCGTGTCCTCGTGCAGCACGAGCACCCGGTTGGTCTTCTTCACCGTCGCGACGATCGCCTCGTCGTCCAGCGGCGCCAGCGTGCGCAGGTCGATGACCTCGACCGACAGCCCGTCCTCCGCCTGCAGCTGCTCCGCCGCCTCGAGCGCCTTCCACGTCGCCGCGGCGTACGTGATGATCGAGACGTCGGTGCCCTCGCGCGCGACGCGCGCCTTGCCGATCGGCACGACGTGGTCGCCCGCGGGCATCACGCCCTTGATGCGGCGGTAGAGGTACTTGTGCTCGAAGAAGAGCACGCAGTCGTCGTCGCGGATCGCGGCCTTCATCAGCCCCTTCGCGTCCTCGGCCGTCGACGGATAGACGACCTTGAGGCCGGGCGTGTGGATGAAGCCCGCCTCCGGGTTCTGCGAGTGGAACGGGCCGCCGCGCACGTAGCCGCCGCTCGGCCCGCGCACGACCATCGGGCACGGCAGGAACGCGCGGTAGCGCGCCGTCGCGACGTAGTTCGTGAGGATGTCGTAGGCGTTGGCGATGAAGTCGATGAACTGCATCTCGACCACCGGCCGCATGCCCATGTGGGCCGCGCCGGCCGCCGCGCCGACGATCCCGATCTCGCTGATGGGCGTGTCGATCACGCGCGCCTCGCCGTACTTCGCGAGCAGCCCCTCCGTGACCTTGAACGCGCCGCCGAACGCGCCGATGTCCTCACCGAGGCAGAAGACGTTCTCGTCGCGCGCCATCTCCTCGAACAGCGCCTCGCGGATCGCCTCGAGGTAGGTGATCTCGGTCGTCACGCGTCCTCCTGCGACACGCGCGACTCGGTCTTCGCGTCGGCCTTGAAGACTCCCCAGCCGTCGGCCGCGCGCTCGCTCGGCGCGACGGCGCCCTCGACGCCCTCGCGGAACCAGAGCGGCCGCTCGCGCGGCGGATCGGCGTACACGCCCACGAGCGCGTCGAGCGCCTCGGGGAAGCCGGATGCCTCGGCCTCGTCGGTCGCGGCGTCCACCTCGGCGCGCACGCGGTCGTCCACCGCGGCCAGCTCCGACGCGTCGAAGCCGAGCTCCGTCGTCAGCCGCGCCACGTAGCGGTCGATCGGGTCGTTCTCGGCGGCCCAGCGCTCGATCTCGCCCGCGGGCACGTAGCTCTGGTTGTCGTGCTCCGCGTGGCCCTTGCGGCGGTACGTGAGCAGCTCGACGAGCTGCGTGCCCTCGCCGCGACGCGCGGCGTCGACCGCCTGCTTGGTCGCGTCGTAGGTCGCGAGCACGTCGTTGCCGTCGGCCTGGTAGCCGGGGATGCCGTAGCCGATCGCCTTGTCGATGAACTGCTTCGCGAGCGTCTGCTTCTCGGTCGGCGTGGAGTACGCGTAGTGGTTGTTCTCGATCACGACGACGAGCGGGCAGCGCTGCACGGCGGCGAAGTTGATCCCCTCGTGGAAGGCACCGGTGGACGTGGCGCCGTCGCCGACGTACACGAGGCCCACGCGGTCCTCGCCGCGCATCTTGAAGGACAGCGTGACCCCGGCCATCACCGGCACCATGTCGCCGAGCGGCGAGATCTGGCCGAGGAAGCCGCGCGTCGTGGCGGGATCGCCGACGTCCCCGAAGTGGATGTTCAGCTCGCGACCACGCGTGGGGCTGTCGCCCTTGGCCATGTACTGCTTCAGCACCTCGACCGGCGTCGCGCCCTTCACGAGCATCGAGCCGAGGTTGCGGATCAGCGGCGACATGACGTCGCGGCGCTCCAGCGCGAAGCAGCTGCCGACCGCGTCGGCCTCCTGCCCCAGCGAGCGGAAGAGCCCCCCGACGACCTTGGTCTGCCGGTACAGCGCGACGAGGCGCTCCTCGAGCGTGCGCGTGAGCCGCATCCAGTAGTAGAGCTCCAGCTTGGCCTCGCGTGACAGGGCGTCGCTCGGGCGCGCGCCACCACCGGTGACGGCGTCCTTCACGCGGCGCGCGATGCTGGATGCGCGTGCCGCCATCAGTACCCCGCCTCCATGGCGTGGCGCGTGTCGACGCGCCGGTGGAGCTGCACGAAGAACTTCTTCACGTTCTTATCGAGGCGGCTCTCGCCCACTTGGTCGGTGTGCACTTCGACGAACGTGTAGTGGCCGCCCTCCATGCGGACGGACAGCGCGAGCGTGCCGAGGGGGCCCGCGAAGCTGCGGGTGCGCTCGGCGGAGGCGGTGGTGGCCAGGCCCAGCGCCCCGAAGAAGGCGTCGGCCTGCTGCATCACGACGTCGGTGCCGACGCTCGTGCGATGGAAGTGGCGCATGGCGGTTACTTGAAGGGGCGCTCGCTCAGCGGGCGCGGCGCGGCGACGGTCTGCACCCAGTCCTCGACGCGCTCGATGGCCTGCGTCGAGTCGCGACGGAAGCGCATGCCGACCTTCCAGTCGCCGGCCGTCACGAACGTGATGCGCGCGATGTACGTCCCGACCTCGGGGGCCGGCGTGAACGAGTCGTACCGGTTCACGCGGTCCTCGCTGGTGGCGAAGATCTGCCCCTCGCCCCCCTCGATCGGCTGCTTCGTCTCGCGGTCGAGCACCACCACGCGATAGACCGTCGGCTCGTTCGCGTGCGGCGGCCGCGGGTCGATCGTCATGCGGAACTCGTAGTGCGGCGTCCAGTGCCGCAGGGGCTGCGGCTCGGCGGGGCCGCACGCCGCGGCGGCGGCGAGCAGCCCGGCCATCCCGAGGGACTGCGCGGCGCGCCCGACCGCGCCGCGGCGTGCGATCCCGCCGGCGATCATGCGTAATACTCCAGGCCGAGGTGCGTGATCTGGTCCTCGCCCATCAGATGACGGAGCGTGTTCTTGAGCTTCGTCTGCTGGATGAACAGGTCGTGCTCCGGCTGCAGGCCGGCCGCCGTCATCGGGCTCTTGTAGTAGAACGAGAGCCACTCCTGGATCCCCTTCATGCCCGCGCGCTGCGCGAAGTCGCTGAACAGCGCCAGGTCGAGCACGAGCGGCGCGGCCAGGATCGAGTCGCGGCAGAGGAAGTTGACCTTGATCTGCATCGGGTAGCCCATCCACCCGACGATGTCGATGTTGTCCCAGCCTTCCTTGTTGTCGCCGCGCGGCGGGTAGTAGTTGATGCGCACGACGTGGCTGAAGCCCTCGTACAGGTCCGGGTACTTCTCCGGCTGCAGGATCGTGTGCAGCACCGACAGCTTCGACTCCTCCTTCGTCTTGAACGACGCCGGATCGTCGAGCACCTCGCCGTCGCGGTTGCCGAGGATGTTGGTCGAGTACCAGCCCGCGAGGCCGAGCATGCGCGCCTTCATGCCGGGCGCGATGATCGTCTTCATCCAGGTCTGGCCGGTCTTGAAGTCCTTGCCCGAGAGCGCGACGCCCTTCTGGTTCGCCAGCTCCAGCAGCGCGGGCACGTCGGTCGTCAGGTTGGGCGCGCCGTTGGCGAAGGCGCAGCCCTCCATGATGGCCGCCCAGGCGTACAGCATCGACGGCGCGATCGCCTCGTCGCTCGCGTCCATCGCCTGCTCGAAGGCCTCGATGGTCGCGTGCTGCGGGCCGGCCTTGATGTAGATCTCGGTCGACGCGCACCACACGAGGACGACGCGGTCGCAGCCGTTCTGCGCCTTGAAGTCGCGGATGTCCTGGCGCAGCGCCTCGGCCTGCTCGCGCTTGGAGCCCGTCTTGACGTTGGTGCCGTTGATGCGCGTGACGTACTTGTTCTCGAACGCGGCCTTCATCGGCTTGATCGTGGACAGGAAGTCCTTGATCGGCTCGAGGTCGCGGTCCTCCAGCACGCCCGCCTTCTTGGCGGCCGTGTACGCGTCGTCCGGGATCGGGTCCCAGGCGCCGAACACCAGGTCGTCCAGGTTCGCCAGCGGGACGAAGTCCTTGATGAGCGGCGACCGGTTGTCGGTGCGCTTGCCCAGGCGGATGGTCGCCATCTGGGTGAGCGAGCCGATGGGCTTGGACAGCCCGCGGCGCACGCTCTCCACGCCGGCGATGAACGTCGTCGCCACGGCGCCGAGGCCCGGGGTGAGGATGCCGAGCTTGCCGGTGGCCGGCGCGATGGGCGAGGCCTGGCGGTCCTGCGCGGTCGAGGAACCCGTCACGGGGGAAAGTCTCCGAAGGATCAGGAAGGAAGGCCGGGGTCGCGGCCGCCGGTGGCGACGGCGGGCGGCACGGACGCGCCGGCGGGGTGGAGCTCCGGGTGGTCGATCGCCTGCGTCACCCGGTGGACGTACACGATGCGCTGCACGGCGGTGATCCAGGCCGTGACGGTCAGCAGCGTCACGATCAGCATCAGGACCCAGCCGCCCAGCGCCAGGCCGAAGAACGCCTGCGGGGCCGAGAGCAGCACGACGCGCTCGGGGCGCTGCATCATCCCGACCTTGGCGTCGATCCCCAGCGCCTCCGCGCGCGCGCGCGTGTACGACGTGAGGAAGGTGCCGATGATGCCCAGCAGCGTCATCGCGACCATCGGCGTGCCGGCCCACGGCGGCACGCCGTGCAGCACGTCGTTGCGGGCGAAGAAGATCGCCAGCCCGCCCAGCACCGCGCCGTCGGCCACGCGGTCGAGCGTCGAGTCGTAGAAGGCGCCGAACACCGTCGTCCTGCCCGACGCGCGCGCGACCTTGCCATCCAGCACGTCGAAGCACGCCGTCAGCCCCAGGAACCAGCCCGCCGTGCGGATGTGGCCCGTGGCGTAGATGGCGCCGCCGATCACGTACGTCAGCGTGCCGACGGTCGTGATCGTGTTCGGTCCGACGTTGTTCCGGACGAGCCAGGCGGCGAATGGATCAACGATCCGGAGGTAACCGGCCTTGATCCATTCCCAGAGTCGGAGCATGCGGGGAGGGGCGGGCGCATATAGGGACCCGCCCGCCCCGGGCGACGGCCGGACCGGCGGGGCCGGCGCGGCACGACGGCTCGAGGCGGGCGTGAACGCACGACGGGCCGAAGCAGAGGACTTCGGCCCGGAAAGCTATCGGCCGGTCGGAGGGGGATCAACGGGCGCCACCGTCGGCGCGCCGCTGCGCCCCCCGACGTCATCGCTCAGGGCACGCGCCAGGCGACACCGCGGCCGAGCACCACGTTCTCCTGCGAGTAGCTCACCGAGCCGTCCACCGGCGCGGCGCGCAGCGTCACGGCGGTGCCGGCCGCGATGCCGCGCACCGGGATCGACTCCGACGTGCGCGCGCCGACCTGCCGCAGGAACTGCTCGGCGCCGCTCGGGACGCGCACGTACACGTTCACCGCCTGCGCGAGGTTGTTCGTGAACTCGATGCTGCTCTCGGGCGCGCGGGCCTCGCCGGTGCTCACTTCCACCTGCCGCGGACCGCAGGCGACGGGGCCCGCCGCCAGCGCGGCGATGAGGGCCGTTCGGGCCAGCAGCGGGAGCCGGCGGCGCGGGGCGCCCGTCGGACGCTGGGTCATGCCTACCTCGTGAAGATGGGGATCGCGGATCGTCCGGCGAGCCCGGGGGTGCAAGAGCCATGCACCAGCGTGCGTCGGACGGCCGGGCCCGTGTACCGGGCGCCGGTGCCGCCGGGTATCATTCCCCCGCCTGCGCGGGCAGCCGCGGCGGGCCTCCCGCACCCCGGACGATGTCGACGACGATGCCCTGGTTCCCACGCGCGCGGGCGGCGCGCTCGCTCGCGCTGGGCTGCGCCGCGCTGAGCGCCGCGCTCGGCGCCTGCGCGCGCCCCGCCGCCACCTCCTCCCCCTCGCCGGCCGGGCCGGGCGGCGCCGCGGCGCTGCCGCCCGCCCCCACCGCGTCCGCCTTCTCGCGCTCCCTCACCGCGGCCGAGCAGGCGTGGGTCGAGCGGACCGTGACGGCGCTGCCGCTCCGCGACCGCGTCGCGCAGCTGGTCAACGTGTGGGTGCTCGGCGACTACGTGAACGCCGACGACCCGACCTTCGTGCGGGTGCGCGAGTGGATCGCGCAGGAGCACGTGGGCGGCGTCATCATGTCGCTCGGCTCCCCGCTGGAGGTCGCGGCGAAGGTCAACTCGATGCAGCGGATCGCGCTCGCGCAGCCGGCGCGCATCCCGCTGCTCGTGTCGAGCGACCTGGAGCCGGGCCTCGGCCGCTTCGAGGGCGGGACCTTCCTGCCGGTGAACGCGGGCTGGCTCAGCGCCGGCACCGCGACCGTGCTGCCGACGAACATGGCGATCGGCGCGACGGGCCGCCCCGAGGACGCGCGCGCCGCCGGCGCGATCATCGGACGCGAGGCGCGGGCGGCGGGCATCAACGTCGTCTTCGCGCCCGTCGTGGACGTCAACAACAACCCGAACAACCCCGTCATCAACGTCCGCTCGTTCGGCGAGGATCCGGCGTCGGTGGCACGCATGTCGGCCGAGTTCGTGGCCGGGCTGCAGGGCGAGGGCGTCGCGGGCGTCGCGAAGCACTTCCCCGGGCACGGCGACACCGACACCGACTCGCACAACGCGCTGCCGGTGATCCGCTCGGACCTCGCGCGCTTCCAGTCGGTGGAGCTGGTGCCCTTCCGCGCGGCCGCACAGGCCGGGATCGCGGGGATGATGAGCGCGCACATCGCGCTGCCGGCAATCCAGGGCGACGCGACGACGCCGGCGACGCTGGCGCCGGGCGTGATGACCGGGCTGCTGCGCGACTCGGTGAAGTTCCAGGGCGTCGTCTTCACCGACGCGATGACGATGGAGGGCGTGGGCCAGGGCTATCCCATCGAGAAGAGCTGCCCGCTCGCCGTGCAGGCCGGCAACGACGTGCTGCTGATGCCGAGCGACGTGAAGCGGTGCGTGGACGCGGTGGTCGCGGCCGTCGGTCGCGGCGAGATCGCGCCGGCGCGCATCGACGCGTCGCTCCGCCGCGTGCTCGCGCTCAAGGTGCGCACCGGCGCCGTCTCGCGGCCGATCGTCGATCTGGAGGCGCTGCGCGCGACGGTCGGCGCGCCCGCGCACTGGGCGACGGCGCGCGAGGTCGCGCAGCGCGCGGTGACGCTGCTGCGCGACAGCGCGGGGCTGGTGCCGCTGGGCGCCGCGGGCACGATCACGGCGGTCGTCTACGCGCCGGAGACCGAGGCGGTGGCCGGCATGTCGTTCGTGAGCGAGCTGAAGGCGGGCGCGAAGACGGTGCGCGACACGCGCATCACGCCGCGCTCCTCCGTCGCCGCGCTCGACTCGCTGGCCGCGCAGGCGTCGACGAGCGACCGCATCGTGGTGATGACGTACACGCGCACGCTCGAGGGCTCGGGGCGCCTGGCGATCCCGGCGCACATCAACGCCTGGATCGACCGGCTGGCGAGCACCGGGAAGCTGATCGTGGTGGCGGGCGGCAATCCGTACGTCATCAAGCAGTTCCCGCACGTCGGCACGTACCTGGTGACGTACGGCCGCGGCGACGCGCTGGAGCGCGCGGCCGCGCGCGCGGTGCTGGGCAGGGCCCCGATCTCCGGCCGGTCGCCGGTGACGCTGCCCGGCTTCTTCGCCCGCGGCGACGGCCTCCAGCGCGGAGCGGCCCAGTGAGCCGCGCGCGGGTGACGATGACGGCGCTGCTGCTCGCGGCCGGTGCGAACGTCGCGGGCGCGCAGCCCGCGGCGACGCGCGTGAGCAAGGACGCGCCGGCCGCCCCGGGCGCGCTCTCCGACGCGGCGACGCGCGCGGCGGTGCTGGCGGCGGTGCGCGGCGTGATGGAGAAGGCGATCGCCGACAGCGCGTTCCCCGGCGGCGTCGCGGTCGTGGGCGACGCGACCGGCGGCTACGTGATGCACGGCGCCGGGCGCATCGACTGGGCGCCCGACGCGCCGGCGCCGAACGCGGCGACGATCTGGGACATGGCGTCGCTCACCAAGGTCGTCGCCACGACGTCCGCGATGCTGCAGCTGGTGGCCGAGCGCAAGGTGGCGCTCGACGCGCCGGTGCAGCGCTACCTGCCGGACTGGAAGGGCCCGCGCAAGGAGACGGTCACCGTCCGCCACCTACTCACGCACTCCTCGGGCATGCCGTCATGGCGCCCGCTCTACAAGGAGGCGACCAACGCCGCCGAGGCGATGGCGCTCGTGATGCAGACGCAGCTCGACACGCTGCCGGGCGCGCGCTACCTGTACAGCGACCTGAACGCGATCCTGCTGGGCGAGATCGTGCGCAGGGTCTCGGGCCAGCCGCTGGACCAGTATCTGGCGAAGCGGGTCTTCGGCCCGCTCGGCATGCGCGACACGCGCTACCTGCCGCCCAAGTCCGAGCTCGCGCGCATCGCGCCGACGGAGTTCGACCCGTGGCGCCAGCGCAAGGTGCACGGCGAGGTGCACGACGAGAACGCCTACATGCTCGGCGGCGTCTCGGGGCACGCGGGGCTCTTCTCGACCGCGGCCGACCTGTCGCGCCTCGCGCGGGCCTACCTGAACGGCGGGACGCTCGACGGCACGCGCGTGTTCGACGCGGCGACGATCGCCGAGTTCACGCGCGTGCAGGACACCACGATCTCGCGCCGCGCGATCGGCTGGGAGACGCCCACGGGCGGCAACTCGGCCGGCCAGTACCTGTCGCGGCGCGCGTTCGGGCACACCGGCTTCACCGGCACCTCGCTCTGGATCGACCCGGCGCGCGGCGTCTACGTCATCCTGCTGACCAACCGCGTGAACCCGACGCGGCAGAACACGCGCATCGGCGGCGTGCGCACCGCGCTCGCCAACGCGGCCGTCCGCGCGATGGGCGGCTCGCCGGTCTTCGGGTCGTCCACCTCGTCCGCTCCCTCCCCGGCGCCCGCGACTCCCGCGGCCGCGACTCCCCGCCCCGCCGCCCTCCCGACGCCTCCATGACCCTCAGCGTCATCGACTGGCTGATCGTCCTCGGCTACTTCGCCCTGTCGACGGTCATCGGCCTGATCTTCACCAAGCGCGGCGGCGAGTCGCTCGACGAGTACTTCCTGTCGGGCCGCCAGGTGCCGTGGTGGCTCGCCGGCGCCGCGATGGTCGCGACGACGTTCGCCGCCGACACGCCGCTGGTCGTCACGGGGCTCGTCGCGAGCAAGGGCGTCGCCGGCAACTGGCTGTGGTGGAACATGGTGATGAGCGGCATGCTCACCGTGTTCTTCTTCGCCCGCCTGTGGCGCCGCGCGAACGTCATGACCGACGTGGAGTTCGCCGAGATCCGCTACGGCGGCAGGCCGGCGGCGTTCCTGCGCGGCTTCCGTGCGCTCTACCTCGGCGTCGCCATCAACCTCATCATCATGGGCTGGGTGACGCGCGCGATGATCAAGATCCTCACGATCTCGCTCGGCATCTCGCCGCTGCTGGCCGTGGGGCTCTGCTTCTTCATCACGGTCGCGTACTCGGTCGCCGCCGGCCTGTGGGCGGTGCTCTGGACGGACCTCGTGCAGTTCGTCATCAAGATGTCCGCCGTCATCGTGCTCGCGATCTATGCCGTGCAGAAGGTCGGCGGCATGGCGGCGCTGAAGGCGGGCGTGGCGCAGCACTTCGGCTCCGAGGCGGCCGCGCTGTCGGTGCTGCCCGTGAAGCTCGGCCCGGGCGGGCTGGAGGCGTACAGCTGGATGCCGCTGCTGGCGCTCGGCGTGTTCCTCAGCATGCAGTGGTGGGCCGCGTACTACCCGGGCGCGGAGCCCGGCGGCGGCGGCTACGTCGCGCAGCGCATCTTCTCGGCGAAGACGGAGCGCGACGGCGTGCTGGCGACGCTGCTCTTCCAGGTGGCGCACTACGCGCTGCGCCCGTGGCCGTGGATCATCACCGGCCTCGCCACGGTCCTGCTCTACCCGGGCGGCCGCCTGCCGAACGGCACCGTGGACGCCGAGGGCGCGTACGTGCAGGCGTTCGTGGACCTGCTACCGACGCCGTGGCGCGGCTTCATGCTGGCGGGCTTCGCGGCGGCGTACATGTCCACCATCGGCACGCACCTCAACTGGGGCGCGAGCTACCTGGTGAACGACTTCTACAAGCGCTTCATGCGCACCGACGCCAGCGACAAGCACTACGTCGGCGTCGGCCGCGTGGCGACCGTCCTGCTCTTCCTCGCCTCGATCGTCGTCACGTACTTCCTGTCCTCGGTCGAGCAGGCGTGGAAGTTCCTGCTCGCGCTGGGCGCCGGCACGGGCCTCGTGCTGATCCTGCGCTGGTACTGGTGGCGCATCAACGCGTGGAGCGAGATCAGCTCGATGATCGCGTCGTTCGTGATCTCGCTCATCGCGCTCAACGTGGTGCCGGGGTGGCTGGCGCCGGCCGGCTCGCCGAACGCGGACGCGTGGGTCATGATCATCACCGTGCTCGCGAGCACGCTGGTGTGGATCCCGGTCACCTTCCTCACGCGCCCCGAGTCGCGGCAGACGCTGGAGGCGTTCTATCGCCGCGTGCGGCCGGGCGGCCCGGGGTGGGCGGCGGTCTCGGTGCCCGCGGGCTACGGCCGCGAGCCGATCCCCGGCGGCGCGCTGGCGTGGACCAACTGGATCGCCGGCATCATCGCCGTCTACGCGACGCTGTTCGGCATCGGGAAGCTGATCTTCGGCGACCTCGCGCTCGGCCTGGGGATGCTGGGCCTCGCGGTGCTGGCGTTCGCGTGGATCGCGCGCTCGTTCCGCACCGACGACACGCAGCCCGCGCCCGCACCCGCGGTCACCGAGGCGTACGCCGGCGACTGATCGCGCGGCGCGACGCGCACGCGACGAGGGGCGGCGCACCGACCGGTGCGCCGCCCCTCGCTCGTTCCGGCCGTCTGCTCAGCGGCTCGGCGTCGCGCTCGTCGTCGCCGGTGCGGCCTGGCCGTCGCAGAGCGTCGCGAGCTGCCGCTGCGCGAACGGCTCCAGCTGCGCCACGTACTCCAGGTACTGCTTCGCGGCGTCGGGCGCGAGCTCCTGCCCCGCCTCGAGCCCGGCGCGCGCCGTCGCCACCGTCGCCGCGCCCTCGCGCGCCAGCGCGCAGCCGAGCGCCCGGTCCTTCTCCTGCGGCGCCTCGCGGAGCGCGGCGCTGGCCACCTGCAGCGCCGCGGTGCCGCGCAGGAAGCGCGACTGCGGCGTGGCGCGCACGCCGTCGGCGACGTCGAAGAAGCGCAGCGCGCGCGCGTAGTCGCCGCGCGCCTTGGTCTGCCCCGCCGCGCGCAGCAGGGCGTTCCCCTTCGCGAGCGCGAACTGCGCCACCAGCGACGAGTCCTCGCCTCGCGCCAGCGCGCGGCCGAGCGCCACCAGCGCGCTGTCGGGCCGCCCGAGGTCGAACTCCGCCTGCGCGAGCGACAGGAGCCCCTGCGGCAGCGCCGAATCCGCCTCGACGGCGCGGCGGGTCGCCTCGGCCGCGTCGGCCAGGCGCCCCTTGGCGCGGGCGTCGCGCGCCGCGAGCGTGTTGAGCTCCGCGCTCTTGGGGAAGAGCGCGAGCCCGCGCGGCAGCACCGAGTCGCTCTCGGCGCGCACGATCTCGGCGTAGAGCGCGTAGAGGCGCGAGTCCCTGGCGAAGCGCGTCACGCCGCGCGTCGCCAGCTCCAGCGCGCGGAGGACGTTGCCGTTGGCGCGGTGGGCCGTGACGAGGCGCAGGTACAGCGTGGAGTCGGACGCGGCGATGGAATCCGTCGCGAGCAGCGCCTCCCCGGCCTCCACGGCGCGCGCCCAGCT
Organism: Roseisolibacter agri; assembly: GCF_030159095.1. NCBI lineage: Bacteria > Pseudomonadati > Gemmatimonadota > Gemmatimonadia > Gemmatimonadales > Gemmatimonadaceae > Roseisolibacter > Roseisolibacter agri. The sequence goes on from NZ_BRXS01000006.1 coordinate 465,102, forward strand.
CCGGTTCTCGAAGGTGACCTGCCAGCGCAGCCGCTGGAGCTCCATCACGTCCTTGTGCTCCGCCGCAGCGGCGAGGGCGAGCGGCTCGGCGCGCTTCGCGTTGCCGCCCTCCATCAACCCGCGGATCCCGAACGCCACGAGCGTGGCGCTGCTGGAGTCCGTGGCGATGAGGCGCGTCCACATCGCCGCCGCCTCGTCGCGCCGCTTGAGCGCGTCGAGGGCGCGGGCGGCGCCCTCAAGGCCCTGCCGACTGGTCGAGTCGATGGCCAGCAGCTCGCGCGACTCGGCCAGCAGGTCGCTGGCCGCGGCGCCCGCGATGCGCATGGCCGAGACGAGGCAGGCGCGGGCGAAGGCGCCGCGGCTGTACGCCTGGATCCCGGCGCGCGCCGCCTGCACCGCCTGCTCCGCCTGGCTGTTCATCAGCGCGTTGGCGCAGCGGCGCTGCGGGACGAGCTGGGCCCGGGCGGCGGCGACCGCGCGGGCGAACTGGTCCGCGGCGGCCTCGAGCTTCGGGGCGCTGGCCAAGATCGGCTGGCGGGTCCCCCGGTCGCGCATCAGCCGGAGCTCGCCGGTGAGCTGGAAGGTGCCGCCGCGGCGGGCGACGCGGCCGACCACGAACTCGTCGCCGCGCGCCTGCCGCACGAGCGTCTCGATCACCGGGACCGGGTAGACGCTGTCGAGCGGGAAGGTGAGGTCGGGAATGCGGCGGAGCGCGTCGGCCTTGCTGATGACCTGGGCATCCTTCCCCTGGATCAGCTTCTCGATGCGCTCGCGGACCTCGTCGGCCGCCTGACGGCCGAGCTTGAGGTTGGCGCCGGCGTCCGGCTCGAACGTCGCGACGTAGAGGCCCTGCCGGGTGAACTCCTGGCCCTGGGCGCGGGCGATGGCCGGCGCGGCCACGAGGGCGACGAGCAGGGCGGCGCGGACGAGTGGGGACGGTAGGGACAACGGGGCGAGACGGGGAGCCTGCGGGGCTCGGCGGGGTATGAGCGGGCGATCCGACGGGTGCTGCCGGCGCTACGGCACAGATGGCCGCAGCGTTGCAGCCTATTGCTGCACCGCGCCGGCGTCCATCGTCTCGTCCCAGCCCGAACGGACGCTTCACGACTCACCGGGATACCCGGGGGCGGCGTGCTTGAGCCACCCCGCGCCCGTCCTTAACTTGCTGCAGCGCAGGCGCGAGCGACGCGCCGCCACCTCTCCGGAGAATCTCGATGACCATCTCCTCCCAGCCCGAGCTCGCGCTCGTCGTCACCCCGGTCGCGACGACCGAGGTGAAGAAGTTCATGGACGCCGAGGGCGTGTCGTACGACCAGGGCGGGCTCCGCGTGTCCGTGCAGCCCGGCGGCTGCAGCGGCTTCAAGTACGGCCTGCTGATCGAGGATCAGGCGGCCGAGGACGACCTGGTGCTCCAGCAGGAGGGCTTCCAGGTCTTCATCGACCCGTTCTCGGCGCAGTACATCAACGGCGTCGTGATCGACTACGTGACGTCGATGCAGGGGTCCGGCTTCACCTTCAAGAACCCGAACGCGACGGGCGGCTGCGGCTGCGGCAGCTCGTTCTCGGCCTGAGCGTGCACCAACACTGATGCCATCCACCGTCCCTGACGTCCGCACGGACGTCGGCGGCGTGGCGGAGGCCCGCGGCTCCCACGGGAGCCGCGGGCCTTCGCACGTCCCCGCCGGCTCCGGTCTCGAGCGCATCCGCACCATCGTCGTCCACGAGCACGACGACATCGCCCGCCTCGTCGCCGGCCGCATCGCGGCGCTGATCCGCGAGAAGCAGTCGCGGGGCGAGCGCGCCATCCTCGGCCTCGCCACCGGCTCGACGCCCATCGGCGTCTACCGGGAGCTGATCCGCATGCACCGCGAGGAAGGGCTGTCCTTCGCCAACGTCGTGACGTTCAATCTCGACGAGTACTATCCGATGGCGCCGGACAGCATCCACTCGTACCACCGGTACATGTGGGAGAACCTGTTCTCGCACATCGACGTCCGGCCGGAGAACGTGCACATCCCCGAGGGGATGCTGCCGCGCGACCAGGTCGATGCCGCCTGCGCCGCGTACGAGGCGAAGATCCGCGAGGTCGGCGGGATCGACTTCCAGATCCTCGGCATCGGCAAGACGGGCCACATCGGCTTCAACGAGCCGGGCTCCGGCGTCGAGAGCCGCACGCGCCTGGTGCACCTGGACGCGATCACGCGCAAGGACGCCGCCGCGGACTTCTTCGGCGAGGAGAACGTCCCGCGCGAGGCGCTGACGATGGGCGTCGCCACGATCCTGGACGCGCGCGAGATCGCGATCCTCGCCACCGGCGAGCACAAGGCGGGCATCGTCCGCCGCGCGGTCGAGGGCGAGATCGACATCGAGGTCGCCGCGACGTTCCTGCAGCGCCACCCGGCGACGACGTTCTACGTCGACGACGCGGCCGCCGCGGACCTCACGCGCATCGCCACGCCGTGGCTGCTGGACGAGGTCGAGTGGACGCCCGACCTGATGGTGAAGGCGGTCGTCTGGCTGTCGCTGATGACCGGCAAGGGCATCCTCAAGCTGGAGCAGCGCGACTACGCCGAGCACCGCATGTCGTCGCTCGTCGCGCGCTGGGGGACGCCGGGCGCGGTGAACGGCGAGGTGTTCAACCTCCTGGGCGCCAAGATCCGCGGCAAGAGCAAGCTGCCGCGCGAGCGGAAGATCATCTGCTTCTCGCCGCACCCGGACGACGACGTGATCTCGATGGGCGGCATCCTGTACAAGCTGGTGCAGAACCGCAACGACATCACGGTCGCCTACATGACGAGCGGCAACATCGCCGTCTTCGACCACGACGTGCGGCGCTTCGTCGACTTCCTGGAGCGCCTGGACCACGAGCGCGGCGTGGGCGGCGCGCCGCTGCGCGCGTTCTCGGAGCGCGTGCACGAGTGCCTGGCCCAGAAGAAGCCGGGCGACGTCGACATCCCCGAGGTGCAGGACATCAAGCGCGTCATCCGCGAGGCCGAGGCGGTGAGCGGCATCGAGGTGATGGGCCTCTCGAAGGAGAACGCGCGCTTCCTCAACCTGCCGTTCTACCAGACCGGCAAGGTGCGCAAGGATCCGATCGGCCCCGCGGACGTGAAGATCGTGCGCGACCTCCTGGAGGAGGTGCAGCCCGACATCATCCTCGTCGCCGGCGATCTGTCCGACCCGCACGGCACGCACCGCATGTGCAAGGAGGCGATCGACACCGCGCTCGCCGAGCTGCGCGCGGCGGGCAAGGCGCTGCCCGAGGTCTGGCTGTACCGCGGCGCGTGGCAGGAGTGGCCGATCACCGAGGCCACCTGGCTCGTGCCGATGTCGCAGGAGGAGCTGAAGATCAAGATCCAGGCGATCTTCAAGCACCAGTCGCAGAAGGACTCGGCGCCGTTCCCGGGCCAGGACGAGCGTGAGTTCTGGCAGCGCGTGGAGCAGCGGAACAAGGAGACCGCCGCGACCCTCGACCGCCTCGGGCTGGCCGAGTACTTCGCGATGGAAGCCTACGTGCTCGCATGAGCTCGCGCTTCGGGCTCCTCGACCTGCTGGTCCTGATCGCGTACCTGGCCGGCACCACGGGCCTCGGGATCTGGATCGGCCGCAAGCAGAAGGACGCGAAGGACTACTTCGTCGCCGACCGCGCGATCCCGTGGTGGGCGGTGCTGTTCTCCATCGTCGCCAGCGAGACGAGCGCGCTGACGTTCATCAGCATCCCGGGCCTCGCCTACCTCGGCAACCTCGGGTTCCTGCAGGTCGTGGCCGGCTACATCATCGGCCGCATCGTCGTCTCCTACACGCTGCTGCCGCGCTACTTCGAGGGCGACCTCGTGACCGCGTACGCGTTGCTCGAGCGCCGGTTCGGGCTCGGTGCGCGGCGCTTCACGTCCATCGTCTTCATGGTCACGCGCGCCATCGCCGACTCGGTGCGCGTGTTCGCGACGGCGATCCCGGTGGCCCTGCTCATCGGGCCCGCGGTGCCGCGGGAGTACGTGATGCCGCTGGCGATCCTGATCCTCGGGCTGCTGACGGTCGTCTACACGTACAAGGGCGGGATGAAGGCCGTGGTGTGGACGGAGCTCGTGCAGGCGGGCGTCTACGTCCTCGGCGGGATCTCGGCGGTGGTGCTCCTCGGCCGCTCGGTGGCGGGCGGCTGGGGCAGCATCATCGACCAGGCGGGAGCGGCCGGGAAGCTGGTGGGGATCGACCTCTACACGGGGCTCGACCGCCCGCACACGATCTTCGCGGGGCTCATCGGCGGCGCCTTCCTGGCGATGGCGTCGCACGGCGCCGACCAGCTGATCGTGCAGCGGCTCCTGTCGTCCCGGAACCTGAAGGAGGCGCAGCGCGCGCTCATCGGCAGCGGCTTCGTCGTGTTCGTGCAGTTCACGCTCTTCCTGATGGTCGGCATCGGGCTCTGGGTCCTCTACGGCGGGCGCGAGTTCCCCGCCGCCGACCAGATCTTCCCGAGCTTCATCGTCGAGCGCATGCCGCCTGGCCTGCTGGGGCTGATCCTGGCCGCGATCGTGGCGGCGACGATGAGCACGCACTCGGGCACGATCAACTCGCTCGCCGCGGCAACGACGCACGACATCTACCTGCCCCTCACGAAGCGCAGCCCGGACGATCCGCGCACGCTGAAGATGGGCAAGCTGTTCGCGCTGGTGTGGGGCCTGGGCCTGACGTTCGGCGCCCTGCTCTACCCCAACGATCCCAAGCTGCCGGTGGTCGTGGTGGCGCTGGCGATCGCGTCGTTCACCTACGGCGGCCTGCTGGGCGCGTTCTTCCTCGGCATCTTCTGGAAGCGCGCGATCCAGCGGGACATGATCCTCGGCATGTCGGTGGGGCTGTTCTGCATGGCGTTCATCGTGTTCGCCGGGCAGATCGCGCGCGTCGCGCCGGGGCTCGCGCCGACGCTGCTCCCCCTGTCGAAGATCGCGTGGCCGTGGTACGTGCTCATCGGGACGAGCATCACGCTGGCGACGGGGATCCTGTCGTCGCTCACGCACCCCGCGCCGACGACCGACCCGATGGCGATGCCGGCGAGGCGCGCGGCATGAGCGTGATCGTGGTGGGGCTGGACGGCGGCGGCTCCAAGACGCGCGTCGTGGTGGCCGACGAGACCGGGCGCGCCCTCGGCACGATCGAGGGCCCCGCGTCGGCCGTGCGCCCGGGCGGCGTTGAGCACTCGGCCGACGTGATCGCCGCCTGCGTGCGCGACGCGCTCGCGCACGCAGGCATGGAGCACGTCGCGCCGAAGGTGCTGTACGCGGGCGTGGCGGGCGTCGGCCGTGAGCCGGAGCGCGAGGCGCTCTGGCAGGCGCTCGTGTCGCGCGAGGTGGCGGAGGACGTGGCCGTGCATCCCGACGCGATGATCGCGCTCGACGACGCGTTCGCGGAGGGCGCGGGCGTGCTGCTGATCGCGGGCACGGGCTCGGTGGCGTTCGGGCGCGGTCCCGACGGCACCTTCCAGCGCTGCGGCGGCTGGGGCCCGAACCTCGGCGACGAGGGGAGCGGCGCCTGGATCGGGCGGCGCGCGCTGAACATCGCCACGGGCTCGTCCGACGGCCGCGAGCCGGAGACGGCGCTCACGGACGCGCTGCTGACGGCGATCGAGGCCGACGATCCGACCGCGCTCATCCCGTGGGCCGCGCAGGCGACGCCGGGCCAGCTCGCGCAGCTGGCGCCCGTCGTCTTCCGCGTGGCGGCGACCGGCGACCTGCGCGCCAACACGCTGCTCTCGCTCGCGGTGGAGGAGCTGGTGCTGCACGTGCGCACGCTCGCGCGGCGCCTGTTCGTCGACGAGCGGGCGGCGATCCCGGTCGCGCTGGCGGGTGGCCTGCTCGCGCGCGGCGGCCCGCTGCGCAAGCGGCTGGAGCACCGCCTCAAGACCGCGGTGCCGGGCGCGCAGCTGCGGCAGGAGGACGTCGACCCCGCGCGCGGCGCAGTGCGCGGCGCGCTGCGTCTGCTGGGCGTCGAGCTGGCGTAGCCCGGGGGGGGCGGTTCGGCCCTGGCGCGACCCGACGGGAGCTCCGATCTTCGGCCGTTCCCGTCGTCCCCCGCGCGGAGGTGTCGGATGCGTCCTCAGCTCGCCCTGCTGCTCGTGTTCACGCCACTCGCGGCCGCGGCGCAGGAGCAGCCGCAGCCGCGGTTCGCCCCCGTCGCGCGGACCGAGCCGACGTCGGCGGAGGCGGCTCAGGAGCGCCTGCGCTCCCTGCGGCTCCAGGCGGCCGACTCGGCCGTCCGCTACGCCGGCGTGGCCAACGGGCAGCGGAAGGTCGCGCGCTCCCTCGTGGTCGCGGGCGCCGCGATCGTCGCCGGCTCGTACGCCCAGTGGGTGTCGGGGCCGACGCGTCGCGGGATGACCGCGGGCGGCGCGGCGCTCCTCGGCGCGGGACTGGGTGTCGCGGGCGTGGGGGTGGTCCGCAACGACGCCGCCGACCGATCGGCGGCGACGGCGGCGCGCTGGCGGGACGTCGCCGAAGGCCGCGCACGCTGACGGCGCGACCAGGAAGGCGAACGGGGCGCCCGGCCGATGGCCGGGCGCCCCGTCGCGCGTCGAGCCGCGTCGAGCCGTGTCGCCGCGGTCAGACCACCGCGTGCTCCTGGCGCTCCAGCTCCGTCGCCTGCTGCGCCGCCAGCGCGGGCTGCTCGCCGAACACGCCCTCCCAGCGCGCCATCACGGCCGTCGCCAGGCAGTTGCCGACCAGGTTCACCGACGTGCGCGCCATGTCCATCAGCGCGTCGACGCCCAGGATCACCGCGACCGCCGACAGCGGGAGCCCGAACTGCGCGAGCGCGCCCGAGAGGATCACGAGCGACGCGCGCGGCACCGCGGCGACGCCCTTCGACGTCAGCATCAGCGTCAGCATCATCAGGATCTGCGTGCCGAGCGGCATGTCGATCCCGGCCGCCTGGGCGGCGAACACCGAGGCGAGCGCCAGGTACAGCGTGCTGCCGTCCAGGTTGAACGAGTAGCCCGTCGGCATCACGAAGGCGACGATCCGGCGCGGCACGCCGAACGCCTCCATCGCCTGCATCGCGCGCGGCAGCGCCGCCTCGGAGCTGGCCGTCGAGAACGCGATCAGCGCCGGCTCGCGCACCGCGGCGATGAACTTCTTGATCGGGATGCGGAAGAGCAGCGCGACGGGCACCAGCACCAGCAGGATGAACACCGCCAGCGCGCCGTACAGCGTCAGCACGAGCGTCGCCAGGTTGCGCAGCACGCCCAGCCCGCTCTTCGACACCGTGACCGCGATCGCGGCGCCGATGCCGATGGGCGCGTAGGCCATCACGAGGCCGACGAACTTGAACATCACCTGCGAGAGCGCGTCGCACCAGTCGAGCATCACCTGCTTCGGCCGCCCCTCGACCTTCGCCAGCCCGACGGCGAAGAGGATCGAGAAGAACACGATCTGCAGCACCTCGTTCGACGCCGCGGCCTCGAAGAAGCTCTGCGGGACGGTGTGCTCCAGGACGCTCGTGACGGTCGGCGTCTTGTTCGCCAGCTGCGCCGCCTCGCCCGCCTCGGCGGGGAGCGTGATGCCGTCGCCCGGGCGGACGAGGTTGACCGCGATCAGGCCGACCGCCAGTGCCAGCGTCGTGACGATCGCGAAGTAGATGATCGAGCGCAGCGCCAGCCGGCCCACCTTCTTCATGTCGTCCCCGTGGCCGGCGATGCCGATCACGAGGGTGCTGAAGAGCAGCGGGACGATCAGCGACTTGATCATCCGGATGAAGATCGTCCCCAGCACCCGCAGGTCGCTGGCGGCGAACCCGCCGTGCGCCGCGCGCTCGGCGTCCGGGAACGCGGCACCGACGGCGATGCCGACGACGAGCGAGATCAGGATCCACTGCGTCAGCGACACGCGGCGCAGCCCCGTGCGGGGCGGAGCCGGCGGCGTCGGTGCGGTGGCGGTGGTGGACAGGCTCATTGCTTCCCTTCCAGGGGCGCTTGCGGCACCGGCGTGGCGCCGGACGAGGGCGGCCCACCGCCCCGGCGCAGGACCGAGTTGCGGTAGCCGTAGACGAAGTAAATGGCCAGACCGATGAGGAGCCAGATCCCGAACCGCTCCCACGCGTGCACCGGGAGGCCCCACATCACGAACACGCAGGCGCCGGCGCCGAGCAGCGTCACGCCCCACACGAAGGGTACGCGGAAGGGGCGCGGACGGTTGGGCTCCTTGATCCGGAGCACCAGCACGCCCACGCACACCAACGCGAACGCCGACAGCGTCCCGATGTTCGTCAGGTCGTAGGTCGCCGCGTCGTCGGCCAGGAGCGCGCCGACGGCCACCAGCACGCCGGTCAGGATCGTCGTGATGTGCGGCGTGCGGTACTTCGGGTGGATCTTCGCGGCCCACGGCGGCAGCAGGCCGTCGCGCGCCATCGCGTAGAAGATGCGCGGCTGGCCGTACTGGAAGACCAGCAGCACCGCCGCCATCGACACCACCGCGCCGGCGGCGATGATCCACGAGAACTGCGTCAGCCCGGCGACCTCGAACGCGTGCGCGAGGGGGTCGCTCGACTTCAGCTGCTGATACGGGATGAGGCCCGTCGCCACGGCGCCGACGATCATGTAGATGACCGTGCACACGCCGAGGCCGATCATGATCCCGAGCGGCATGTTGCGCTGCGGGTTCTTGGTCTCCTCGGCCGCCGTGGAGATGGCGTCGAAGCCGATGAAGGCGAAGAAGACGATCGCCGCGCCCTGGTGGATGCCGCGGAAGCCGTTGGGCGCGAACGGCGTGTAGTTGGCCGTGTCGATGTGCATCGCGCCGACGATGATGAAGAGCGCCAGCACCAGCAGCTTGACGACCACCATCGCGTTGTTGACGCGCGTGCTCTCCTTCACGCCGATCACCAGCAGCCAGGTGATCGCCATGACGATCAGGAACGCCGGCAGGTTGATGAGCACCGGGATCCCGCCGAGCCGCGGCGCGGTGTCGATCACCTGCTGCATCGCCGCGTCGCCGTTGGCGGCCAGCGCCTTCGCGTTCCAGTAGCCGTGCGTGATCCACCCCGGCAGCTGCACCCAGGGCGAGATGAGCGAGTTGAAGTAGCCCGCCCACGCGATCGCGACCGCGACGTTGCCGACCGCGTACTCGAGGATCAGGTCCCAGCCGATGATCCACGCCAGCAGCTCGCCGAGCGTGGCGTACGAGTAGGCGTAGGCGCTGCCCGCCTGCGGGATCATCGCCGCCAGCTCCGCGTAGCAGAGCGCGGCCAGCCCGCACACGGCGCCGAGGAGCAGGAAGGAGAGGACGAGCGCGGGGCCGGCGCCGTAGCGCACCACCTGGCCCGCCGCGTTCACCTCGCCCGCCGCCGCGGTGCCGAGGGTCGAGAAGATGCCGGCGCCGATGACCGCGCCGATGGAGAGCATGACGAGATCGCCGACGCCGAGCGCCCGCTTCAGCCCGCCCGTGCTCTCCTGATCGACTTGCAGCTCGCCGATCGGCTTTCGTGCGAAGAGTGAGGCCATGATGAACCGAGCGCCGAGCGTGGAGCGTCGAGCGTCGAGGAGGCTCCTCGACGCTCGACGCTCCACGCTCGACGCTGCGTCAGATGAAGAGGGGGGCGAGGACCAGCGTGATCGTGCTGAGGAGCTTCACCAGCACGTGCAGCGAGGGGCCTGCCGTGTCCTTGAACGGGTCGCCGACCGTGTCGCCGACGACGGCCGCCTTGTGCGCGTCCGACTTCTTGCCGCCGTACGAGCCCGTCTCGATGTACTTCTTGGCGTTGTCCCACGCGCCGCCGCCGTTGTTCAGGAAGCCGGCCATCAGGATGCCCGCGATCGTCGCGATCATCAGGAACGCCGCGACCGCCTCGGCGCCGATGCCGAACTGCTTGAACACGAGGCCGACGATGATCGGGAAGCAGACGACCAGCGCGCCCGGGAACACCATCGCCTTCAGCGCGCCGACGGTCACGATGTCGACGCAGCGGCCGTAGTCCGGCTGCTGGGTGCCCTTCATGATCCCCGGCATCTCGCGGAACTGGCGGCGCACCTCGGTGATCACGCTCTGCGCGGCCTTGCGCACGGCCGTCATCGCCAGCGACGAGAACCAGAAGACGAGCATCGCGCCCAGCAGGCCCGCGACGAACACCTGCGGCTTCGAGATGTTCACCGTCAGCTCGGTCCCCGTCAGCAGCCGCACCTCGTCCAGGTACGCCGAGAAGAGGAGGAAGGCCGCCAGCGCGGCGGAGCCGATCGCGTAGCCCTTCGTCAGCGCCTTCGTCGTGTTGCCGACGGCGTCCAGGCGGTCGGTCTTCTCGCGGATCGAGTCCGGCTGCTCCGACATCTCGACGATGCCGCCGGCGTTGTCCGTGATCGGGCCGAACACGTCCATCGCGAGGATGTAGCCCGCGGTGCCGAGCATGCCCATCGTCGCGACGGCGGTGCCGAACAGGCCGCCCACCGGGTTGCCCGCGGTGTCCGTCAGCCCGCTGTTCTGGCCGAGGTAGTAGCTGCCGACGATCGCGATCGCGACCGTGATGACGGGCAGCACCGTCGACTCCATGCCGACCGCGAGGCCGGCGATGATGTTCGTCGCGGGCCCCGTCTGGCTGGCCTCCGCGATCGACAGCACCGGGCGGTAGCGGTACTCGGTGTAGTACTGCGTGATGTAGACGAACGCGAACGCGGTCGCGAGGCCGATCAGCGCGCAGTAGAAGAAGTTCAGCCACGCGTCGGGCGCGGCCGGCGACGCGAGCAGCCAGCGGCAGAGGAAGAAGAACGCGATGCCGACCAGCGCCGACGTGGCGTAGAAGCCGCGGTTCAGCGCCGACATCGGGTCCTCGTCGCCGCTCGTGCGCACGACCATCACGCCGATGATGGAGGCGATGAGGCCCACCGCGCCGACGACGAGCGGGAAGAGCACGCCGCGCACGCCGAAGAACGGGAAGAGCAGCACGCCCAGGATCATGGCGCCGATGTTCTCGGCCGCCGTCGACTCGAACAGGTCCGCGCCGCGGCCGGCGCAGTCGCCGACGTTGTCGCCCACGAGGTCCGCGATCACGGCCGGGTTGCGCGGGTCGTCCTCGGGGATCCCCGCCTCGACCTTGCCCACGAGGTCCGCGCCGACGTCGGCGGCCTTGGTGTAGATGCCGCCGCCGAGCTGCGCGAACAGCGCGACGAACGACGCGCCGAAGCCGAAGCCGACGATCAGGAAGGGGATGCGGCGAGTCCAGTCCTCGGCCGTGATGCCCGCGGGCGCGAACGCGTCGAGGATCCAGAACAGCCCCGCCACGCCGATGAGCGACATCGCCACGGTGAACAGCCCCGAGACCGCGCCGCCGCGCAGCGCCGTCTGCAGCGCCGCATTCAGCGACGAGCGCGCCGCCGACGCCGTGCGGATGTTCGTGCGGATGGACACCCACATGCCCATGAAGCCCGCGAAGCCGGAGCAGATCGCGCCGAGCAGGAAGGACAGCGTCGTGTAGAGCGCCAGCGTGCTCGCCGGCAGCGCATCCGCACCCGTCTCGGCGGGCCGGAAGAAGGCGTAGCCGATGTAGATCAGCACCGCCACGACGATCGACAGCAGGCCGATCGTCTTGTACTGCCGGGCGAGGAACGCCTCGGCGCCTTCCTGGATGGCGTTCGAGATGCGCTGCATCGCCGCGTCGCCGCGGTCGCGCGCGAGCACCCAACGCGACAGGAAGACGGCGAACAGCAGGGCGGCACCGCTGATGCCGAGCACGAGCCAGAGCAAGGCGGACTGCGACGAGGCCATTACGGTCGGGTGGTGAGGGTGGGGGCCGAACGCCGACGGCCGGCGCGAGGCGCCGGCCGGAGGTTGTGGAACGACTTACGAGGCGGCCGTGGTGTCGCGGTCGCGCGCGCGCCAGGCGAGGTACACCGGCACGCCGACCAGCACCAGCACGAGTCCCGAGATGGCCTGCGTGCGCGTCTTCTCGGCCACCAGGAGGATGATCGCGACGCCCGTGCTGAGCGCGATGTAGAGCGCCGGCAGGATCGGATAGCCGATGGCGCGGTAGGGCCGCTCGGCGTCAGGACGGGTTCGCCGCAGGATGAACAGCCCGATCGTCGTCAACGCATAGAACACCAGCGCCGCGAAGATCACGTAGTCCAGCAGCTGGTTGTACGTGCCCGTCAGGCAGAGCAGCGTGGTCCAGACGGCCTGCGCGATGAGCGCGAAGGCGGGGACGTTGTTCGCGTTCAGCGCCCCGGCGCGCCGGAAGAACAGGCCGTCGCGCGCCATCGCCCAGTAGACGCGCGCACCGGCGAGGATCAGCCCGTTGTTGCAGCCGAAGGTCGAGATCAGGATCGCGACCGCCATGATGGTGCCGGCGCCCGCACCGAAGATCACCTCGGCCACGGCGGTGCCCACGCGGTCCTGCGTGGCGTGCTGGATGCCGCGCTCCAGCACCGAGGCGGCGTCGGGCGTGCCGTGCAGCGGCAGCACGTTGAGGTACGACACGTTGGCCGTGACGTAGAGCAGCGTCACGAGGCCCGTCCCGAGCACCAGCGCGAGCGGGAGGTTGCGGCGCGGGTTCTTCACCTCGGCGGCCGCGAACGTGACGTTGTTCCAGGCGTCGCTGGAGAAGAGCGAGCCGACCAGCGCGCTGCCGAAGACGATCGCGAACGGCGCGGTGAAGCTGACGTCCGGCGCGAACTGCCCCGCCCCGAAGTTCGCCGCGACCGCCGTCGCGTTGCGGCCGAGCGTGAGGCCGAGGATGATGATCAGCGCCAGCGCGCCCGTCTTGATGACGGTCAGCGACGTCTGCACCGCCTTCCCCTCGCGCACGCCGCGCAGGTTCACGAACGTCAGCAGCCACACAGAGAGCAGGCCGACGAGCCGCTGCGGCGTGAGACCCAGCTGGATGCTCTGCGTCGCGGCGTCGCGACAGCCGAGCCACCCGACGCAGACGTCGGTCTGGGGGAACCACCCGTAGCGATCGGGGCTGATCGACGGGAAGAGCACGCCGAGGAAGCGTCCGAAGGCGACGGCGACGGCGGCGATGGTGCCCGTCTGGATGACGACGAAGAGCGTCCATCCATACAGGAAGCCCATCAGCGGGCCCATCGACTCGCGCAGGAAGATGTACTGTCCGCCCGCCTTCGGGTACATCGCCGCCAGCTCGCCGTACGCGAGCGCGCCAAGCAGCGTGATGACGCCGGTGAGCACCCACGCCAGCAGCAGGTAGGCGGGCGACTGCAGCGTGCGCGCGATGTCCGCCGAGACGATGAAGATGCCCGAGCCGATCATCGAGCCGGCGACGAGCATCGTGGCGTCCATCAAGGTCAGCGCCTTGACGAACTCGTGCTCTCCACCGTTGGGGGCGTGCGGCGGTTCCGCGCCGGCTCGGGGCTCGGCGGCCAGACTGCTCATGCGCGCGGGCGAGAGGGGGCGCCGGGTGGGGAGGAACGGATGACGCTGCCCCGGCGGTCGTGGCGGGCAACATACTGGCGTGCATGGCGGTATGCCATAGCCCCCGTCGGCACAACGAGATGCGTGCGACCACGCACCCGCCACACGCAGAGACGCCCGCATCCGGTGGGGAGGCGGGCGTCTAGAACTCGTAGGCGATCTGGCCTTTCGCGCGGACCGGTGTGCCGTCCGGCCGGGTGCCGGGCTTGAAGCGGAAGCCGTTGAGCACCTCGCGCAGCTTGCGGTTGTAGCCGCCGTCGCGGGTCTGCGTGAACTCGAAGCCGAGCACCTTCCCGGTCGAGTCGACGTCGAAGATCGCGAGCAGCTTGGTGCCGCGGACGCTCTTGGGATACGGCAGAGGCGGGATGAAGACCTCGGTGGGCTGCGGCGGATAGACCTCCGCGTTGCCGCCGCCGGTGCCGGGGCCCATGCCGCTCCCCCGCCCCGTCCCGACGCCCGACCCGACGCCGCCGCCCGAGCCCGGGCCCGAGCCGGCGGTGCCGTCGTTGCCGGTGCCGCCGCCGACGCCCGCGATGGGCGCCGACGCGCCCGTCTCGGCGCTGGCCTGCGGCGTGGTCGTCACCGCCGGGGCGGCCGGCTGGGGCGGCGTCACGGCGGGAGGAACGGGCACGGGCGTGGGCGTGGGCTTGGGCGGCACCACCGGCGGCGGCACGACGGCCGGCGTCGGGGCCGCGGGCGCCGGGGCGGCCTGGACCTGCACGTAGTGCAGGCGCTCGCGCACGCCCATCCCTTGGCGGCCGCCGGTGCCCATGGTGCCACCGCCGCCACCACCGGCGGGACCCGGGCCGCCGGCGCCCTCGATCTCGCGCAGCACGGCCGGGGCGGCCCACGGCGAGATGATGAGCAGGACGACCAGCAGGTGCAGCGCGACCGACACGACGGTCACGCGGCGGCTGCTGCCGACGCGCGAGGGAATGCCGATCGGCGGCCGGTAACGGGGCCGTTCCACGTGGACGGCGTCCTGGGCGGCGTCGACGGGCTCGTCGCGCCAGGGCTCGTGGGCCATGCGGGGTCGGGGCTGGAAGACGGGACTGGCGCGCGAGGAATGCCGATCGCGCGCGCTGGTTGTACACACGACTACGGCGGACGAGCCCCGTGAGGTTCGTCCGCCGTGTCGTCGACCTGCGATCCGTCGTGCCCGGCGGTCAGGGCCGTCAGGACGTCGGCGCCGCGTCCTTGGGCGGGATGCCGATGACCTTCACCCCGGCGCCGCGGGCGATGTCCATGGCCTGGATCACGGCCTGGTACGTCACCTTCGGATCGCCCTTGACGAAGATGATCTTCTCGGGGCGCGGGTCGTACAGCTCCTTGAGGCGCTGCGCGAGCTGCGGGCCGGAGACCGGCTGCTTGTTGATCGAGAACTGGTCGCCCGGGAGCACCTCCAGCACGATCTGCTGCGACGGCGCCGAGGTCGCGGGCGCCGGCGTCGGATCGGGGAGCTGCACGTCGAGCGCCTTCCGGCTCGAGGGCACGATCACCATGAAGATGATCAGCAGCACCATGAGCACGTCGATCATCGGCGTGACGTTCGGCTCGGCATTCAGCCCGCCGCCGCCACCAGTGGACATGCTCATGCTAGTTGCCTCCCTTCTTCTCGTCGATCGACTGCCCCTCGGTGCCGGGCGTCTGCTCCGAGATGTAGCCCACGACGCGGACGCCGTTCTTCGAGACGATGTCCGAGGCGTCGAGCACCTTAGAGTACTCGAGCTGCCGGTCGGCGCGGATGTAGAGGATCTTGTCGACCTCGCGGGCGTCGTAGATCTGCTTGATCTGCGCGCCGAGCGTCTCGTTGCGGATCGGGTTGCGGTTCAGGTAGTACTGCCCGTTCCGATCGATGCCGAGGAGCTGGTCGCCGTCCTCCTCGGGGTGCTTCTTCAGGTTGACGCCCTGCGGGGGCTCGGCGTTGAGGCCCGAGGTCAGCGTCGGGATGATCACCATGAAGATGATCAGCAGCACGAGCATCACGTCGACGAGCGGGGTGACGTTCGGCTCGGCCTTGACGCTGCCGCCGGAGACCTGCGCGGACATACCCATGCGTGCTTCCTCCTAGTGTGCCGGGCGCCCGCCCTGCGACGGGCGCCCGGCCGTATGGGTGGCCGCGATTACTGCGAGATCGGGTTGTTGCCTGTGCCGGTCGTGAACTCGCGCGTGAAGCGCGAACGGCCGAACTCACCCGAGACGCCCTTGATGAGATAGTCGATCATCTCCTTGGACGTGTACGTCATCTCGGCCGTGAGGTTGTCGATCTTGGTCGAGAAGTAGTTGTACATCCACACGGCCGGGATGGCGACCATGAGGCCGAAGGCCGTCGTGATGAGCGCCTCGGCGATACCGGCCGAGATAGCGGACAGACCGCCCGAGCCGGACGTCGCCATGCCCGTGAAGGCGTTCACGATGCCCATCGTGGTGCCGAGCAGACCGACGAACGGGGCCGTCGAGCCGACCGTGGCAAGGACGCCGAGGCCGCGCTTCTGGTCGACGATCGTCATCAGCATCTCGCGCTCGACCGCGCGCTCCGCCGAGTTGATGTCGGCCACGGTGACCGAGCCGTCCATGATCAGCGGCTTGACCTCGTCGAGCGCGTTGCCGAGCACGCGGGCGACGTGGGACTTCTTGTACGACTGCGCGAGGTTGATCGCCTCGGAGAGGTTGTCCTCCTCGAGGAACTGGCTGAACTCCGGCGCGAACTTCCGCGTCTCCGCCTGCGCGGCGCGGATGTGCCACCACTTCTGGATCATGACCGTCAGCGACCACACCGACATGATCGCCAGGGTGATCACGATGCCCTTGGCGAAGTAGCCCATCGTGCCCCAGAGGTGCAGCAGATCCATTTCCATCGTCGAGTCTCCGTTGCTTGAAGAAGGCGGGCGAAGTGCCCAGGACGGTTACTTGGTGAGCGCGAACTGGAACGGCTGCTGGACGAGCTGCTTCACCTTGCGGCCGCCGACCTCGGCGGGCAGGAACTTCATGTTCGGCAGGGCCTGCCGAACCGCCTGCGTGAACAGCTCATGGCTCGACTTCAGCACCTTGAAGGAGCCGGACTCGACGCGGCCGGTCGTGTCGACGACGAACTGGGCCAGCACCTCGCCCTCGACGTTCGACGACTTCAGGATCTCGGGGTAGCGCGGGCCGGTGCTGCCGGGAACCGGGGCCACCGGCTTCTCCACCTGGAACTCGAAGTACGGCTGGTCCTGGACGACGGGGCCCTTCGCGCCCTCGACGCCCTTCGCGATGCCGCCGGCGACGCCCTTGCCCGAGAAGTCGGCCTCGTCGGTGACCTTCTTGCTCAGGTCGACCTCGGGGATGACGTCGGGGATCTCGACCGGGGCCGTGAGGACCTGGAAGCCCTTCGGCGGCGGCGGGGCCACCGCGACGTCGGGCGGCGGCGGCGGCGGCGGCTCGTTCTTCGGCGGGGGCGGCTCGTCCTTCTTCATCTCGACGAACTCGACCTTCTCCTCCTTCGGCTTCTCCGCCTCGACCGCGGCGTTCGCGGTGGCGTAGACGGCGAGGACGGCCAGGCTGCCGTTGATGATGACGGACGTGATCGTCGCCCCCACGCTCCGCTGCTTCTTGGCCTTCGACTCGATCAGGTTGTTCAGCATGGGCGCAGGGCGGTGACGGGAACACTGATCTCCGCGGACCTTCGATTACGGTGCGAGAGTCTAGCCGCCGCACATGAAGAGGCGGTGGCCACAACATTAGGATTGGATTAGGAGCCCGTTACCCGTTCCTAATGCTGGTCGTCCGGCGTCGCCGCGCGGCGTGTGACCCGCGTTACGCCTCTGCCTCGACCGTCGCGAGCTCCTCGACCGTGGGCACGGGCAGCGTCACCGTGAACGTCGTCCCGCGCGTGAGCCGCGACACGACGGAGATCGTCCCGCCGTGCGCCTGCGTGATCCACTGCGCGATCGCCAGGCCGAGCCCGAAGCCGCCGCGCTCCACCGCGCCGCGCTCGCCGTGCACACGGCGCGACCGGGCGCGATCCGCGCGCCAGAAGCGGTCGAAGATGTAGGGCAGGTCGGCCGCCGCGATCCCGATCCCCGTGTCGCGCACGACGAACGCCACCGTCGACTCGAAATGGCGCAGGCTCACCTCCACCTCGCCCCCGCGCGGCGTGTACTTGATCGCGTTGGTGACGAGGTTCAGGAAGAGGTGGCGCAGCCGCGTGCGGTCGCCGAGCACGGTCACCGGCTCGAGCGCGGGCAGCGCGATGCGCAGCCCCGCCGCCTCGCCCAGGATCACCGCCGTCTCGAACACCTCGCGCACGAGCGGCTCCAGCGGCACCGGCTCCAGGTGCAGGTCGAAGCGCCCCTCGTCGAAGCGCGCGAGCGTGAGCAGGCTGTCCACGAGGTCCGCCATGCGCGTGATCTCCTGCAGCGCCTCCTCCAGGCTCACCAGCTGCTCGGCCGAGCCGGCGGGCGTCGCCATCGCGCGCTCCACGTTGGCGCGCAGCACCGTCAGCGGCGTCTTGAGCTCGTGGCTCGCGTCGGCGGTGAAGCGCCGCAGCCCACCGAACGACGTCTCCAGGCGGCTGATCATCGCGTTCAGCGTCGCGCCCAGGCGCGCGAGCTCGTCGCCCGCCTCGTCGACGCCCAGGCGCCGGTGCAGGCTGCGGCCGTCCGTGATGGCCTCGACGGCGTCCATCATCGTGCCGAGCGGCTGCAGCGAGCGGCCCGCGATGTAGTACGCCGCGACCACCGAGGCGCCGAGCAGCACGGGCGCCACGGCCAGCATCGCGCCGAGCAGCTCCTGGCGCGCGCGGTCGCTGCTGCGCGTGGGCGTGGCGACGATGATCGAGCGGATCGGCCGCAGGGCGGCGCCGACGTCGTGGCGGACGACCAGCACGCGATCGGTGGAGTCGAGCCCGCGGGAGCGCGCGTAGGCCCCGTACTCGCCGCCCATGTAGCGGCGGATCGAGAGCTTGCCCGAGAGCGTGGGCGTCAGGCGCCGCGCCTGCGCGACGACCTTCTCCGCCTCGCCGACGTCGAGCAGCCGCGCCTCGACCGAGTGGTAGATGATGCGGCCGCTCGTGTCGGTGACGAGCACGATGTTGGGGAGCGCCTCGAGCAGGAGCCGCGCGCGGTCCACCAGCAGCGGGCCCACCAGCGAGTCCTGCGTCTCGACGAGCGGCAGGTCCCCGCTGCGGCTGCGCGCCTGCAGGAGGAGGCGGGCGGACATCTCCGCCTCCTCGTTGACGTAGCGCTGCAGCTCGCGGTCGCCGGCCGCGCCGCGCGCCAGCCAGAGCGTGGCCGCGAAGATCCCCAGCGTCGCCGTGACGGCGAGCGCGTAGGTCGCGGTGAGTCGCGCGCGGATGGACGGCATGGCGGGTCGCGGCGCGGATCGCGGCTCAGGCCTTCACGACGTATCCGACCCCGCGCACCGTGTGGATCAGCTTCTGCTCGTGGCGCGCGTCCACCTTCTTGCGCAGGTGGTTGATGACCACGTCGACGATGTTGGTGCCGGGATCGAAGTGGTACCCCCACGCGTACTCGGTGATCAGCGTGCGACTCATCACGCGGCCCGCGTGGCGCATCAGGTACTCGAGCACCGCGTACTCCTTGGGCGTCAGCTCGATGCGCTCGCCCGTGCGGCGGACCTCGTGCGTCGCCTGGTCCAGCTCCAGGTCGGCCACGCGCAGCGTCGGCGACGCGATCGCCCGCGGGCGGCGGGCCAGCGCCTCGACGCGCGCCAGCAGCTCCTCGAACGCGAACGGCTTGGTGACGTAGTCGTCGGCGCCCGCGCGCAGCGTCGCGACCTTGGCGTCCACCGCGTCCTGCGCGGTCAGCACGAGCACGGGGCTCGCGAAGCCGCGGCCGCGCAGCCCGTTCAGCACGTCCAGCCCGGAGCGCCCCGGCAGGCGCATGTCGAGGATGATCAGGTCGTACGCGCCGCTGCCCGCCATCCGCTCGCCGGCCTCGCCGTCGGCGACGAGGTCCACCACCCAGCGCTGCTCCTCGAGGCCGCGCTTCACGAACTGGCCGACGGTCGGGTCGTCTTCGATGACGAGGATCTTCACGGGCTGGTGGGCGGGTGACGGTGGGCGCCGCCCTGGCCGGGCCGGTCCGCGGATGCCGGCCGACAAGGTAACGCGCGACACCGCGAGGCCGCAGCCTCGCCTCGTCGCTAGCGCTCGAACGCCGCGAGTGGCAGCTCCGTCTCGCCCCACGCGAGCCGCGCGGCCGCCGCCGCGACAACGGCCGCCAGCTCGGCCGCGTTGCCGGGCCAGGACCGCGCCTCCAGCATCGTGCGCGCATCCGTCGTGAGCGTGACGGGCGCGCCCGCGCGGCGCGACGCCAGCTGCTCGGCCACCACCGTCACGTCGCCGGGGCGCGCACGGAGCGGCGGCAGCCCCACGACCGCGTCGCCGAACGGCGCACGCAGCACCGCCTCCTGCCCCATCGCGACGCGCTCCACGGTGCCGACGAGCGCGTGGCCGCCGGCCGGCGCGGCGGCCGCCGCGACGAGCTGCTCCAGCACTCGCGGCTCCACCGTCTCGACGCCGCGCAGCAGCAGCGTGCCACCCGCGGCGAGCTGCGACAGCGATGGGACGGCCGGCCCGCCCTCCGCATCCACCGCGCGCCCGTGCAGCCGCGCCACCCGCTCGTCCGCCGGCATCGCGCGCGGATCGGCGTCGACGAACGGACCGCTGCGGCCGGCGTGCGCGTGCAGCCAGCGCGCGAGCGTGCGCTTCCCGGTTCCCGGCTCGCCGATCAGCAGCAGCGGTGCGCCCGACGCCGCCGCCGACTCGGCGCGTGCGACCGCGTCCGCGAGCGCGGCGTCCGTCGTCACGAAGCGCGGCACGGGCACGTCGGCCACCGACGTCGCGGCGAGCGCGCGGCGCATCGCGCGCTTCTCGGCGGCGCGGTGCACCAGCAGGTCGATCTCCGCCATGCGATACGGCTTCGCGACGGCGTCGTACGCGCCCTGCCGCAGCGCACGCAGCTGCGTCTCCGCCGCGCCGTTGCCGGTGACCACGATGACCTCGGGCGCGAGCGGCAGCGCGCGCGCGGCGGCCAGCAGCGCCAGGCCGTCCAGCCCCGGCATCTGCACGTCGGTGAGCGCGACGTCGAAGTCGCGCTCGCGCAGCGCCGCGAGCGCCGCCTTCCCGTCGCGCACGAGCGTGACGTCGTGGCCGCGCCCGACGAGGAACTGCTCCAGCAGCGTCCCGAGGTGCGCCTCGTCCTCGGCGACGAGCACGCGCACCGGCCCGCGTGCCGCGGCGCCCACCGGTGCGCCGCCGCTCACGCCGCCAGCGGCAGGACCACGCGGAACGTGCTGCCCTGCCCCGGCTCGCTGTCGACCGCGATGCGGCCGCCGTGGTCGCGCACGATGCCGTAGCAGATCGCGAGGCCGAGCCCCGTCCCGGCGCCCGGCTCCTTGGTCGTGAAGAACGGCTCGAAGATCTTCGGGAGCGCCTCGCGCGCGATGCCCGTGCCCTCGTCCTCGATCTCCAGCACCGCGCCGTCGGCGCTGGCGCGCGTGCGCAGCGTGACCGCGGCCGGCATGTCGTCCTCGCCGCGCGCGATGCCGTCCACCGCGTCGGCCGCGTTCAGCAGCAGGGCCATCGCGACCTGCGTCATCTGGTCCGGATCGCACAGCACGCGCGGGCCGGTGCCGTCCTCGAGGTCCAGGCGCACCAGGCAGCGCTTGAAGCGCGAGTGGTGCTTGAGCAGGAAGAGCGTCTGCTCCACTACCGCGTTGAGGCCGAGCGCCACGCGCTGCAGGGGCTTGGCGCGGCTGAAGTTCAGCAGCCCCTCGGCGATGCCGCGGCAGCGGTGCACCTCGTGGTCGATGATGCGCAGGTACTCGCCGAAGCCCGGCGGCGCCTGCTGCGCGCGCGGCAGCTCGGCCAGCGACACCGTCATCGTCTCGGCGCACGCGGCGATGGTCGCCAGCGGGTTGTTGATCTCGTGCATGACGCCGGCCGCGAGCTGCCCGATGGCGGCCAGCTTCTCGGCCTGCGCGGTGCGCTCCAGCGCGCCCTTCCACTCCGTGATGTCCTCGCCCACGGTGATGACGTGCGACACCGCGCCCGACTCGTCGCGCATCGGGATCTTCGAGAGGCGGTACGTGCGCAGCTCGCCGGTCGAGCGCGAGTCGAGCTGCAGCTGCTGCAGACGGCCCGTCGCGAACACCTCGTCGAACTCCGCGCGCATGAGGGCGGAGTTCTGCCGCGTCATGACGTCGAAGATCGAGCGGCCCAGCGCGGCCTCGCGGGCGAGACCCTGCGTGCCGACCTCGCGCTTGCGGTTCCACAGCTGCACGCGGTAGTCGCGGTCGATCACGTAGACGCCGAGCGGCAGCGAGTCCACCACCGTCTCGGCGAAGCGGCGCTGCTCGTCCAGCTCCGCGGTGCGCGTGTCGCGCTCCGCCGTGAGCGTCTCGGCGCGCGCCGCGTGGCCCACGAGGACGGCGAGCAGGTCCGCCACCGGTCCGACGGTCGGCGCCGCCGCGGCGGCATCGCCCCCCGCGAGGACGACCGCGCCCACCAGCTGCCCGCGCAGCCGGAGCGCGGCCGCGTGGCAGTCGCCGGCGGTCGCCATGGCGCCGTCGACGAAGAGGGCGCGCGCCGCCGCCGCCTCGTCCGCGATCGCGTCGCCCGCCGCCCAGCGACGCTCCGGGCCCGAGACGCCCGGGATCCAGACGGACGCCGCCGACAGGCCGTGCGCGGCGCGCAGCTCGGCCAGCGCGGAGGGGAGCACGAGGTCGGGCTCCGCCTGGCGGGCGGCCAGCGTGACGAGGGTGGAGAGCAGTGGGGCGGACACGATGTCGCGAGGCGGGGGGCGGGCGGGGAGCGGCAACGTAGCCGTCGCGCTCGTCACCGGACAAGATGACCGGTAGATGACCGGTGAGGGGGGCCCGGCGTCACGCGTGGCGGCCTTGTCACGAAGACAGTCCGGCCGGTCGAGCTGACCGGCGCCGGCCGCCCACGTCGGTCGAAACGACCGATTCCGGTGGGAACGCGCGATGCCACTTCCCACGGCCGGACGCGCCCGACGAATCGGAGGTCCGGGCGCCCGGGCCGCGAGGTGCCGCATGGCGCCGGCGCCCCAACCCGTTCAACCGCACAGTACGACGAGGTGCCGCATGTTCACGACCGTCCCGATGCTGACCATCCGCCGCGACATCGACCGCCTGCTCGACGAGACCGTGGGCGCGCTGCAGCCCGCGCTCGGCACGCAGACCGGCCGCGCGACCTGGGCGCCGGCCGCGGACGTCCGCGAGAGTGAGAACGAGTACGTGCTGGAGCTCGAGGTGCCCGGCGTCGATCCGGCCACGCTGGAGCTGACCGTCGACCGCGGCGTGCTGACCGTCGCCGGCGACCGCGCCTACGCGCCGCGCGAGGGCGAGCGCGTGCACCTGCGCGAGCGGCTCCACGGCCGGTTCGCGCGCAGCTTCCGGCTGCCCAAGGGCTTCGACGAGAACGCGATCGCGGCCGACACGGAGCACGGCCTGCTCCGCATCCGCCTGCCGAAGGCGGCGCTCCCGCAGCCGCGCCGCATCGCGGTGAACGTCGGCGGCAGCGCGACCGCGCCGAGCGTCGAGGGCGCGTCGGCCTGACGGTTCGCTGCCAGGCAGAGCACGACGGGGCGCGCTCCAGGTGGAGCGCGCCCCGTCGCACTTCACGGTGGTGACGGTCAGCCCAGCTTCGCGACCTCGGCCAGGATCTCCTCGTTCGAGCGGTGCTGGCCCGGCACCGTCTCGACGTGCGTCCAGCGCACGACCCCCTCGGCGTCCACGAGGAAGTACGCGCGCAGCGAGTGGTAGCGCTCCTCGTGCAGCACGCCGTAGGCGCGCGAGGCCTCGCGCTTGAAGTCGCTCAGCAGCTCGACCTTCATCGCGTAGTGCTCCTTGAACGCCTTCAGCGACGGCACGGCGTCGACGCTGATCGGAAGCACGTGCACGCCGCGCTCGCCGAAGACGTCGAAGTCGTCGCTGAACGCGCACAGCTCGGCCGTGCACGTGCTCGTGAACGCGAGCGGGAAGAAGGCGAGCAGCACGGGGCGGCCGCGCAGCGCGGACAGCGTCACCTTCTCGCCGGACGTGCTGGCGAGGGTGAAGTCGGGCGCGGCGGAGCCCACGGCGGGAATGGCGGACGGCGCGACGGAGGCGGTCATGACGGGCGGCGCGGGTTGGAGGTTCCCCCGCTCAACGCGGACGCGGCGGTCGCGGTTCGCGCGCGGCGGGCACCCGCGAAAGCTAGCCGCTCAGAACCCCGTGCGGAGTCCGAGCGAGAGCGTGCGGCCCGGGACGACGGTCACGTTGTCGGGCTCCCCGAGCTGGCGGTTCAGCAGGTTCTCGACCCCGAACGTCACCGCGTTGCTCCCCCAGAGCCCGACGGTCGCGCGCGCGCCGATCCGCGTGCTGCCGTCGTACGACCGCCAGAAGCCGCGCAGCTGCGGGCCGACGGGTGGCCGCGCACCGGTCCCGCCCGGCGCCGGATCGGTGCCCAGCGTGGCGGCCATCGCCTCCGCGAGGGCGAGACGGTCGTAGTTGATCCAGTCGTCGGCGCGCGAGAGCGTGGACGCGATCGTCCAGCGCCGCGTCGTCCATGCGGCGGTGAGGCCGACGGAGCGCGCCGGCACCTCGAGGATGCGGTCGCCCGCGCGCAGGTCGCCGCGGTAGCCGTTCGCCAGCCGGTCGACGCGGCTCGACACGAGCGACAGCGTCGCCGCGACGCTCAGTGGGCCGGCGGCCGACGTCGCCTGCAGCTCCCAGCCGCGGTTGTCGATCGCGCCGACGTTCTGCAGGTCGTACGCGATGCGCGGGCCGCGCATCCCCGGGCCACGCCCGCCGGGCGTGCTGTCGACGACGATCGCGACCGGCTGCACGAGCCCCGACGCCCGCTGGTCGAAGCGCGTCGCGCGCAGCCCGAGCCGGCTGCCCAGCAGCAGGTCGACGCCCACCTCGGTGCCCGCCTGCTCCTCCGGCTCGAGCGCGGTGAGCGCGCCCTGCACGCGGCCGCCCGTCCACGTCGCGCCGCGCACGACCGTGCGCGCCGGCCGGATGCCGCGCCCGTAGGCGCCGCGCAGCTTCGCCGTCCACGGCCCCAGCTCGCGCACCCACGACGCGCCGAGCATCGGGAGCAGCGCGACCTGCGCGCCGCTGGACGGGCCGCTGACGTGCTCCACGCGCGCGCCGCCGCTCAGGAACAGCGACTCGCGCCACGACAGCTGACCCTGCGCGAGCGCGCCCGTGTTGCTCCACCACGTCGTGCCGGACGCCAGCTGCGCGACCGGCGGCGCGCCGAACGTGCCGCGGTCGTCGCGCGTGGCGAGGCGCGTCCCTGCACCGTTGGACGTCTCGCGCGCCGTCGAGTGCTCGAGGCCCGCGCTGAGGACGAACGCGCGCGACTCGGGCGCGCCGAAGCGCGCGGTGCTGCTGGCGCGCAGCGTCACGCGGTCGGCGCCGCCACGCGCCGCGCGCAGCGCCGAGTCGGTCGCCGACGGCACCAGCATCCCATCGGCCGCCACGCCCGCGAGCCGGTAGCCGTCGATGCCGCCGATCAAGGTGTGCGTCCACCGCGCCGACGACTGGAGCGTGGCCGAGCCGCCGAACGTGTACTGGCGTGCGCGCTGTCGGCCGGCCGAGTCGGCGAGCGTGGGCTGCAGCAGCGAGTCCTGCCGCGCGCGCGGTCCCGAATCGGGCGCCGCGTACGCGACCGCCCGCAGCCGTCCCAGCGCCGACGAGCCGGGGACGAAGCCGCCCGTGCCGATGCCCGCGAGCAGCGGGCTGGCGGGCGCGTCGGCCTCGGTGGCGTAGAGGCGCGCCGTCCCCGTGACGACGCTGCGCGCGCCGACGCGCCGCGCGCTGCCGTGCGCGAGCAGCTGCTGCGCGCGCGCGCCCGGCACGTAGGCGCCGAGCGTCGAGAGCGTGACGCCGAGCGACGCCGAGCGCGCCGCGCTGCCGGTGCGCAGCACGAGCGAGTGGTCCTGCGTCAGGACGCCGCCGTCGGCGAACGCGCTGGTGGACGTGCCCGCGCTCCCGCGGAGCTGCGCGCGCGGCGCGCCGCCGCCCGCGCTCTCGTGGCGGGTGACGATCTGCACCACGCCGCTGATGGCATCGGCGCCGTAGAGCGCCGCGCCCTGCGGCCCGCGAATGACCTCGATGCGCTGCACGCGCGCCGGATCGATCTGCGTCAGGAGCAGCGGGTTCGCGACCTCGATTCCGTCGATGTAGACCTTGGGCGTGCTGACGCCGAACGAGCTCGCGCCGCGCACGCTGCCGTAGCGCGCGAGCAGGCTGGTGGGCGACTGCGCCCACATCCACACGCCGGGCACCGCGCCGTCGAACAGCTGCGCCATCGACTGCACGCTCTCGCGCTCCACCGTGCGGCCGTCGAGCACCGCGAGCCCGTACGGCGAGGCGCGCTCCGTGCCGCCGCTCGCGGTGCCCGTCACGACGACGCGCTGCAGCCGCCCGGTGGAGCGCGCGAGCATCGGCACCGCGTCGTTGGCCGCGGCGTTGCGCGCGGGCGCGAGCACGATCTGGTCGGGGCCCGCGACGACGGGTGCGGCGCCCGTGCCCGCGAGGACCGCCACCAGCGCGTCGCCGAGCGTGCCGCGGTCGCTGGCCACGCAGACGCGACGCTCCAGCGGCAGCAGGTCGGGGCTGTACGAGAGCCGGACGCGCCCCGCCACGGACAGCCGGTCGAGCGCGGCGCGCAGCGTCAGCTCCTCGGCCGGCGCGGCGACCACGCGGTCGAGCGGCGCGGGCCACGCGGGGCGCGCGCTGTCCGCGACGGCGCGTGGCGTGCACGCGTCGAGCGCGTGCGTCACGCGCGGCGCGGCCGCGAGCGCGAGCAGCGCCGCGGCCGCCCGCGACCGGTGAAGGAAGGCAGCGCGCACGGGCACGCCCGCGGTCACGGTCTCCCGCGCGCCCGCCGCAGCACGGCCACGTCGCCCGTGCGCGTGACCTCGCCGCCCACCGCGAGCGCGATCACCTCCAGCACGCGCTCGACCGGGTCGCCCTCGAAGGTCGCGGTCAGTCGCCGGCCGACGAGCGTCGAGTCGGCCAGCCGCAGCTCGACGCCGTACCAGCGCCGCAGATCGGCCTGCACGACCACGAGCGGCGTCGCGCGGTACCTCAGACGTCCGCGCGTCCACGCCGCGTCCTCGGCACTGGCGGCGCCGCGCTCCGCGGTCACGCGCCCCTGGTCGTCCATCGCGCCGCGATCGCCGGCCGTCAGCACCACCGCGGGCGATGCGGACACGGTGTCGGTGTCCGCGGCGATCGAGACGGAGCCCTCGTGCACCGCGACCGTCACGCCGCGCGCGCCGGACAGGCCGTCGGTCCGCACCGTGAACTCCGTGCCCAGGTCCACGACCTGCGCGCCGCCCGCACGCACGCGGAACGGCCGCACCGCGTCGTGTCGCACCGAGAACCACCCCTCGCCCTCGAGCGTCACGTCGCGCGTGCCCGCGCCGTAGCCCGCGGCGACCGTGAGCCGGCTGCCCGGCGCGAGCACGACGCGCGTGCCGTCCGGCAGCTGCAGCGAGTCGCGCACGCCCACCGCGGTCTCGAGCACGCGCGCGGGCGCGCCGACCGCGGCGGGCGCGCCGGCACCGGTCTCCGCGCCGCGACGCCCGAGCCCTATCGCGATGGCCGCGATGGCGGCCGCCGCGGCCAGCCCGCCGAGCCGCCACTCGCGACGCCGCACGGGCACCACGGCCGGCGCGGCCTTGGGCGTCACGACGGTCCCGCTCGCGGCGACGGGCATCGCCTGCGGTGCGGAGGACGGACGGCGGAAGGGCAGCACGTCCGGATCCGCGTGCTCGCCGCCCGTGATCGCGTCGCGGCGCAGCTGCACGCGGCGCAGCGCGGCCTCGACGTCGATGGGAGCGCCCGACGGCTCGGGCCGCGCGGCGCGCGTGGCCTCCACGTCGAGCGCGCGCAGCATCGCGGCGTCGTCCGGGTGCGCGCGCAGCCACTCGGCGATCGCCCGCGCCTCCTCGGCGCGACTCTCGCCGGCCAGGTGGCGCGCCAGCGCCTCCCAGTCGGGAGCCGCGTCGGCGTCGGCAGCGGAATGGCGCGTGGGCGTGTCGGTCATGACCCGGAGAACACGGACGGACCGCGAGACCCTACGTCGCGGGTCGAGGCGCGGGTCGGCGGCTGGCCGCCCGGCGGTGGGCTGGAGTATACATACCGGCGGCACGACGCGCGCCCGCGTGCCCCGACCCGCACCCCCGCCCCGTGGACGACCGCGAGCTCCTGGCCCGACTGAGTGGGGACGAGGCCGAGGCCCGGGACGCGTTCGACGCGATCTTCCGCTCGTGGTACGCGCCGCTCGTGCGCGCCGCGGACGCGATCGTGCGCGACCGCGCGGTCGCCGAGGAGCTGGTGCAGGACGTCATGCTCGAGCTGTGGCGCCGCCGCACCGCGCTGGCGGCCGACGGATCGCCGCAGGCGTACCTCTTCCGCAGCACGCGCAACCGCGCGCTCAACCACGTGCGCCACCAGCAGGTCGCGCGACGCGGTGCCGTGCACGCGGCGTCGCCGGTGTCGCGCGAGGCCACCGCGCCCGCGCAGGTCGTGTCGCGCGAGATCGACGCCGCCGTGCGCGTCGCGATGGACGAGCTCACCCCGCGCTGCCGCGAGGTGTTCGAGCTGAGTCGGACGCACGGGCTCAAGTACGCCGAGATCGCGCAGACCCTCGGCGTGTCGGTGAAGGCGGTGGAAGCGCAGATGGGCAAGGCGCTGCGCACCATGCGCGAGCACCTCGCCCCGTGGCTACCGGGCGGCGACGCGCTGTAGCGCCGCCGCCTGCCCACCCAGGCTGGAAGGGCGAACGGCAGCAAGGATGAAGGTCCGAGAAGATCTGATAACGACGGATGGCTCCGTGTGGAGTGCGATCGAGGTCGCACCACGCGGAGCCATCCGTCGTTATCAGACGTTTTCCGATCTTCATCCTTGCAATGCCGTTCGCCGTTCCGGTCCCCGGGACGGCGACGCGCCGCCGCCCGCCGGCTCCGCGATCAGGAGCAGGTGAGCCGGCCGCGCGGCAGCGGGCGCGTGCAGCTGCGCGTCGTGCCGTTCTCCGTGATCGTCACCTTCGCCGTCGCGGTGCCGTCGTACGTCACGACCTCGCGGCGCGTCACCGTGGTCGGCGTCTGGCCCGTGTAGGTCAGCGTCGCCGACATGACGCGCGTCACCGTGCCCGCGGTCGGATACGACTTCGCGGTGTCGGTGGCGGCGCGCACCGGCACGATCACGCCGCGCGTGGTGTCGCCCACCGTGCGCGAGGCCGTGAAGGCGCCGCGGCTCGACGTGCCGGTGGTGGTCTCCGAGCCGCTCGACGTGCCGTTCACCGTGCGCTGCGTGCTGCCCTGCGCCAGGCCCGTGACCGTGCGCTCGCTCGTGTTGCGGACCGTCGTCGACGCCGTCAGGACCGTCGCCGTGTCGCCCAGCAGGCGCCCGCCGGGG
This sequence comes from Roseisolibacter agri, assembly GCF_030159095.1. Classification (NCBI taxonomy): domain Bacteria; kingdom Pseudomonadati; phylum Gemmatimonadota; class Gemmatimonadia; order Gemmatimonadales; family Gemmatimonadaceae; genus Roseisolibacter; species Roseisolibacter agri. The sequence continues at coordinate 493,940 of NZ_BRXS01000006.1, forward strand.
CCACCGCGCAGGCCCGGGCCGTGCCCGCGCCCGTCGCCACGCTGCTGCGTGGTGTCGCGCGCGTAGGTGATGGTGCCCGTCACCTCGCTGCGCGTGTTGACGCTGTTGGTGGTCAGCGTGTCGAACGCCTGCTGCACCGCGCCCGACGCGGTCGTGTAGGCGGCCGAGCGGTTGATCGTCAGCCCGTTGCGCGTCTCGGCCGGGCAGGTCACGCGGCCGGTCGCCGCCACGAACGTCGCGCCCGTGCACCCCAGCGCGCCGTTGAAGACGCCGCCGAACGGCCCGCGGTGGCCGCGGCCGCCGCGATCGAACGCGATCCCGCCCACGAAGTCCTCGCCGAGGCCTCCGCCCATCATCGCCCCGCCGTCGAAGCGCGCCTCGCGGCCGCCCGTCAGCCAGAGCGCGCCCGCGCTGGGCACCGCGTCCGCGGTCGTGCCGACGTAGCTGCTGGACAGGTCGCCGTAGCCCACCGGCGCGTTGGACAGCGACGCCGTCAGCGCCGCGATCTCGAGCGCCGACGCGGTGGCGCCCGCCGGCGACTCCGAGCAGGCGGCGGCGCCGAGGGTCGTGACGCCCGCGGCGAGCGCGCACCACTTCCTCATCGAACTGGTCATGCGTGTGACTCCGGGTGTGGCCGGCAGGCCCGCGCGACCCGTTCGCGCACCGCCGCCGACGTCGTGCCCCTGTGGCACCCGGAGAAACACGCGGGCGGACGGGTACCCTACCCCGCCCGCCCGCTCGAGCACCCGGTCAGCGACTCAGGCCGTCGACGTCACGCACGACCCGGGCTGGTAGAGCTGGTTGTTCTCCTCCGACTGCGGCACGGGGAAGCTGACGTCCGTGCCGTACTCGCTTCCCTTCACGTAGGCGCCGGTCGGGAAGACGGTCTCCGCGCCGCGCTGGTACTGTCGCACGAGCCGCCGCAGGTCGCCCAGCCGGTGGCCGGTGCCGAACAGCCAGAACGCGCGCTCGCGGAAGAGCAGGTCCACGCGCGCCGCCGCATTCCCGGGGTCGGTGAGCGGCGTGAGCCCCGGCTGCGTCGACCGCAGCGCGTTCAGCACCGCGAGCCAGTCGCCGCCCGAGCGCAGCCGCGCCTCGGCCTCGATCAGTCGCGCCTCGACGCCCGATGTCGCGGGAAACGGCGTGTCCCGCGAGGCGAACTTGAGCTGCACCCAGAACGGGAGCACGGCCTGGTTGGCCGTGTCGAAGATGTTCGAGCGCGTCACGCCCGCCGCGCGGCACGTCGCGTCGCCGCCGCGGCAGACCGCCACCCGCGCGTCGCCGGCGGTGAAGTTCAGGCCATTGCGCCCCTCGCCCGCGCTCACGGTGTAGCGCCCCTGGTTGTTCACGAAGTCCCAGAGCTGGTTGAAGATCGCGGTCTGGTTGTAGAAGAAGCTGTACGAGGCGGTCGTCGCCACGCCCTGCACCGCCGTCGCCGCGTCGGCGGGACGGTTGAGGTTCAGCAGCGCGCGCCCGCGCGTGACCTGCAGTGCCTGTCGCACGCGGTCCGCCTCGCCGCCGGTCGTGGTGCCCAGCCGCGACAGCCCGGTGTCCGCGTGCGCGACCGCGCGCTCCAGCAGCGCCTGCGTCGTCAGCCCCGCGCTGTTGACGATGCTGCCGTCCAGCTCCGCCTCGCTCACGGGCACGTTGCCGCAGAAGTACTCGGCCAGCAGCACCTCCGCGTACGCCTCGGCCCAGTACATCTGCGGCACGTGCCAGGCTTCGGCGTCCGGATTGAACTCGGCGATCGCCTTCGCGGCCAGCTGCGCGTTGACGCGCGCGCGCTGGATGGCGCGGTAGGCGCCGTCCACGTTCGCGTTCTGCGCCTGCACGGCGCGGCGGTCGGTCTCGTCGCGCTGCACGAACGTGTCACCCGACCGGAACTCGTCGGCCAGCAGGCCGCTGAGCAGGATCATCGTGTCGACGTTCGAGGTGTTGACGTCCAGCTGGTCGTTGCCGCCCGTGGCCTTGGAGAGCTGCAGCACGGCGCCCAGGCGCAGCGCGTCGGCGCCCGCGGGCGTGCGCAGCACGGACGGGTCGACGATGTCGGGATCCGTGACCTCGAGCAGCGAGTCGGGGCTGCAGGCCGCCGCCAGGACGCCGGCGCTCGCGAGGGCCGCGCGGAGGATGCGTCGGTGTGCGCGCATGGTCAGAACCCCACGTTGACGCGGAGGGTGTACGTGCGCGGAGGCGCGCCCGTCTGGAAGTCCTGCGGGATGTCCGTCAGCAGGTTGTAGTTGCTCTCCGGGTCGATGCCCGTGTAGTCCGTCCACAGCCCGAGGTTACGGGCCGAGAGCTGCAGGCTCGCCGAGCGGCCACGCAGCATGCGGCGCATCCACGCGTCGGGCGGCGTGAGTACGACGGCGACCTCGCGCAGCCGCACGAACGACGCGTCCTCGATGTACCCCTCGAGCGACTGGAACTGCGTCTCGCGCAGCGCGATGGTGCGCGCCTGCTCGCTGAGCGAGGCGCTCGGGTTGATGAGCCCCAGGCAATTGTTGCGGCTCGCGCAGCGGATGCGCTCCGTGTTGTTGTAGAGCTTGTGCCCGCCCTTGTAGTCGACGAGGGCGCTGAGGCGCACGCGGCGGTTGAACAGGTCGAACGCGTTCGTGACCGCCACCTCGTGCCGCGGGATCGAGTAGCCGAGGAAGCGGCGGGCCGTGTCCACCTGCACCTCGGTGCGCGAGAGCAGGCCGTCGCCGTTCGCGTCCGCGTACGTGTAGTGGCGCTGGAAGTACGCGTTGAGCGGGTAGCCCTCGCGCTGGTCGATCGTCGTGCCGATGATCGGCGGGACGTCGCCCAGGTCGATGATGCGGTTGGCGTTCGTGGACGCGTTGACCGACACGTTCCAGGCGAGCTGGCGGAACTCCAGCGGCCGCACGTTCACGAGCGCCTCCCACCCCCAGTTGCGCACGCGGCCGAGGTTCGCGAAGACGACCGTCGAGTCGGTGCCGCTGGAGCCGGGGAGCACGCGCTGCACGAGCGCGTCGCGGGAGCTCTTGCGGTAGTGCGTCAGCTCGAGCGAGGCGCGGCCGCCCCACACCGTCGCGTCGACGCCGGCCTCGAACTCCTGCGTGTACTCGGGCTTGAGCTGCGAGTTGCCGACCGACCCGAAGGTCAGGCCGCCCGACTCGCCCTCGTCCTGCACCACCGTGCGGCCGACGAAGAAGCGCGCGGCGTCGGTGGTCCCGGGCTGCACGCCCGACGCCCCCCACGCGGAGCGCAGGCGCAGCTGGTCCAGCCACGACGGCCGGCCCATGAAGGGCTCGTCCGACAGCACCCAGGAGATGCTCGCCTTCGGATAGACGACGGCGCTGAAGTCCGCGCCGAACGCCGAGTTGTCGTCGGTGCGGATGGCGCCGGTGACGAACAGCCGGTCGCGGATCCCGAACGTCTGCTCGACGAACGCGCCGAGCGTGCGCGCCTCCGCCGAGACCTCCTCGGCCGTCAGGCGCGCGGCCTGGGACACCGTCGAGCCGCCGGGCGACAGCACCTCGCCGTTCGCGCCGTTGCGGTCGAACAGCGACTTGAAGTACTGCGCGCCGACCGTCGTCTTGGACGTCACCGACTCCCACGGCCGGAAGGACGCGGTCCCGTTGACGTCCGACGTGTACTGGTAGATGCGCGCCCGGTTGTCGGTCTTGAAGCCCAGGTCCTGCTCGAACGCCTGCACGCACTCCGAGAAGCGGCAGAGCGCCTGGTCGCGGCGGCCCGTGTAGTCGAGGCCGAAGTTGCCGCGCACCGAGAGCCACGCGCGCGGGCGCCAGTTGCCGTTCGCCGAGCCGATCACGCGGTCGACGTCCTGGGTGGTGAGCGACTGGAACATCCGGTCCGGCGTGAACGAGCGGTAGCCGTACAGCGTGTCGGTTCCGACGACGTTGTACTTGATGCCCGGGCCGCCCAGCGCGTTGGAGAGCAGGCCGATCGTGTTGTTGTCCGAAGCCTGCAGTCGGAACTCGCTCTGCACGTAGCCGACCGAGAGGTTGAGGTCGAGCTGCGGCGTCAGCGCGGCGGCCATGTTCGCGCGGCCGCTCAGCTTCGTCAGCGCGTTGGGGCGCAGCCACTCCTCCCGGATCGACGTCCCGCGCGCGCGCAGCTGGTTCTCGAAGACCTCGGGCATGCGCCAGCGGCCGTCCTCGCCCTCGTATTCGCCCGAGAAGAAGAAGCGCACCGCCTCGGAGCCGCCGCTGGCCTGCAGGCCGTACTGCCGCCGGTAGCCCGGCACGATGGGCGTCGTCTCGTCGTCCTTGAACAGGTTGAACGACGTCACGCTGTCGATCGTGCACAGCCCGCGCGCCGCGGAGCCGAGGTAGCAGTTGCGCACCGCGGCGCCGGTAGCGGTGAGCTTGCCGAAGGTGCTCCAGGCGTCGGGATACGGGCTCTTGTCCGTGACGAGCCCCTGCTCCGAGTAGGCGCTCCACTGCGTGCGGCCCGCACGCCCCTTCTTGGTCGTGATGACGATGACGCCGTTCGCGGCGTCGGTCCCGTAGAGCGTCGCCGCGGACGGGCCGCGCACGACCTCGATCGACTCGATCTCCTCGGGATTGAGATCGCCCGTGCGGCTGGGCAGCGTGCCGCCGGCGCTGATGCTGGACGAGCCCGACGTCGCCGTCATGCGCACGCCGTCGATCACGTACACCGGGTCGTTGGAGAGCGAGAGCGAGTTGAGCCCGCGCACGCGGATGCGCGCGCCGGCGCCGGTGGACGTCCCGGGCAGCACCTGCACGCCCGGCGTACGCGCCGTCAGCAGGTCGCCGACGTTCGAGATCGGGCGCTCCTGCACGAGCTCCGCGGCGTTGACCTGTCCGATCGCGTTGCCCACCTCCACGCGGCGCTCCTGCCCGGTCGCGGTGGTGACGACGGGCGCGAGGTTGACCGTCGCCGCACGCATCGCGATGTCCGCGTTCGCGGTGGCGCCCGCCGCGACGGTGACCGACACGGTCTGCTCGGCGTAGCCGACGCGCAGCGCGCGCAGCGTCACGGTGCCCGGCGCGACGCCGCGGATCGTGAAGCGCCCATCGGCGCTGGTGAGCGTGCCGAGCGTGGTGCCGGCGACGGCGACCTGCGCGGCGACGATCGGCTGCTGGCTCGCCGCCTCGACGACGCGTCCGGTGATGGTGCCGCGCTGCGGCGTCTGCGCGCCGCCAGCCGCGGCCGCGAGGCACGTCGCGGCGATCGCCGCGGCGAGGCGGCGCCAGGGGCGCGCGCGACCTGCGGTGTCCATGGGTGGCCTCTCAGGTGAGCGGTGCCCGCGGGCGTGCCAGCACGAGCGTCGGCACCGGAGCACCGGCGTGCGGCGCATTTAAGTGCCCGCGGGTACCAATACCGGACCACGAGTCGCGGAGGCGCCGTCACGTCGCCGCCGTTGGAGAACCGTGCGCGCGTCGACATCCCGCCCGCGAACACGCGCGACGTCTCGCTCCACTGGCCATCGCGCGCCACGCACCGCGGCGCGCCGCGCGCAGCTCGCCCCGCGCCCCTCGTCCTGCCACGGGACGGAGCGCGCGTTGGGCGGGACGGAGCCCGTATGCGCCACCGGAACGGCGGGTCCGCAGTAGATTCGGCGGCGGCCCGCACGTCGCGGCCCACCCGGCGACGGCTCGCATCGCGCGGTCCGCAGGCCGACCCCCGGCAGGCCGCCACGGCGTGCCTCTTCCCCTGGAAACCGGCCGCCCGGCCGGTCCGTAGGACCGCCCATGCCGCAGCCCGCCCCCGCCCCGCCGGCCCCGCCCGCTCCCGACGCGCCGCCGGCTGCCCAGCCGACCGCCGCTCCCGTCGCCGTCTCCCTGCCGGACGGCCCCCTGCCGCTCCAGGACCTGCCCAAGAACGCGCAGGAGGTGCGCGGGCTGCGCGAGCGGCGCGACATCCTGCGCGACCAGCTGGAGCGCGCGACCAACCGCCGCGACGAGCTCGCACGGGAGCTCGATGGCGGGGGCGAGGGCGAGCAGCGCCTCAGCTCCGAGGCGCGCGTCGGGATCCAGCAGCGCCTGCAGGTGCTCGATGGGCGCATCCTCCAGATCGAGCGCGACCAGGCGATGACCGAGCGGCTGCTCAGCCAGGCGCCGCCCGCGGTCCTCGCCAGCCTCGTGCAGCAGGAGCGGCAGGAGCGCGCGCTGAACAACCGCGTCGACGAGGACGAGGCGATCGGCATGGCGTTCGGCATGTTCGGCTTCGGGATCGTGCTGACGCTGGTCATCGGCCGGATCCGCCAGCGCCTGGCGCGCCGCCGGGGTGGCCCGGCATCGGCCACCGCCACCGCGACGCTCGTGGCGGACCCGCGGTTCGACCAGCTCGCGCACGCCGTGAACTCCATCGCCGAGGAGGTCGAGCGGATCGGCGAGGGGCAGCGGTTCGTGACGCAGCTGCTGGCGTCGCGCAGCGAGGCGCCCGCGCTGCGCGGGGAGCAGGACGTGCGCTGAGCCGCTCGCGCGGCGCGCACGTCGTCGGTCGAGGCCCGTCGGCGCGATGCGCCGACGGGCCTCATGGCGTCGAGCCGTGTCGCGTCGCGCCTGGGCGCGTCTGAGCTCGCTCGGCCATCCCGAACCTCACATATTCGCCCGCCCCACGGCTGTCCTGCCCCGGACCACTGGATCGGAGGCGCGCATGAGCCACCCCATGACCGACTCGGCCACGTACCTCTTCTACGGCGCCGAGTCCGACGACGCGGTCGTCGGCATCTTCGACGACGGCGACGGCGCGAACGCGCTCGTCCCGCCCGGCCGACCCGCGCACTACGTGACGCTCGACGACCTTCCGCCGGCGCCGGCGGCACGGCCCGCGCACTACGACACGGCGGTCGCGCCGAGCGGGCTGCAGGGGACGTACGTCGACGCGATGCGCTACGTGACGCCGCCGCCCGGCGCGCCTGGCGTCCCGTCGCTCCACACGCCGCCGCCGGTCGTGCACCGGGCCGCCATGGGCGGCCCGGCCGCGCCCCCGCCACCTCCGGCGCTCGCGCCGCCGCCGATCACGCCGCCCCCTCCGCCGGGGAAGCCTGCCTCGCCGTTCAACGCCCGGCAGATCGGGACCATGGGCACGGTGCGCGAGCTGCGGCATCTGGGCACGGACCATCACTACGAGCGTCGCGGCGCAGTCGACCCCGGCGGCACGATGGGCACCGTGCGCTACCTCGACGCGGTGAAGCGCCGGAAGTACGAGGTCACGATGGGGGCGAAGATCCTCCGGACGGAGACCGGCGCGGAGCTCGACACGCCCACCATCTACGAGCACTACAAGACGACCCGGCCGAACATCGGCAGCTTCACGCTCGGCACCCGCCGCGACGGCACCCCGTTCCGGCAGCTGGCCGAGTGGCGGCGGTCCGCGCTGATCTGGGTGTGCGCGGTGGACGAGGAGACCGACCGGCCGCGCTTCTACACGCACGTCTGCAGGATCCACAAGTTCCACCACAGCTCGTTCGCGGCGGGCGCGGGCGTGATCGGCGCGGGCGAGTGGGTCGTGCGCGGGGGCAAGCTGCGCGCGGTGAGCGCGAACAGCGGCCACTACCGGCCCGACCTGAGCAACTTCTACAACGCCGTCCTGCACATGGCGCAGGCGTTCCGCGACGGTCCGGAGGGCGGCGAGGGCACGCAGGTGCTCATGTACGACCGCGTGGACGACCAGTGGGTGCACCGGCCGGTGAAGCAGTTCATCGCCGCGCCGAGCGGCAACGGGCGGTACTTCACGCACCCGAGCCAGGTGGCCGCCGTCTGACACCCGGCGCGAAACGGGCGAGGGCCAGCGGCATGCGTGCCGCTGGCCCTCGTCGCACCGGCGCCCGCGCCGGCGTCGTGCATGGAGCGTATCGGGTTCGAACCGATGACCCCCTGCTTGCAAAGCAGGTGCTCTCCCAGCTGAGCTAACGCCCCTCGCGGCGGAATATAGCGGGGCGCCCGGCGGCCGGGAGGGCGCGTGACCCGGGGTCGTTCACGTCGGACGCTGGTACGCCCCCGTCGGCAGGCTGGTGCCCATCGGCGTGTAGGCGCCCGGCTGCGCGGCCGGCGCGGGCGCGATGTTCTGGTTCGTCCGGAAGACGTTCGACGGGTCGTACTTCGCCTTGATGGACGCGAGCCGATCGTAGTTCGCGCCGTAGGCCGCGCGCACGCGGTTGCCCTCGTCCGCCGTCATGAAGTTGACGTACGCGCCGCCCGCGGCGGCGTACGGCGCCGCGACCGTGTAGACGTTGCGCGCCCACGCGACGAACGCGTCGTCCGCGGTGCGGTCCTCCCACCGCGCGTGGACGTTCATCACGAACTGCGCGTGCCGGCCCGCGTAGGCGGTCGCGTCGTCCGCGCGCCGCGACACCGCGCCGCCCAGGTGCGCGAGGAAGATCTCGGACATCGGGCCCGGCAGGTGCGCGATCTGGTCCACCAGCACGTCGATGAGCGGATCGTGCAGCGTGGCGAAGTTGTGCGTCTTCCAGTAGTTGCGCGCGCCGGGCGTGAGCAGCGGGTCGAACGCGGTCTGGAAGCCCGCGTACGGCGTCCAGTCGATGACGTCGGCGATGGGCGTGCCGATCTCGCGCAGCGGCCGCAGGACGCGCTCCGCGTCCTCGCGCGGACCGGTGTAGCAGGCCGCGATCACGAGCACCGGACGGCCGTGCACCTCGGTCGGCAGGAAGGGCAGCGGCGGCGCCTTGCGCATCACCACCCACGCCGTGAGCGAGTCGGGCGCGGCGCGCACGACGTCGCGATAGCGCCGCAGCAGCTCGTCGGCGTGGTCGAACGGATGCACGATGAGCCCCGCCAGCACCTCCGGCCCCACCGGGTGCAGCGCGTACTCGAACGACGTGACGACGCCGAAGTTGCCGCCGCCGCCGCGCAGCGCCCAGAAGAGGTCCGGGTGCTCGCTCTCGCTCGCGCTCACCAGCGCGCCGTCGGCCGTCACGACGTCGGCCGCGCGGAGGTTGTCGACGGTGAGGCCGTACGCGCGCGACAGCCATCCGTAGCCGCCGCCGAGCGTGAGCCCGGCGATGCCGGTCGTCGAGTTGATGCCGAGCGGCGTCGCGAGCCCGAACGTCTGCGTCTCGCGGTCCATGTCGCCGAGCAGGGCGCCGCCGTCCACGCGTGCGAAGCGCTGGCCGGGATCGACGCGCACCCCGCGCATCGGCGCGAGGTCGACGAGCAGTCCGCGATCGACGACGCCGTTGCCGGCGATGTTGTGGCCGCCGCCGCGCACGCCGAGCAGCAGGTCGTGCTCGCGCGCGAAGCGCACCGCGCGTACGACGTCGGCGCTGCCGCGGCAGCGCGCGACGATCGCCGGCCGCCGCTCCACGGTGCCGTTCCACACGCGGCACACGTCGGCGTAGTGCGGGGCGTCGGCGGTGACCACCTCGCCGCGGAGCGCCGCCGCGAGTCGCTCCGCCTCGCCGGCCGGCAGCGTGGTGTCGGCCCCTCCACGCGTGCGGATCGTGACGTCGGGCATGTGCACACCTCCAAGTCGCAGCGCCTCGCCGCGTGGGCGATCGGGTACGCCTGCGCCCTCCGTCCGCCCGGCGTGCCCCACGTTAGGAGCGTCGGATGGGCTGTCAAGCAGATCGGCCGGCGGCGCGTGACGCGCCGCGCATCACCGAACGCCGCGCCGCAGACGAGTAGATTCCCCCTCCCCGCCGTCCCCTGCCGCGCCCACCGTGCTCGACCTCCCGCGCCTGCTCCTGCAGCTCCTCGTCGTGCTCGCCGCCGCCCGCGCGTTCGGGTGGCTCGCGCAGCGCGTGGCGCAGCCGCGCGTGATCGGCGAGATGGTCGCGGGGCTCGTCCTCGGTCCCTCGGTGTTCGGGGCGCTCGCGCCCGCGCTCGCGGCGCGCGTCTTCCCGCCCGACGCGCTGGCGCCGCTGGCCGCGGTGGCGCAGCTCGGCGTCCTGCTCTTCCTGCTCGTCGTCGGGCTGCGGCTCGACCTCGGGGCGCTGCGACTGCGCGCGGGCGCCGCGGTGGCGATGAGCCACGCGAGCATCGCCGTCCCGTTCGCGCTCGGTGCCGCGCTCGCGCCGCTGCTGCCGCGCGAGCTCGCGGGCCCGCACGTCTCGCCGCTGGCGTTCGCGCTCTTCCTGGGCGCGGCGATGAGCGTCACCGCGTTCCCGGTGCTCGCGCGCATCCTCGAGGAGCGGCGGCTCACCGGGACGCGCCTGGGCACGCTCGCGCTCGCGGCGGCGGCGGTGGACGACGTGTCGGCGTGGACGATCCTCGCCGGCGTGGTCGCCGTCGCGCGCGCGGGCGCCGCGGGCGGGGCCGGCACCGCGGTCCTGCGCGCGCTCGGGCTGACGGCGCTCGTCGTCGTCGCGGCGCTCGCGACACGGCCGCTCCTGCGGCGCCGGCTGCTGCGCCACGGCGGCCGCGTCGACGCGCCCGACGTCGGGCTGGTGGTGGTGCTGGCGCTCGCCACGGCGCTCGCGACCGAGCACGCGGGCGTGCACGCGCTGTTCGGCGCCTTCCTCGCGGGCACGCTCGTGCCGCGCGAGCAGGGCGTCGCCGCGGCGCTCGCGACGCGCATGGAGGAGCTGGTGGTGACGGCGCTGCTGCCGGCGTTCTTCGCGTTCGCGGGGCTGCGCGCGTCCGTCGCGCTCATCGACGGCGCGGCGCTGTGGGCCGTCTTCGGGCTGCTGATGCTCGTCGCCGTCGGCGGGAAGCTCGGCGGATCGGCGGTCGCCGCGCGCCTCGCCGGCCTGCCGTGGGACGAGTCGCTCGGCCTCGGCATCCTGATGAACACGCGCGGGCTGATGGAGCTCGTCATCCTCTCGATCGGCCTCGACGTGGGCGCGATCTCCCCCACGCTCTACGCGATGATGGTGCTGATGGCGCTCGCCACCACCATCATGACCGCGCCGCTGCTCGCGCTCGTCGAGCGCCGCGTGCGTTCGGCCGACGGCGCGCGCGCGGCCGCGGTCGCGCGCTGACCTCCGCACCCGGACACGCCCATGGAAGGCGGCACGACGCTCGTCGACTGGATCTCGTACGGCATCATCGGCTTCGTGCTGTTCGCGCTCGCGGTGCTGGTGCTGCGCAGCACGTGGTTCTTCCTCTCGCTGCTGGCGATCCCGGTCACCGACGTCCTCGCGCGCCGCACACGGCTGGGCGGCGCGCTGCGGCGCTGGGGCGAGCGCGGCGCGACCGGCGCGGGCACCTTCGGCGCGCTCGATCCGACGCCCACGGTGGCGACGACCGCGAACGTCCCGCGGGCCGTCCGCCTCGGTGCGGGCGTCGGCGCGACGCTGGGCGCGCTGCCGGGCGTCTGGTGGGCGGCGCGCGGCGCGCTCGTGACGCTGCGCGCCGGCGGATCCGCGCTGTCCGCGCTCGCGGAGGCTGCGCTGGGCATCGGCCTCGTCGCCTCCGCCGGCCTGCTCGTCGGTACCGCGCTCGGCGCGCTGGTCGGACTGGCGGTGGACGCGTCACGCTCTCGGAGTCGCGACTGACGGCGACCGAGGACGATCCTCGACGCAACGCGACACGGCCCCGCGACCGATCTGGGTCGCGGGGCCGTGTGTCGTTCGGAGACCGGCGCGTGCTACTCGTGCGCGGGGAGCGGCTCCATCGTCTTCGGGTCGACGGGGACCTGCACCTCGTCGCGGTACTTCGACGTCATCAGGAAGACGCGGACCTTCGGGAAGGCGTCCATGAAGCTCGTGTAGACGAGCCCGAACAGGCCCAGCATGCCGAGGCCGACGCCGACCTCCCAGAGACCGAACGGCAGGTGCGCGGCCTCGCCGTACACCGACGGGTAGATCTCGAGGTAGCGGTGGATCCAGATGCCCGTGGCGCTGCAGAGCGCGACCGTCAGCATCACCGGCGCGTACAGCTTGGCGGCCTTCGAGAGCAGCGTGAAGAACGGGATGACGAACGACAGGATCACCACCGCCGTCGACAGGCCGATCCACGGATCCGACAGGCGCAGCCGCGGCCAGTGCGTCTCCTCGGGCATGTTGCCGTACCAGATCACGAGGAACTGGCTGAACGTCAGGTAGCCCCAGAACGCCGTGAAGGCGAAGCACAGCTTGCCGACGTCGTGCAGGTGCGAGTCGGTGATCAGGTCGTACGCGCCCAGGTGGCGGCGCCAGAAGTACTGCATCGCCTGGAACGACATCATCATGACCAGGAACCCGCCCATGAACACCTGCCAGCCGTACATCGTCTGCTGGAAGTGGAGCGAGATGGTCATGGAGTAATCCCAGATCAGGACCGGCCAGAACCAGCCGAACATGAGGCAGACGACGACGGCGATCTTGCCCAGGATCGAGTGCGTGCTGTGCAGCTCGCGGCGCTCCTCGCCGAAGCTCGCGCGCATCTTCGCGCGCATCCCCTTCGCCCAGCCGCTGGCGGTCGACTCCTCGGGCGTGACGCCGACGTCCAGGCGCACCGAGCGGTAGACGAACCAGCAGTAGAAGAACGTCATCAGGCCGAACAGCACGACGCCGCGCAGCTTGAAGAAGGTCGGATCGAGGTAGATCGCCTTCTGCGGCGTGTGGATCGCCTCGCGGCCGGCCCACGTGAAGATGTGGCTGCCGCTGAAGAACAGGATGACGAGCAGCAGCACGAACGCCACGGGCAGCCACGCCACGTAGCCCTCGATGAAGCGGATCACCGGGCGCGACCAGCGCGCGGTGGTCAGCCGCTGCACCGCGGCGAACGCGACGCCCGCCGAGGCGATGATGGTGAAGAACAGCCAGTTGAACATCAGGGCGAGCCACGCGCGGTCCTCGCCGCGCACCGCCCCGATGATGAAGACGATCGCGCCGATCGCGGCGAGCGCCGCGAACGCGAGCTTGAGCGTCTTCGAGACGGGCTTGTTGGCCGTCGCGCGGATCAGCTCCTCGCGCGTCGGCACGTGGACGGCGTGCAGGCTCACTGGTGGTCCCCCTTCGGCTGCGGCGTCTGCGGCCGCGCGGCGGGCGCCGCCGGGGCGGCACCGCGGCCCTGCGGACCCGAGTCATTCACGGCGCCGGGCGCGGCACCAGGCGTGGCACCGGGCGCGGCGCCCGGCGTGGCGGCGGGCGCCTCGCCGGCGGGCGTCGGCGCGGGCTGCGCGCCCGTCGCCGCGGCGCGCCACATCGGCGCGGGGCGCGTGGGGGCCGTGCGGGTGAAGCCCGGCACCGTGGCGCCGTTCTGCCCCGGGTAGCCGACCGGGCCCACGCCGGCGGTGTTGGGCACGCGGCCCTGCAGCGCGCGGACGTAGTTCACCACGTCCCAACGGTCCATCTCCTCGATCCGGTTGTAGGTCGGCATGGCGCCGCGCCCGTTCCGGATGATGCCGTAGATGTAGCCGTCCGGACGGTTCTTGGTCATGTCCATGACGATGCTGATCCCGGCCATCCCGTACTGCACCGCGGGCCCGTTGCCCTGGCCCTGATCGCCGTGGCAGACCGCGCAGTTGATCTGGAAGTACTTGCGGCCGTTGGCCAGCGACGCCGGGCTGACTGGCGTCGGGTTCGTGACCGCGGCGGCGATGGAGTCCAGCGCCATCGGCGACCCCAGGTAGGACACCTGGTACTCGGCCAGCGCGACGCCCGTCACCGGCACGGCGTGCGTGGGCTGCCCGCGCGGCGCGTGGACCGTGTCGGCGTCCACCTGCGACAGCGGCTCCCAGGGCTCGACGCGCGGCTGCGCCTTGAACTCGGTGAACCAGTCGCACGCGCCCAGCATGGGCAGCAGCGCGAGGGCGAGGAGTCGGGTGCGGGCGGTCATGGAAGGATTAGCGCTCACCGCGGACCTCCGCGGCGCCGTGCCGGCGGAGGACTTCCTCCACCGACGAGAACTTGTCGGGCGCCGCGGCGACGAAGATGCCGTAGTCGCCGTGGCTGAAGCGCGGGTCGTAGCCGACGGTCATGGTCAGCCGCGGGATGCGCGCCAGGTAGAACATGCCGAACACCGTGGACAGCGCACCCACGAGCACCATCACCTCGAAGCCGATGATGGTGTACGGGATCCAGCTGGCGATCGCCTTGCCGCCGACGATCAGCGGCCAGTACTCGGAGGTCCAGATGGCGATCCAGTAGCCGAAGGTCACGCCCAGCAGGCCACCGACGAGCGTGAACTTGCGGACGCCGGACGAGGGGTGCCCGAGGGCGTCCTCGAACTCGTGGCGCGGCGTGGGCGTGTAGATCGTCAGGTCGCCGAGGCGCTTGCTGCGGAGCTCCTCGATGGCGTGGACGGCGGCGTCCAGCTCGCGGAAGGCGGCGAGTACTCCCTGCATCAGGCGAACTCCCCAGGCACGTTGCGCTCGTACGGCTGATGGCGCCCCGTGACGTCGATGTGGTCGTCGTGCTTGTGGGACTCGCGGAGCTTGGGAGGGATGATCTCCTTGATCTCCGCCAGCGCGAACACCGGGAGCTGCTTGCAGAACAGCAGGAACCACATGAAGAACCAGCCGAACGAGCCGACGAGGAAGCACATGTCGACCCAGCTGGGCACGTAGCCCGACCACTGCCACGGCTCGAACTCGTGGGTCAGCGACGGCACCACGATCACGAACCGCTCGTACCACATGCCGATGTTGATGATGATCGACAGGATGAAGAGCCAGGTCGTGTTGCGCCGCAGCTTCTGCGAGAACAGCGAGAGCGGGAACACCATGTTGCAGATCAGCAGGATCCAGGCGCTCCACCACCACTGCCCGAAGACGCGGTTGTAGAAGTACTCGATCTCCGCCGGCACGCCCGAGAACCAGGCGATGAAGAACTCGATCAGGTAGGCCGAGCCGACCACCAGCGATGTGAACAGCACGACCTTCGCCGTCGCGTCGAGGTGGTTGAGCGTGATGTAGTGACGCAGCCCGAACCAGCGGCGCATCGGGATGGCGATCGTCCACACCATCGCGAAGCCCGAGAAGATGGCGCCGGCGACGAAGTACGGCGGGAAGATCGACGCGTGCCAGCCCGGCGTCAGGCCCATGGCGAAGTCGAACGACACGACCGAGTGCACCGAGAGCACCAGCGGCGTCGAGAAGGCCGCCAGGAACAGGTACGCGCGGGCGAAGTGCCGCCACTCGCGGTCGCTGTTGCGCCACCCGAGCGAGAGGATCGAGAAGATCCGCTTGCGCACCGGGTTGGTCTCGCGGTCGCGCAGGACCGCGATGTCCGGGATGAGGCCGATGTAGAGGAACGTGGTCGAGATCGTGAGGTACGTCGAGATGGCGAAGACGTCCCAGACGAGCGGCGACTTGAAGTTGGGCCAGATGAGGCGCCAGTTCGGATACGGGATCAGCCAGTAGAACTTCCACGGGCGCCCGATGTGGATGATCGGGAAGAGCCCGGCCGTCATGACGGCGAACACCGTCATCGCCTCCGACACGCGGTAGATCGTCGTGCGGAAGCCGGCCCGGAAGAGGTACAGGATGGCCGAGATCAGCGTCCCGGCGTGGCCGATGCCGACCCAGAAGACGAACGTGATGATGTACACGCCCCACATGAGGGGCGGGTTGTAGCCGGCCTGTCCGAGCCCCCAGTAGATCTGGTAGACCCAGGCCGAGGCACCGATGAGCATGCACGCGATGGCGAGCCCGAGGCCGGCGAACCAGCCCCCGGTCGGCTTCATCGTCGCGATGATCTCGTTGTCGACCTGCTCGTAGTCCCGGACCGCGGGGAGCTGGACGTCCGCCGAGGCGATGTTCGGCCGGCGGTAGGCGTCGCCCTGCCCGCCCTCCGGCCGCGCGAGAGTAGCCATTGCTGCGCGATCCTCCCGTTACGCCGTGGCCGGCGCGCCGGGCGCCGGATGGTTGACCTTCTTCAGATAGACGACCGCCGTGTACGTGTTCAGCTCCTCGAACACGTGGTAGCTCCGGCGATCGACCGCGAGCTGCGCCACCGACCAGTTGGGATCGGCCGCGTCACCGAACGTGATGGCGCGCGACGGGCAGGCCTGCGCGCACGCCGTCGTGAACTCGTCCGCCTGCAGCTCGCGGTTCTCGAGCTTCGCGCGGTTCTCCGCCTCGCGGATGCGCTGCACGCAGAACGTGCACTTCTCCATCACGCCCTTGCCGCGGACGGTGACGTCCGGGTTGAGCTGCCAGTGCAGCGGCTCCGGCCACGCGTACTGGCGACGGTCCGGCTCACCGTAGCCGAACCAGTTGAAGTAGCGGACCTTGTACGGGCAGTTGTTGGAGCAGTAGCGCGTGCCGACGCAGCGGTTGTAGACCTGGACGTTCAGGCCGTCCGGCGCGTGGTACGTGGCGTACACGGGGCACACCGGCTCGCACGGCGCGTTGCCGCAGTGCTGGCAGAGCATCGGCACGAACCGCGTGTCGAAGTCCGGCTCGAACGCCGTCTCCGCGTTGTCCGCCCCCTCGAAGTAGCGCTCGAGGCGGATCCAGTTCATCTCGCGGCCCTTGAGGATGTTCGCCCCCGGCCGCTCGTCCCACACGCCCGGCGCGAGCGCGCGGCCCTGCCACGGCGCGCCGACGGTCGGGAGGTTGTTCTCGCTGTAGCAGGCGGTGACGCAGGCCGAGCAGCCCGTGCAGCGCGCGAGGTCGATGGTCATCGCCCAGCGGCGCTTCGCCATCCCCGTGGGATGGTTCGGATCGTTCAGCCCCTTGTCCTTCGACGTCGGGTCGCCGTACTGGCCCTGCGCGTCGTTCGCGACCGGCGAGCGGAGGCCCGGCAGGAACGCGACCGACGGCTCGCCCGGGATCTCGGGGCCGTGCTCGCCCGTCTTCGTGTCGGCCGTGTGCTCGGCGCTGGCGCCGGAGCCCGGAGCCACGCCGCCCACCGCCTCGTCGCCGCGCGTCGCCGACTCCTGGCGGATCTCCGGCGCGTTCAGCGTGCCCAGCTCGCTCACCAGCACCGCGCGGCCGATGCCGCGGCCATGCTGACGCGCCGAGCCCTCGGTGCTCACGAGGTCGGAGTGCGCGCCGGCCTTCGCCACGCGCGCCCGCGTCGCCGTCAGCACGAGACCGCCCGAGACGTCCTCGCCGCTCGGCAGCACGTCGTAGGCGCTGGAGCCGATGCCCTTGGCGTAGCGGCCGTAGGCCGTGTGGCCCTGGCCGGTCGCGATCGCGACCGTGTCCGGCCGGATGCCGAGGTACAGATACGCGGGCGCGGTGAACGACCCGGCCGCGGTGGTGATCGTGACGTGATCGCCGCGCTCGATGCCGAGGCGGTGCGCCGTGCTGGGGTGCAGCTCGACCCACGACTGCCAGCACACCTTGCTGACGGGATCGGGCAGCTCCTGCAGCCAGGGCTTGTTCGCGCCGCGGCCGTCCGCGCCGAGCACCGCGCTCGGGTAGACGACGAGCGTGAAGTCGCCGGCCGTCGTGTCGAGCGCGGGCGCGAGGCGCTGCGCCGTCGCGGCGCGCGCGGGCGCCGCCGAGGCGAGCACGCTGCCGGCGATCGTGCCGGTGGGCGCAGCAGCGGTCCACGCCGCGGCGCCGCCGGCCACGCGGGCCATCAGCCACTCGCGGTAGGTGCGCTGCGGGTAGCGCGCGGCCGTCGTCTGGTCCGCGCGCCCGAGCGCGAGCAGCACGTCCGCCGTCTGGCGCGTGTCGAACACCGGCTCCATCACCGGCTGCTGGATCGCGATGCGGCCGCTGCCCGCCTCCGCGTCGCCCCACGACTCGAGCGCGTGGTGGTCGGGGAGGATCAGGTCGCACAGCTCCGACGTCTCGTCGGGATAGCTGGAGAACGAGACCTTGTACGGCACCTTCGCGAACGCGGCCGCGAAGCCGAGCTGCTTGGGCGTGCTGTACGCGGGGTTGGCGCCGCGCACGAACGCGAGCGCCACCTGGCCGCCGTTCATGCGCTCGACCAGACCGCGCAGGTCGGCGTAGCTGTTGAGGCGATCGATCGCGGCGAGGGCCTGGTCGGGGCGCACCGTGGTGCCCACCGAGCCCGCGCTCGTGTTGAGCCCCGCGACCGCGGCCGCGAGCTCGTTCGCGTTGGCGGCCGTCGCGCCGGCGAGGGCCAGCAGCCCGTTGCCCGCGGCCGTGACCTCCTGCGCGAGG
The DNA here is from genome assembly GCF_030159095.1 of Roseisolibacter agri. Taxonomy (NCBI): domain Bacteria; kingdom Pseudomonadati; phylum Gemmatimonadota; class Gemmatimonadia; order Gemmatimonadales; family Gemmatimonadaceae; genus Roseisolibacter; species Roseisolibacter agri. Next base: position 511,859 of record NZ_BRXS01000006.1, read on the forward strand.
CGCTCCAGCACCGCCTGCTCGACGCCGGTCTGCTGCGCGACCTGCGCGGCCGTCGCCTGCCCGCGGAGCATGTTCGCGATCGCCAGCTCGGTGCCGGCCTTCGCCGGGATCCACTGGTCCGCGTTCAGGCCCGTGAGCGAGCGGCGCGGCCCGATGTAGATGGCGCGCGGCGCGCCCTCGAGCTTCGCGCGCGCGTCACCCCAGTCGACCTGGTAGGCCGTGCTCTGGCCCCAGCCGTCCAGGAAGTCGGCGCCGAACGAGACGACGAGGCGCGCGGCGTTGAAGTCGAACTTCGGCCACGCGGTGCCGTACGCCGCGCGATGCGCCGCGATGACGGCCAGCGGCTGCTCGGCGTCGTACGCCAGGTGCGGCGGCATCCCGAGGGCGCCGAGCCACTGGTCGAGGAACGCCGGGAAGCTCCCGAGCTCGTGCTGGTTGATGAAGGCGGCGGTGCCCGCGGTGCCGCGGCTGCGCACCTCGCCGAGCTTCTGGCTCAGCTGCGCGAGCGCCTTGTCCCACGTCGTCGCCACCAGCTTCCCGCCCTGACGCACCATCGGCGCGCGGTAGCGGTCCGGGTTGTAGAGCCCCTGCACGGCGCTCTGCCCGCGGGCGCCGAGCGCGCCGCGGTTCCCGGGATGCTGCGGATTCCCCTCGAGCTTGATGACGCGGCCGTCGCGCACCTCCGCGAGGACGCCGACGGGCTCCAGGCCCTCCCGGCAGACGGTCGCGTAGTAGTTCGAGACGCCCGGGACGGTCTGATCGGGGCTGACGACGTAGGGAATGAGCTTGCCGACGTTCTCGGACGTGCAGCCGACGAGCGTCGTGGCGGCGCCGGTGGCGCCGAGGACCTTGAGGAAGTCGCGGCGCTTGACGCCGGCGGACCCCGTCTCAGTGCTCATGCTGTGGTGCGGTAGGATGTGAGCGAAGCGAGGAGCGAAGAGCGCGGAGCGAGGAGTCGGCGGCCGGTCGGTGCCCGCGCTCCTCGCTCATCGCTCGTCGCCAGCTCAGTAATGGCAGATCGCGCAGTCGTAGCGCGCCTTGCGCGCCGGGACGGCCGCGGCGGCCTTGATGACCGAGTCGGGCGCGCCCGCGAGGCGGTGGCCCTCGGCGGCGTTGTAGCCGTTCACGTGGCAGTTGACGCACCAGCCCATGTTGAGCGACGACGCCTGGTAGACGCGGGCCATGTTCTGCACCTGGCCGTGGCAGCTCTGGCAGGTGACGCCCGCGTTGACGTGGCGCATGTGCGGGAACTGCACGTAGTCCGGCACCTTGTGGATGCGGACCCACGGCACCGGCAGCTTCTTGTTGTAGTACGACGCGAGCTTCGCGATCTCGCGCTTGGAGCTGTCCGCCTTGCCCGTGACGAGCAGGTGGCAGCCCATGCAGGTGCCCACGGCGGGCATACCCGGATCGGGCGCCTTGTTCGCCGAGAAGTGGCAGTAGACGCAGTTCATCCCCAGCCCGCCCTGCGCCGTCGGCAGCACGTGCTTCGGGTGCGGGAAGTTGACGGGCTGCACGGGCTCGCGTCCCTGGGACGACGAGGCCCCGCTGTATGCCGACAGCACGGTGGCGGCGGCGGCCAGGGCCAGGAAGCCCGGGATCACCGACCACTTCCGTCTCTTCGTCATCGCTGCGACCTGGGCGGGAGTATGGAAATGCCGAAGCAATCGCTCACGTTTGTGAACGATTTCACAAGACGGCGGGGGGAAACGGCGCGAAAGATGACCGGGCTCCACAGGTGACACAAGTGCGAACCCCTAGGGAGACTTACGGATTCGCACCTACGGAGACGTGCCCCAGTTCGTGAGCCATCGCGTGAGCGACGCCGGACGTCGGATGACCGCACAATCATGCAGGACGGGTTCGGGTCTGCGTGCAGGCACCGACACGTGGGCCGGTACATGTGCGGGCATCGCGATGCGTCACATGCAACCGGACCTGCATGCGACACGCGAGCGGCGCTCGACGGGCGCGCGCCGCTGCGAAATGCGCGCCGCGAGCGACCGCGCAGCCCGGACGCGCGTTGGCCGACGTCAGCGCGCCGCCGATCGCGCCTGCTCGCGCGCCTGCGCGAGGATCGCGTCCCCGCCGCGCAGCGCGACCCCGCGCAGGTCGTCCGGCAGCAGCGCGAGGTTGGCCGACGGGTTCTGCGTCAGCCGCAGCGGCCATCCGCTTCCGTGGACGAAGCGCTCCGGTCCGAGCGTGCGCAGCAGCGTCGCCAGATGGTCCTCCGGCGGCCCCCAGACCCACGAGACGTCGAAGTGGAGCCGCGCGCGCTCGTCGGGCGTGAGGGACCATGCGGTCTCCTCGATGAACTCGCGGCCCGCGGACAGGACCACGAGCTGCGGGGCGGTCGCGGCGCGGGCGAGCGCGCGGACGTGCGCCGGCGTCAGGTCCCCCGCGACGTCGAGCGGGTGGCGCTGCCGGAGATCCTCGAAGCGGACCGGGAGGATCAGGACCAGCCCCGCCGCGGCGCAGGCCGCACCAAGGCGCGCCAGCGACGGATCGCCGGGGCCGAGCCCCCAGTGCATCGGATAGGCGCGGACGGCGGGCGCGCCGCGGTCCACGGCCTCGCGCACCCGCCGCTCCCATCCCGGCCAGTCGGGGCGGATCGTGGCCACCGGATCGAGCGTGGGGAACGGCTCGAGCGCGGCGTACAGCTCCGCGTCGCCGGGCGACGGGTCGCGCCAGAAGGCGGACGGGAGATGCGCGACCCATCCGCGCGCCACGCCCTCACGCGCCAGCACGCGCGCCAGCACCGCGGGCTCGGGGTGCGGCACGTGGCGGAACGGGTAGCCGCCGATCGCGAGATTGACGTCGACCGGGATCATGCGGCCTCCAGCCCCGGGAACGCGCCCGGCGGGAAGAGGCGCACCGCGTTGCGCCAGCGGATGTCGGCGATCGCCTCGGCGTCGAGGCCCACGTGGTCGAGCGCGCGCAGCTTGGCGAGCCCGGTCTCGATGGTCACATCGCACGCCCAGAGCAGCCGGCGCGGGCCCACCGCGGCGATGGCGGCGTCCAGCATCCCGCGATCGACGCCGCTGCCCGAGAGGTCCATGACGATGTTCGGAACGTCGGCCACCGCGTGGTAGCTGTGCATGTAGTCGCCGCCGCCGCCGACGTGCGCGAGGATGAAGGTCGTGCGCGGGTGCCGCGCCGCGAGCCGCGCCAGCTCCAGGCCGTCGCTCGCCTCCTGCATCGGCCAGTCGCGCCGCCGCCACTGCCAGACGTGGTGCAGGATGGGGAGCCCGCCCTCCCCTGCCCGCTCCGCGATCGGATCGACTAGCGGATCGTCGGCGCGCCGACCGGCCGAGAGCTTCACGCCGATCGCGCCGACCGCCACGCCACGCTCGATCTCGGCCAGCGCGTGCTCCGGCGCGTTCGGGCTCACGTGCACGTAGCTGCGCACGCGGTCCGGCAGCGCGCGGTGCAGCGCGAACATCACGTCGTTGCCGAGCACCACGTCGTCGGGCGAGGCGAAGTAGGTGGGCGACGTGTGGCCCCAGCTGCCCAGGATCGACGCGACGTGCCAGGTGATGCCGATGCGCTCGCCCGCGCGCAGGCGCGCGGCGTTCACCGCCGCCCAGTCGCCGCGCGGCGAGTGCGGGTGGTAGAAGTGCGCGTGCACGTCGATCAGCGGCGCGGGGCCCGCGAGCGTCGCCTCGCCGCGGTCGCGCTCCACGCGCGCGACCTCCGCGAAGGCGTCGGCGGCGGCGCTCGCGGTGCGCGCGGCGATGGACTCCGTCATCGGCCCTCCGAGTCGTCCAGCTGCCGCACCGCCGCGAAGCCGACGTGCGCCGCGCGCGCGACCGCGTCGTCGATGGTCGCGTCGTGCGCCAGCGTGGGATAGTTGTACGCGCCGCGCTTGAACAGCACGCCCGCCGCGCGCGTCGCGTCCAGGAAGCGTGCCTCGCGCCGCGTCGAGACGTCGGCGTCGCCGCCGAAGCGCAGGAACCACATCTGCGGCAAGCCCATGAGGGTCACCTCGCGCACCGCGCACTCGGCCATCGCCTCGCGCACCGTGTCGCACAGCGCCTCGCCGTGCAGGCGCAGCCGCGCGCAGACGTCCTCGCGCGCGTGGCGGTCGAGCACCGCGTGCGCGGCGGCGAGCGCGGTGGCCTCGCTCGCGAGCGTGGACGAGATCCAGGCGCGCCGCGCGGCCGCCATCACGTCGCGCCGCCCCACGACGGCCGCGAGCGGGTAGCCGTTCGCGAGCGCCTTTCCGAAGGTCGCGAGGTCGGGGACGACGTCGCCCGCGTCGCCGGTCGCCTGGAAGCCGCCGACGTGCAGCCGGCAGCCGGTCTTCACCTCGTCGAACACGAGCACCGCGCCGCTGCGGTCGCACAGCCGGCGCGCGGCGCGCAGCCACGTCGCCGACGGCAGCCGCTCGACGACGGGCTCCAGCACGATCGCCGCGAGCCGCCCCGAGGCCGCGTCGACCGCCGCTTCCAGCGCGGGCACGTCGTCGAACGGCACGCCCACGAAGTCGGCGCTCGCGCCCGCGGTGACGCCGGGCCCCGTGCTCCACCAGTCGAGCCATCCGAAATAGCCGCTGCCGACGACGACGTCGCGTCCCGTGTACGCGCGCGCGAGCCGCACCGCGGCCGCCACCGCCTCGGCGCCGGTCTTGAGGAACAGCACGCGGTCGGCGCATGGGATGAGATCGACCAGCCGCTCGGCCAGCGTCACCTCGCTCGCGTGCGTCAGCCCGGCGACGTGTCCCGCGGCGGCCGCCTCGTGCACGCGCTGCGTGACCTCGGGCTCCGCGTAGCCCAGCGCGACGGAGCCGAGCGCGCTCGTGAGGTCGACGAGCGTGCGGCCGTCGACCGTGGTGACGCGGCACCCCGACGCGCGCACGTAGTGCACTGGCGCGCCCTCGTCGCTCGTGGGGCCGTAGAGCGCCATGGGGCGCTTGCTGCCGGTGGACGCGTCCGCGGCGACGACCGCCGACGCGCGGCGGCGCCAGTCGTCCGACGCGCTCACGCGTCGGGGCCCGGCTGCGGCGCCGCCGCGCCGACGCGCCGCTCGATGCGGTCGATCGTCCGCAGCACCTCGATCGCCATCGCGCGCACGAGCGTCAGCTCGCGCGCGTCGGGGTTGGCGCGGTACGCGAGCGAGCGGACGCTGCGCATCACGTGCTCGGGGTTCCGCGAGCGGAAGAAGTCCATCGCCGTGAGCGCCTGCTCCGCGCTCGCGTAGAACTGCTCGAACTCCGCGCTCGTGGGCGGCGGGGCGTGCTTGCGCGGACGCTGCAGCGTGCGCGTCGCGTCGCCCGAGGCCACGTGCAGCTCGTAGAGCGCCACGAGCACGGCCTGCGCGACGTTCAGCGACGCGTGCTCGGTGGTCGGGATGTGCACCGTCACGTGCGCGCGGTCCAGCACCTCGGCCGGCAGCCCGTCGTCCTCGCGGCCGAACATCACCGCCACCGGGCCGTCGGCCGCATGTGCGAGCAGGTCCGTGGCCGCCTCGCGCGGATCGAGCCGTGCCCACTTGGCGGCACGCCGACGGCCCGTGAAGCCCGCGACGCGCACGCAGTCCGCGAGCGCCGAGTCGACCGTGTCGTGGTGCTCGATGCGCGCCTGGATGTCGCGCGTGTTGTGCGCGATCATCTCGATGTAGTTGTCCTCGTAGAACACCGGCCGGATCAGCCGCAGCACGCCGACGCCCATGTTCTTCATCGCGCGCACCGTCGCGGCGATGTTGATGGGCTTCTGCGGCTCGTAGAGGACGACGCGGACCTGATCGAGGATGGACGACATCAGCGGGCGGACGGTGGCGGCAGGACGACCGGCAGGCAGCGCGCGGCGACGTGCCGGTCGCCCTGAAGATACACGAACCCACCCGCCGCGCCGCTGAGCACGAGCTGTCCGCGCCGCCGCTCGCGCCCCGCGGGCATCTCGTTCACGAGCACGTCCACGCGCACCGTGCGTCCGGCGTCGTCCGCGTCGTCGAGCGCGAGCGCCGCGCGCGGGACCGCGATCGCCAGCGCGTAGCCAGCGTCGCCGGGCGTCCACCGTGCGTCGACGGGGATCGACGCCGCGGCGGGTGTCGTGGGGATCGCGCGCACCGTGCCGTCGCGGTCGGGCACCAGCAGCCAGCCCGCGAGCGTGCCGGCCGCGTGGAGCGCCGGCGTCGCGAGGTGCAGCTGCACGCCGTCGCCGTTCACCTCGGCCCGCTCGTTGTCGAGCGGGTTGTCGGTCCCCGCGGGTACGAACGCGGGCGGACGCCCCAGCGCGACGGTGAGCTCCACGTGCAGCGCGTCCGCATCGGCGCTGAGACAGACGGTGCCCGTGGGCCGTCCCGCCTCGGACCACGACTCCTCCGAGCGGCGGTAGTGCGCCTCGTCGAGGCTCGTGCGCCACGCGTCGCCGGCGCCGAGGACGATGGGCCCCTCCATCGCGGCGTGCACGGTCGGCTGCGGCACCAGACCCACATCGGGCGGGAATCGCGTGGGCAGCGCGAGCCGATGGCGCGTCTCGTCTCCAGCGCGATCGCGGACGCGCACCTCCCACTCGCCATCGGCGTCACCGGCCGCGGGCGGCCGGTGCTCGGTCACGCGGCCGTCGCGGCGGGTCACGACGAGCGCCTTGTCATCCGACCGCGCGACATCCGCGACGACGCCACGTGGATCGACGACGGCGAGCAGCGCGCCCTCCGCCGCGCGACGCCGCACGACATGGAAGCGGCGCGGACCCGCACCCGGCGCGCCCGGCGCCGTCGCGCGCCACAGCTCCGCGCCGTCGGGCGCAACGAGCCAGAGCGCCGCATGCGACGCCCCGCCGTCGGGAGCGCGGAGCGCGAGTCGCACAGCGGCACCCGCCGGCATCGTCGCCCGCTCGGCGCCCTCCACGAAGTCGAAGCCGTCCTCCAGCTCACCCGCGCCGATGACGATCCCGGGCTCCCACGGCAGCATGCACTCGCCGTCCACGTGGTACGGCAGGTCGAGCGTCACGACGTCATCCGCGGACCACGCCAGCCGGTCGACGACGCACGCCTCGTCGACGACGACGGTGCGCGCTCCGATGACGCCCGGCGCGACGCGCGCCGCTGCCGCGATCCCCGACAGCGTCCCGTCGTCCGCGAGCCCCAGCAGGACGCCGTCGCCGCGCGGCTGCGAGGCTCCGTCCACCAGCGGCGCCTGGTGCGCGAGCGTGCTGCGATACCAGTGCAGCGCGCGCTCGACATACGTGCCCGTCCCCATGTCGTCCAGCCAGCGCGTCGCGCGGTCGGCGACGAGCAGGTTCAGGCGGTCGGGGTGTCCGTGCCCGCCGCCCGCGTGTCCATAGTCCACTGCGACCCAGAGCCGTCCCGCGTCACGCCGGAAGACGGCCAGCCCCTGCGCGGGCAGGTGCACCGTGCCCGGCGCCCACGCCGCGGCCGCGGGACGCTCGGGGCGCGCGTGCAGCAGCGCGCGCCATCCCAGGTCCGCGCGCGACAGCGCGGTCGCGGGCTCGTTGCGCTCGCTCTCGGCGGCCGAGCGCCAGCGGCCGGTGTCGCGCCGCGGCATGTCCGCGTCGTCGTAGAGGCGGCCGAGCGCGGCGGCGAGGCGCGGGTCGTCCCCACGCGCGAGGCCCAGCTCGCACGACTCCGCGTAGCGCCACTGCCGCAGCGAGATCGCGTACTGCGAGTCGCGCCGCGACGGCAGCGTGAAGTCCGGCATCGCGACCAGGAACGGCGCGGCGAAGCCCTCGGCGAAGCGCGCGAGCAGCGGCGCGGGCACGGGCATGCGCGCGGCCTCCGCGAGCGCGACGCCGTACCAGAGGCCGCGGTGCGCGAACTGGTGGTAGTTCTCCCCCTCGTACCAGGTGCCGTCGGCGAGGAGACCGTCGCGCAGCTGCGCGAGCACGCCCGTCGGTCCGTCGAGCGCGTGCTCGGCCGCGTCGCGGTCGCCGAGCAGCAGCGAGGACGCGAGGAGCGCGGCGGCGTTCCAGACCTGCCGGTTGGAGCCCGGCTCGGGGTAGCCCGCGACGAGCGCGCGGCTCGGCGCGATCACGCGCTCGCGCAGCCGCGCGCCCAGCGCGTGCACGCGCGCCCCCTCCGCGCTCTCCAGCGCATCGAGCGCGACGCACAGCTGCAGCAGCCAGATCGACTCCAGGTACGTGCTGAAGAACGGGCGGCTGGGTCCGAGGACGTTGTCGCGGTTGGGATACTCGAGGTAGCGGTCGGCGTAGGCGTCGAGCACGTGCGCCGCGAACGCGGCCAGGCGCGGCGCGCCCACCAGCAGGTGCAGCACCGCCGCGTGCACCGCGCGCTCCGCCAGCCAGAGCTGGTGCCACATGCTCCACCAGCGGTCGTGCGCCTCGTCCCGCCACGCGGCGCCGCAGCGCGGGCAGCGGTGCACACGCGGCGAGAACGGATCGAAGGCGAGCAGCGCGCCGTCGTTCGGGCAGCGGCCACCGGCGCGCGAGAGCCGCGCCTTGCGCGCGTCCGGCTCGGGCGCGGCGGCGAGCACGCGCTCGAGGTCCGCCGCCAGCGAGGCCGCCAGCGGCGCCAGTGGCCCGGTCGCCGCCGCGCGGCGTGCGTCGAGCGCATCCTCCGGGATCAGCAGCGGCATCGCTCGTCAGCGCGCGACGCGGTGCCAGCGCGACACGGTCGCCAGCTCTCCGCGCAGGTCCATCGTCACGCCGGCGAGCGAGCGTGCCACCCCCTGCACTCCGCGCGAGTGGTAGAGCCACGCGACCGGCGCCTCGGCCGCGAGGATGCGCTGCGCGTCCCGCCACGCGGCCACACGCTCCTCGGAGGTCGCGGCCCGCGCCGCGCGCGCGAACGCGGCGTCGAGCGCGGGCCGATGGAAGCCCGCGTAGTCCAGCGCGCCGCCACCGGCCGACGTGGCGAACATCGCCGCGAGGTGCGACAGCGCGAGGTCGCCCGGAACGCCGGTCAGCAGCAGGTCGTACGACTTCCGCGGCGCGCGCGCGGCGGCGAGGAAGGCACCCAGCTCGCGCGTGCGGATCTCCAGGCGCACGCCGCGCGCGGCGAGGTCGGCCTGCACCAGCTGCTCGACCGCGTTGTCGCCCGAGCCGACGGTCAGCAGCTCGACCTGCAGTGGACGACCGCCGCGCGCGCGACGCCCGTCGCTCCCGCGCTTCCAACCGGCGGCGTCGAGCAGCGAGTCGGCGCGCGCCGCCTGCGGCCCGTCGGTCGCGCCCGCGATCGGCAGCGCCAACGGGTTGTCCGGCGGCACCGCGCTGGTGGCGGGGGTGGCGTAGCCCGCGAGTGCCGCCGCGACGATGCGCTTGCGGTCGAGCGCGAGCGACAGCGCCTGGCGCACGCGCACGTCGTCGAACGGCGGGCGCGTCGCGTTGAACACGAGCGCGGTCGAGAAGGTCACCGGATACGACACGACGCGCAGCGCCGGATCGCGCGCCACCAGCGCCGCCATCGTCGGCGCGACGCCGGCGACATCGAGCTCGCCGCTCACGAGCCCCGCGAACTTGGTCGTCGGCTCGTCGACCACCGCGACCACCAGACGCCGCATGCGCGGCGCGCCCCCCATGCTTGCCGGGAAGCTCGCATTGCGCTCCAGCACCCAGCGCGCGTTGGGCGTGCGCGACACGAAGCGGAACGGCCCGTTGCCCACCGGCGTCCGCTCGAACGACGCCTGCCGCAGCGCGGCGCGCGGCTCGCGCGCCAGCAGGTGCCGCGGCACCAGCGGCAGCTCGCACAGCACGCCCGGGAGCGATGGCTGCGGTGTCGCGAAGCGCAGCACCAGCGTCGTGTCGTCCGTCGCCTGAACCCCCTCCAGCGACGTCAGGTCCGCGGCGCGCGCGAAGCCGACGGACGGATCGCGCGCGAGCGTCAGCGTGAAGGCCGCGTCGTGCGCGGTGGTCGGCGTGCCGTCGTGCCAGCGCAGCGTCGGCTCCAGCCACATGGTCAGCGTGCGGCCGCCGTCGCCCCACGCCCAGCGGCGCGCGTAGTACGGCTCGGGCGTCAGCGTCGAGTCCCACCGCACCAGCGTCACCAGCAGCGCGTGCCGCTGCAGCTGCCGCGAGAGCGGGTGCACGGTGACGAGCGGGTTCGGCGACTCGAGGTCGGCGCCCGACGCGTACACCGCGACGTCCGCGGGGCGCGGCGCGGGCGCGCACGACGGCGCCACGAGCAGCGCGCCGAGCGCCGCACCTGTCGCGAACCTGCGTCCCGGTGCGATCATCGTCGGGTGCCTGCCCTGCTCCGCCGTCTCGGCGCCGCCGCCGCGCTGCTCTGGCTCGTCGTCTCGCTCACGTTCGTGCTGGTGCGCGCCGCGCCGGGCGACCCGGCCGCGCTGCTGCTCCCCCCGACCGCCGACGCCGCGGACGCGGCGCGGCTGCGGGCGACGCTCGGCCTCGACCGCCCGCTCGCCGTGCAATATGGCCGCTGGCTCGGCGCGACGCTGCGCGGCGACCTGGGGACCAGCTTCGCGCAGGGCCGGCCCGTGGCGACCGTGCTGGCCGAGGCGCTGCCGCCGTCGCTGGCGCTGGGGGCGGCGTCGCTGGCGCTGAGCTACGTGCTCGGCGTGGGGATCGGGACGCTGCAGGCCGTGGTGCGGGCGCGCGGCGACCGGCGCGGCCGCCGCACCGACGCCGCGATCACCGTCGCCACGACCGCCGTCTACGCCGCGCCCAGCTTCTGGCTCGCGCTCGGCGCCATCGCGCTGTTCACCGCCGGTGCGGCGCGCTGGGGGTTCCCCGCTTGGCTGCGGCTCCCGGCGTTCGGGCTCGCGGATCCGGCGGGGCAGCTCACGGGGTGGGACGCAATCGTCGATCGCGTGCGGCACGCGGTGCTGCCGGTCGGCGTGCTCGCGGCGGTCGGCGCGGCGGGCGTCGCGCGCTACGCACGGTCGGCGGTCGCGGACGCGCTCGCGGGCGACTTCGTCCGGACCGCGCAGGCCAAGGGCCTCGCGCCGCGCGCGGTGTTCGGCCGGCACGCGCTCGCCGTCGCGCTGCCGCCGCTCGTCGTGCTGCTCGCGCTCTCGCTGCCGGGCATCGTCGCCGGCTCGGTGTTCGTCGAGAGCGTGTTCGCGTGGCCGGGGATGGGCCGCGCGATGGTCCAGGCGATCGCCGCGCGCGACTACCCGGTGGTGCTCGGCGCGACGGTGCTGTACGCGGCGCTGACGCTCGCGGCCAACCTCGCGGCCGACCTCGCGCTGCCACGCCTCGACCCGCGGCGCCGATGAGCGTCCTCGGTGCGCGCGGCGTGCGCGGGCCGCTGCTCTTCCTCGCCGCGCTCACCGTCGCGGCGGTGGTCGGACCGGCGCTCTGGTCGGCCGATCCGTCCGCGATCGGCGACGTGCTGGCGACGCGGCTGCTGCCGCCCGGCGCGACCGACGCCGGCGGCGCCTGGCATCCGCTCGGCACCGACCGCTTCGGGCGCGACCTGCTCGCCCGCACGCTGGTGGCGGCGCGGCTGTCGCTCGCCGTCGGCGTCGCGGGCTCGGTGCTCTCGGGCGCGCTGGGCACCGCACTCGGCGCGTGGGCGGCGTGGCGCGGCGGCGTGACGGATCTCGCGGTCACCGCGCTCGCCGACGCGCTGCTCGCCGTCCCGCGCATCGTGCTGCTGCTGGTCGTCGCCGCGCTCTGGGGCCCCGGGGCCGTCACGACCGTCGCGGTGCTCGCGGTCACCGGCTGGATGGGCGTCGCGCGGCTGGTGCGGGCCGAGGTGCTGGGCGTGCGCCGCAGGGATTTCGTGGACGGCGCGCGCGCGCTCGGCGCGACGGACGCGCGGCTCCTCTGGCGTCACGTCGTCCCGAACGCGCTCGGCGCCGCGCTGGTCGCGACCTCGCTCGGCGTCGGCAACGCGATCCTGCTGGAGAGCGGCCTGTCGTTCCTGGGCCTCGGCATCCAGCCGCCCGCGCCGAGCTGGGGGAACCTGATCGCGGGCGGCCGGGAGCTGATCATCACCGCGCCATGGGTAGCGCTCGTGCCGGGGCTCGCGCTCGTCGCCACGGTGCTCGCGTGCACGCGCCTGGGCGACGCGGTGCGCGATCGGCTGGCCGGCGAGACGGCGGGCGTGCGGCTCCCGGTCGAACGCGCCTGAGCGGCGGGAGGACGTCAGGCGGCCGGCTGGATGTCGTACGGCGCCGCCAGACGTCCGACCGACGACGGATCGGCCGGCGGCCACACCTCGCTCGCGCGCAGCAGCGCCGCCAGGTCGTCGAAGTACCCCTCGAAGCCGCCCGGCGTCAGATGCACGAGCATCGTGGCCGGCGCGTCGGAGGCGTTCGCGAACGCGTGCGCCACGCCCGGTGGAACGACGGCCGCCTCGCCGGCGCGCAGCCGGATCGGACGTCCGTCGAGGGTCAGCGTGACCTCGCCCGCGACGCAGTAGAAGGTCTCGGTGGTGTGCGCGTGACGGTGCGCGGGCGGGCCGGCGAAGCGCGCCGGCATCGTGTAGTCGAGCATCGACCACGCGCCGTCCGTGTCGGACGCGCGGACGAGGATGTTGACGGCGACGCCGACGTGCGGCAGGAGTCCCGGCGCGCCGGGCGCGCGGACGAGCGGATGGGCGATGGTGGCAGTGGAGGTCATGCCGGACGATCGGCACGCGGCGCCCGCACGTCCAACACTTCCTCGCGATGGGAGCCTTGCCTGCGCGCGATGGCGCGCCCTGATTGCCCGCATGGAGCTCCGCCACCTGCGCTACTTCGTCGCCGTCGCCGACGACGGGAACATCGGCCGCGCGGCCGTGCGGCTGCGGGTGGCGCAGTCGGCGCTCTCGCGGCAGCTGCAGGACCTGGAGCGCGAGATCGGCGCGCGGCTGCTCGACCGGCTGTCGCGCGGCGTGCGCCTGACCGAGGCGGGGCGCGTGTTCGCGGAGCACGCACGGCGCACGCTCGACGCCGCGGACGAGGCGGTGCGAGCCGCGCGCGCCGCCGCCGACGGCGAGGCCGGCACGCTGCGGGTCGCGCCGCCCGACTTCGGCACGCGCGCCGCGCTGGCCGCCGACGCGCTCGCGCGCCTGCGCGCGCTGCGTCCGAAGCTGCAGGTGGAGCTGGTCGCCGTGCCGTGGCCGGAGCACGTCGAGCACCTGCTCGCGCGGCGTATCGACGTCGGCTTCGGCATCGCGGGCTCCACCGCGGAGTACTCCGCGGGCGTGCACGCCGACCACGTGGACGACGAGCCGCTCGCGTGGGCGCTGCTCGCCGCGCACCACCCGCTGGCGGCGCGCGAGACGCTGTCGCTCGCGGAGCTCGCCGACGTGCCGATGGTGCTCTCGGACCGCGCCGCGATCCCGGGGATGCACGACCGGATCCTCGCGGCGGTGCGCTCGGGCGGCATCGAGCCGCGCGTCGTGCCGGCGCCGCCGTCGTTCGCCTCGGTCGCGCAGCTGGTGGCGGTCGGCGCGGGATGGTGCGCGGTCGTGGACTCCGGTGCGCTCCCACCGCCGCCGGGCACCGTCGCCGTGCGCGTGCCGGAGCTCGCGGCGGCGTGCGTGCTGCAGCTCCACGTGCTGCGCCGCGCCGACGACGTGGTCGGCCCTGCCGCGACGTTCGCGGACTGCCTGCTCGCCGCGCGCGCCGGCTAGGGACGGCGGGCCGGCGGTGCGCCGGTCGTCGCCTTCTCCAGCACCGACATCGTGAAGGCGAGGATGTCGAACTTGGGGTCGTCGACGTTGCGCAGGACGATCACCCCGACGTGCGTCGCCGGATCGAAGTACGCGGTCGCGAGGTAGCCGGCGACGGATCCGGGATGCCCGATCGCGACGAGCGACCCGCGCCGCATCACGTGGAAGCCCAGGCCGTAGCCGGCCGTCAGATCCGGCGTCGCCCACGCGAGCGCGCCGAACTGCCGCGCGAGCGTCGCGCGTGGGAGCACCGCTTCGGGCCCCTTCCCCATCGTGAACACGAGGAAGCGGGCGAGGTCGCCGACGGTGGAGAAGAGCCCGCCGTTCGGCACCTTGTAGCCGCGCCCAGCCAGCTCGCGGCGCGGCGTGACGCTGTCCATCGGCCCGTGCTCGAACGAGTAGCCGACCGCCAGCTCGGCGCGACCAGCGGAATCGAGCACGAAGCCCGTGTGCGTCATGCCGAGCGGGCGCAGGATCGCGTCGCGCACATGGGCGACGTACGAACGGCGGGCCGCGACGGCGAGCGCGGCACCGAGGGCCGCGTAGCCGATGTTGGAGTACTCCCAGCGCGCGCCGGGCGCGTCGACGTACGCCGTGTGCCGCAGCGCCGCGGCAAGCACGCGCTCCCACTCGTCGACGCCGCCGACGAGGAAGCGCTCGAGGCTGTCCGGCTCCTGCGCGAGCCCACCGCGCATCGTCGCGAGCTGCACGAGCGTCACCGGCGGTGCGTGCGGCGGGAGACGGCGGACGCTGTCGATGACGGGGAGATACCGGTTGACCGGATCGGACAGGCGGACGGTCCCCGCCTCCGCGAGCTGCAGCAGCATCAGCGCCGTGAACTGCTTCGTGATGCTGCCGATGCGGTAGACCGTGGACGCGGTGGCGCGCCGCCCGCGCGCGGCGTCGGCCATGCCGTAGCTGCGCGTCCAGACCAGCCCCGTGTCCGAGACGATGCCCACGGTCATCCCGCCGGCGGGGTTCGCGGTCAGCGCCTCGCGTGCCAGTCGGTCCACGAACGCGGCGACGGAGTCCGGCACGGCCGGCTGCGCATGCGCCGCGCGTGGCGCAGCGCTCGCGACGACCGCGACGGCGAGCGAGAGGAAGCGGAGAGGACGCATGGGAGCCTCAGCGCACGAGGATCGTCACCACCTCGCGCGGTCCGGCGTCGAACCGCACGATCGACACGTCGCCCGCGGCCTCGATCGCGAGCGTCTCCAGCGGCGTCTCGTCGAGGCGCGCCCGGCGAGCCTCGCGCAGCGCCGCGCCGATCGTCCACGAACCAGCGACCGCGCGCTCCGTCACGTTCACGCAGCGCAGCGCGACCCAGTCGGGATCGTCGGCGGGCAGTAGCGCGCCGAACGCGAGCCCTTCCCCGTCGAGCGAGGCACCCGTCACCGCCGCGGGCGTGCGGACGGCGTCGCGCACCGTCTCGCCGACCAGCGGAAGCAGCACGTCGTCCGCCAGCCGCTCGACGTGCGCGGCGGTCGCGTCGGACCACCGTGTGTACACCGCCACCGCGAGCGTCGCCTCGAACGATCCCGGGCACTGCGCCCCGGGCGTCGGCGTCGGCCAGCCGGCGTGCCCGGGACGCTCCGGCAGGTCGGGGCGCGACAGCTCGCCGACCGCGCGCACGAGCGTCACCAGCATGGTGCCGTCGTCGCGCACCTCGTACTCGGCCAACCCGTCCGACACGAGCGTCGCGGCGTGCGTCGCACCGTCGCACCACATCCAGCGATGCAGCGGCGCGGTCGGCGGCGGCGTCTCCATCGCGCGCTCCTCGGGCGGGATCGCGACCGGCGTGCGCACCACCGGCCCGAACGCCGCGTCCGCGCGCACCGTCGCCCCGGCGATACCGGTGCGCAGCGCGAGCCGCAGGCGATGGTCGTGCGCCACGTTCTCGCCGCGCACGTGCACGCGCACCCACGACGCATCGGCGTCGAGCGACAGCGTGACGGTGAGCGGCAGCTCGACGTGTCCGCGCGCGGCGTGCGTGGGCCGCGAGAAGCCGTCCGGCGCGGGCGCGAGCGCCGCCGGCACGCGCATCCGCAGCGACAGCTCGATCGCCCCGCGCAGGGGACCGCGGTGCAGCAGCCTGGCGCTGCCGCACCAGAGCACCGTCCGCGGCGCGCCGACGGGTGACGGCGTGTACGTGTCGCCCGCGTCGCCCACGTCCTCGAACGTCAGCGCATCGTCGAGCACCAGTCCGAGCGCGGGATACGCGATCCGCACGTGGCCGCGCGCGTCCGCCTCGACCGTCACGAGCCCGTTCGTCAGCCGCAGCTGCTCGGCCTGCACGGGATGCGCGGGGCCATCCACGACGATCGTCGTCGCCCGTCCGTCGAGCGGGATCGGCAGCAGCCCGTAGCCCGCCACCGGCGGCACCCAGGCGACGGCACGCACCTCGTCCACGAGGTCCGCGTCCGGATAGTGCCGCGGCGACTCCAGGCGATCGATGCGGCGCACGCGCTCCAGCGGCTGCACGATCGCGCCGTCGGAGGGTGTGAGCAGCGACGGCGCCTCCTGCACCGCGCGCCACGCGCCGGCCGAGCCGGGCCCGACGCCGACGTCGCGCACGAAGCCGGTGAGCGCGACCTCGGCGACGCCGCCGCGCGTGCGTGGGGCGCGGTTGCGCACCACGAGCACGGGCCGCCAGTCGCGGCGGCGTGCGCGCGCCGCCACGCGGTCGTGTCCGAGCAGCCCATCCAGCGCGTCGGACCGCAGCCCGCGCGCCTGCGCGTCGGCGTCGTCCAGCCGCGCGTCCATCGCGCGCGCGACCGCGTCGGTCGAGCAGCCGCACAGCGTGTCGTGCGGGAGGCACTGCAGCAGCGGGCGCCACGCGGCATGCAGCAGCGCGGTGCGCGTCTCGTCGCCGGCGGCGCCGCGCAGCCGCAGCAGCGCCAGCCACGGCTCGACGTCCCGCACGAGGCGGCGGTCGGCACGCGCCACGCGCCGCTTCTGCGCGGCCCGCGTGCCGAACGTCCCCTGCAGCGTCCAGGTGTAGCCATACGAGTCGCGCAGCTCGCCCGCGACCGTGGGCAGGTCGGCCGTCGCCGCCGCGTCGCGAGCGCGTGTGGCCACATCCGCCAGCGACGACACGACGACGCGCTCCGGCGCCGCCGCGGCCTCGAGCGCGGCCACCGCCACCGCCCAGCGCTCCTGCCGCGCGTGGTGGTCGGCGCCGTTCTGCACCAGCGCGAAGCCGAGCCGCGCGCGCGGCGCGAGCACCGCGCGCATCGCCGCCCAGCGCTCGCGCGCGCCCTCCGCGTCCACGGGGAGCCGCGAGCCGAACTCGTAGCCGTCTGGCGGCAGGTGCAGCAGCAGCGCGCGGCTGCCGTCGGCGCCACGCCACCACGCCGCGTCGCCCGCGGGCCACCGCGCGCCGCCGTAGCCGCGCCACACGACCGCGACGCCGAAGCCGAAGCCCGCCGCGAGCGTCGGCGATGACGCCGCGTGCCCGAACGCGTCCGGCGAGTACAGCACGGGGGGTGGCGACGCGCCGAGCGCGCGCAGCACGCGCCGGCCGGCCATCAGGTTGCGCACGTGCGACTCGCCGCTCGGGATCAGCTGGTCGGCGAGCACGTACCACGGCCCCGCCTCCAGCCATCCGGCGCGCAGCGCCTCCGCGATCGCGCCGCGGCGCTCGGGCCGCACCGCGAGGTAGTCCTCGAGCACGATCGCCTGCCCGTCGAGCAGAAACGGCGCGTCGTCGGACCCGTCCAGGAGCTCGTCGACGAGCGCGACGAGGCGCTGCCGGAAGCGGCCCGCCTCGTGGTACCACTCACGGTCCCAGTGCGTGTGCGGGACCAGCAGGACGTCCAGGGTCGGCGGCACGCCGCCAAGCTAGCGACCGACGCGCGGGCGCGCGGCCACTGGCCGCTACTCCATCCGCGCGTCCGCCCGGACCTCGGGCGCGTCGCCGAGCGCGGTGCGCCGCGGCAGCGCGGTGGGACGATGCGGGGCGGCGGCGGTGGCCGTCGTGGCCGTCGTGGCCGATGTCGACGGCGCGAGCGTCTCGCCCGGCGGCAGCGCCTGGCGGCCCAGCAGGATGCGCGTCGCGCGGACGTCGTGGCCGATGTCGATGAGCAGCGTCGCCAGGTCGCCGGCGCCCCAGAGCACGCCCGCGATGACGATCAGCCGGCTCGCCTCGGTCGTCAGCGTGCGCAGCGACTCCACGCCCTCCGAGTACATCCCGATCCCCACCTCGGCCACCAGCAGCACGAGCAGGAGGATGGCGATCAGCCGGAACAGCTTCGAGAGGTAGCCGAGGCCCGTGTACGGCTCCAGGTCGGAGGCGCGGACGCGGTTCAGCGGGTCCGCCGCACGGCGGTGCTCGCGCGGCTCGCCCCGCGCGTCGGTGCGTGCGTCGGTGCGTGACTCGGTGCCGGTGCGCGCCGCGTCCGCCGGCGGATCGGAGGGCGCCACGCTCGGCGTCGGGCTGGCGGCGGGATCGGTGTACGTCGTCACGGCTGGCTCCGGAGGTGCGGATATCGGGCGGGCGGCGGGCGGCGATTGCGGACGGCCTGCGACGCGTCGAGCTTTCGGCTCCGCCGTACCGTCCCTCCCGTCCGCAGCTGATGAACGTCCTGAGTGAGCTCTTCGACCGCCTCCGCGACCTCCCCGCCCTCGTCCAGTGGGCGGGCTACGTCGGGCTGTTCGCCATCATCTTCACGGAGACCGGTCTCTTCTTCGGCTTCTTCCTCCCTGGCGACTCGCTGCTGGTGACCGCGGGCTTGCTCGCCTCGCAGGGGCTGCCGCTCGACGTGCGGACCCTCGGCATCCTGCTGACGGCGGCGGCGATCCTCGGCGACAACACCAACTACTGGATCGGCCGCTACTCGGGCCCGCGCATCTTCGCGAAGGAGGACTCGCTCTTCTTCAAGCGCAAGCACCTCATGCGCGCCGCGCAGTTCTACGAGGCGCATGGCGCCAAGACGGTCGTGCTTGCGCGATTCATGCCGATCGTGCGCACCTTCGCGCCGCTGGTGGCCGGGGCGGCGGCGATGCCGTACCGCACCTTCCTGACGTACAGCGTGCTCGGCGGCATCGCCTGGATCTGGAGCATGCTGCTCATCGGCTACTTCCTCGGCTCGCGTTTCCCGGGCATCGACAAGCACCTCGAGCTGGTCATCCTCGGCGTGATCTTCCTGTCGATCCTCCCGGGCATCATCAGCTGGCTGCGCGCGCGCCGCGCGGGCGCCGCGGCGGCCGCCCCGGACGCGCGCTGAGCGTCCGCCCGTCCATTCGCAAGTCATGGTCCCCAGCGGTCGCGTCCGCCGAGGGGCCGTGCGGGCGGCGTGACGCACGGCACGGGACGCGCGATTGGCTCGTCCCCGCGCCGCGGCTAGATTCGCGGCGCGCGCGGGCGCTCTGCCCAGCGCGAGCAGCACGCAGGCAGACCCCGACCCGCTCGGAGAACGTCGCATGCCCCACACGCTTCCTCCGCTGCCGTACGCCCCGGATGCGCTCGAGCCGCACATCGACGCGCAGACGATGCAGATCCACCACGGCAAGCATCATCAGGCGTACGTCACCAACCTCAACGCCGCGCTCGACAAGGCGCCCGAGCTGCAGGACCGCCCGCTGGAGCAGCTGCTGGCCGACCTGAACGCGGTGCCCGAGGCGATCCGCGGGGCCGTCCGCAACAACGGCGGCGGCCACTGGAACCACGCGCTCTTCTGGCAGCTGATGGCGCCGAACGCCGGCGGTGAGCCGGGCGGCGCGCTCGGCCAGGCGATCGGCCAGGCGTTCGGCGACTTCGCGAAGTTCCGTGAGCAGTTCAAGGCCGCGGGGACGGGCCGCTTCGGCTCCGGCTGGGCGTGGCTCGTCCGCAAGGGCGACGGGCTCGCGATCGTCAGCTCGCCGAACCAGGACAGCCCGATCATGGACGGCGGCAAGCCGGGCGACATCCTGCTCGGCCTCGACGTCTGGGAGCATGCGTACTACCTCAAGTACCAGAACCGCCGGCCGGACTACATCGACGCCTGGTGGAACGTGGTGAACTGGGGCAAGGTCGCGAAGCGCCACGAGCAGGCGCGCTGAGCATCGCGCACGAACGCACGCGGGGCCGGTCGGCAAGCTGCCGACCGGCCCCGTGTGCGTTCGGTGCCCTCGCGCCGGCTACTCGACGCCGCCGCCGGCCATCGCGGCCGCCGCGCGCAGCGCGCTGAGCACGGCCCAGAGCGACGCCACGCCCCACAGCATCGCGGCCGCGGCGAAGCCGCGCGAGCGCGCGGTGCGGGCCATGACGGCGACGCCGATGCCCGTCAGCACGGTGCACCAGATGGTGAAGAGGTCGAAGCGGGAGAGCACCGCCACCAGCAGCGGTGACGCGTCGCGCGCCAGCAGCAGCACCGGACCAGTCGGCGCGGACTGCAGCACGGGCAGCTCGTTGGCGTCCTTCACGGCCAGCACCGCCGCACCCGCAATCCCGCCGAGCACGCGCGGCACGTTCGCGTACGTCGCCACGGTCGCCGCCTGCCCGAAGCTCAGCGCCGCGCCCGCGAGCCGCGACGTGCCGAACAGCACCGCCGCGGAGATGAGCACGAGGATCGGCGTGCCGACCACGGCGCCGAGCGGCAGCATCACGGAGGTCATGCGCTCCATGGACGACTGCATGCTGCGCCGCTGCTCCTCCGACATGTTCGGGTTCGACCGCGCGACGGCGGCCGTCTGCGCGTCGAACATCCGGTCGAACATCGGCTGGATGAGGGGGCGCGTCGCGAAGAAGGTGGCCGTCATCAGCGCCATGAGGATCAGCAGCGCCGCGCCGAACTTCCCCTCGCGGCGGCGCGCGAAGACGGCGCTCGGCTGCGTGAAGACGTCGATGAAGTCCTCCCACACGGCGGCGCTCTTCTCGGGGGCGGGCGCGGCGTCGGCGGGGGCCACGGTGGGCTCGGTCATCGGAGTGGTGGGAAGGGAGGCGGGACCGTCGGGAACACGCGAACGGCGGACGGAGCAGTATGCGCCCCGTCCGCCGTTCGCAGCAAGCACGACCCGCGAGAGCTTCAGCGGGCGGCCTCGCCCTCCAGGTACGTGTAGCCCTCCAGCCCGGCCACGTACTCGGCCACGAACTGGTTGCCCTCGCTGCGTGTGATCCCCTTCGCCGCGCTGACCTTGCGGCGCCACGTCGCGAGCAGGGCGGACGCGCCGAACTGCACGTAGTTCAGCACCTCGGTCACGGTGTCGCCGTGCACCAGATCGGTGATCTCGTAGCCACGATCGCTGAGCTGGATGTGCACCGCGTTCGTGTCGCCGAACAGGTTGTGCAGGTCGCCCAGGATCTCCTGGTAGGCGCCCGTGAGGAAGATGCCGAGGATGTAGTCCTCGCCGTCGCGGAAGGCGTGCAGCTCGAGCGACGGACGGCCCGTCTTGTCACCGACGAACCGGTCGATCTTCCCGTCCGAGTCGCACGTCACGTCCTGCAGCGTGCCCCGCCGCTCCGGCGCCTCGTCCAGGCGGTGGATCGGCATGATCGGGAACAGCTGGTCGATCGCCCAGTTGTCGGGCAGCGACTGGAAGAGCGAGAAGTTGCAGAAGTACCGGTCGACGAGCGTCGCGTCGAGCTCGAGGATGATCTCCTCGTACTCGTCGCGATCCCCGGCCACGACGGCCGAGATCCGGTTCATGATCGCGAAGAAGATCTGCTCGGCCAGCGCCAGCCCGCGCAGGTTCAGGACGCCGCTGTTGAACAGCTGCCGCGCGCGGTCCTTGTCGAAGCTCGCGTCGTGGTAGACCTCCAGCACCTTGCGCGGCTGCAGGTTCGGGCGCCGCAGCAGCTCCAGGTCCTCCATCATCTCGTGGAGGATCGCGTGGTCGTCGTCCGTGAGCGACGGGATCGGCGGCTCGGCCTGGCTCTCGACGTCGATGACCTTGATCAGCAGCAGCGCGTGGTGCGCGGTGAGCGCACGCCCGCTCTCGCTGACGAGGTGCGGCATCGGCACCTCGTTCTCGCGGCACGCCTCGGCCATCGTGTAGACGACGTCGTTGGCGTACTCCTGCAGCGAGTAGTTCACGCTGGCGTTCGACTGCGACGAGCCCGTGCCGTCGTAGTCCACGCCCAGCCCGCCGCCGACGTCGACGTGCGTGATGTCCACGCCCATCTGCCGCAGCTCGACGTAGAAGCGCGCGATCTCCTGCAGCCCGCCCTTGATGAAGCGGATGTCGGGGATCTGCGAGCCGAGGTGGAAGTGGATCAGCTTCAGGATGTCGAGCCGACCCTCGCCCTGCAGCCGGTCGATCAGCTTCACCAGCTGCGCGGTGTTGAGCCCGAACTTCGACTTCTCGCCCGCGCTCTGCGCCCAGCGCCCGGCGCTCTCGGTCGCGAGCTTGATGCGCACGCCGATCGTCGGCGTCTCGCCCAGCTCCTCGGCCACCTCCAGCAGGACGTCGAGCTCCGAGAGCTGCTCGATGACGATGAACACGCGGTGCCCGACCTTCTGCCCCATCAGGGCGAGCCGCATGAACTCGTGGTCCTTGTAGCCGTTGCACACGATCATGTGGTCGGTGCTCTCGCTCAGCGCGAGCACCGCCTGCAGCTCGGGCTTGGAGCCGCACTCCAGGCCGACGCCGTACGGCTGGCCGTACTCGACGATCTCCTCGACCACGTGCCGCTGCTGGTTCACCTTGATCGGGTACACGGTCGTGTAGCCGCCGGTGTACCCGTACTCGCGCGTCGCCGCCTGGAAGCGCTCGCTCAGCTGCTCGATGCGCGAGCGCAGGATGTCGGAGAAGCGAAGCAGCACGGGCATCGCGACGCCCTGCTCCTCCAGGTCGCGCGAGAGGTCCAGCAGGTCGAGCTCGCGCTCGGGATGGCGGCGGTCGGGCCGCACCACCACGTGGCCCTTCGCGTTGATGTCGAAATAGCCGGCGCCCCACCCCTCGATGTTGTAGAGCGCGCGCGCGGCGTCGATGCCCCACTCCGTGTCGGCAGGGGCCTCCTCTCTCGTGTGCGGGCTGCTAGTCGGCATGGGGCAACAACTTAGACGGTTCGGGAAGGCGTCGGTACCGGCGTCACGGATGGGCGCGTACCTTGGCGCCATGCACGCGTCCCGACTCGCTCTGGCACACCCCGCGCCGCGCGCCGTCGCGGCGGGCACCGCGATCCTCGTGGCGGCCGCCTGCGCGCCCCGCGCGACCACCGGATCCGCGCCGCTGCCGCCGCTGCGGCTGGCCGCGACCGCGGACAGCGCGACCTCCACCACGGTCGCGCCGGGCGTGGTGCACCACCGGCTCTGGTTCGCCCGCGGCCCGCAGGCGGTGCACGTGCTCGACGTCGACCGCGCGGCGTGCTGGACGCTGGCGGCGCGCAAGGCAGGCGGCGCGGCCGTCGGGCGCGCGGGCACGCTGGCGCTCGTGCGCGGCCTCGCGGACTCGGGCGGCGTGGCGGTCGCGGGCGGCGTGAACGCGGACTTCTTCCTCTTCGCGCCGCCCGGCGTCCCGCAGGGCGCGCACGTGCAGGACGGTCGCGTGATCGCCGGCCCGAGCGCGCGTCCGGCGCTGGCGCTCGACTCGGCCGGCGCGCCATGGATGGGGATGCTGCGCACGACGGGCTCGGTCGCGCTGCCCGACACGACGCTCGCGCTCGACGGCTGGAATCGCGGCAGCGCGGCGGGCGTCGGCGTGTTCGACGCGGCGTGGGGCGCGCGCACGGACAGCCTCCCCGGCCGCGTCTTCGTGGCCGCGCGGCCCCTCGCGAGCGGCGGCGCCGTCGTCACCGCCGTCGACAGCGGCGCGCACGCCGCGATCCCGGCAGACGGCATCGTGCTCGCCGCGGGTGCGCGCTCGCCCGCACGCGCGCGGCTCGCGGCGCTGCAAGCCGGCCGCGACACGGTGCGCGTCACGCACTCGCTCGGCCCCGTGTCGCCGCGGCAGGCGGTGGGTGGGCTGCCCGTGCTGCTGCGCGGCGGCGCGATCGATCCGCAGGTGGATTCCGCGGGCAACGCCGGCTTCCGCGGCCCCAACCCGCGCACCGCGGTCGGCGTGGGCGCGAACGGGCGCCGGCTCTTCCTGGTCACGGTCGACGGCCGGCAGGCCGGCTACAGCCTCGGCACGACGCTGCGCGAGACGGCGGAGCTCCTGCGCCTCCTGGGGGCGACCGACGGCATCAACCTCGACGGCGGCGGCTCGACGACGGTGGTCGTGCGCGAGGCGGCGGGCGGCTTCCGCATCGCCAACCAGCCGTCGGACAGCGCGGGCGAGCGCCTGGTCGCGAATGCGCTCGTGGTCACGCGCGGCGGCTGCACTTCCAGATGAATCCCCGACGCCCATGACCGCGCATCCGCTCTCTCCCGATCAGGACCGCGCGCTGGCGGCGCTCGTGCGCGCCGCCCGGTTCGACGAGGCGGACGCGCTGGTGGGCGTCGCGACCCTGCCGCACGTCGCGGTCATCACCGGCTGGGAGACGCTGCAGCAGCTGATCTTCCGCCCGATGCACACCACCAAGCGCCTGTGCGCCGCGGTCGCGCTGGTCGCGGCCACGCACGAGCCCACCGCGGGCGACGCCGAGTCGTCGCCGGCGCCGGGCGCGGTGCCGCTGGAGGTCGAGCTTCACGGCGAGCAGGCGTTCCCGTTCGCCGCGGTGACGCCCGACGACGTCGCGACCGAGGACGCGCTCCACGCACCGCGCTGGCGGAACGGCTTCGAGACGCTGCCGGGTGCGCGGCTGGCGGTGGCGGGGCTGTCGGAGATCGCGCCCGACGACCGCGTCGCGCAGTGGCGCCGCACGATCGCCTTCCACCGCGCGGTGCGACAGGCGCTCGAGGAGGAAGGGCTCGCACGCCGGCTTCCCGTCCTGGTGCAGGTGCGTCGCTACGTGCAGGGCCACGGCATGTGGAGCCCGGCGCCCGGCGACGCGGATGGGCCGTTCCTCACCGCGCTGCGCATTCCCGCGCGCTCGCGCGAGCGGGCCGAGGACGCGATCGCGCGCATGGTCGCGGCGCGCGACGAGGAGCAGCGCGAGTTCCGCCGTCGCCACCGGCTCGAGCTGCTGGAGGGTGCAGACGTGATGCGCGCGCTCCGTCGCGCGCTCCGCGCGTCGCGCTTCTGGCCGTTCTCGAAGTCGCCCAAGACGCACGCGCTGCGCGAGCTGTACGCGTCGAAGGAGGCGCTCGTCTTCCAGGCGCAGTCAGCCGAGCCGCCGCGGCCCCCCAGCTGGACGACCTCCGACGACGGCGAGTTCGAGAGATTCCTGCAGCGGCACTACGTGGATGCGTTCCTACACTAGCTCCGCACCCTGAGGCGACCATTCGCGTGCGCGGAGCTGCGGACTGCGGGCTGCGGGTCCTGCTCCGTGCCCTCGGCGTCCGGCGTCGCCCCCGGCCTGCACGAACTACTCGGGGGGACTACGGATCATTCGGATGGGACGGATCGTGCGGATCTCCTCCGCACCGGCGCATGGCGCGTCGCCCCCACACGAAGCGATCCGCCGCATCCGTCTCATCCGGAGCATCCGTAGTCCCTCGTTCGCCGACCCGTGCACGGCGCGCCGGCCCCGGAACGGCATTGCAAGGATGAAGATCGGACAAGGTCCGAGAAGAGCGGACGGCTCCGATGGAGTGCGAAGATGATCGCACCGCACGGAGCCATCCGTCGTTATCAGATCTTGTCGGACTTTCTTCCTTGCTGCTGTTGCAGCCGATCCGTAGCCCGCAGTCCGCAGCCTCTCAGTTGTCCCCGTCCAGCAGCGCCCCCAGCCCGCCGAGCATCCCGCCTTCCTCGCGGCGCGAGCCGCCGGCGCGCGGCGACGCGGCGATGATGCGGTCCGCGAGGCGCGAGAACGGCATCGTCTGCAGGATCACGCGCCCCGGGCCCGTGAGGTTCACGAAGAACAGCCCCTCGCCGCCGAACAGCGCCGTCTTGATCCCCGGCACCATGCGGATGTCGTAGTCCACGCCCGGCTGCATCGCCACCAGGCACCCCGTGTCCACGCGCAGCTGCTCGCCCGGCGCGAGGTCGATCGTCACCAGCGTGCCCGACGCGTGCAGGAACGCCAGCCCGTCGCCCTGCAGCCGCTGCAGGATGAAGCCCTCGCCGCCGAAGAAGCCGGCGCCGATCTTCTTCGTGAACGCGACCGAGACGTCGATGCCGCGTGCCGCGCAGAGAAAGGAGTCCTTCTGCGAGATCACCGTCCCGCCCCACTGCGCGAGGTCGAGCGGCACGATGCGGCCCGGCGTCGGCGACGCGAACGCGACGTCCGTGCGTTGGCGCCCGTGGTTCGCGAACAGCGTGACGAAGAACGACTCGCCCGTGAGCAGCCGCTTGCCGCCCTGCAGCAGCTTCCCGAACAGCCCGCCCCCCTGCGCGTTGGGATCGAGCGTCGTCGCCATCTCGATCCCCTCGCGCATGTACATCATCGCGCCCGCCTCGGCCACGACGGCCTCGCCCGGGTCCAGCGTGATGACGACCGCCTGCAGGTCGTCGCCGAGGATGCGGTAGTCGATCTGGTCGGCCATGGAAAGCTCAGCTCCGTCGGAAGGCGAGGAATGCGCTCCGGAGCGCGCCACGTCGCGGCAGCGATCCGAGCGTCGAGCGGCGAGCGCCGAGCGCCGAGGGGTCTCCTCGACGCTCGACGCTCGACGCAAGACGCTGCCTATTATGGCGCCGACGACTGCGAAGTGGCAGCACCCCCAACGGCCGGGACGGCCGCGGGCGGCTGCAGCTGATCCCGCCCCTTCTGCAGGAACGGGATGCCGTTCCGCATCCAGTCCGGCGCGGGCTCGCCCTTCAGGTGGTGCGCGAAGAACTGCTGCATGCGGCGGTCGACGTCCAGCTGGTTCGCGCGCTTGCGCGGGTTGTGGCCGTCGCCGTTGTAGTTCAGCAGGTACGCTTCCTTCCCGAAGCGGCGCGCCGCCACGAACATCTCGATGCCCTGGTACCACGGCACGGCGCCGTCCGCGTCGTTGCTCATGATGAGCATCGGCGTCGTCACCTTGTCCATGTAGAAGAGCGGCGAGTTCTCGATGTAGCGCAGCGGCGCGTCCCAGATCGACTTGCCGATGCGGCTCTGCCCCTTCTCGTACTGGAAGGCGCGCGCGACGCCGCTCTCCCAGCGGATGCCGCCGTAGGCGCTCGTCATGTTCGCCACCGGCGCGCCCAGGAACGCCGCCGCGAACAGCGGCGTCTGCGTGATCATGTACGCGCTCTGGTAGCCGCCCCAGCTCTGCCCGCCGATGCCGATGTGCTTCGCGTCCACGTAGCCGCGGCCGATCAGCGACTGCACGCCCGGCACGATCGACTGCATCGCGCTGCGGCCCGGGAAGCCGTCCGTGTACGCGATGTCCGGGAAGAACACCAGGTAGCCGTTCGACGCGTAGACCACCGGGTTGATGACGTTGCGCCCCGACGGCGTGTGGTACTGGTGCAGGTTGTCCGACAGCGACTCGTAGAAGTACACGACCATCGGGTACTTCTTCGAGGCGTCGAAGCTCTCCGGCTTGTACAGGAGCCCCTGCAGCTGCTGGCCGTCGTCGCTGCGCCACGTCACCAGCTCGACGTTGCCCCACGCGTACTGCGCCTGCTGCGGGTTGGCGTCGGTCACCTTCGAGAGCTGGTCGAGGCGCGTGCCGACCCACACGTCGGGCGACTCGGTGTACGTCTGCCGCGTCACCGCGTACACCTCGGCGTCGCGCGCCTTCAGCGGCTGCCCGAAGCGCGCGTCGGCCATCACGATGCGCTCGGGCGCGGCCGTCGCGCCCAGCCGGTCGCGGTAGAAGCCGGCTGCCTTCGTCGAGTCCTGGAAGGCGCTCAGCAGCAGCGGCTGCGCCGGGTTGATGAAGCGATCCTCGCGGTCGAGGTCCACGAGCCGGAACACCGTGCGCGAGCGCACGCCGATCGAGTCGGTGACGACGCGCGGCGCACGCTTCCCTTCCGGATCGAGCTCCCACACGTCGTAGCGCGAGTTCACGAGCAGCGAGCGGTCGCCGTTCGTCCACCCCGCCACGCCCCACGGCGCCGGATCGCTCGGCGTGTCCCACGTCTCCTGGTCGAAGCGGACGTTGGTCAGCGCGCCAGTCAGATCCGTGGTCCGGCCGGTACGAAGATCAAAGGTCTTCCAGCGGCGGTCCTGGTAGAAGACCGCGAAGTTGCCGCCCGGCGAGAGCTGCGCCTGGAACGGCACCTTCGTC
Source organism: Roseisolibacter agri (assembly GCF_030159095.1). NCBI lineage: Bacteria > Pseudomonadati > Gemmatimonadota > Gemmatimonadia > Gemmatimonadales > Gemmatimonadaceae > Roseisolibacter > Roseisolibacter agri. The sequence continues at coordinate 539,518 of NZ_BRXS01000006.1, forward strand.
GCGACCGCGCGCCGCGCGCCCGTGCGCGGATCGAGCGCCCACACGTCCGAGCCGCCCTCGCCCCACATCTGCGAGATCGCGTACGGGATGCCCGTCACCGCGAGCGCCGCGCGGCCGTCGTCGCTGACCTGGATCTGCTGCAGCGTGTCGTTGCCGAGCCGCACCAGCCGGCCCGTGCCGAGCGTGTAGACGGCCGTGTAGGCGCGCCCGCGCTCGCGGCCGGCCTCGAGGCGCTGCTGCGGCTGCAGGCGCAGGTCGCGGAAGTGCCAGAGGTCGAGGACCGCCTTGTCGGCCAGCGAGTCGGCGGGGATCGAGTCGAGCGGCGCCGGCGCGAGGCCGAGCACGAGGGCCGAGCCGTCGCGCACGAACGAGACGCCGCGCTCGCTGACGACCAGACCGCGCTCGATGCCGGCCGGCGTGACGATCGCGCGCGCGGCCGGCGCCCGGCCGTCGAGGCGCGCGTGGAACAGCGTATACGTCGGCTTGTCGGCCGTGTACGCGTCGCGGTCCGTGACGAACGCCACCTGCCGTCCGCCGCGGTCGAAGGTCAGCGCGCGGTAGTTGCCGCGACCGCTCGCGAGCGCCGTCTCGTCACCCAGGCCCGTGGGGCCGAGCGTGCGCACCCAGGCGCCGTCGCGCGCGGGCGTGCGCGAGGACGTCGTGTACGCGAGCCAGCGGCCACTGTCGGCGAAGGCGTAGCTCACCACGTCGTCGATGCGCGTCTCCTCGCCCGTCGCGAGGTTGCGGACCACGAGCGTCGTGCCGTTCTCCTTGCGGCGCTCGCGCCGCGCGGCGGAGTCGGCGGCGATGGGACGCGGCGTGCCACCGGGCGACGTCGCCGCGGCGCCGGCCGGGCGCGCGCTGGAGTCGCGCGCGGCGTTGGCCGCGGCGGCGCGGCCCGCGCTGTCGGCTGGCTCCATCAGGTAGGCGATCCAGCCGCCCGTCTCGCGCGGCATCTGGAACGAGCGCACGCGCGGCACGCTGGTGACCTTGCCGTCGGCGAGCGAGAGCATCGCCAGCGTCGCGCGCGGCGGCTGCGAGCCGCGGCGGGCGCGGGCGCGCTCGAACTCCGCGCGCGGCGCGTACGTCATCGCCGCGACGATCCGGCCGTCCGCGCTGAACACCGGCGGCGGCGCGGTGAAGCCCGAGTCGGCGTTGGGCGTGAGCTGCGGGCGGCCGGTGTAGCCGCGCGGCACGCGGTACTCGGTCGCGGCCGAGGTGCCGCGCACCACCAGCTCGCCGTCGCCGACGACGGGGCCGATCTGGTAGGCGAGCCACCGGCCGTCGCGCGACAGGGTGGTCCCCTGCACGCCGCGCCACGTGTCGTACTCGGTCTGCGTGAGGGCGCGGCCCGCGCCGGTCGGGGCGGCCGTCGCGGGGCGCGCGGGCCCCTGCGCCGGCAGGCGCGCGGGCGCGACCAGCGGGAAGGCGGCCGGCGTCAGGGCGGCGGCGGCTGCCGCGGCCCGGGCCCACGCCGAGCGGCGGGGCCGGGGGAATGGCACGGTCATGGGAGGGGAGGAGACGCGTCGGCGGCGCGCGGAGGACGCGCCGCGCCGGCGGCGTGATGCTCGTGCGCGGGGGCTCGCGTCGCCCCGCCCACCCTGCCGGCTCCCCAGGATACGCGCCCGGCGCGGAGCCCGTTGGTGGGCCCGGTGTGCGGCCGGTCAGCCGGGCAGCAGGTCGGCGAAGACGAAGCCGCCCCGCTCCACGACCTCGCCGGGCCGCACGGGCACCGGGTGGCGGAAGACCGGTCCATCGTGCACGAAGGTGTGGAACTCGCCACGCTCGCCGCACGGGTCCACGCCGGGCGGCAGCTCGTCGAGGAGCGCGTCGTCGTAGGCGCGGCCGGCGAAGCGCGGGTCGAGCTGCGCGGGGTCGACGCACACGAGCGTCGCGCGGAAGCCGAGCGCGACGAAACGCCGTGCGAGCGCCGTCGTGTCCTCGCCCCAGAGCGGGAAGAGCCCGGCCAGCGCGTGCGGCTGCAGCAGCCGCTCGCGGTAGGCGCGCACGTCGGCGAGGAACAGGTCGCCGAAGACGACCGCCTCGCCCCGGTCGGCCGCGTAGGTCGCGAGCGAGTCGCCGGTCCGCGCCTCGTAGTCGTCGTTGGTGCACGCGGGCGGGATCCGCACCGTCGTCAGCGGCAGCCCGAGGGCCGCGGCCTGCGCGTCCAGCAGCGCGCGCCGCACGCCGTGCATGCTGATGCGGTCGTACTCGTCGGTCACCGTCGTCAGCAGGCCCTCGACGCGCACGCTGCCGTCGTGCAGCACGCGGTGCAGCGCGAGCGCGCTGTCCTTGCCGCCGCTCCAGCTCACGAGGGCGCGGGGCGCGGCGCGGGAGGCTACCTTCGTCGTCATCGTGCAACCCTAGACGACGGCCGGCGCGCGGGCAACGGCGCCTCCACCCCGCCCTTCCCGAGGCTCGCCATGCTGCTCGTCGTCGGTGCCACCGGCAACGTCGGACGCCACCTGCTGCGCGAGCTGGCAGCCGCCGGCGCGGAGCCGCGCGCGCTCGCGCGCACCCTCGCCGCTCGCGAGGCCGCGACTGCGCTCGGCGCCGTGCCGGTCGCGGGCTCCCTGGACGACCGCGCGTCGCTCACGCGCGCGTTCGACGGCGTCGAGCGGCTCTTCCTCCTCAGCCCGCCCGACGCGCGCGAGGTCGCGCTGCAGTCGCACGCCATCGACGCGGCGGCCGCGGCGGGCGTGCGGCTGCTCGTGAAGCTGTCGGTCACGGGCGCCGACCCGACCGCCGACAACGTCCTCCAGCGCGACCACGGCGAGATCGAGGCGCGCGCCACGGCGCTCGGCGTGCCCAGCGTGTTCCTGCGCCCGACGCACTTCATGCAGAACCTGCTCGCGTCGGCCGACAGCATCGCGGGCGAGGGGCGACTCTATTCTCCGCCTACCGGCCCGATGCCGCTCATCGACGCGGCGGACGTCGCGGCCGTCGCGGCGCGCGTGCTGCTCGACGACGGCCACGCGGGGAACGCGTACGAGCTGACCGGCGGCGCCGCGCACGCGTATCCTGAGATCGCCGCGATCCTCTCCGGCGTGCTCGGACGCGAGATCACGCACGTCAAGCTGCCCTCCGAGGTCGTGCGCGGCGCGATGCTCGGGCGCGGGATGGAGGCGTGGCTCGTCGACGCGCTGCTCGACCTCTACGCGCGCAGCGTCGACGGCGAGGGGACGACGCCCACCGGGCACGTCGCGGCCATCACGGGACGCGCGCCGCGCACGCTGGCCGAGTTCGCGCGCGAGCACGCGGCGGCGTTCACGCGCTAGCTTTGGGCGATGCGCGCCCTCGTCAACTACTTCCTGCGCGGACTCGTCGTCGTCGCGCCGCTCGCCTTCACGGGCTACGTGTGCTGGCGGCTGTTCGTGCTGATCGACGGGTGGCTCGGGCTCCCGATCCCCGGCCTCGGCTTCGTCGCGACGCTCGCGTTCCTGATCCTCATCGGCTTCCTCGCGTCCAGCTTCCTCGCGCGTGGGCTGTTCGCGGTCGTCGAGTCGCTGCTCACGCGGCTCCCGTTCGTGCGGCTGCTCTACGCCTCCACGAAGGACCTGCTCAACGCGTTCGTCGGCGAGCAGCGCCGCTTCGACCGCCCCGTCGTCGTGACGGTGTACCCGGAGTCGGAGGGCGCCGCGATCGGCTTCGTCACGCAGTCGTCGCTGGAGCACCTCGGCCTGCATGGCCAGGTCGCGGTCTACTTCCCGTTCTCGTACAGCGTCGCGGGGCACGTGCTGCTCTTCCCCGCCGACCGCGTGCGCCCGCTCCCCGCCGACAGCGCGGATGTGATGGCCTTCCTCGTCTCGGGCGGCGTGACGCGCGTGAGCGCCACGCCCGCGATCCCGCGCGAGGCCGTCGTGCCGCCCGCCGCCGCGCCGCACTGACGCTCCCCCACTCGTCCTCGCACATGCTTCAGGTCCCTCGCGCGCGCCGGGCCGGCGGCCTCGCGCTCGTCGCCGCCGCATCGCTCGCCGGGTCGTCGCCGCTGCGCGCGCAGACGCCTCCCGCGGCCGCCGACACCACGCCGGCGCTGCTGCGCCCCGCCGCCGTGTGGGACGGCGAGGCCGACGCGCCGCGCGCCGACTGGGTGGTGCTCGTGCGCGGCACGCGCATCGCGGCCGTCGGCCCCGCGGCGGGCGTGGCCGCGCCCGCGAACGCACGCACCGTCGCGCTGCCCGGCACGACGCTGATGCCCGGCATGATCGACGCGCACTCGCACGTGCTGCTGCACGCGTACAACGAGACGTCGTGGGACGACCAGGTGCTGAAGGAGCCGCTGTCGCTGCGCGTGGCGCGCGCGGTGAACCACCTCCGCGCGACGCTGCAGGCCGGCTTCACGACGCTGCGCGACCTCGGCACCGAGGGCGCCGGCGACGCCGACGCGGGCCTCAAGGCCGCCGTCGAGCAGGGGATCATCCCCGGCCCGCGGCTCCTCATCGCGAACCGCGCGATCGTCGCCACGGGGAGCTACGGCCCCAAGGGCTTCGACCCGCGCTGGGAGGTGCCGCAGGGGGCCGAGGAGGCCGACGGCGTGGACGGGCTGGTGCGGACCATCCGCCGGCAGATCGGCAGTGGCGCCGACGTCGTGAAGCTCTACGGCGACTACCGCTGGGGCCCGAACGGCGAGGCGCGGCCCACGTTCAGCGAGGCGGAGCTGCGCCTCGCCGTCGAGACGGCCGCCAGCTCCGGGCGCCCGGTCGTCGTCCACGCCAGCACGGCCGAGGGGATGCGGCGCGCGGCGGCGGCGGGCGTGCAGACCATCGAGCACGGTGACGAGGGCACGCCCGAGGTCTTCCGGCTGATGGCGCAGAAGGGCGTGGCGCTGTGCCCCACCGTGGCCGCGGGCGACGCGATCAGCCGCTACCGCGGCTGGCGGCCGGGCAACGGGCCCGAGCCGGCGCGCATCACCGCCAAGCGCGCCTCGCTCAAGGCGGCCATCGCCGCCGGCGTCACCATCTGCAACGGCAGCGACGTCGGCGTCTTCCCGCACGGCGACAATGCGCGCGAGCCGGAGCTGCTGGTGTCGTACGGCCTGTCGCCGCTGCAGGCGGCGCGCGCGGCGACCAGCGTCACCGCGAAGGCGATCGGGCTCACGGACCGCGGGCGCGTCGCGACCGGGCTGCTCGCGGACCTCGTGGCCGTCGAGGGCGACCCGACGCGCGACGTGGGCGCGCTGCGGCGGGTGCGCTTCGTGATGAAGGGCGGGCAGGCCGTCGGCCTCCCCGCCCCTCACTGATCGCTCGCCGGCGTCGGCGGCCGTGCGTCAGGTGCTCGACTTCGCGGCCGGCGCGCTGGTGCGCGGCGCGCGCACGGTGTCGGCGGCCTTGGGCGTCGTGCCCGTGAGGATGTCGCGCGACAGGCGCAGGTAGCCGTTCACCTGCTGCGCCTGCTTGCCGAGCGAGACGTTCGGCTGCAGCTGGCCGGCCGCCGTCGTGAGGCGGCCGTCGTCGACCTTGCTGTCCTTCAGCGCGTAGGCGTACGCGAAGAAGCCCAGCTGCACGAGGTCCGGCACGCGCTCGGCCTTCGTCTCGGTCATGGCGAGCGTGTCGGCGATCGCCTGCAGCAGGTTGATCTGCACGCCCTTGGCGGGCGCCTTCTCCTGCAGCACGCCCGACATCAGGCGCAGCGCCTCGCCCAGGTAGGCGCGCTGCGTCGCCCCGTCGTCGGTCGGGAGGCGGCGCGTGTCGGCGAAGCGCACGAACGCGGCGGTCGGGCCGCCGGTCGTCGTGGGCGCCGCGGCGGTCGCGGGCGCGCCCGGGGTGGTCGGCGCCGCGGTGGCGGCCGAGTCGGCGGCGGTCGCGACGGGGGCCGGCGGGCGGCGGTCGAGCAGGAAGTAGGCGGCGCCGCCACCCACGACGAGCAGGATCAGCAGGACGAGCCAGAGCGGGGTGCCCCGGCGCTTGAAGTCGATTTCGGCCATGACTCGGAGAGGAGGCGGTTCGGGGAGGGCCGGCGTCGCGTGGCCGCGCCGTCCGGTCAGCCCTGAACACAAGCGAGGGCCGGAGGGACACGCAACCCGGCGGGCCCTCGCTGCGCCCTACCCCGCGGCCAGCCGCCCCTGCAGCGCCTCGATCCGCTCCGCCACGAGCCCGATCAGCTCCCCCATGCCCGCCGCGTCGAAGACGAGCTTCGCGCCGGCGGCCTGGTAGATCTCCGGCAGCGAGCGCGTGCCGCCGAGGCTCAGCGCCGCCTTGTAGCGCCGCACCGCGTCCTGCGGGTCCTGGAGGCTGCGCCGCCACACCTGCAGCGCGCCGAGCTGCGCGATGCCGTACTCGATGTAGTAGAACGGCAGCTCGAAGATGTGGAGCTGGCGATACCAGCGCGCCACGCGCTCGCGTTCCAGCCCGCCCCAGTCGACGCCGCGCTCGAAGCGCGCGCGCAGGTCAAGCCACGCCGCGTCGCGCGCGTCCGCGTCGGCGCCGGCGGGATCGGTGTAGATCCACCGCTGGAACGCGTCCACGCTCGCGATGTGCGGCAGCGTCGTCACCACCTCGACGAGGTGCTCCAGCTCCGCCGACAGCGCCTCCTCGGGCTCGTAGTAGCCGGTCGGGCGCGCGAGGTGCGGCGCGGCGAGCAGCTCCATCGACATCGACGCCAGCTCCGCCGCCTCGTGCCCCGTCGAGCGCTGCCAGATCAGCGGCAGCCCGTGCGACGCGAAGTCGTGGAAGCAGTGCCCCGCCTCGTGGACGAGCGTGTTGACGTCGTCCGGGACGCCGACCGCGTTCATGAAGATGAACGGCCGCCCGCGGAAGCTGAGCTTCGTGCAGTAGCCGCCGGGCGCCTTCCCCGGCCGGCTCTCCAGGTCGAGCAGGCGCTCGCGCGCCATCAGGTCGAACTGCTCGCCGAGCTCCGGATCGAGCGTCGCGAAGATGCGGCGCGCCGCGGCGACGAACTCGGGCACCTCGCTGAACGGCTTCAGCGGCCGGTCGCGGAACAGGTCCACGCCGAGGTCCCACGGGCGCAGCTGCGCGACGCCCAGCTTCTCGCGCCGCCACGCGTGCAGCCGCTCGGCCACCGGCGTCACGGTCGACTCCACCGCCTCGTGGAAGCGCTGCACGTCGTCCGGCCCGTAGTCGAAGCGGTGCTTCGCGGCGAAGCAGTACTCCATGAAGTTCGGGAAGCCGGCGTTCGCGCCGACCTGCACGCGCTTCTCGTACATGCGGTCGAACAGCGCCGCCAGCTCGTCGCGCTTGTCGAGGTAGGCCTCCGCACCCTTCCGGAACGCGCGCTCGCGCACCGCGCGGTCGGGGCTCTTGAGGAACGGCTGCAGCTGCGGGATGGTCTTGCGCTCGCCGTCCCAGTCGGCGGCGAGCCCGCCGACGATCTTCTGGTACGCGGCCGACAGCTCCTCCAGCTCCGCGAACAGCGGCACGTTGGCCTCGCGGAAGATCTCGGCGTCGGCGCGGAAGCGCTTCAGCGTCGTCTCGAGGTCCGGGCGCGACCACCCGAGGTCGAGCAGCCGCTTCGAGAGCCGCACCTCCTGCTCGTCGAGCTTCGGGAAGACGTCGGTCGAGAAGCGCAGGTACGCCGCCTCCTTCGCCGCGTCCGCCGTGTCGCCCGTGTAGGCGATCATGGCGAGCGTGCCCGCCTCGCCCACGAGCGCGTCGAGGCGCGACCACGCGCCGAGCCACTCCTCGACGTCGGCGGCGGTGAGCGGCGCGGTCGCAAGCGCCTCGTAGTACGGCGCGACGTCGTCCCACGTCGCGTCGGCGAAGGCCTCGGGCGAGGCGGGGAGCTCGGGAAGCGGCGCGATGGTCACGGAGCCGTTGGGCTTGAGCGTTCGGAGCGGGCGGCGCATGTCGCCCACGCCCTGGCATGATACGGCGCTCCCGGCACTCGGGGCGAGTGCCGGGGTGCGACGCGGCTCACCGGGCGGCTCACGGCTTCGGCGCGATCCGCCAGAGCTCTCCCGCCGTCGTGTCGGTCACGACGTACAGCGCGCCGTCCGGCCCCTGCTTCACGTCGCGGATGCGCTGCGCGCGATCGACCAGCAGGTGCTCCTCGCCGGTGACGCGGTCGTTCGCGATGGTCAGGCGCACGAGGCGGCGCTGCCCCATCGCGCCGACGAACAGGCTCCCCTTCCACGCCGGGAACGCGTTCCCCGTGTAGAACTGCGCGCCGGACGGCGCGATCACCGGATCCCAGTAGTACACGGGCTGCTCGGTGCCCTCGCGCGTCGTCGCGCCGCCCGAGTTCCGGATCGGCATTCCCGCGTACTCGATGCCGTACGCGGCGAGGGGCCAGCCGTAGTTCTTCCCTTTCTGCACGAGATTGAGCTCGTCGCCGCCGCGCGTGCCGTGCTCGATCTCCCACAGCCGCCCCTGCGCGTCGAACGCCGCCGCCTGCACGTTGCGGTGCCCGAGCGAGAAGATCTCGGGGCGCGCGCCCTGGCGGCCGACGAAGGGGTTGTCGCGCGGCGCCGCGCCATCGGGGGTGATGCGGATGATCTTCCCCATGTGGCTGCCGAGGTCCTGCGCCTGCGGGCGGATGACCGTGTCGGAGCGCTCGCCGAGCGTGAGGTAGAGCATGCCGTCCGGCCCGAAGGCGATGCGCGAGCCGAAGTGCATCGTGCCGTCGTAGGACGGCATCGCGCGGAAGATCACGCGCACCTGCTCGAGGCTCCGGCGATCGGCGCTCAGCACGCCGCGCGCGACGCTGGTGGCGTTCCCGTCGCCGCGCGGCTCGCTGAAGCTCCAGAAGATCGTGCGGTCCGTCTCGAAGCGCGGGCTGAGCGCGACGTCCAGCAGGCCACCCTGGCCGCGGCCATCGACCGCGGGCAGGCCGGCGATCGGCGGGCTCACCTTCCCGGCGCTCGTGACGAGGCGGAGGCGCCCCGGCTTCTCGGTCACGAGGAAGTCGCCGCCCGGCAGCGGCTCGACGGCCCACGGCTTCTCGAGCCGTCCCGCGACGACGGTGACGTCGAAGGCGACGTTGGTCGGCGCGGCGCACGCGCGCGTCTGCCCGGCGAACGCGGGGCGCTGCGTGGGGGCGTTGGCGGCGCGCGTCTCCAGCGGCTGGCACGCGGGCTGGGTCGCCGACTGGCTCGCCGACTGGCTCGCCGGCTGCGCGGCGACGGCGGCGGCACGCTCGGCCGCCTCCGCGCGCGGCAGGCAGCCGGCGCCGACGCTCGCGAGCGCGATGAGGGGCAGGATGGCGCGGCGGGGGTGGTGCATGCGTTCGGTCCTCGCAGGAGTGGGCGGGCCGGCACGTGAAGGACACGTGGCCGGCTCGCGGATCAGGCTCCGGTCGAGGGGCAGTCTACGTGCCGCCGCGCGGCACGCCACCCGTGCATGTCAGGCGCGTGTGCGGATCGACGCGCACGCCTCGCGTGCCAGCATCCCGCCAATGCTCTCCGCCGCGTGCCGGTTCCACGCGGGCGCCGCCTGCTGGAACGAGAGGTCCGCCACGACGTCGCCGCCCTTCGTGAACGCCGACGAGGCCCACGTGCGCGTCGCCTGCGCCCGGCAGTCGATCTCGACGACGTCGATCGAGTAGCGCACGCCCGCGTCCCACGCCTGCGGGCTGGCGGCGCGCTCGTGGAAGCTCCACCGCAGCTGCACCGTGTACGGCCCGGCGCCCTGCACCGTGCTCGCGTCCAGATCGACGCTCACCTCGTCGAACGCCAGCACCGGGCGCCACATCCAGTCGGGAGCCGGAGCGGGCGCCGGAGCCAGCAGGAGCGCGGCGGCGGTGGCGAGCGGCGTCAGGGCGGCGAAGAGCACGGGCGGCCTCGGAGAGCGCGGGGGCGGATCGGGGACGCCACCCGCAGGGCAAGTCGGGGACCGGGCCCGGCCGTGCCTTCACGTGCCGGTAACGCGTTGCCTGCACGCGGGTTACGTCGCAGTCGCCGAGTGGTTCGCCGCGGCTGGTGTGGCGCGCGCTCCACGCCGCGCGACGTCGGCGTGGCGGCGCCGCCACAGGCGCGGTCGCGCCATGCGATCGCGAGAGGCCCGGACATGCAACACCCCCGGGGCGACGAATCGCTCCGGGGGTGCCCACATCGCTGGCGTCCAACGATCGGCTGGGTTCGAACCCGTTCCGTCCGGTCCCGAAGGCGCGGTCTCGTCGGCAGGCTCTCGCCCGCTCGGCTGGTCGTGCGTCCTCGGCCCGTGCGTCACGACCCGATCCCTGGACTTCCCGTCGCCGAGCGGCCCTCGGCGCCAGGTCCCCGACTCGCGTCGGGCGCCGGCTGCGACCAGCGACTCCGCAGCCGCCCTGCCAAGTTCGAACGCTCGGCAGGTCGTCCACCGACGGCGTCCCGCCGGCGAACCGGGCCTGGACGCGTCAGCCGCGGCGCCCCTGCCCGACGCCATAATTGGAATGGGGCGCGAGGGCCGCAATCCAGAACGTTCGCCGAAGTCGACGGGCCCTGGCGTGTCCGCCCCGCTGCGAGCTCCAGGACCGTCAGCGCCGCAGCGTGACGATCACGATCTCGCGCGGCACGCCGATGCGGAGCGGCAGCCAGTGCCCCACCCCGGCCGAGACGTCGAGGTGCGCCTCGCCACGCCGATACGGCCCGTGGGTGTAGTCGAAGGCGTCGATCAGCGGCCGGCGGCCGAACCGCACGTGACCACCATGCGTGTGGCTCGCCAGCGTCAGCGCCGCACCGCGTGCCGCGGCGACGCGGAAGAACGCCGGATGGTGCGACAGCGCGATGATCGTCTCGCCAGAGGTCGCTCCGGCGAACGCACGCGCCGCGAAGTCGCGCATCGCCGCGTCCTGCTGCGGACGCGGCAGCACGTGCCCCCCACGCGCATCGAGCGGATAGTCGGCGCCGACCACGCGCACGCTGCCGCCGCCGTGCGGGATCACGACGCTGCCGTTGACGAGCAGGGTGAGGCGCGGCGCACGGCGGCGCATCGCGGTCACGACGGCCGACTCGTGCGCCTTGTCGTGGTTGCCGAGGATCGCGACGACGGGCCGCGCCCGCTCGCGCTCGAGGGCGTCCAGCGTCGGCTCGATGAGCCGCACGTCGTCGATCAGATCGCCCGTGACGGCGAGCAGGTCGACGCCGCGCGCGTCGACGAGATCGACCGCGCGCGCGAGATCCGCCGGCACGACGAAGCGTCCGACGTGCACGTCCCCGAGGTTGGCGATGCGCAGGCCGTCCAGCGTCGATGGCAGCCCGCGCACGCGCACCACCTCCTCGCGGACGACTGGATCACCGACACCCTCGAGGCTGATCGCCACGCCGACGGCGAGCGGGATGGCGAGCGCGGCGATGGGCACGCGCGCTCCCAGCTCCGCGCGCCCTCCCGCCATGCGGCGCACGACGACGAGGAGCGCGAGTTGGATCACGAGCAGCGCCGCGGTCACCAAGGAGCCGAGCCACACGCTCACGAGCCAGCGCGCCGCAGTGCTCCACGCGCCGCCCAGGTCGGGCAGCCGCCACCAGAGGAGATGGACGACCGCGGCGACGCCCCAGAACGCGGCCACCGCCCGGCGAGCGCGCATCACGCGCGCGGTGGCGAGCAGCGACAGCCAGACGATGACGGTCAGGACGACCGAGATCGCGAACACGAAGAGGTAGCTCATCCGGGGCGGATGGAGTGGAGGGCCGCGACCAGCGCCACGGGCGCGAGCGCGCTGGCGTTGGTGGCTCCACGATCGCACCCTGCCCCGGGGCTGCGGCGCGCGGCGACGTGAGGTGGACCGCCAGCGGTGTGACCCGGACCGCTCGACGAGATTGGCTCACGCACAACGCGAAACGCGCCGGCACCACTGTCGAGTAAGATCCTCGACACGGTGCCGGCGCGTTGCTCACGCCTGATGCTTCTCGATCGGGACGGCGGGATTTGAACCCGCGACCCCCTGAACCCCATTCAGGTGCGCTACCGGGCTGCGCTACGTCCCGTGCCTCGGCTCATCGCTGACCCGAGCCCGCGTGCCCGTCCACCCGCCCGGACCGCAGAGCGCGAAGTATAACCCGCCCCCGGACGCAGAACAACCGAGCCCGCCAGCTACTCGGTCCCCTCCAGGATCGCCGCCACCCACGCCTCCGGCGTCAGCAGCCGCCCCACCCAGAAGTCCCCGAACTCAGCGTACTGCGCGCTCACCTCGTCGAAGCGCATCTCGGTCACCACGCGCTTGAACTCCAGCGGGTCGCCCGCGAACAGCGTCACGCCCCACTCCCACGCGTCGAAGCCGATCGAGCCCGTGATGACCTGGAACACGCGCCCCGCGAAGCGGCGCCCGCTCTTGCCGTGCTCCCACATCAGGCGGCTGCGCTCCTCGCCGCTCAGCGCGTACCAGTTCTGCTGCGGCGCGCGGCGCTTCGACATCGGGTAGAAGCAGACGTACGGCATCGCCTCGCCCGGGCGCGGCGGATACAGGCGCCGCTGCAGGTGCGGCGACGCGCGCTCCGCCTCCAGCCGCGCCTCCAGCTCGCGCTGGTACTCCGCGTCGCCCTCGACGCCGCCGCGCGCCGCCGTCTCGCGCGCGAGCTTCGACGTCAGCGCGTACATCCCCGCCTCCGTCACGCTCAGGAACGCGCCCGCGGGCTTCAGCACCTGCGAGAGCGAGGCGCCGAGGACGCGCCGCTGCGCCTCACCGACGCCGTCGAGCGTCGGGCGGAAGTGCAGCAGCATCACGTCCGCGGTCGAGCCGATGAGCAGCGCGGGCGCGCTCCAGCCGCCCTCCGCCGGCTGCGCCAGCTCGTGCAGCGCGCGCACGGTCCGCTCGGCCGCCCCGGCGCGCGCCTCGGGCGTCATCGCGCGGAGCGCCGCGCGGTCGATCGAGAACAGCTGGTGGTGCGCGTACCACCCTTCGAGCGTCAGCGCGGGCGGCACGTGCGGCGCCGCCTCGGCATGACCGGGCCGCGTGGCCGCCGGCTGGATCGCGGTGCCATGCGTCATGCGCTCGCTCCCGCGAGCTCGTAGCCCGCGTCGCGCACCGCGTCGTCGAGCTCAGTGCGTGGCGTCTGCGCTGGGTCGAACGCCACCGTCGCCTCACCGATCGCGACGCGCTCCACCTCCACGCCGGGCAGCGCGCGCAGCGCGTCCTCGACGGCGCGCACGCAGTGCCCGCAGCTCATCCCCTCGATCCGCATCGTCACCCGTTCCATCACGGCCCTCCCGGCCTGTCGGTCCGCCGGCAAATCTAGCCGGGGCCGGGGACGGACGAATCCGGAGCATCCCGGACGCCGGAACGACTCAGGCGCCCGCGAGCTGTCGGAGCCGGGCGGCGTTGCGCACGGCGTTGCCCTCGCCGTCGTTGTTGAAGTAGGCGAAGACGTCGTGCCCGGCCCCGTCCCACTCGCGGATGCGCGCCGCCCACCAGCGCAGGTCCGCCTCCGGATACGAGCCGGCATAGAGGTGGTGCGGATCCGGCCCGTGCAGCCGCACGTACACGGTGCGCGCGGTCGCGCGCAGCACGCACGGCAGCCCCGCGCCGCTCATCACGCAGTACGCCGCGCCGTGCCGCGCCAGCAGCGCGAACACGCTCTCGCGGTGCCAGCTCGGATGCCGCATCTCCACCGCGACGCGCACGCCCGCCGGCACGTGCGCCAGGAACCACGCGAGGCGCGGCTCGTCGACCTCGAGCTTCGGCGACAGCTGCACCAGCAGCACGCCGCGCCGGTCGCCGAGTCGGTCGAACGCGCGGCCGATGCGCGCCAGCCACCGCTCCGGCCCGTACAGCCGCCGCACGTGCGTCAGCAGGCCGGGCGCCTTCACGCTCAGCACGAAGCCGGGCGGGAGTCGCCGCCGCCAGCGTGCGAACGCGGCGTCCTTCGGCCAGCGGTAGTAGCTGCTGTTCAGCTCCACGGTGCCGAAGTGCGCGACGTAGCGATCGAGCCGCGCGCGCGCCGGCAGCCCCTCCGGGTAGAGCACGTGCGTCCAGTGATCGTAGCTCCACCCCGACGTGCCGACGTGGACGCTCACGTCCGGCGAACGCTCATCCGCACGAGCGGCGTCAGGTGCTCACCGCGTCCGAGCGCAGCACGCACTGGTGGAGCTCTCCGTCGGTCACGACGCGGCCGTCGAACTGGTAGTACAGCCGGTACTGCACCAGCCGCACGTCCGGGCGCGGCGTCGCCGATCCCGGCGTCGCGGTCGCGCCCTCGTAGACGACGCGGTCGAGCTGGAACAGGTCGCCCCCGTCGCCGGCCGGCCGCGCGTACGCGAGCGGGATCGTCTCGCTGGCGGCCAGCGCGCCGTCGTGCCCGAAGACGTGCACGTCGGCCCAGACGTGCTTCGCGTACGTCGTGTTGCGCACCCACGCCTCGACGTGCAGGTGCGTCTGCCAGTGCGTGCGCGTGCTGGGGAAGCCGGGCTGGCTGGGCCAGAGGTTCCGCTTCACGGCCGCATCCTGCGCCACGCGCAGCGCCTTCGGCTCGACCTCGGCGCCCTCTCGAACGGCGACGGATGGCGTCGGATGCGCCGGCGGCGACATGAGCCGGGCCGTGCCGAGCTCCGCCGCCTCCTCGGCGGCGGACGGGAGGCGCCGGGGCGGATCGGGCAGGGCGTGCGTCATCGGGGTCGCGCCTCCTCGCAGGGCGGTCTCGGTGGCGCCGCGGCGGCCGATCGGTCGCGCCGCACGGCGGGCGTGCGCTGCTGCTCGTCTCCGTCGATACCCGCCGCGCGCGGGGTGTTCCGTACGATTTCGTACGGTACGCACGCAAAAAGACCGGCGGCGCGCCGAAGCGCGCCGCCGGTCTTCTGACTTTCTAGAGAGCGGGAGACGGGGTTCGAACCCGCGACATCCAGCTTGGGAAGCTGGCGCTCTACCAACTGAGCTACTCCCGCGTGTGTTCGACTGCCTTGCTGCCGATCAGGACCTGACGGGATGCTGCGCCGTGGAGCGGCGCGCCGCAAGAGCCACAGGTGAGGATTGAACTCACGACCGCCCGATTACGAATCGGGTGCTCTACCACTGAGCTACTGTGGCGACTTCGGATCCGAGGTGTGGATCCAAGACGAACGAAACGAACGGAGGTGCCCTGGAGCGGACTCGAACCGCTATGCCTTTCGGCACCACCCCCTCAAGATGGCGTGTCTACCAATTTCACCACCAGGGCAGCGTGGGGCGCACCGGTCGTCAACCGGGCGCTCACCAGGCTTGAACTGCAAAACCAACGGGGCCGACGGGGCTCGAACCCGCGACCTCTCGAGTGACAGTCGAGTGCTCTAACCAAACTGAGCTACGGCCCCAACTTCACGAACAGCTGCACGTGCACCTGCGCCTGCATCCCTGCTGCGATAGCCCCAACGGGAATCGAACCCGTCTCTCCACCTTGAAAGGGTAGCGTCCTAACCGATAGACGATGGGGCCGCCGGTTCGCACCATCGGACAGTGCTCGCACCTTCCAGTTGGACCTTCGCAGATCCGGTCCGACGATCCTGCCGTCGAGTAGCGGTAACGGGATTCGAACCCGTGTTCCAGCCTTGAGAGGGCTGTGTCCTAGGCCTCTAGACGATACCGCCGTGCTGCCCGACCGCCTCCGCGGCGACCCGAGCCGCTCGCCCTTTCTGCCGGCGAGCACTGCATCCTAACCAGCACGCTATCCGTTTTCAACTAGCGACCGCCGCGCGATTTACATCGTGTTCGCGACACACAGGCCCGGAGGGAATCGAACCCCCAACCGCCGGTTTTGGAGACCGGTGCTCTACCAATTGAGCTACGGACCTTCAACCGATCGCGCTGCGACGCGACCCGGGCCACTCACGTGCTGCACAGTTGCTACACAGTGCGGTACTGCTGGAGAGCGGAGGGGTGGCTAACGGGACTTGAACCCGCAACCCCCGGTGCCACAGACCGGTGCTCTAACCGATTGAGCTATAGCCACCATGGGCGCCGCGACGTGCGCGGGCACCGTGCCGCAGGGTCCGAGCCAGCGGACCGGGCGGCCGATAAAGCTAACCGGGCCCGGAGGGGGGTTCAAGGGCGCGACCCGCGCCCCTGCCCCGCCTCCAAGGCCCAGCGCCCTCAGTCCTTCGCGCGCTCCAGGTACTCGCCCGTCTGCGGGTTCACGCGGACGCGCTCGCCCGTGCTGATGAACTCCGGGACGTTCACCGTGACGCCGTTCTCCAGCTTCGCCGGCTTGCTCGACGCGTTCTTCGTCGCCGTCTTCATCACCGGCGCCGTCTCCACGATCTCGAACGTCATCGACGCGGGGAGCTGGATGCCGATCGGCTTGCCGTCGTAGTACTCGGCCACAATCCGCATGCCCGGCTGCATCCACTGCGCGTTGTCACCGAGCGCCTCCTCGTCCATCTCGAGCTGGTCGTAGTTCTCGGTGTTCATGAAGTGGTACGTGTCGCCGCCCTGATAGAGGAACTCCAGGTCGTGCGTCTCCATGTCCGCCTTCTCGATCGAGTCGGCGGCCCGGAACCGATGCTCGAACGACGAGCCGGTGCGCAGGTTCTTCAGCTTCGCCTGCACCATCGCGCGCAGGTTGCCGGGAGTGTGATGGCGGAACTCGATCACGCGGCACGGCTGGCCCTCGAACACGAGGACCATCCCGCGGCGGATCTGCGTGGCAGGCATTGCCATGACGATGACCGAAACTGAGATGGTGACGGGATGCGATTCTAAGTGCTTGCAGCCGCTCAATTTGCTCGGATCGCCCCCCGCCGGTCAAGGCGCGCCGACCGCTCGCGCCGAGTCGAGCACGGGCCGCAGGGCCTGCCACACCGTCTCCGCCACGATCCGCGCGCCCGCCTCGTTCGGGTGGATGCCGTCGGGCTGGTTGAGCCGCGCCACGCCGGCCACGCGGTCCAGCAGGAAGGGCGTGAGCGCGGCGCCCGCCGCCTTGGCGACGTCGGGAAACATGCCCCGGAAGCGCGCCGTATAGTCGGGGCCGAGGTTGGGCGGCGCCTCCATCTGCACGACCAGCAGCCGCGCCGCCGGATGCGCCTGCCGCGTGCGCGCCAGGATCGCCGCCAGGTTCTCCCGCGTCGAGTCCACCCGCAGCGCGCGCAGCCCGTCGTTCGCGCCCGTCTCCAGGACCAGCACGTCGAGCGGCTCACGCAGCACCCAGTCGATGCGCCGCAGCGCGCCCGCCGAGGTCTCCCCGCTGACGCCGGCATTCACGACCACGATCGGCATGCCGGCCGAGTCGGCCTTGCGCTGGATCAGCGCGGGGTACGCGCTGTCCGGGTCGAGCCCGAGCCCCGCCGTGAGGCTCGTCCCGACGAAGACGACGCGCAGCGGCCCGCGCGCGGCCGCGGACGGCGCGTCCGTCGCCCCGCCGCTCGGGGTAGCAGCCACGCCCCCGCGGTTTCCTGACGAGGCGGCCCCGGGACCGCCGCTATCCTTCGGGTTCGCCTCGCCGCCGGCGCAGGCCGTCGCCACCGACGCCCCGAGCAGCACGCCCGTCATCCCGAGGCGCCGCACCGTGCGGCGCCCGTCTCCTTCGCTCTGCAGACCCATGCTCGTCGCTCGTACGCTCTCCAAGGAATACCTCAGCGGCGGCCGGCCGCTCGCGGTGCTGCGCGACGTCTCCTTCGCGCTGGAGACGGGCGCCTTCGCCGCGATCGTCGGTCCGTCGGGGAGCGGCAAGACGACGCTCCTCGGGCTGCTGGCCGGTCTGGACGTACCCACGCGCGGCCAGGTGGTTCTCGACGGCGTCGACCTGACGTCGCTCGACGAGGACGCGCGGGCGCGCCTCCGCGGCGAGAAAGTTGGGTTCGTCTTCCAGAGCTTTCAATTGATCCCGACGCTCACCGCACTCGAGAACGTCACCGTCCCGCTGGAGCTGCGCGGCGAGCGCGGCGCCGAGGCGCGCGCGCGCGAGCTGCTGGACCGCGTGGGGCTGTCGGGACGCGGGCACCACTTCCCTGCCCAGCTCTCGGGCGGCGAGCAGCAGCGCGTGGCGATCGCGCGCGCCTTCGTGAACCGGCCGCGCATCCTCTTCGCCGACGAGCCCACGGGCAACCTGGACGGCGCGACGGGCGCACGCATCGTCGAGCTGCTGGAGTCGCTGAACCGCGAGGACGGGACGACGATCGTGCTGGTGACGCACGACCTGGGGCTCGCCGCGCGCACTCAGCGCGTCATCCGGCTGGCGGACGGCGTGGTGGTGAGCGACAGCGGCGCGGAGGCTCCCGCGGAGCCGCTGATCGAGCGGGCGGCGTCGTGAGCGCGCCGGACAGCGGGGCTCGCTCGCCCTGGGCCTCCCTCTTCCGCCTCGCGTGGCGCGAGAGCCGCACGGCGCGCCGTCGCCTGCTGCTCTACATGTCGTCCATCGCGCTCGGCGTCGCGGCGCTGGTGGCCATCGACTCGTTCGCGGGCAACGTCGCGCGCTCCGTGCGCACGCAGTCGCGCGCGCTGCTCGGCGGCGACGTCGCGTTCACCACGCGGCGCCCGTGGCCCAAGCCGGTGCTGGCGTGGCTCGACTCGCTCCCCGCGCGCGGCGTCCGCGTGGCGCGCACGACGCAGTTCGCGTCCATGGGCCTCGTGCCGCGCACCGGGAAGACGCGCCTCGTGCAGGTGCGCGCGGTGGAGCGCGGCTACCCGTTCTATGGCGAGGTGACGACGCGGCCGGCCGGGCGCTGGACCGCCCTCCATGGCGGACCGCACGCGCTGGTGGACCGCTCGCTCCTGATCGCGCTCGACGCGCAGATCGGCGACACGCTGGTGCTGGGCTACGGGCGCTTCCGCATCGATGGCACGCTGGAGAACGTCCCCGGCGACGCGGGCATCGCGTCGGTCATCGGCCCACGCGTCTACATCCCCGCGCGCTACCTGGCCGAGACGCAGCTGCTGGTGTTCGGCAGCCGCGCGGAGTACGAGGCGGTGGTGCGACTCCCCGACGGGCAGTCGGCCGCGAAGTTCCTGCAGCCCGTCAAGCGCCGGTTCGACGACCAGCAGGTGCGCAGCCGCACCGTCGCCGACACCGAGCGCGGGCTGACCGAGGCCGTCGACCGGCTGAGCGACTTCCTGTCGATCGTCGGGCTGATCGCGCTGCTCCTGGGCGGCGTGGGCGTCGCGAGCGGCGTCAGCGCCTTCGTCGCGCGCAAGATCGACACGGTCGCGGTGCTGCGCTGCCTGGGCGCGACGGCGCGGCAGATCCTGGCGATCTACGTCACGCAGGCCGCCGCGATGGGGCTGATCGGCGCGGCGGCCGGCGCCCTGCTCGGCATCGGCGTGCAGCTGCTGATCCCGCGCGTGCTCGGCGAGTTCCTGCCGGTGGACGTGTCGGTGACGCTGGAGCCGGCGGCGATCGTGGCGGGCGTGATCGTGGGCGTGTGGGTGGCGCTCGTGTTCGCGCTGCGGCCGCTGCTCGCGCTGCGGCGCGTCAGCCCGCTGCAGGCCATCCGCCGCGACGTCGATCCGGGCGCGCTGCGAGGCAGGGGGCTCGACTGGGCGAGCGCGCTCGTGAGCCTCGCGGTCGTGGCGAGCGTCGCCGGGCTCGCGGTGCAGCGTACGGGACGCGTGCGCGACGGGCTCGGGATCACGCTCGCGATCTTCGCGGCGCTCGCACTGCTCTGGGTCAGCGCCACGGTCACCAGCTGGCTCGCGCGGCGCGCGCTGCGGAAGGGGTGGCCGTACGTCGTGCGCCAGGGGGTCGCGAACCTCTACCGGCCCGGCAGCCAGACGCGGGCGGTGACGCTCGCCCTCGGCTTCGGCGCGTTCCTCGTGTCGACGATCTACCTGGTGCAGGCGAACCTGCTGCGCACGCTCGACCTGCGCGACACGGCCACGCGCGCCAACGTGCTGTTCTTCGACGTGCAGGAGGACCAGGCGACGTTCGTCGACTCGACCCTCAGGGCGGGCGGCTACCGCGTGCTGTCGTCGACGCCGATCGTCACGATGCGCATCGCCGCGGTGAACGGCCGCACGACGGCGTCGCTGCTGGCCGACACGAGCCGGCGCGGGGAGCGGTGGCCGCTGCGGCGCGAGTACCGGTCGACCTACCGCACGACGCAGGGCGAGGCGGAGCGCGTGACCGCGGGCCGCTTCTTCACGTCGGACGCGCCCGCGGGCACGACGCCCGAGGTCAGCTTCGAGGCGGGCGTGGCGCGCGAGCTGGGCCTCTCGCTCGGCGACACAGTGACGTGGGACGTGCAGGGCGTGCAGGTCGCCACGCGCGTCACGAGCTTCCGCGAGGTGAACTGGCAGCGCTTCGAGCCCAACTTCTTCGCGGTGTTCCAGCCGGCGGCGCTGCAGGCGGCACCGAAGCAGTTCGTGATCCTCGCGCGCATTCCGACGCCGGACGGCGTGGCGCGCGTGCAGCGTGACGTCGTCGCGCGCCACCCGAACGTCTCGAGCGTCGACCTGTCGCTCGTGCAGCGCACGGTCGGCAGCATCCTCGAGAAGGTCGCCGTCGCCGTGCGCTTCCTGGGCGTGTTCTGCCTCGCGGTGGGCATCCCGGTGCTCGTGAGCGCGGTCGCCGCGACACGGCGCGACCGGCTGCGCGACGCGGTGCTCCTCAAGACGCTCGGCGCGACGCGCGCGCAGATCGGCCGCATCCTGCTCGCGGAGTACGCGGTGCTCGGCGCCCTCGGCGCGGTCGCGGGGATGCTGCTCTCGTTCGCGGGCGCGTGGGCGCTGCAGAAGTGGATCTTCCGCGGGACGTTCGTGCCCGCGTGGGACTCGGCCCTCGCGATCGCGGGGCTGCTGATGGCGCTGACGCTGCTCATCGGCGTGCTGACCGGCCGCGAGGCCTTCCGGTCGACGCCGATGGCGGCGCTGCGCGACGGCTGAGCGCCGCGCGGACAGGGGCAGACGCGACGCGGGCCGCGATCCTCTCGGATCGCGGCCCGCGTCTCACGTGCGGCCGATGGCCGCCCGCCTCACCGGTTCGCGGTGAAGTCGAGCTGGGGCCGGTTGGCCGAGGTGGTGGACGTGACGGTCATGTCGCCGCGCAGCGTGATCGTGTAGACGCGGCCCACCACGAGGGCGACGCCCGTGCGCGTCACGAGCGGCGTCGACGACCCAGCGGCGACGGTCTCCAGGTCGGCGGCGACGCTGCCCGGAATGCGCACGAACGGCGAGGCGCTCTTGTACGCCGTGACCGTCGTCGCACCGACGATCGCGTTGCCGGCGTTGGGGTTCTTCACGACGAGCGCCATCGGCTGCGAGTTGGAGCTCGCGTTGACGAAGCGAACGTAGGTCGCCGCGTAGTCGATGTCCGCCGGGAAGTTGTCCTCGACCACGAACGCGTCGGCCTTCTTCGCCGTCGCGTCGTAGATGCCGCTCATGTAGAACGTGTACGCCTTCCCGTCGGCCAGAGTCGCGGCCGCGCTGGCGACCGCGAGGTCCTTGTCCGTCGCGGCCGAGATGCGGCCGCTGAACGTGTACTGCCCCGGCTCGATGGCGGAGTAGAAGCCGCCCGAGCCGACGCCGCCGTAGGCGACGCCGGTGGTCGACTCGACGCCGGTGCCCGACGTGATCGCCGTCATCTTCCGGTCGTTCGCGTAGAAGTTCACGCTCGGCGCGTTGACGCCGAAGTTGAAGAACTTCACGCGCGCGCCGGGGAGCGAGCCGAGGATGTCCTGCGCGCCCTGCTTGTCGCCGCACGAGGCGAGCAGCCCGGCGGACAGCAGCACGGCTGCGGATCGAAGTCTGATCATGGCCACGTTACGGTTGAGTGATCCAGAGCGGCTTCGTGTGGTAGTCGAGCGCGAGCGCGCCAACCGCCTCGAGCCCGGTCCGGTTCCACACGTACTCCGAGTTGTACCGCGGCCGGATGCGCTGCACGACCTTGCCGCCGTTGTCCGGATAGAGCGACGTCGGGATCGTGAAGCCCGGGTAGACCTGCTGGCCGGTGACCGGATCGGCGCCCGTGTAGTTGTAGCGGCGCATGTCCATCCACAGCTCGTTGTGTCCCCACATCCACTGGGCGATGTACTTCTGGGACATGATCTGCGTCAGCGTCAGCTGCGCCGGGTTCGTCGGGACGATCCGCGGATCCGCCAGGAACGCCGCCTTCTCGGCCGCGGTGATCTGCGTCGCGTTCTGGTTGTTGTCGAGGTTCCGCGCGTTCACGAAGTCGATGTGCGACGAGACCCCGTTGCGGTACGCCGCCAGCGCCGTCGCCTTGTCGCCCGCGCGGTACGCCGCCTCGGCCTTCACGAACTGCAGCTGCGAGTACGTCATCGCCGCCATCTTCGCCTTGTCGTCGAAGAGGTAGCGGCCCGGCAGCTGGAGCCCGCCCGTGGTGGGATAGCCGTACAGGTTGTTCGGCTGCTGCGCGACCGTGAGGGCGCCGAAGCCCACGACGTTCGGATCCAGGCCGCGGTACTGGCCGTCGGGCGACGGCGACAGCATGCGGGTCATGCGCGGATCGACGGCGCCGAACACGGTCCCGTCCATCAGCCCCACCACGAACCGCGTCTGGCGGTAGCTGGTGAAGTTGTTGCGCGTGCGGCCGAGGAAGTTGATGTCGTCGTTGTTCGTGTTCGGGTAGGTCAGGAGCGCGTCGTCCGCGTTGCTCGCGAGCGACTTGTCCACCGCCGCGATCACGTCCGCCGGCTTGTACGACGACTTGTTCGAGTAGTGGTTCAGGTTCATCGCCAGCATGCCGTAGGCGAACTTGATCCACTTCGAGCGGTCGCCGTTGTACAGCTTGTCGCCGCGCGCCAGGTAGCTCTGGTCGACCGCGCCGTCGGTGCGCTGGAGGTTCTTGATCGCCTCGTTGAGCAGGCGCTGGACCTCCTGGTACGCGTACTCCTGCGTGTCGTAGTTGAAGCTGAACTTCGACTGGTCGATCGCCTCCTTGACGATGATCTCGCCATGGAGGTCGGTCAGCGACTGCCAGCCCCACGCCTTCAGGATCTGCCCGACGCCGAGGAGGTCCCAGCGCTGCTCGGCCTCGGCCTTGTTCATCATGTCGACCAGGTTCTGGCCGAGGCTCCAGTACACGTCACGCCACTGCTGCGCGCCGTTGTCGCTGGAGGGGTCGTAGCCCATGCGGTCCCAGGTGCTGACGATCGTCCCCGTCAGCACGACCTGCTGGGTGTAGCGGCCGACGAAGCGCCCGTCGAACTGCGGCGACGTCACCATCCAGTGGATCATCGGCGGCAGGTACAGGTTCGCCGTGACCGTCTGGGGCGCGTTCGGGTTGTCGTTGACGTCGAGGAAGTCGCGGCAGCCGACGGCGGCCGTGGTCAGCAGGCCCGCCGCGAGGGCGAGCGATCGGATTCTCAGTCGCATCATCAGAGCCCCAGGCGGAGGCCGAAGTTGAAGCCGCGCGGGATCGGGAAGTTGCCGTAGTCGATGCCGGCCGCGCCCGAGCCGCCGACCGCCGCGGTGTTGCCGTTGACGATCGGGTCGAGACCCGAGTAGTTCGTCAGCAGGTACAGGTCCGTGCCCGTCACGAAGATGCTGGCCTGGCGCGCGAAGCGGGCCGGCAGCTGGTACTGGAGCGTCACGTCGCGCAGGCGCAGCCAGTTGATGTCCTTCTCGATGAAGAGCTCCTCGGACATCAGCGTGTAGTACGACGTCTGCACGGCCGGGACGACGACGATGCTGTTGACCGTCGGGTTGGCCGAGTTCTCCTTGCCGTCGCGGAGCACGCCGTCGATCACGCGCGGACGCGTGCGGTCGAGCGTCGAGGTGGCGAGGCCGCGCGCCGTCAGGAAGTGCTGCGTGGCGTTGAACACGTCACCGCCCTTGCGGATGTCGACGAGGGCGCTGAGCGACAGCTTCTTGAAGCGGATCGTGTTCGTGACGCCGATCGTGAAGTCCGGCTGACGGTCGTAGCCGGCGTCGATGAACGTCGTCGAGCGCAGCGGGAGGCCGGTCGTCGGGTCGATGAGCAGCTTGCCCTTCGCCGGGCCGTCGGTGGCGCGGAGGTAGAACAGGCCGGTCAGCGAGCGCGTCGACATGTTCGGCGCCGTGCCGTTGCGGACGTTGCCGAAGAGCCACGTGTCCGACACGTACGACTCGGGCAGCGCGTTCGGGAGGGCGAGCACCTTGCCGCGCGCCTTCTCGAAGTTGCCCAGCACGTCCCAGCTGAAGCTGCCCTTCAGGACCGGCGTGGTGCGCACCGTGAGCTCGAGGCCCTCGTTGCGGGTGACCGCGCCGTTCAGGTTGAAGAGGATGTAGCCGGTCGCGTAGGAGCCGCGGATGTCGTTGACGATCTGGTCCTTCGTCTGCTTCCGGTAGACCGTCGCGTCGATGCCGAGGCGGTCGTCGAGGAAGCTGAGCTCCGTGCCGAACTCGTACGAGCGCGCGAACTCGGGCTTGAGCGCGAGGTTCGGGCCCGTGAAGCCGTAGCCGTAGCCGCCGTTGGACGTCGCCTTGAACTCGAGCGACGGGCGGTAGGCGTACGGACGCGCGTCCTTGCCCACCTCGGCGTAGCCGCCGCGCAGCTTGCCCGTCATGAAGCGCTTGAGCGACGGGAAGGCGTCCGAGAAGACGAAGCTGCCCGAGAACGACGGGTAGAAGAACGAGTTCTCGCCGATCGGGATCGTCGACGTCCAGTCGTTACGGCCCGTGACGGTGAGGTACAGGTACTCGTTGAAGTCGATCGTCGCCTGCCCGAACGCGCTCACGAGGCGGCGCTGCGCCAGCGTGGTGCGGTTGAAGCGCAGGTTCGTGTTGTTGATCGACACGAACTGCGGATCCAGGAAGTCCTGGCCGAGCAGCGCGTCCGTCTCCGAGCGCGCATCCGAGATCGCGTTGCCGAGCAGACCCGCGATCGCGAACCCACCGCCGAGCTCGCGGCGGTTGAAGTTCAGCAGCGTCTGCGCGTTGATGTTGCGCGTGATGTCGTTCGCCTCGTCCAGCGTGCCGTTGTACGTGATGCCGAGCGCGCTCTCCGGATGGCGCATCAGCTGGTTCTGGTTCACGTAGTTGTCGACGCCGATGTTCGTCCGCAGGTTGCCCCACGAGAACGGCGTGACGATCAGGCCGAGGTTGGCGAGGATGCGGTTGTTGGTCGAGTTGATCCGGTTCTTGTTGACGTTGAAGTACGGATTGTCGACCTCGGACGCCGCGCCGAGCGACGTCAGGCGGCGGCGCTGACCGGCCGGCGTGAGCCAGTCGGACGCGTCGTCGAACGCCGGCCACACGAGCAGGCCGATGAGCGGTCCGCCCTCACCCTTGAACGACTGCGCGTTCTCGGCGTTGGTGTACTGCATCGACAGGTCGGCCTTGAGCCAGCTCGCGACCTGCGCGCCCGAGGCACCCGTGACGTTGACGCGGTCATACTTGGTGCCGGGGACGACGCCCGCCTGCCGCAGCATGCTGGTGCCGACGCGGTAGTTCACCCGGTTGTCCGCCGCCGCGCCGCTGAACGACAGGTTGTGGTTCTGCCGCGTGCCGGTGCGGAAGAAGCCGTCGACGTTGTCGTAGAACGTCGTCGTGTCCGGGTACGGGAACCCGAAGTACTGGAACGTCGTCGAGCCGACGCCGCTCACGCCGTAGGTCCGCTGGACCTCGGGACGGGCGTTGGTCTTCTCGAACGTGAAGCTGTTGCTGTAGTCGAGGCCCCCCTGCCCCGGCCGGCCGCGCTTCGTCGTGATGACGATGGCGCCGTTGGCGGCGTCGATGCCGTAGAGGGCCGACGCCTCGGGGCCCTTGAGGACCGTGACGCTCTCGATGTCGTCGGGGTTCAGGTCGGCCGCGCGGTTCGTGAAGTCGACGCCGCGGTTGTTGAACCCGCTGACGGAGCCCGGCCGGTCCGACGCGAGGACGCCGGTGTTCAGCGTCTTGTTGTCCATCGGCAGGCCGTCGATGATCATCAGCGGCTGGTTGCTGCTGCTGATCGAGCTGACGCCGCGGATCGTGATCGACGACGACGCGCCGGGCACGCCCGAGCTGCTCACCACCTCGACGCCCGCCACGCGCCCCTGCAGCGCGTTGACGAAGTTCGGGCGCTGCGCCTCGGCGATGTCGGCGCCGCGGACGGTCTGCTGCGCGGTGCCGAGCGAGCGCTGCGACGCCGTCTGGCCGAGGGCCGTGACGACGACCTGGTCGAGCTGCGCGGGCGCGGTCGTGAGCGTGAAGTCGGCGCGCACCGAGCCGCCGGTGACGATGGTGACCGTCTGGTTGGCCACCTGGAAGCCGATGCGACGCGCGCGCAGCTGGCGCTCACCCACCGGCACGTTGGCGATCACGTACTCGCCCGCCGCGTTGGTGATGCCGCCCTGGGTGGAACCCACGACACTCACCTGCGCGTCGGGGACGGGGCGCTGCGACCCGGACTCGATCACGCGCCCGCGCACCGTGCCGGTCGCCTGTGCGAGCACGAGCCGCGGGGCGAAGGCGCCGAGTGCCATCGGGACGAGGCACAGCCCCGTGGCCCTGACGAGCTTCAACGACATGGAGGTCTCCGGAGAAGGGACGGAACCTCCGCGGGCCTGGGGCCGCGCGGTGGTCCCGAGGGGGACGTACGGGCGCGCGGCGAGGCGGTCTGGCGCCTCAGCGACGAATCGATGAGCGCGCCGGCCCTGACGCGGCGGGCAGAAGGTTAAGGCGTCGCGCGCGTGTACGGCAAGATCGTACAGGGCGTGTACGAACCGCGAACCGCACCGGGCGAAGCGTGCGAGACCGCGGACGAGACGATCCTTCCAGATGTGTGACGAACGCGCGCGAGCCGGAGTCTCAGGCGCCCGTCGGCCGGGGGCGAGCGGCCACGGAATCAGGGCGGAACGCGCGAGGGGGCGCCGTCCGTATCGGACGGCGCCCCCTCGCGCTGCAGGGACCGAGCTCGCTCAGGGCCGCGGGATGTTCGGATTCCCGTTGATCTCGGCCAGCGTCAGCGGCCAGCAGGTCTGGTCGCCGTAGGTCTCCCCCGTCGTGCTGGTGGGATACGGGCCGCGCTGGAACTCGTTGACCTGGTAGTACTTCAGGTAGCGCCGCAGGTCTCCGAGCCGGTGGTTGTCGAGGTAGAAGTCGCGCCGGCGCTGATCGCGCAGCTCGGTCAGCAGCGCCGTCCCGGTGAGCCCCGAGACCGGCTGCTGGAGCCGGCCGAAGGCGCGGCGCTCGTTGATCAGCGTCAGCGCCTGCGCCGGGTTCGACTCGATCTGCGCCTCGGCGACGATGTAGCGCGCCTCGAGCCCCGATGCGATGCGGACCGTGCCGCCGGGGACGAACGGCGCACCGGTCGCGGTGCCGTCGAAGCTGCTGTACGACGACGGCGAGCGCGGGATGAGCCCCGTCACGCCCGTCACGCCGCTGCGCGGGATCCGCACGTCGCCGGCCATGTCGCGGAACGGCGTGTTGTCGGTGGTGGCGCTCGACGCCGCGGTCAGGTTCGACCAGATGCGGTGGTTCTCGGCCGTCGAGTTGTTGGAGAACGTCGCGAAGAAGTTGAACGCCGCCGGCACCTGCTGCGCGTAGGTCACCGCGCGCGCCCGGTCGTTGAGGTTCAGCGCCGCGCGCGCCGCCCCGACCAGCGCGAAGTTGCGCACCGAGTCGGCCGCCAGGGTGTCCGCCGCCACGATCGGCGTGCGGGCCTTGGCCCGCGCCTTGGCGGCGTTGGCGACGGTCACCGCCGAATCGGCCTTGGCGATCGCCTTCCGGAACACGTCGTCGGGGGTCTGCGGCGCCTGCGCGTCGAACGGGATCTCGCAGAGCATCTCGGCGAGATAGTTGTAGGTCATGACGCCGTACGCCAGCGAGCGCGCCACGCGGATGTCGACGCCCGCGCTGTCGCCGAGCACGATCTTCATGCGCGACACGGCGTCGTCGGCGGAGAAGCGCGCCCGCTGGATGCGCGGGTAGATGAAGGTGCCGTTGGTGCCGTTCTCCGGCCCGACGCGGCGCTGGTCGATCAGGATCTCCTCGAAGAACGTCTGCCGGTTGTACAGCTCGTCGCTGAACATCGAGTTCCACCACGTGATGTTCGAGAACGCGGCCTGGAACTCGCTGATCACGCCGTTGGCGAGCAGCGACATGTACTGCGGCTGGTTGACGTCGGACTCCTCGACGGCGCCGGGGTTCTCGGCCTGGAGGAACTCGTTGCACGCCCCGACCACGGCGGCGCCCAGCACGAGCGCGCCGAGCGTCGCCAGCCGGGGTCGCGGGCCGCGGCGGACCGAGTGCAGCTTTCGCATGGGATCGCCGGGGTCAGAAGGTGAGGTTGATCTGGCCGGACAGCCGGCGCGTCATCGGCGCCGCATAGGCGTCGACGCGCACGAAGTCGCGGCCGCCGTACGAGTTGACCTCTGGGTCGTAGCCGGTGTAGTCCGTCCACAGCCCCAGGTTGCGCCCGCTGACGATGAGCTGCGCCGCCGACGCGCCGGTGCGCGCGATGAGGCGCTGGGGGATCGTCACCGCGAGCGAGACCTCGCGCAGCTTCACGAAGTCGGCCTTCTCGATGAACAGCGACGGCACGGTCCGGAGCGCGTCCACCTCGCGACGGAGCAGCGAGTCGGCGCGGGTGCGCGGGCTGCGGGCGCCGAGGAAGCGCGGATCGTTGACCGCCGCGCAGTTGTCGTTCGCGGCCTGGCAGCGGCTGCGCTCCTTGGCGTTGAACAGGTAGTGCCCGCCCTTGTAGTCGAGCAGCGCGTACAGGCGGAAGTTGCGGAAGAAGGTGAACGTGTTCGAGAAGCCGACCTCGCGCGTCGGCGCGGACGGGCCGATGTACCGCGTGGTGCCGACGGTGTCGATCGCGCCGCCGGGCGTCAGCTGGATGTTCCCCTCCGCATCGCGCTTGACGACCGGGGCCCAGTAGGCGCCGAGGCGGTAGCCGACGCGGTGCTGCTGCACGACGCCGTAGGCCT
Organism: Roseisolibacter agri; assembly: GCF_030159095.1. NCBI lineage: Bacteria > Pseudomonadati > Gemmatimonadota > Gemmatimonadia > Gemmatimonadales > Gemmatimonadaceae > Roseisolibacter > Roseisolibacter agri. Next base: position 568,137 of record NZ_BRXS01000006.1, read on the forward strand.
GGCTGATCGGGTTCTCGCTGGTGCGCCCCGGGATGCCGAAGGTCTCGAGGATGTCGTTGTTGGTCGCCGCGGTGACGCGCGCGTCCCATACGAAGCGCGCGGTCTGCACCGGCGTGGCGTTGAGCCCGAGCTCGAAGCCGGAATTCTTGACCGTGCCCAGGTTGACGAACGGGTTGGTGGTCGTCGTCGGCGCGAAGCCGAGCGACGGCGCGACCGCGACGCGCAGCAGCATGTCGCGCGTCCGGCGGTTGTAGTACGAGAAGTCGAGACCGAGGCGCTCGTTCAGGTGGCCGCTCTCGAAGCCGATCTCGAACTCCTCGCCGCGCTCCGGCTTGAGCGACGGATTCCCGTACGCGTTGGTGATGAGCCCCGAGACGGTGCTCGACTGCGACACGGTGGTACGGACCACCTGGTACGTCTGCGTGGCGGCGTAGGGCTCGGGCGAGCGGCCGGCCTGCCCCCAGGCGGAGCGCAGCTTGAAGGTGTTCGTCCGCAGCGTGCGGAAGAGCCCCTCCAGCGCCGGCTCCTCGCTCAGCACCCAGGAGAGCGAGAACTTCGGGTAGACGATCGTGTTGAAGTCGGTGCCGAACGACGAGTTGTCGTCCGCGCGCACCGCGCCCGTGAGGAACAGCCGGTCGTTCCAGTCGAGCTGCTGCTGCACGAAGTAGCCGACCGAGTTGTTCTCGGAGAACGTGTTCAGCCCGGACGTCGTGCTGGCCGACCCGATGACCGACACGTCCGGGGCGCCGAGCCCGGTGCCGCTCGCGCTGAGCGTCTCGTTGCGGCGCGCGATGATCTGCGTGCCGATGGACGTGGTGGCCTGGAGCGCCTTCGTGAGCCGGTACGGGACGTTGCCGACGTAGTCGATCGTGTAGCTCCGCGACCGCGGCGTGCGCTGCAGGACGTTGCCCGTCGGCTCGAAGTCGTCGCCGGGGAGGACCAGCACGTTGGCGGTCGAGTAGATCTGGTCGGTGCCGAGCGTCAGGCGGTTCCGCAGCCACGACGCCGGGTTGTAGTTCAGCGTCGTCGCGAGCTGCAGGCGGTCCGACTGCGTGCGGTTGTTGTACGCGTTGGCGCGGTAGGGCGCCTGGCTCGGGTAGGCGATCGTGTCGCGCCCCGCCACGCCGTTGCGGACGAGCGTCTGCGGGCGCAGCCCGGGCTGGGCGCGCGACGTGTTGAGCAGGACGCCGAGCGGCGACTCGTCCTGCGGCGGGAGGCGCAGGTCGTTGGTCAGGTAGCCGACGTTGACCGTGAGCTCCGTGCGGTCGTTGGGCGCGAGCACGAAGTTGCCGCGCGCCGCCTTCCGCCGATTGAAGCTGTTGAAGAAGATGCCGTACTCGTCGTCCTTGTCGGCCGACAGGAAGTACGAGTAGCGGTCGGCGCCGCCGCGCAGCCCGAGGTTCAGGCGCTGGATGGTGCCGTCGCGGATCGCGGCCGGGTCCTGCTTGAGCGGGTCGGCCGTGAGCACCGTGCCGATCGCGCGCCCCTGGCATCCGGTGTACGTCGGCTGCGGCGCGCCGTCGACGGTGGTGCGCGCGGCGATCCGCGCGGAGTCGCAGGTGAGGTAGTTGGTGAGCGACGCCACGCCCCACTGGTTGAGGCCCCGCTCCGCGCGCGCGGTCCACTGCGGCTTCTGCTGGCCACGGATCCCGCGCTTCGTGATGATCTGGATGACGCCGCCCGATGCGTCGGCGCCGTACAGCGTCGACGCCGCCGGCCCCTTGATGACCTCGATGCTCTCGATGTCCTCGGGGTTGATGAAGTCGAGCCCGGACGTGATCTGCGTCGACTGCGCCTGGCCGTTGGCGCCGGTGCCGGTGGCGTTGAAGTTCCCCAGCCCCTCGGCGTTCATGCGCACGCCGTCGATGAAGATCACGGGGCGCGACCCGCTGAGCGAGTTGTTGCCCCGGATGCGGATCTCGCCCGAGGTGCCGGGGGTGCCCGAGCCCGGGAGGACCGTGACGCCCGGCGTCTTCGACTGCAGGATCTCGCTGACGTTCGAGATCGAGTTGGTCTCGGTCAGCTCGGCCGCGTTGACGGTCGTGATCGCGTTGCCGACGGCGCGGCGCGTGGTCGCGCCGGCGGTGCCGGTGACGACCACCTGGTCCAGCTGCGCGGCGGCCTGCGTCAGCGTGAAGTTGGCGGTCGCGGTGGCCCCGGCGGTCACCGTCACCGCCTGCGCCGCGCCGGCCTGGAAGCCGATGCGCCGCACGCGCAGCTGCTGCGCGCCGGCGGGGACGTTCGCGATGACGTAGTCGCCGGCGGCGTTGGTGATGGCGCCGATCGTCGTGCCGACGACGCTGATCTGCGCGTCGGCGACCGGGCGCTGCCCCGCCGCGTCGACCACGCGGCCGCGGACCGTGCCGGTGCCCTGGCCGAGCACCAGCCTCGGGGCGAGAGCGCCGAGCACCATCGGGGCGAGGCACAGCCCCGCGGCCCTGACGAGCTTCAACGACATGGAGGTCTCCGAGTGGGAAAAGGGACCTCGGGCCCGCGCGCCGACCTCCGGGTGCCAGCCCGGGATGGGTCTGCCGTCCGCCGCGGCGTGCGGGGGAGATCCGAGTGGGAGGTGCGCCCGATCGCGCGGCGCACGTCGACGGCCGAGGTGGCCGCGGGACGCGCGTCGGGACGCCGCACCGGCGCAGAAGCTAAGGTTCGGCTCGCACACCGGGCGGGATTCCACGCACCATGAACAAAAGGCACACACGTCGTCGACGTATGTGCCTCCTGTGACGGCCCGACGGGGCGCCGCGCGCGCCCGGCGGCCTACTTGAAGCGGATGCCGTTCGGCGCGACGGCGCCCGACTTGGGGACGAAGCTCGGCGCCTTCACCTCCGGGCGCCCCGCCGGCCGCGGTGCGCGGCGCGGATCCGGGCGGCCGGCGTCGCGGCGGTCGCCCGCCGGCGCCTCCGTGCGGCGCGGCGCGCCCGCCGCCTCGGGCTTCGACTTCATCGAGAGCGCGATGCGGTTCCGCTCCAGATCGACCGCCATCACGGTCACGCGCACCTTCTGCCCGACGCGCACGGCGGCGTTGGGATCGGCGACGTAGCGGTCCGACAGCTGGGAGACGTGCACGAGGCCGTCCTGGTGGACGCCGACGTCCACGAACGCGCCGAAGGCGACGATGTTCGTGACCACGCCCTCGAGCACCATGCCGGGCTGCAGGTCCTTCGGCTCCTTCAGGTCGTCGCGGAAGGCGGGCAGCTCGAAGCTCTCGCGCGGATCGCGGCCCGGCTTGCGCAGCTCCGACAGGATGTCGCGGAGCGTCGGCAGCCCCACCTCGTCGGAGACGTAGCGCTGCGGCTCGACCTTCTGCGCCAGCGCCTCGTCGCCCACGAGCTGCGGGACGGAGACGCCGAGGTCCGCAGCGATGCGCTCGACGAGGGCGTAGCGCTCGGGGTGCACCGCCGACGCGTCGAGCGGGTGCGCGCCGCCGCGCACGCGGAGGAAGCCCGCCGCCTGCTCGAACGCCTTCGCGCCCAGGCGCGGCACCTCCAGCAGGTCCTTCCGCGAGCGCAGGCCGCCGCGCTCGTCGCGCAGCTTCACGATGTTCTGCGCCAGCGTGGGGCCCACGCCGGCGACGTACGCCAGCAGCGCCACCGACGCCGTGTTCACCTCGACGCCGACGCGGTTCACGCAGCTCTCCACCACCTCGTCGAGGCGACGCTTGAGCTGCGGCTGGTTGACGTCGTGCTGGTACTGCCCCACCCCGATCGACTTCGGGTCGATCTTCACCAGCTCCGCGAGCGGGTCCTGCAGGCGGCGCGCGATGCTCACCGCGCCGCGCAGCGACACGTCGAGGTCGGGCAGCTCCTCGCGCGCGAGGTCGGAGGCCGAGTAGACCGACGCGCCGCTCTCGTTGACGACGACGACCTGCGGCCGCGCGCCGTTCAGCGCGCTCCCCGCCGCCGCCAGCGCGTCCTTCGCCGCCTGCTCCGTCTCGCGCGACGCGGTGCCGTTGCCGATCGCGATCAGCTCCGCGCCGTGGCGCGCGGCGAGCCGCACGAGCGACGCGGCGAAGCGGTCGGCCTGGTGCAGGTACCAGGTGTCCGTCTCGACCACGGCGCCGGTGCGCGACAGCACGGCGACCTTCACGCCCGTGCGGAAGCCCGGATCGAGGCCGATGACCACGCGCTCGCCCGCTGGCGACGCGAGCAGCAGCTGCTCGAGGTTCTGCCCGAAGATGCGGATCGCCTCCTCGTCGGCGCGCGTCTTCAGCTCCAGGCGCAGCTCCACCGTGATGGACGGCGCGAGCAGCCGCTTGTACGCGTCCTGCGCGACGAGGCCGAGCAGCCGCGCCGCGCGCCGGCGGCCGACGACGGTCTCCTGCATCAGCGCCATGATCTCCTCGACCGGCGCGTCGATCGACCAGACGAGGAAGCCCTCCTCCTCGCCGCGGCGGATCGCCAGCACGCGGTGGGACGGGATGTCGCGCAGCCGCTCGGAGAAGTCGTAGTAGTCCTGGAACTTGGAGACCTCGTTCTCCTTGCCCATGACGACCGCGCTCTTGACCGCGCCGCGCGCGCGCGTGGCCTCGCGCACCGCGCCGCGCAGCACGGCGTCCTCCGCCACCCGCTCGGCCAGGATGTCGCGCGCGCCCTGCAGCGCATCGGCGACGGCAGGGACCTCCTTCGCCGCATCGACGTAGCCGGCGGCCGCCGCCTCGACGGCCGCGTCGTCCGCGTCGCCGGCCCACAGCAGCTCGGCCAGCGGCTCGAGGCCGCGCTCGCGCGCGATCATGGCGCGCGTGCGGCGCTTCGGCTTGTACGGGAGGTACAGGTCCTCGAGTCCCTGCTTACTGACTACGCCGTTGACGCGCGCGCGCAGGTCGTCGGTGAGCTTGCCCTGCTCCTCGATCGACTTGAGGATGGCGGCGCGGCGCTCCTCGAGCTCGCGCAGGTAGTCCGCGCGATCGCGCACGTCGCGCAGCTGCACCTCGTCGAGGTTGCCCGTGACCTCCTTGCGGTAGCGGGCGATGAACGGAAGGGTGTTCCCCTCGTCGAAGAGCGCGAGGGTGTTGGCGACGGAGCGCGCGGGAAGCGACAGCTCGGTGGCGACCTGCTGGACGAGCGACGGCGACAGCATGCGGCGGGCGACAGGGGGTGAATCGGGGGCGGTAAGGTGCCACGCCAGAGACGACCCGACAACGGCTTGCGCGCCCGCGCGCGGCGGGCTATCCGCGGCCGCCGCCGATGGACAGCCGCACGTCGGTGACGCGCCGTCGCGGCCGCGCGTCCCTGGCTCGGAGGAGCCCATGCCCGACACGACGCACGCACTCGACGCACTTCGCCATCCGGCCTTCGCCCGCGCGCTGGACGCCGGCCACGCCGCCGCCGCCGCCGGCCAGTGGTCGGCGGCCGCCGCGCGCTTCACCGACGCCGTCGACGCCGCGGACGGCGCCGACGCGGCCGCCGCGGTCGCGCTCACGAACCTCGGCCAGGCGCTCGCGCGCGCGGGGCGCTGGAGCGACGCCGCCGACGCGCTGCGCCGCGCGGCCGAGACGCGCGAGGCGCTGGTCGAGGCGGGCGTCGCGGCGCCGGCGGTGGCCGCGCGCGGTTGGAGCGACGTCGCCGCGCTGCTGGCCGCGGCGGGCCCCGAGGACGAGGCGCGCGATGCGCTCCGGCGCGCGCGCGCACGACTCGGCGGCGCGGACGACCTGGCGCTGCACGACGCGCTGCGCGAGACGGCCGCGCTGATCGGCGAGGAGGCGCCGGCGTTCGACGCCGTGGCGCCGCTCGACCTCGAGCTGCCGACGCCCGACGTCGAGCAGGAGCAGCCGGCCGCGCCGGCCGCGCCGGCCGCGCCGACCGCGAGCGACGGCGACGAGACCGTGGACGCCGACTGGCGACCGACGCCCGTCTTCGAGGCCGACGCGAGCGACGACGACGAGGAGGACCTGTCCGCGCTGCTGGCGCTCGCCGCCGGCCCGCCGGTGCCCGAGCCGGCGACGGTGGAGCTGGAGGCGGGCGACTCGCTGGCGGCCGCGCTGGACGCCGCGATCGAGTGGACACCCACGCCCGCGCACGCCCTGCCCGCCGTGGCGGCGGCACCCGCGGAGCCGCGTGTCGCCGTCGAGCCGGACGACGAGGACGACCTCGACGCCGAGCCGGAGCTGCTGACGCCGGGCGTGGACTTCGCCGAGCTGCAGACGTCCGCACCCGCGCAGACGAGTGGTCCGCGCGGGCAGCGGCTGGCGGCGATCGACGCGATCGTCGAGCTGACCGAGGAGCGTCAGGAGACGAAGCGCGGCGGCCTGCGCGGCCTGCTGCGCAAGCTCACGGGCCGCTAGCGCGTCAGCCGACGGGCATCACTCGTCGCGGGCGTGCACGTGCGCCGGCGGCGACGTCGCCTCGACCGCGACGAACGGCTCGAGGATGCGGTAGTGGTGCGACGAGCCCTCGGGCACGGCCCACGAGTCGCCCGCTTCGAGCAGCACCATCTGCCCCTCGATGTGCAGCTCGGCGCGCCCGCTGATGACGTAGCCCACCGTCTCGTACGCGCGCACGGTCGTCTCGGGCTCGCCCTGCGTGGGCTGCTCCTCCCACAGGCGCATGCCCATGCGCTTGCCGGCGGCGAGGTACTTCTGTCCGCGCGGACCGCGCGGCGACTGCCGCGAGTCGATCTTCGTGACCGTCGTCTCTCCCATCACGCCCTCCGATGTGCACGCGCCGCGATCTCCGGCGCCGCGCGCCGGACCGCCGGGGCGACGTACACGGATCGTGCCGGCGAGCGGTGCGCCGAGCGCGGGCGGAGACGCGCACGGGGGCGTGTCCGCGTGGACACGCCCCCGCTCGGGCTCAGCTCTTGTGGCGGAACGTGATGCGTCCGCGCGTGAGGTCGTACGGCGACACCTCGAGCGTCACGCGATCGCCGGCCAGAACGCGGATGCGGAACCGGCGCATGTTGCCGGCGAGCGTCGCGAGCACCTGGTGACCGCTCTTGGTCTCGACGCGGAAGGTCGCGTTGGGCAGCACCTCCGCCACGGTGCCTTCGAGCTCGATCGCATCTTGCTTCGCCATGGACTGGCCGGGTTCTGAGCGAGGGGTTCGGTGCCGGAGGACGCCCCTGCGCCGCCCCGGCCGACGACCGGGCGCGCACGCTCGGGCCGTCGTCGCATCCGAAGATATTGCAAGCCCTTGCGCGCGGCCAGCGCGAGCTCGGCGGGCCGGCTAGCTTTCCCGGGCTCCCGCCTCTCCTCCGTCGCACGCCCGACCGCCCGTGTCCTCCGCCTCGCCGGCCGCGCCCAACGGGCCCCTGCCCTACGGCCCCCAGACGCTCGAGATCCGCCGCTTCCTCCAGCGCCTCGCCGCGCTGCCGCAGGGCGAGTGGACCGCGGCGGCCGACGAGTACGAGGCGCTCCAGGGGACCGGGCGCTTCGCCGCCGCCGACCGCGCGCTCTCGGCCGCCGTCGCCCGCACGCAGCGCGAGCCGGAGCGCGACGCGGCCCTCGGCCCGCTGGCGCAGCTCCTCCGGATGCCGGGAGCGCCCGGTGCGCCGCCCGCCGACGACGACCCGCTGGCGCCGGTGGCCGAGGCGGCGCTGGCGGCGACGCTGGCGCTCCTCGTGCGCGACGTGCTGCCCGCGACCGCGTTCGCGACGCTCTACGCGCCGTTCGCGACGCGCATCCCGCTCGACGCGCTGACCGGCGCCGCCGGTCCGACCGGCACCGGCGCGGGCGGGCCGACGGCTCAGTAGTAGTAGCCGAAGACGATCGCCATCTCGTCCTCGCTGGTCAGCCCGAACCGGAGCGTCCGCGCGGTCGTGTTGAGGAACGTCACCTCGGACACGAGGGCCTCGCCGCGGCGCAGGACGAGCGGCGAGGCGTACGTCGTCATCACCGGGTGCTCCCAATCGGTGTTCTCGTACACGATCTCGCCGTTTCGCGCCCCGCCCTTCACGCGCACCACGAAGCGCTCGCCGCGGCTGTGCATGTGCGACGTCAGCGCGAACACGGTGAGCACGGAGTCGCGCAGCGGCAGCGCCGCGCTACCGACCACGAACTCCTTCGTCACCGTCGTGCGCTGCCCGGCGGGGAGCGAGAAGCTGGTGTTCCCGAGGTCGAGCGTGGACGCGGCGCGCTGCACCCGCGCCCGATCGATGGTGTGGAGGTTCGCGTAGGCCTCGCCGGCCATGGGCGCGGCGCCGCGGTTCACGTAGTGCACGTTGACGTCGAGCGCCGCGTTGGCGCGCAGCCGGAGCGCGACGCCGGGCGGGAACTGGTACGCGAAGCTCGTCGTCATCGAGCCGGCGACGAAGACGTGGCACGCCATGGGCGCCATCGCCAGCGTGTTCATGCTGCCATCCGGGTTGCGGATGTCCCGCACGTTCCCGGGCGTGACGCCCGCGAGCGCGAGCACCTGCGGCACGCAGAGCGGCGACCGCCCCGGGTCGAAGTCGTAGAGCAGCAGGTGGTGGCTCCCCGGCCGCATGCGGAACTCGAACCGGTCGACGAAGACCTCCTCCGCGTTGCCGAGCGGACGCAGCACGAACAGCTCGCGCTCGAACGCGGGGGCGACCGCGAAGCTGTCGACGGCCAGCTGCACGCCGCTCGCCGGGCGCGCCAGCGGCACGAAGGGCGGCAGCGTCTGCGCGGTGCGATCGTCCAGCAGCGACGCCGCCGCGACGGCCCCCTCGCGCGGCGCGCCCGCGGCGATCCACTGGCGCACGAACTCGAGCTCCCCCGCCGCCAGGCCGCGCGTAGTGCCGAGGGGCATCGGGTTGCCGTAGTCGGCCGCGTGGTGGCCGGGCGTCCAGACGAGCTTGTGGTACAGCAGGCTGCTGTCCGGCTTCCCGGCCGCGACGCGCAGCAGGCCATCGCGCCGCGCGTTGGCGTTGGTGGGCCGGACGCCGACCAGCGCGCCATACGCGCTCCCCGCGTCGAGCACGAGCCCGGACTGCGCCGCGGACGGTGAGCCCGCCGTGTGGCATCCCGCGCACTGCGGCGTCAGGACGCGCGTCTGCAGGAGGGCGAAGCTCGCCGCCCCGGGTCCCGTGCCCCCGGACGGCGCGTCGCCGGTCGGCACCTCGGCGCCCGCGCACGCGGCCGCGAGCAGGGCGAGCGGAACGAGCCGGAACGCGGAGCGCATGGGCGAACGCGGTGTCGAGGAGGCGGGCGGGACGATCAGTCGGGGGCCGCGTCCGCGGCCGCCAGCTGGAACCTGGGGATGATCGCGTCGAAGCGCGAGCCGTCCGCGCGCACGAAGCGGTACTCGCCCTCCATCCAGCCGCTCTCGGACTTCAGCACGCAGAAGCTGCGGTACTCGTGCACGCGCCCGGGCGCGATGACCGGCTGCTCGCCGACGACGCCCTCGCCCTCGACCTGCGTGTCCTCGCCGACGTCGTCGTGGATGTTCCAGCGCCGCGTGAGCAGCTGCGCCGCCTGGTCGCCGACGTTCTCGATGCGCACGTGGTAGGCGAACACGAACTGCGCGGCGCCCGGCCGCGACTGCTCGCGCAGGAACGAGGGCCGCACCGTGATGCGGATCCCCTCCGTCTGGCGGTGGAAGAACGGGCGCGCGCGCATCGCCGTCATCGCGTGGCGACGCGCACGTCGAGCCGCGCGGGCGCGCCGGCGCGCCCCGCGCGATCGAGCCCGAACACCAGCACCTCGTCGGGCGCGCCGCGCGTGGCGGGCGCCGGCGCCGCGGTGCGCGCGCGCGCGCCCGGCACGACCTCGGTGGTCCAGAGCGCGCCGTGGCGCGAGCGCACGACCCACTGCCACGGCCGCGCCTCGCCCGCGGCGGGCGACAGCTCCAGCTCCGCGCGCCCTGGCGCAGCGCCCGTCGCCAGACGCACGCGCGGCTGCCCCGGCGCGCGCCCCGGCATCCACGGCGACTCGGGGATGAGCGCGGGCTCCGCGTACGCGCCGACCGCGAGCGAGTCCGCGAGCCCGCCCTGGTTGCGCATCAGCGCCTTCATGCTGAAGTGCACGTTCCCCGTCGCGCCGCGCTGCGCGCGCGTGAGCCGGATCTGCGAGTCGATCTCCGCGACCGTGAACGCCTGCGGGCTGCCGTCGTTGACGCGCGACGTGAAGTTGCCCGGCCAGACGTGGCGGCCGTGCACGTTCTGCTCGGTCCACCACTTCAACAGCATCGGGTAGCTCTGCTGCGGCGCGCTGATCTTCCAGTACAGCTGCGGCGTCCAGTAGTCCATCCACCCCGCGCGCAGCCACTTCCCCGCGTCGGCGTAGAGCTCCGAGTACTGGTCGAAGCAGCACGCCTTCTCCGGGCGGCCCGGACGCTCGATGCCGAACGGGCTGATGCCGACCTTCACCCACGGCTTGGCCTTCTTCACCTCACCGTACATGCGCTCGACGAAGACGTCGACGTTGTGGCGGCGCCAGTCGTCGCGGCCCAGCGTCCCGCCGCCCGCGACGTAGCGCGCATAGCTCGCGCTGTCCGGGAAGTCGAGCGGCTTCCCCCCGGGGCCGGCCACCTTGTACGGATAGAAGTAGTCGTCGATGTGCACGCCGTCGACGTCGTAGCGCTTCACCACGTCCATGATGACGCGCAGCGAGTGCGCCTGCGTCTCGGGCTCGCCCGGGTCCATCCACTGCAGCTGCCCGTACTGGCGCACCAGCTGCGGCACCGTGCGGCTGACGTGCGTCGCGGCGACCGGCGACTTCGCGCCCACCTGCCGCGCGCGGTACGGGTTGAACCAGGCGTGCATCTCGAGCCCGCGCTCGTGCGCCTCGCGCACCGCGAACGCGAGCGGATCCCACGCGGGCGACGGCGCGCGGCCCATCTCGCCGGTCAAATACTCCGTCCACGGCTCCAGCGACGACGGATAGATCGCGTCGGTGGACGGCCGCACCTGCAGCACGATGGCGTTGAGGTTCAGCGCCTTCGCGCGGTCGAGGATCGCGAGCAGCTCCTGCTGCTGCTGCTCGGTCGGGAGCCCCGGGCGCGACGGCCAGTCGATGTTGGCGACGGTCGCGACCCACACGCCGCGGAACTCGCGCGCCAGCGGCGGCGCCGCCGTGACGCCGGCAGCGGGCGTGGTGATGGGCCGGAGCGCGGGCGCGCACGCCGCGAGGGCGAGGGCGGCGGCGAGAGCGAGCGGAACGGAGCGCATGGACACGCGGCGACGACGGCGGAAGGGGCTGGGGAACCCCCAAGATAGGCGCCGCGCCGCCGCTGCTGTACCGCGCGTGCCCCAGCTAGCGCCGGCCGAGCGCCGCCAGCACCTCGCGCGCCGCACGCTGCCCGCTCAGGAGCGCGCCGTGCACCGTGCCGGTGTTCCCCCCGGCCGCCGTCGCCTCGCCGGCGAAGAAGAGCGTGTCGTCGAGCGGCCGGGCGAGCGCCGCGCCGGCGTCCGCGCCGCCGACCCGCGCGTAGCTGTAGGCGCCGCGCGCGAACGGATCGTCGCTCCAGTCGTGCGTGTGCACGTCCACCAGCTCGGCCCGCACGTCCGCCGGGTCGCGTCCGAGCGTCGTCGCCAGCGACGCGATGCACCGCTCGGTGAGCGCCTCGCGGTCCAGCGCCGCCATCGCCGCGCCGCGCGGCCCGCCGATCCACGCCACCAGCAGCGGCGTGCGGAGCGCGCGCTGCGTCCACCACACGGGCACGGGCTGCTCGGGCGCGTGCACGAACGACAGCTGCAACGGATCGACGTCGTCCGCCAGCGCGGGCACGTACTCGCGCTCCTCCCAGAAGCGCCGGCGGAAGCGCAGCACCACGCGCGTCACGTGGCCGGCGCCGATCCGCGCCAGCGCGTCGCGCTTGGCGTCCAGCGGCGGCTCGAAGGCGACGGCGCCGTCGGCGTCCGGGCGCGACGCCAGCACGCCCACGGGCAGCGTCACGATGCACGCCGCCGCGTCGAACACCGACTCGCTGCGCGCGTCGGGGCCGTGCGCCTCGACGCGCACGTGACCGGCGCTCCAGCGCACGCGGTGCGCGACGGTGCGGAGCCGCACGCGCGGCGGCGCGCCCGCCCCCTCGTGCAGCCAGGCCGCGACGCGATCGTAGCCGTCGACCACGCGGAACGCCTGGTCGTTGCCCGACGCCGCGCCCTCGGCGCGCGCGAGCCCGTGCACGCCCACGTCGTCGATGGGCGCGGCGTGGAAGCCCTCGACGTACGACGCCGCGAGCCGCCGCGCGTCCGCGTGCGCCGCGTCGGCGAAGCGCGCATCCAGGAACTCCGCGAACGAGCGGTCGGGCCCCCGCGCCTCCTGGTCCAGTGCGCCGAGCACGGCGCCGAGCGCGCCGCCGAAGTCCTCGCGCTCCTCCAGTCGCCCGCCGTCGAAGGTGACGTGGTCCTCCGCCGCGTCGACCACGCGCAGCCGCGCGGCGTCCAGCACCGCCCACAGCTCGGCCGGCGTGCCGTGCACGAACTCCGCGCCCAGCTCGATCGGCGTGGCGAGGTCTTCGCGGCGTTGCGTCAGCACCCGCCCCCCGATGCGGTCGCGCGCCTCGAGCACGAGCACGCGGCGGCCGGCGTCGACGAGCACGCGCGCGGCCGCGAGACCGGCCACGCCCGCGCCGAGGACGAGGACTTCGGGAGCGAGGGAATCCGTCATGGCCGCGCGTGGCGGCAAGCCACGTGCCTCGTGACGTGCCGGGTGCTCAGGCGCGCGCCGCGGCCAGGCTGTCCTCGCCGGTCATGCTCGCGAGCACGCGGCCCGCGCGCCGCGCGGCCTCCGCCATGCGCTCCGGTGGGACGATGAACGAGATGCGGAAGAAGCCCTCGCCGCCCGCGCCGAAGCTCGCGCCCGCGAGCGTGATCACGCCCTCCTCGTCCATCAGCCGGTCGCTGAACGCGCGGCTCGACACCCCCTCGGGCAGCGGCACCCAGAGGTACATCGACGCGCGCGGCACCTCGCACGCGAAGCCGGCCTCGCGGAACGCCGCCACCGCCGCGTCACGCCGCTCGCGGAAGACGGCGACGTTGCCCGGGACGAACTCTGCCCAGCTCTCCAGCGCCGCGACGCCCGCGGCCTGGATCGCCATGAACGAGCCCGTGTCGACGAACGACTTCACCTTCGACAGCGCGGCGATGACGGTCGGGTTGCCGACGGCCCACCCCTGCCGCCAGCCGGTCATGTTGTACGTCTTCGAGAGCGAGTGGAACTCGACCGCCACCTCGCGCGCGCCCGGGATCTCGAAGATGCTCGGCGGCACGTAGCCGTCGAAGGCGAGCTCCGAGTACGCATTGTCGTACACCAGCAGGATGTCGCGCTCTCGGCACGTGCGGACGACGCGCTCCAGGTAGTCGCGCGGCGCGACGGCGGCCGTCGGGTTGTTCGGGTAGTTCAGGTAGAGGAGCTTCGTGCGCTGCAGCACCTGCTCCGGCACCTCGTCCAGCTCCACGAGGAACTTCGTGCGCGGGCGCAGCGGGTACGGATACGCCGTCGCCTCGCCCAGCAGCGTGCCGCCGAGGTACGCGAGGTATCCCGGCTCCGGCACGATCGCGACGTCGCCCCTCTCGAGGTACGCGAGCGCGAGGTGCGTGATGCCTTCCTTGGAGCCGATGAGCGGGCAGATCTCCGTCACCGGGTCGAAGGCGAGCCCGAATCGGCGCTGCATCCACGCGCTGATGGCCTCGCGGAACGGGAAGTGGCCGAGGCCGAAGCCGTAGCGGTGCATCGTCGGCACGTCGAGCGCGTCGCGCATCGCCGCGATGGCGGCGGCCGGCGGCGCGAGGTCCGCATCGCCCGCCCCGAGGTCGATGACGTCCACGCCGCGCTGCAGCAGCTCGCGCTTGCGGATGGGCACGTGCGCGAGCGGGTACGGCGGCAGCGACTGGAAGCGGTGGGCGGGACGGGGCATTGGAATGCTCAGGGATTCGTGAACTCAGCGCTCCGCGCTCGGCGCTCGCTCCGTCTCCACGACTGAGCGAGCGCCGAGCGCGGAGCGCCGGGCGTCGAGAATGGTCAGTCGGTAAGTGGGAGCGCCACGCTCGGCTGCGGGCTCGCGGCGCCGCCGTTGCCGGCCGCGGCCACGCGCGCGTGCTGCGCCTCGATCCAGCTGCGATGGTAGCTCTCGTCCTCGGACGGGCGCACGGCCTTCGCGACCTTCAGCGGACGGAACGAGTCCATCATCACGGCCAGCTCGTTGGTGAACTTCTGGCCGATGCTCGCCTCGTAGCGGCCCGGGTGGGGGCCGTGCGGGATCCCGTCGGGGTGGTGCGTGATCGAGCCGAACTCGATCCCCTTCCGGCTCATGAACTCCTCGGAGGCGTAGAAGATCACCTCGTCCGAGTCCACGTTGCTGTGGTTGTACGGCGCCGGGATCGCGTTCTCGCCGAAGTCGTACGGCCGCGGGCAGAACGAGCAGATCACGAAGCCGTCGCCCTGGAAGGTCTGGTGCACCGGCGGCGGCTGGTGGACGCGTCCGACGATCGGCTCGAAGTCGTGGATGTTGAAGATCCACGGATAGAAGTAGCCGTCCCACCCGACGACGTCGAACGGGTGGTGGTCGAGGACGTACTCGTTCAGCGCGTCGAACTGCTTGATGAGGATGGGGAAGTCGCCCATCTCGTCGTGCGTGCGCAGCTCCGTCGGGCGGCGGATGTCGCGCTCCGAGTACGGCGCGCCCTCCAGCAGCTGCCCGAACTCGTTGCGGTAGCGCTTGGGCCAGCGCACGTGCCCGCGGCTCTCCATCACCAGGAACTTGCTCGGCTTCGACAGGTCGAGCTTCCACCGGTGCATGATGCCACGGTGGATCACGACGTAGTCGCCCTCGCGGTACGGCAGGTCGCCGTACTGCGTCTCCAGCGTCCCCTGCCCCTTCGCGACGTACACCACCTCGTCCGCCTGCGCGTTGCGGTAGAAGTGCGCGTCCTGCTCGTCCGGCTCGACGTACAGCATGCCGATGTCCGCGTTGAACAGGAGCGGCGTGCGGTCGAGCGTCGGCGAGCCGCCCTTGGGCAGCTGCGCCGTGCGGAAGTGGCGGTGCTTGAGCGTCTGGTCGTCGTCGGCCTCCCACACGAGGTCGCGCAGCTTGCGCACGCTCTTCACCGTGGTCGGCGGATGCACGTGGTACAGCAGCGCCGACGTGCCCGTGAAGCCCTCGTGCCCGACCAGCTGCTCGGAGTAGATCCCGCCATCCGGCTTCCGCATGGCGGTGTGGCGCTTGGGCGGGACCTGGCCGAGCGTGTGGTAGATGGGCATCAGAGGTTCCCCCGCAGCTCCTGCTCGCGCTCGATCGCCTCGAAGAGCGCCTTGAAGTTGCCCTTGCCGAAGCTCTTGGCGCCCTTCCGCTGGATGATCTCGTAGAAGACCGTCGGACGGTCCTCCACCGGCTTGGTGAAGATCTGCAGCAGGTAGCCGTCCGGGTCGCGGTCGACGAGGATGCCGTGCTGCGCCAGCACGTCCAGCGGCTCGTCGATCTTCCCGACGCGCGCCTCCAGCTGCTCGTAGTAGGACGTCGGCGTGCTGAGGAACTCGACCCCGCGCGCCTTCAGCTCGGTCACCGTGCGCACGATGTCGTCCGTCGCGAGCGCCATGTGCTGGACGCCCGGCCCACCGTAGAAGTCGAGGTACTCGTCGATCTGCGAGCGCTTCTTCCCCTTGGCCGGCTCGTTGATCGGGAACTTGATGCGGTCGTTCCCGTTCGCCATGACCTTGGACATCAGCGACGAGTACTCGGTGTTGATGTCCTCGTCGTCGAACGTGAGCAGGTTCCGGAAGCCCATCACGTGGGCGTAGAACTCGACCCACACGTTCATCTTCCCCAGCTCGACGTTGCCCACGCAGTGGTCGACGTACTTGAGGCCGACCGACGGCGGGTTGTACGCCGGCGTCACCGCGCGGAAGCCTGGGAGGAACGGGCCGGTGTAGTTGCGGCGCTCGACGAGCGAGTGGATCGTGTCGCCGTAGGTGCGGAACGCCGCCAGCACGACCTCGCCGTGCTCGTCGCGCTCGACGCGCGGCTCGTGCACCGGGATCGCGCCGCGCGCAACCGCCTTCTCGAACGCGTCGCGCGCATCGTCGACCCAGAGCGCGAGGTCGCGCACGCCGTCGCCGTGCCGGTAGATGTGGTCGGCGATCGCCTTCGCCTCGTCGCTCGCGTCGGGGCGGATGGGCGTCGTGAGGACGAAGCGGATCTTGTCCTGCTGCAGGACGTAGCTCGCGCGGTCGCGCACGCCCGTCTCGGGGCCGCGGTAGGCGACGAGGTTGAAGCCGAACGCGGCGCGGTAGTAGTGCGAGGCCTGCTTGGCGTTCCCGACGTAGAACTCGATGTAGTCGGTGCCGTTGATCGGGAAGGTGTCGTGCGCCTCGGCGCCGACGGCGCTGGACTCGATGGTCGTGGCCACAGGGATCTCCGGGTAGGTGTGAGGAAGCGGGGACGTGGTCAGCGGACCGCGGCCCAGCCTGGATCACAGCGCCGGTTGCCCGGCTTCTCCTCCTTCCCGCTCATCTGCCCCTCCCTCGTGTCCCGGGGTGGCGGCCGGCGCGCGCGCGCCGGCCTCGCTCCCCAAAGATGGCGCGCGGCCGGGCGCGGTCCAGCGCCCGGTCCGGTCGCCGCCGGCTCACGTCATGCGCGCCGGCGCGTTGCCGGGCTGCTCCGTGACGGTCACGGCCGGGGCGGCCACGCCGTCGCCGGCCTGCTCTCCTGCTCCGTTCGAAGCGGCCGGCGGCCCGTCCAGCGGATACAGCCGCTTCACCAGCGTCAGCACCGTGTACAGCGCCACCGCCTCGCCGTCCTGGTTGGAGACCTCGACGTCCCAGGCCACGACGCCCTGCGGGATCTGGTCCTCGCGGTCGTCCTTGGCCGCCTTGCTCTTGCACGTCAGGCGCACCTGCAGCGTGTCGCCCGCGTACACCGGCTTCACGAAGCGCAGCCCCTCGAGGCCGTAGTTGGCGAGCACCGGGCCGGGCGCCGGATCGACGAACAGGCCGGCCGCGGCCGAGACGACGAAGTAGCCGTGCGCGACGCGCCGCTCGAAGATCGACTCGCGCGCGGCGATGTCGTCGACGTGCGCGTAGAAGTAGTCGCCCGAGATGCCGGCGAAGTTCGTGATGTCCGCCTCGGTGACCGTGCGGCGGTGCGTCGTCCAGCTCTCGCCGACCTCCAGCTCCTCGAAGTGCTTGCGGAACGGATGCACGCGGTCCTTTCGCTCCGCCGCGCCGCGCGTCCACTCGCGCGTCACCGCGGCGACCGTCGTCGGCGAGCCCTGGATGGCCGTGCGCTGCATGTAGTGCAGCACGCCGCGCACGCCGCCCATCTCCTCACCACCGCCCGCGCGCCCCGGGCCGCCGTGCACGAGGTGCGGCAGCGGCGAGCCGTGGCCGGTGGACTCCTTCGCGGAGTGGCGGTTCGCGAGCATGAGGCGCCCGTGGTACGCCGCGGTGCCGAGCGCGACGTCGCGCGCCACGCGGTCGTCGGCCGTGAAGAGCGACCCGACGAGCGAGCCGCGCCCGAGCTTCGCGAGGGCGATCGCCTCGTCGACCGTGTCGTACGGCATGACCGTGTTCACGGGGCCGAACGCCTCGACGTCGTGCGCCTGCGTGCGGTCGAAGGGGCGGTCGTTGTAGAGCAGCGTGATCGGGAAGAACGCGCCCGCGTCGCGATTCGCGCCCACGACCTCGAACGCGTCGCCGCCGCCGAACGCGATCTCCGCGCCGGCCTTCAGCGCGTCGAGCGCCTTGCCGACCTCCTTCACCTGCGACCGGCCGGCGAGGGGGCCCATGCGCACGCCCTCGTTCGTGGGGTCGCCCACCGTCACGCCGCCGAGGCGCTTCGAGAGCGCCTTCACGACGTCGTCGGCGAGGGTGCGCGGCACGAAGGTGCGGCGGATCGCGGTGCACTTCTGCCCCGCCTTCACCGTCATCTCGCGCGCGACCTCCTTCACGAACAGGTCGAACTCCTCGCTGCCCGGCGTCGCGTCCGGGCCGAGCATCGAGAAGTTGAGCGAGTCCGCCTCCTGGTTGTAGCGGACGTTGTGCTCGAGCATCGCGGGCGTCTTCTTCAGCAGCTGCCCGGTCCACGCGCTACCGGTGAACGCGACCGCGTCCTGGCACGTCAGGTGGTCGAGCAGGTCGCCCGCGCCGCCGACGATCAGCTGGATGCTCCCCTCGGGCAGGATGCGGCTCTCGACCATGGCGCGGAACACCGCCTCGGTGAGGTAGCTCGTCACCGTCGCGGGCTTCACGATCGCCGGCACGCCGGCGAGCAGCGACGTCGAGAGCTTCTCCAGCATCCCCCAGACGGGGAAGTTGAAGGCGTTGATCTGGACGGCCACGCCCTCGAGCGGCACGCACAGGTGGCGGCCGACGAAGCCGCCGTTCTTGCTCAGCGTCTCGACCGGGCCGTCGACGAAGAACGGCTCGTCGGGGAACTCGCGGCGCCCGCGGCTCGCGTACGCGAACAGCGTCCCGATGCCGCCGTCGATGTCGATCCAGTGGTCCGTCTTGGTGGCCCCCGTCCACGACGAGATGCGGTAGAACTGCTCCTTCCGCTCCGTCAGGTACAGCGCGAGCGCCTTGAGCATGCGCGCGCGCTGGTGGAAGGTCAGCCGCCGCAGCGCGGGCCCGCCGACCTCGCGGGCGTAGGTCGCCATCGCCGCGAAGTCGAGCCCCTGGCTCGACGTCTCGCCGAGCGGCTCGCCGGTGACGGCGTTGTAGAGCGTGGTGAAGTTGCCGCTGCCCTCGACCCACTGGCCGCAGGCGTAGTTGCGCAGGCGCATCATCGCGTCAGTCTCCCGTTCGGTCCCCTGGGGCCGCGGCCGCGCCGCCCGCCCGTGTCTCGTGCCAGGTGCGGTAGGTGGCGGCCTGCGCGTCGCGCCGCGCGGCCTGCTCGGGCGTCAGCGCGCGCAGCGGCGCGCACTCGCGCAGCGTGTCGTGCAGCCGGCGCGGCAGCCCCTGGTAGAGGCGCGTGCCCTCGGTCTTCCAGGCCAGCATCTCGTCCGACACGTCCTTGACGATGCGCGCCGGGTTGCCGACGACCACCTTCCGCTCCGGAATCTGCATGCCGGTGGGGACGAAGCACAGGGCGCCGACCACCGAGCCCGCGCCGACGTGCGCGTGGTCCATCACCACCGCGTTCATCCCGACGAGCGCGTTGCGCCCGATGCGCGCGCCGTGCACCACCGCGCCGTGCCCGACGTGCGCGCCCTCCTCCAGCACCACGGTGACGCCGGGGAACATGTGCACGGTGCAGCACTCCTGCACGTTGCAGCCGTCCTCGATGACGATGCCGCCCCAGTCGCCGCGGATCGCCGCGCCCGGGCCGATGTAGACGTCGCGGCCGATCGTGACGTGGCCCGTGACCGTCGCGTTCGGGTGCACGTACGCGCTCTCGTGCACGACGGGGACGAAGTCCTCGAAGGCGTAGATGCTCATCGCGCCGTCGGCCCGGTGGCGCCGCCCATCAGACGCGCTCGAGAATGGTCGCCATCCCCTGCCCCACGCCCACGCACATCGTCGCCAGCGCGTAGCGGCCGCCGGTCGCCTGCAGCTCGTGCGCGGCGGTCAGCAGCAGCCGCGCGCCGCTCATGCCCAGCGGGTGGCCGAGCGCGATCGCGCCGCCGTTCGGGTTGAGGCGCGGATCGTCGGCGTCGATCTCCAGCTCGCGCAGGCAGCCGAGCACCTGCGCGGCGAACGCCTCGTTGAACTCCAGCACGTCCAGCTGGTCCATCGTCAGCCCGGCCTGCGCGAGCGCCTTGCGTGTCGCCGGCACGGGGCCGAGCCCCATCACGCGCGGCTCGACGCCGGCGACCGCGGTGGTGACGATGCGCGCCAGCGACTTGGCGCCCATCGCGGTCGCCGCCTCCTCGCTCGCGATCAGCAGCGCGCACGCGCCGTCGTTGAGCCCCGACGAGTTGCCGGCGGTGACGGAGCCCCTGCCGTCGGTGCGGAACGCGGGCTTCAGCTTCGCCAGCGTCTCGACGGTCGTGTCGGGGCGCAGGAACTCGTCGCGATCGACGGTCACCGTGCCCTTGCGGCCGGCCGGCACCTCCACGGGCGCGATCTCCTGCGCGAAGCGGCCGCCGTCGCGCGCGATCGCCGCCTTCTGCTGCGAGCGGCAGGCAAACAGGTCCTGCTCGGCGCGCGTGATCCCGTGGCGCTCCGCCACGTTCTCCGCCGTCTGCCCCATCGTGTCGACGCCGAACGCGTCGCGCAGCCGCGGGTTCACGAAGCGCCAGCCCAGCGACGTGTCGAACAGCTCGACGTCGCGGCCGAAGGGCTTCGAGGACTTGGACATCACGTACGGCGCGCGGGTCATGCTCTCGACGCCGCCGGCCACGTAGACGTCGCCGTCGCCCAGGCGCACCGCGCGCGCGGCGTTGGCGGCCGCGCTCATCCCCGAGGCGCAGAGGCGGTTCACCGTCTCGCCGGGGACGTTGTCGGGAAGGCCCGCGAGCAGCGCGGCCATGCGCGCGACGTTGCGGTTGTCCTCGCCCGCCTGGTTGGCGCAGCCGAGGACGACGTCCGCGATCCGCGCGGGATCGAGGGCGGGCTGGCGGGCGACGAGGGCACGGATCACGTGCGCGGCGAGGTCGTCGGGCCGCGCCTCGCTCAGCGCCCCTCCCAGGGCGCCGACCGGGGTGCGGACGCCGTCGACGAGGAAGGCGTGCGTCATGACGTCAGGATTCGGAGGAAAGATCGCCGCCGCGCTCGGAAGCTGCGTGCGGCCGACCCGTGTCGTACACCGTGCCGCGGAAATGGGCCACGGCCTCGCCGCGCTGGTTGGTGACCTGCACCCGGTAGAAGCCCACGCGCCGGCCCGGCGTGTCCGGCTCGGCCACCGCGGTCAGCACGTCGCCCGGCCGCGCGGGCGCGGGATAGCCGATCGCGTTCTCGATGCTCATCGCGACCGTGCCGCGCGTGTTGCTGGCGAAGGCGAGCGCGCTGTCCGCGAAGGCGAAGGTGACGCCGCCGTGGCAGACGCCGAAGCCGTTCGCCATCTCGTCGCGCACGGTCATGCGGATGGTCGCGCGGTGCGGCGCGACCGCCAGCACCTCGACGCCGAGCCAGCGGCTGAACGCGTCCGCGGCCATCATGCCGGCCACGACGCGCTCGGCCACCAGCTGCGGATCGCCGCTCACGCGCGGAGGAGGCTGGCGCCGCTCGCCGCGCGCTCGCGCAGCAGCGGCGACACGCGGTAGCGGTCCTCCTGGTAGCGCTCGCGCAGCGCGTCGATCGTCGCCGCGACGCGCGCGAGGCCGAGCTGCTCGCCCCACGCGATGAGCCCGCGTGGATAGTTGACGCCCTTCGTCATCGCCAGCTCGACGTCGGCCGCGCTCGCGACGCCCCAGTGCACCGCGTCGAACGCCTCGTTCACCAGCATCGCGAGCACGCGCTCCAGCAGCCGGCCGCCGAGGACCTCGTCGCGCGCGGGCTCGGGCTTCGCGGCGCCGTCGCGGTGGTCGTAGAAGCCGTGGCCCGACTTCCGCCCCAGCCGCCCCGCCTCGACGAGCCGCTGCTGCGTGATCGACGGCCGGTAGCGCGGGTCGTGGAAGGTCTGCTCGTAGACCGAGCGCGTGACGGCGAAGTTCACGTCGTGGCCGATGAAGTCCATCAGCTCGAACGGCCCCATGCGGAAGCCGCCGAGCTCGCGCATCGCCCAGTCGATCGTCGCCGCGGAGGCCACGCCCTCGTCGAGCAACCGCAGCGACTCGCCGTAGTACGGGCGCGCGACCCGGTTGACGATGAAGCCCGGCGTGTCCGACGCCAGCACGGTGGTCTTCCCCCAGCCGTCCACGAGCGGCCGCACGGCCGCGACGACGTCGGGCGCGGTCGCGAGCGCGGGCACGATCTCCACCAGCGGCATCACGGGCGCCGGGTTGAAGAAGTGCACGCCGACGACGCGCCCGGGCCGCCGGCACCCGCCCGCGATCGACGCCACCGACAGCGACGACGTGTTGGTCGCCAGCACGCAGTCGTCCGCGACCACGCTCTCCAGCCGCTCGAAGGTGCCGCGCTTCACCGCGAGGTCCTCGACCACCGCCTCGATCACCAGCGCGCACCGACCGAACGCCGCGGCGAAGCCCTCGCGGTCGTCGACGCCGCGCACCACCGACAGGCGGCCGCGCGCCGACTCCGCCTCCTCGCCGGTCATGCGCCCCTTCTCGACCTCGCGCGCGAACGCCGCGCCGATGGCGGCGACGGCGCGGTCCACGGCCTCCGGACGCGCGTCCGCCAGCACGACGGCGTGGCCGTGGCGCAGCGCGACCTGCGCGATGCCGCCGCCCATGGCGCCGGCGCCGACGACGCCGATGGTGCTGTTCTGGTCGAGCGTCATGACGTGGAGCGGAAGGTCACGAAGAGGGAGGCAGGCGAAGCCCGAAGTATCGCCGGTCGCCTCCCCTCCGGGCACCTCCCGGACGCCGGTCGGCCCCCGTCAGGGCGCGCGGATGCCCTCGATCGTCTGGCCGCCCTGCAGGAGCGTGACACGCGTGACCTTCCCGCCCTCGCGGGCGAAGCGCAGGCGGATCGCCGCGTCCAGCCCGACGCCGAAGGTGTCGTCGCCGATGTAGGTGAGCGGCATCGCGCCCTGCCCTTCGGGCTGCGCCACCAGCCGCGCGCCGTCCAGCTTCACCACGAGCGGCAGCGGCTTGCCGCCCGGGCCGGTCAGCACGTAGGCGCCGACGACGGCGTCGCGCAGCTCGGACGGGAGCGCCACCTCCCGCGGTGCCGGAGGCGCGCTGCGCAGCGGCTCGCCGACGACGGCCGCCGCGAGGTTGCGCGCGAGCGCGCCCGGCCCGCTGCCGAGCGTGTTCGTGAACACCACCACGCGCAGCGAGTCGTTCGGGAGCCACATCTGCTGCGCGCTCCCGCCCGGGATGTCGCCGCCGTGCTGCACCATCGGGTGGCTGCCAAGCATCGCCGGCGCCAGCCCCCAGCCGTAGTTCGTGGGATTCCCGTTGGCGAGCGTGTCGGAGCGCGTCATGCGCGCGTACGTCTCGGGCGTGACGACGCGTCCGCCCGTCAGCGCGGTCTGCCAGCGCAGGAAGTCCGGCACCGACAGGCAGACGGCGCCCGCGGCGTACGGGCTCGTCATGCTGATCTTCTGCGCCGGCACGATGCCGGCTGGCGTACGATCGTAGACGGCCGAGTGCACCGGCGCCGCCGGCTCGTCGGGGCAGTACGTCGCGGTGCGCATCCCGAGCGGCCCGAAGAAGCGCGTGCGCAGGAGCTCCGGGTATGCGGTCCTGCTCACGCGCTCCAGCACCTGCCCGAGCAGGAAGTAGCCGGTGTTGTTGTAGCGGTAGCCGGTGCCCGGCGCGAAGTCGAAGGTATCGCGGGCGACGAAGGCGAGCAGCGAGTCGGCGGAGAACGGATCCGCCATGCGCTTCGCCCACGTGGGGTTCGCGGTGTAGCTGTGGATCCCCGACGTGTGGCCGAGCAGCTGGCGGATGGTGACGCGCCCCCACTGCGGATACTGCGGGAGGAAGCGGCCCAGCGTGTCGGTGAGCGCGATCTTGCCGTCCTGGATCAGCTGCAGGATAGCGGCGCTCGTGTACTGCTTCGTGATGGACCCGATGCGGTAGACGGTCGCGACCTCCGCCGACCGTCGCGCGGCGCTGTCGGCCCAGCCGTAGCCGCGCAGCAGGAGCGTGTCCGACCCGCGCACGACGCCGACGGTGAGGCCCACGGTGCGGCCGTCGGCGCGGTAGGCGCGGACCAGCGAATCGAGCCGCGCGACGAGCGTGCCGCGGTCGGGGGCGGCCGTCTGCGCCACGAGCGGGCGGGCGACGGCGAGGAGCCCCAGCAGGGGCGCGAGGCGGCGGAGGCGGGAGGAGCGGCGCACGGGCGTGGGGCGGAGGGTCACGGAGCGAAGCGCGAGCCGTGCCCTATGGTACGGTCCGGACCCGCGCTGCGTCGAGACGGTGCGGGGCGGCAGAGAGACCGCCCACAGATTGTCGTCCCGAGCGCAGCGAGGGACCCGGGCCGCGCCGCGGCGGGTCACGAGAGCCGACGACGATGCCCTATTACGTGTACATCCTCGCGAGCCACTCGCGCGCGCTCTACACCGGCGTGACCAACGACCTGCGGAGACGCGTGTGGCAGCACCGGGTCGGCTTCTACGAGAGCCACACCAAGCGGTACCGCATCAACCGGCTCGTCCACTTCGAGACGACCGACTCCGCGCGCGCCGCGATCGCGCGCGAGAAGCAGATCAAGGCGTGGACACGGGAGAAGCGGATGGCGCTCGTCGAGCAGTGGAACGCGGGCTGGCTCGACCTCTCCGCCGGCTGGTACGGACCTCCGTGACGCGCCCTGGGCCCCTCGCTGCGCTCGGGGCGACAGCTCGCGTCACCGTCCAGTGAACACCGGCTTCCGCTTCTCCACGAACGCCCGCACGCCTTCCGCGTAGTCCGCCGTGCGCCCCGCCTCGCGCTGCAGCCCCTCCTCGAACGCCAGCTGCTCGTCCAGCGTCGCCCCCAGCCCCGCGTTCAGCCCGCGCTTGATCAGCCCGAGCCCGCGCGTCGGCATCGCGGCCAGCCGCCGCGCCAGTGCCGTCGCCGCCTCGTCCAGCTGCGCCGGCTCGACGACCTGATAGATCATCCCCCACTCCAGCGCCTGCCGCGCGGGCAGCTTCTCGCCCAGCATGGCCAGCTGCGTCGCGCGCGCCATTCCCACGAGGCGCGGCAGCACGAACGTCCCGCCGCTGTCCGGGATCAGCCCGATGTGGCAGAACGACTGGATGAAGCTCGCCGCCTCCGACGCGACGACGAAGTCGCACGCGAAGGCCAGGTTCGCGCCCGCGCCCGCGGCCACGCCGTTCACCGCCGCGACCACCGGCTTCTCGATCGTGCGCAGCGCGCGCACGACCGGGTTGTAGCACTCTCGCACGATGTCGCCGAGGTCGGGATCGGGCGCGCCCGCGGCGGGGAGCACCGCCGCGAGGTCCTGCCCCGCGCAGAACGCGCGGCCGGCGCCCGTGAGCAGCACCGCGCGCACCGCGTGGTCCGCGGCGGCCGCGGCCAGCGCGTCGCGCAGCTCGGCCGCCATCGCGGCGTTGAAGCTGTTCAGGACGTCCGGACGGTCGAGCGTGATGCGCGCGACGCCGTCGGCGGTCTCGGAGCGGACGTGCTGGGCAGCCATGCCGGCGGGAGCGGAGAGGGAGGAACGCGAGGGCGGCGCGGCGGGTCCACCCCGACCGCGGGGAAAGCTATCATTCGACCGCGCGCCGGCGGCAGGTGGCAGCCCGCGCGCTCCCCGACCCGTCTCCGTTCATGGCCGTCCGCACCCGAGAGTCCGCTCCCCGCCCGTCCACGACCGACGCGCTGTCCGCGCGCTTCGACTGGCGCCGCGTCGCGCACCACGTGCTCGCGTCGCGCGCGCTCGACGACGTAGAGGAGACGACGAACCGCAACAAGGCGAGCGTCCCGCGCGAACACCTGGTGCTCTACCAGTTCTCGGCGCGCGGGCACGACATGGGGCAGGTGCTGCTCGGCAGCCTGATGGACCGGCCGCACGACGCCGCGGGCGCGTACTACCGCTCGCGGCCCCTCCTGCTCGCGCTCGGCCTCCCACTCGACGACGCGCTCGCGAGCCCGCTCGGCCGCTCGGGCGGCTTCAGCGACGGGCGCGACATCGGCGTCGTGTGCAACATGCCCACGCGCGGCGGCGCGGTCGTGCTGCCGATGGCGGGCGACGTCGGCGGGCAGTACACGCCCGTCGCCGGATGGGCGCAGGCGATCGGTTACCACCGCGACGTCCTCGGCGACGCGTCGTGGGCGGGGAGCATGGGCGTCGCGCTGGGCGGCGAGGCGAGCGTCGCGACCAACGGCTTCTGGTCGGCGCTGACGATGGCGACGACGCTCAGGCTCCCGATGCTCTTCTACGTCGAGGACAACGGGCTCGGGATCTCGGTGCGCAGCCACATGCAGACGCCGGGCGCCAACATCGCGGCCAACCTCGCGTCGTTCCGCGACCTGTTCCTGCGCGACGGAGACGGCACCGAGCCGGCGGAGGCCGCGCGCCTGCTCGCCGAGGGCGTCGATCACGTGCGCTCGGGCGCGGGGCCCGCGCTCGTGCGGCTCACCGTGCCGCGCCTCTCCAGCCACTCGGGCCCCGACAACCAGAAGGCCTATCGCGCGGCGGAGGACATCGCCGCGGACGAGGCGCGCGATCCGCTGCCGAAGCTGAAGCGCCACGTCATCGCGAGCGGCGCGCTGACGGAGTCCGACTGGAGCGCGCTCGAGGGCGAGGTGGCGCGCGACGTCGAGGCGGCGCTCGCGGCGGCGCGCGCGCGCCCCGTGTCGGACCCGGCGAAGGTGAAGCGCTTCGTCGTCGCGGAGGCGCTGCAGCCCGGCGACGCCGAGGCGATGGGCGGGATGAGCGACGCGGAGCGTGCGGCGCTCGGCGGCAGCGAGCAGGCGGTGGAGGATGGTCCCACCCTGCGCTTCGCCGAGGCCGTGCGCCGCACGCTCGCGCGCGAGCTCGAGGTCAATCCGAAGCTGCTCGCGTTCGGCGAGGACGTGGGCGTGAAGGGGGGCGTGCACCTCGTCACCGAGGGGCTGCAGAAGCGCTTCGGCGAGGCGCGCGTGTTCGACACGTCGCTCTCCGAGGAAGGCATCATCGGCCGCGCGGTCGGCATGGCGTACAGCGGGCTCGTGCCGGTCGCGGAGATCCAGTTCCGCAAGTACGCCGATCCCGCGACCGAGCAGCTGAACAACTGCGGCACCGTGCGCTGGCGCACCGCCAACCGCTTCGCGGCGCCCATCGTCGTGCGCATGCCGGGCGGCTTCGGCAAGGACGTCGGCGATCCGTGGCACTCGCTCTCCGACGAGGTGCGCTTCGCGCACTCGCTCGGCTGGCAGGTCGCCATCCCGTCGAACGCGGCCGACGCGGTGGGGCTGCTCCGCGCCGCGATGCGCAGCCCGAATCCGACGATCTTCTTCGAGCACCGCGCGCTGCTCATGACGAGCGATGGCAGCGCGCGCTATCCGGGCGACGACTACGTGCTGCCGTTCGGCAAGGCGGCCGTGCTGCGCGAGGGCACGGAGGTCACGCTCGTCACGTGGGGTGCGCTCGTCCACCGCTGCCGCGAGGCGGCGGAGCGGCTTGGCGACGGCGTCGTCGAGCTGCTCGACCTGCGCACGGTGGCACCGTGGGACCGCGAGGCCGTGCTGGCGTCGGTGCGGAAGACGGGCCGCTGCCTGATCGTGCACGAGGACACGCAGACCGCCGGCTTCGGCGCCGAGATCGCGGGCGTGCTGGCGCAGCAGGCGTTCTGGTGGCTCGACGCGCCGGTCGAGCGCTACTGCGTGGACGACGTGCCGATGCCCTACCACCCCACGCTGCTCGACGCCGTGCTGCCGAGCGTGGACGGGGTCGTCGCGCGCGTCGAGGCGCTGCGCCGCGCGTGACGGGGGGCGGGGCTCCCGGGGACGCGCGACGACGGCGCGCGTCGCTCCTGCTCCTCGCGACCGGCGCGCTCCTGGCCGGCTGCGCCAGGCGCGTTCCCGTCGACGGAGCGAGCGAGGGCACGGATGCGACGGCCGCCTCGCGCGGCGACTCCTTCACCGTCGTCGTCACCAACGGCGCGCCGGACATGGTCGACGTCTTCGCGATCGGTGGCGGGATCACCGATCGGCTGGGCACCGTGAACGTCGGCACGCCGCAGACGTTCCGCGTATCGCTCGGGCAGTTCCCGCCCGGTGCAACCATCCAGCTCGTCGCGACGCCGCTCGGCGGCCGCGGGCGCGCGTCGTCGGGGCAGCTCACGCCGCGGCCGGGCGAGACGCTCGAGTTCAAGATCGGGTCGGGGCTCACCGGCAGCGTCATCGTCCGCTGAGCCCCGCACGACGCGCGGTCACGCGGCGCCGAGTCGCGCCTCCATCGTGCGCACGGCGTCCCAGAGCTGGTCGAACGACTCCAGCTCGAACAGCACGTCCTGCAGCCGGTCGATGACGTACGGCTGCGCGAGCACCGCGTCGAGATCGAACGGACGCCGGTCGCACTCCGGGCCGAGCGCGTTCGCCGCGTCCGCGTGCGACGACACGAGGCCGCTGCCGTAGACGCGCGTCGCCCCGCCCTCGCGCACGAGCCCGAACTCGACGGTGAACCAGAAGAGGCGCGCCACCTGCTCCACCTGCGCGTCGCCTTCCGCCAGCAGCCCGAGCACGCCGAAGCGCTGCAGGCTCGCCGCGAACACCGGGTCGGCGTGCAGCGGCACGTGGCCGAAGACGTCGTGGAAGATGTCCGGCTCGGGCAGGTAGTCGAGCTGCGCGCGCGGCCGCACGGTCACGGTCGTCGGGAAGCGGCGCTGCGCGAGGCTGGCGAAGAACGGCTTCGCGGGGAGGAAGCCGCCGACCGGCACCGCCGACCAGCCCGTGCGCCGCGCGAGGCGCGCGTTCACGTCGCGGAGGTCGGGGACGCGATCCGGGCGCAAACCAACGGCGCCGATCCCCGAGAGCACCGCCTCGCACCCGGTGGTCGCGAGCGTCGCCATGCGGCGCGCGTAGAGCGTCGCCCACACGTCGTGCTCCTCGTCCGAGTACGCGTACGCCGGCGCGAAGGCGGGCGTGACCGGATGCGCGGCGAGCGCGTGCTTCGGATGGACGAGAGCGGGGACGGCGGACATGCGACCTCCGTGGGGGCAAAAAAGAAAAGCGGCCCGTGGATTTCTCCACGGGCCGCTCGCGATCCGCGCAGTGTGCGCGGACGACGGGTTCGTCGGTCAGCCGCGCATACGCCAGCGGTCGCGGCCCGTGGGACGGGGCGCGTACGCATACGAATAGGCGTAATAGCGGCGGCGGATCGACATGATCGGCATGCTAGTCGGGGTCGCCGCGGCTGACAAGCGGCGCCGCGCATCGCGGCCTCGAGCATGTCGGCTCGGTGGCATGGCGCTCGCAGCATGACACAGTTGCCATGTGACGCCCGTCACCTCGAGCCGGGAGCTGGTCGCGCCCGCTCGCGGTCTGAACGGAGCGCCGGCGTGCAGGCCGGGCAGGCGTCGCCCGGACCGATGCACCGACGTGTCGTCGACGCCGTCAGCCCCGGACGCCGTGCCTCGCGCGCGCGGCGCCCGGCCGTCGCCCGTCGCGGCGTCCCCGCGCCGCGCCCATCCCGTATCCGAGGTGGAGCCCATGGTCCGCACGCCCCTCCGCAGCGCCGGCTGGTGTCTCGCACTGCTGCTGGCCGCCAGCCCAGTCGCGCTGGCAGCGCAGACGATCCGACCCACCGCCGGCTTCACCACCAACACGCTCGCGCGCAACGACGACGGCTCGACCGCAGCGGTGCCGCTCGGCTGGAGCTACAACTTCTTCGGCATCACCGGCAACTCCGTCTTCGTCAACAACAACGGCAACATCACGTTCGACAGTGGGCTGAGCGACTTCACGCCCGAGGCGCTGAACAATCGGCGCATCATCGCGCCGTTCTGGGCGGACGTCGACACTCGCCCCCTGACGTCCGGGATCACGACGTACGGCACGGGGACCCTCGATGGGCGCAACGCGTTCTACGTGAACTGGCCGGGCGTTGGCTACTACAACCAGCACGCCGACAAGCTCAACACCTTCCAGCTCTTCCTGATCGACCGCAACGACACCGGCGTCGGCAACTTCGATTTCGAGTTCAACTACGGATCGATCCAGTGGGACGCGGGTGACCTCGAGCTGGGCGCCGGTAGCGCGGGCCGCGGCGCGCAGCCGGGTGCAGACTGCGCGCGCGCCGGCTACTCGAACGGCAGCGGCGTGGTCGTGGAGCTCCCGGGGTCCGGCGTCTGCGGCGCGCTCGTCGACGGCGGATCGAACGCGCTGAGCGTGCTCGGTCGGGCCGCCTTCCAGGTGCGCGCCGGCCAGGTGCAGCAGGAGCCGCCCACGGGCGGCCCGGGGGGCTCGGTGGTGCCGGAGCCGAGCACGTATGTGCTCATGGCTACCGGCCTGCTGGGACTCGTGGGCGTCGCCCGCTCGCGGCGCCGCGCCTGAGCCACGCCCGACCCATCGCACGTGGAGGGGCCACCGCCGACGCCGGCGGTGGCCCCTCGGCGTTCAGATCGGCTTGAACTCCTCGAACGGCTGCCGGCACGCGTTGCAGAAGTGCAGCGCCTTGCACGCCGTCGAGCCGAATGCGCTGCGCAGCGCGGTGTCGTGCGAGCCGCAGAAGGGGCATGGCACCCTCTCGGGCGCGGTGCCACGCCGTCGCAGCGTGACGAGCGTCTCGCCCGCGGCCGCGCGCCCCGCGCCCGGCGGGGCGATGCCGTAGGCGCGCAGCTTCTCGCGCGTCGCGTCGCTCATCCAGTCGGTGGTCCACGCGGGCGAGTACGTCGTGACGACGCGCGCGCTCGCCCAGCCGCACGCGCGCAGCGCGGCCAGCACGTCGCGCTCGATCTCGCGCATCGCCGGGCAGCCCGAGTAGGTGGGCGTGATGACGACGGTGAGCGCGTCGCCGTCGATGCGCACGTCGCGCACGATGCCCAGCTCCACCACGCTGACGACCGGCACCTCGGGATCG
Source organism: Roseisolibacter agri (assembly GCF_030159095.1). Taxonomy (NCBI): domain Bacteria; kingdom Pseudomonadati; phylum Gemmatimonadota; class Gemmatimonadia; order Gemmatimonadales; family Gemmatimonadaceae; genus Roseisolibacter; species Roseisolibacter agri. Next base: position 598,492 of record NZ_BRXS01000006.1, read on the forward strand.
GGCACCTCGTGCAGCGCGGCCCACACGGCATCGGCCGTGAGCGGCTGCGGCGGGATCTCGGGCGAGTCGGACGGAACGTCGAGCGACTCGGGCTCCCAGCCGTCGCCGAGCGCGCGCGCCAGGGCGGCCGGGTCCAGCGCCGCGCCCGGCCGACGGCGGTCTACCACGTCGCGCCCGGGTGCGACCGGGCCACGATCTGCATCTCGGCCAGCATGTGCCCGAGGTGCTCGGTATGCCGCCCGGTGCGTCCGCCGCGCGCCACGAAGGCGCCGCCCGGGATCTGCAGCCCGGCTTCCGTCATCACCTCGCGCACGCTCGCCTCCCAGCGCGGCCGCAGCGCGTCGAGGTCCGCGCCGATGCCGGCGGCGAGCATCGCGCGATCCACGTCGTCCATCAGGAACGGCTCGGACGTGAAGCGCCACAGGTCGTCGAGCGCGCGCTGCGCGCGGCGGTGGCTCTCGTCGGTGCCGTCGCCCAGGCGCACGACCCACTCGCCGCTGTGCCGCACGTGGTAGCGCGCCTCCTTGTGCGCCTTCGCCATCACGCCCGCGAGCGGCGCGTGCGCGCTGCGCGACAGCGCCTCGGTCACCAGCACGTCGTAGGCGTCGAACAGGAACTGGCGCACGAGCGTCACCGCGAAGTCGCCGCGCGGCAGCTCGACCAGCTGCACGTTGCGGAACTCGACGGCCTCGCGGAAGAACGCCAGCGCGTCCGCGTCGCGCCCCTTCCCTTCCTGCTCCGCCGCGAGGCCGAGCAGCGACGTCGCCTGCCCCAGCAGGTCGAGCGCGATGTTGCCGAGCGCGATGTCCTCCTCGAGGATCGGCGCGTGGCCGCACCACTCGGAGAGCCGGTGGCCGAGGACGAGTCGGTCGTCGCCGTGGCGGATCAGGTACTCGACCAGCGGATCGCTGACGATGCCGGCGGTGGCCTGCGCGGGCGCGGCGGCGACGGGCGCCGTGCCGACGCCGTTCGTGCCGACCGGCGTGGTGGGCTCGGTCTCGCTCACGCGCTCGCTCACACGCCCCGGACGCCGCGCGGCGCCTTGTAGAAGTGCGGATGCACGTAGGGCCGCTCGTTCATCGGGTCGAAGAAGGGGCCCGCGTCGCTCGGCGAGCTGGCGGCGATCGCGCCCGTGGGCACGACCCACATGCTGATCACCTTCCCGCGACGCCCATACACGTCGCGCGCGTTCTGCAGCGCGTGCCCCGCGTCCGTGGCGCGCACCGAGCCCGCGTGCTCGTGCGGCGCGCCCTGCGTCTCCTGCGTGAAGACCTCCCACAGCTGCCACTGGCCGTCGGCGATGGCGCCGTCGGTGGGCGCGCCGGCCGCCGGGGCCTTGGCGGTGGGGTCCTGCTCCTGGCCGGCGCCCTCGCCGACCGGCAACACGGTTCCGTACACGCTCGCTCCCGTTCGCGATGGATGCGTCAGTGCCGTCAGTGCCCGTTGGTGCCTCAGGCCGCGCGCGTCGCGCCGCGGGCCGCCTTCTTCTCGGCGTGCGCGGTCGCGGCCGCGCGCACCCACTCGCCGTCCTCGTGCGCCGCGCGGCGGGCCGCCACGCGCTCGCGGTTGCACGGGCCGTCGCCCTTCACCACCTGCCAGAACTCGTTCCAGTCGATCTCGCCGAACACCCAGTTGCCCGTCGCCTCGTCGAAGCGCAGCGACGGATCGGGGAGCGTCAGGCCCACGGCCTGCGCCTGCGGGATCGTGAGGTTCACGAAGCGCTGCCGCAGCTCGTCGTTCGTGTACTTCTTCACGCCCCAGCGCAGCAGCTCCGCGCTGTTCGGCGAGTCGCTGTCCGGCGGCCCGAACATCATCAGCGTCGGCCACCACCAGCGGTCCACCGCGTCCTGCACCATCGCGTGCTGCGCGGGCGTGCCCTGCGCGAGCGCGGCGACGCTCTCGAAGCCCTGCTTCTTGTGGAAGTTCTCTTCCTTGCAGACGCGGACCATCGCGCGCTTGTACGGCCCGTACGAGCAGTGCTTGGCGAGCGCGGTCTGGTTGACGATCGCGGCGCCGTCCACGAACCAGCCGATGACGCCCATGTCGGCCCACGTCAGCGTCGGGTAGTTGAAGATGCTCGAGTACTTCGCCTTGCCGGTGATCAGCTCCTCGAGCAGCTGCTGCCGGTCGACGCCGAGCGTCTCGGTGCCGCAGTAGATGTAGAGCCCGTGGCCGGCCTCGTCCTGCACCTTGGCGAGCAGCGAGAGCTTGCGGCGCAGGCTGGGCGCGCGCGTGATCCAGTTGCCCTCGGGCAGCATGCCGACGACCTCGGAGTGCGCGTGCTGCGACATCATGCGCACGAGCTGCCGGCGGTAGCGCTCGGGCATCCAGTCCTTCGGCTCGATCGACTCGCCGCGCGCGATGCGCGCCTCGAACTCGGCGAGGAGGGCGGGATCCTCGGTCGGGGTGGCCTGCTGGGTCACGGCGGTGCTCCTCGGGTGGCTCGGGCGGCGGCCGGGCATGATCGCCCCGGACGGCCGCGCTGGTCTGGGTGGTAATATACCCCGCGTCGTACGGCCAACGCAGACGTCCCGCCCGCGGGTTCAGCCCCGCGCCGGCCGCGTGGCCAGCCCCTCTCCGAGACCCATGTCGCCCGACAACCGCACGCCCGCCGCACCCGCCAGCTCCGAGCCGCCGCTGCCGCCCGAGGGCGCGGTCGATGTCCAGATCGCCGACGGCATCGCGACCGTCCGCTTCGGCCACCCCAAGAGCAACTCGCTCCCCGGCTCCCTGCTCCGCGCGCTGGCCGCCCGCATCCGCGAGGTCGGGCAGGATCCGGCGACGCGCGTCATCGTCCTGCGCAGCGCGGGACAGGGCCCGTTCTGCGCGGGCGCGTCGTTCGACGAGCTGGTGGCGATCGACGGGCCGGAGCGCGGCCGCGAGTTCTTCAGCGGCTTCGCGGGCGTCATCCTGGCGATGATCCGCGCGCCGCAGTTCGTGGTCACCCGCGTGCACGGCAAGACGACGGGCGGCGGCGTGGGCCTGGTCGCGGCGTCGGACTACGCGCTCGCCACCGCGGGCGCCGCCTGCAAGCTGAGCGAGCTCGCCGTCGGGATCGGCCCGTTCGTCGTCGGCCCTGTGATCGAGAAGCGCATCGGCAACGCGGCGTTCGGCGCGATGTCGGTGGACGCCGACTGGCGCGACGCCGCGTGGGCCGAGCGTCACGGGCTCTATGCGCGCGTCGTCGAGGACGTGCCCGCGCTCGACGCCGCGGTGGACGCCGCCGCGCGCCGCCTCGCGTCGTTCAATCCCGAGGCGATGGCCGAGATCAAGCGCGTCGTCTGGGCCGGCACGGAGCACTGGGACGAGCTGCTCGCGGAGCGCGCGCAGATCAGCGGCCGCCTCGTGCTGTCGGACTTCACGCGGGCGGCGATCGCGAAGTTCAAGGCCTGAGCCGGCGCGCCGGACCCGAACGGCAACGGCAGCAAGGATGAAGATCTGAACAGATCGGATAACGACGGATGGCTCCGCGTGGGCACGATGTGGGTCGCGCCGCACGGAGCCATCCGTCGTTATCAGATCCTGTCCGATCTTATCCTTGCAAATGCAGCTCGCCGTTCAGGCGTTCCTGGCCGCCGCCTGGAACGACTCCCGGTACCCGCCCGCGATCACGCGCGCCGTCGCCGCGCGCCCGATCTCGCGCAGACGCTCCGCCGCCGCGAACAGCGTCCCGACGTCGAACGGCACGCCCGCGCGGCGCGCCAGGTACTCCTCGGCCGCCGTCAGGTAGCCCATCATCCCGCCGAGCTCCGTGTGCGCGTACACCTTGCCGGCGGCCAGCAGCGCCAGCTCGCCCGCGGGATCGGGCATCGCGAGGTTCTCCGAGCCGCACACCACGCGCACCGACGCGTTGCGCGCGATCGTCTCGATCGCCGGCGCGTCGAGCGAGCCACCCGACGCGTTGACCACCAGCGCGTCGAAGGGCTGCGCCAGGAACTCCGCCTTCGTCTCGAGCGGCCACGCCGGCACGCCCTCCCCCTCCAGCGCGGCGCGCGTGTCGGCGCTCAGCTCCAGCACCTGCACGCGCGTGCCATGCTCGCGCAGACGGCCGAGCATGTGCTTCCCGATGTTCCCCGCGCCGACCAGCCCCACGCGCGCGTCGGCGAGCGCGATCCCGCACGCGTCGAGCATCCCGTGCAGCAGGTGCAGGTTGCCCTCGCCCGTCGGCTTGGACGTGTCGGCGAGCATGCTTCCCTCGAAGCGCGCGTGCATGTACGCCAGCGACGGCGTCGCGCCGTCCGACATGATGCCGTGGCCCAGGTCCTGGCCCGTCGTCACGTGGATGCCGCCGGTCGCGTCGCAGTCGCGCAGGCACGCGACCGCGAAGTCGAGCAGCGCACGGTCGTTCGGCTGCCCCACGCGCGCGTCCGGCGTCGGCCGCAGCACGCACTTCCCGCCCACGATGCGGTCGAGGTGCTCGCGCACCAGCGGTCCGCCCACCCGCAGCACGCGCGACCAGTACACCTTCTCCTCCATCCCCATCGCCAGCCCGACCGCCTCGCGATCCGTGTCGAAGTCCGGCCGCGCCGTGCGGCTCTCGGGCGCGATGCGGAAGCCGCCGAGCGACAGCTTGCCGGAGCCCGGCGCGGCGTGGGTGGCGATGCTCAGCCGCCAGCCGGTCGGCGCGTGCTCGTAGCGGTAGACCCAGAGGTCGGGCGACAGCGAGTCGGCGACCGCCGGCTCCAGCGCGCGCACCTGCGCGGGATCGAGGACGACGCGCGTGGTGGACGCGGGAAGGGTCGTGGACGAGAGATCCAGCACGAAGCGTTGGATGATGCGTGAGACGGGACGACGCACGCGCGCTCGATCGTCGCGCGCCCGTACAATCTAGCCGGTCGGCCGCCGGCCCCCTGGGAGTCTCGGCGCCGGCGCCTCAGCCCTGGAGCGCCGGGTGCGCGCGGAAGTGCGCGAGCGCCTCGGGATTGGCCAGCGCGTCCACGTTGTTCACGGGGCGGCCGTGAACCACCTCGCGCACGGCGAGCTCCGTGATCTTGCCGCTGATCGTTCGCGGGATGTCGGGCACCGCGGCGATCACGCGCGGCACGTGGTGCGGGCTGCAGTGCTCGCGGATGCGGCGGCGCAGCCGCTCGGCCAGCGCGTCGTCCAGCGTCGCGCCCTCGCGCAGCCGCACGAACAGCACGATGCGCGACGTCGCGTCGACGCCGCTGCCGGTCGTCTGCTCGATCGCCACGCTCTCCACGATCTCCGGGAGCTGCTCCACCTGGCGATACAGCTCCGCGGTCCCGATGCGCACCCCGCCCGGGTTCAGCGTCGCGTCGCTGCGCCCGTGGATCACGAGCCCGTCGTGCGCCGTCAGCTCCGCCCAGTCGCCGTGGCGCCAGACGTTCGGGAAGACGTCGAAGTACGCCGCGCGGTACTTCGCGCCGTCCGGATCGTTCCAGAACCCGACCGGCATGCTGGGAAACGGCCGCGTGCACACCAGCTCACCCGCCGCGCCGCGCAGCGGATGGCCGTCCGCGTCGAACACGTCCACCGCCATCCCCAGCCCGCGCGCCTGCAGCTCGCCGCGCCACACGGGCGCCGTCGGGTTGCCGAGCGCGAAGCACGAGATGATGTCGGTGCCGCCGCTGATGCTGCTCAGGCGCACGCCCGGCTTCACGTCGCGCGCGACGAAGTCGTACGAGTGCGCCGCGAGCGGGCTGCCCGTCGAGAGCACCGCGCGCAGCGCCGACAGGTCGTGCGTCGCGGCCGGTCGCACGCCGGCCTTCTCCACCAGCGCGAGGTACTTCGCGCTCGTCCCGAACACGGTCACGCGTTCGGCCGCCGCCATGTCCCAGAGGATCTCGGCGCGCGGCGCGAGCGCCGCGCCGTCGTAGAGCACGATCGTCGCGCCCACCGCGAGTGACGACACCAGCCAGTTCCACATCATCCACCCGCAGGTGGTGAAGTAGAAGATGCGGTCGTCCGGCCCGAGGTCGGTGTGGAGCGCCAGCTCCTTCAGGTGCTGCAGCAGCGTCCCGCCCGCGCCGTGCACCATGCACTTCGGCAGCCCCGTCGTCCCCGACGAGTACATCACGTACAGCGGATGGTCGAACGGCAGCCGCGTGAAGGCGAGCGGCGCGGCCGCGTTCCCGAACGCCTCCCACGCGACCGCACCGCGCATCGTGTCCAGCTCGGGCGCGAGCGCATGCGCGTCGCGCAGCTGCGCGACGACCACCGTGCGGCGGATCGACGGGATGGCCGCCACGATCTCGCGCACCCGCGGGAGCGTGTCGATCGGCTTGCCCGCGTACTCGTAGCCGTCCGCGCACACGAGCACCACGGGCTCGATCTGCCCGAAGCGATCGAGCACGCCCTGCACGCCGAAGTCCGGCGAGCACGACGACCACACCGCGCCGAGGCTCGCCGTGGCGAGCATCGCGATCACCGCCTCGGGCCCGTTCGGGAGGAAGCCGCCGACGCGGTCGCCGACGCCGACGCCCGCGCCGCGCAGCCCGTCGGCCACGCGCGCCACCTCGGCGCGCAGCGCGTCGAACGAGAGCCGGCGCGAGGGACCGCGCTCGGTCCACGCGACGATCGCGTCGCGCGCGCCCGCGTGCCGCAGCAGATGCTCGGCGAAGTTCAGCCGCGCCCCGGTGAACCAGCGCGGCCCGCGCTGCGGATCCGGCGGCGCCATGCGGTCGCCGCCGATCAGCACCGCGTCCCACGGCTCGCCGTCGCCACCGTCCGCGCGCTCGGCGCGCACGTCGCAGAACCGCCACACCAGCGGCCAGAACTCCGTCGGCCGGTCCACGCTCCAGCGCCAGAGCGCCGCGTAGTCGGGCAGCGGCGCGCCGGTGGCCCGACGCGCCGCCGCCGCGAACGCGGTCAGGTTCGCGCGCGCGACGTCCTCCGCGGACGGCGTCCAGATCGGGCGCGCGTCGTCCAGCTCCACGGCGGCGTGCGGCGAGTGCGGCTCCATCGGTGGCGCGGCGGGTGGCGGTGCACGCCGGCCCGATGCCGGCGCGCGCCACAAGATGTCACCCGTCGTCGCGCGCCGGCAGTCGAGCGCGCGCGGAGCGGCTCAGCGCCCGGCCGCGATCGCACCCGCGCGGTCGCGCGCCGTACGCTCCGCGGCCGGGATGCGCCACTCGGCCAGATTCGACCACCAGGCGTCCGCGCGCAGCGGGAACGGCCGCACGCGCCGGTGCACGCCGGCGACGTTGCGCATCTCGAACAGCCACACCGCGGGCGCGTCGTCGGCCAGCGCCGCGTAGGCGCGCGCGTAGAGCCCCGCGCTCCGCGCGGCGTCGAACGTCCCCGATGCGCTGTCCACCAGCGCCTCGAACGCCGCACCGCGATAGCCGCTCGTGTTCGCGCCGCCGCGGCCGTCCTTCCCCGGCGCCCCCCAGCGCTGCAGGATGCCGCGCGGATCGGGGTCCGCGTGCCACGCCTCCAGGGTCGCGTCCCAGCGCCCCTGCTGCGCCGACTGCGCGAACGCCGCCGGGTCCTGCGCGTCGACCACGATCTCCGCGCCCACCCGGCGCAGCTGCTCCTGGATCAGCACCGCGAGCTGCCGGCGCGCGGCGCTCGTGGTGTGCACCAGCAGTCGCAGCGACAGCTTGCGTCCGCCGCGCTCGCGGATGCCGTCGCCGTCCGCGTCGCGCCAGCCGGCGGCCTCCAGCTCGCGTGCGGCGCGCGCGGTGTCGTACGCGGGCCCCATCGGCTCCGGCAGCCCGCCCGCGAGCGCCTGCGGCGCGGGCACGCTCCGCGCGACGGCGGCCGAGTCGAAGACGTTGCGCACGACGCGCTCGCGGTCGATGGCCGCGGCGAGCGCGCGGCGCACCGCACGGTCGGCGAGGATCGGATGCGCGCCGCGCCCACCCTCGCCGCGCAGGTTGAACGCGAGGTAGCCCTGGTCGAGCGACGGATACGCGAACGCCCGCAGCGACTGATTGCCGCGCACCATCGCGAGGCCGTCGCCGCGCACCGCCTCCCACCAGTCGCTGGCGCCGCTCACGAGCGAGCGCGTCGCCGCACCCGGATCGGGATTCACGGCCCAGATCACGCGGTCGAGCTGTGGACGACCGCGCCAGTTGGTCGTGTCGGCCACCAGCTCCACGCGCGCGCCGTGCTCCCAGCGCACGAACCGGAAGCGGCCGCTCCCCACGGGCTGCTTCGCGAAATCGCTCGCGGCCAGCTGCGCCGGATCGACGTCGCGCAGCAGGTGCTCGGGCAGGACGTGCACCTGGTGCACCGCGTCGAAGAACTGCTGCGGGCTGCGCCGCTTGAACCAGACGACCGCGGTCGCGCTGTCGGGCGCCGACACCGAGTCGACGTTCGCCAGCAACGGCGCGACGACGCTCGCGGTGCGCGCATCGGCGTTGAGGCGGAAGCTGAACGCGACGTCGCGCGCCGTGACGGGCTTCCCGTCGTGCCACCGGGCGCGCGGGTCCATCGCGAAGCGCACCGACAGCGAGTCGGGCGCCCACGTCCACGACCGCGCGAGGCGCGGCGCGAAGCCCGCGTCGCCGACCGTGTTCAGCTTCCCGCCGATCTCCGCCAGCCGGTCGAACAGCTGCGCGACGATCTGCGCGCCCTGCAGCGACGAGACGAGCGGCGGCACCAGGTGGTCCGGATCGCCCACCGTGGCGATGACGAGCGTGCCACCCGGGGCATCCGACGGCGGCGTACGCTCGGCCGGCCGCTCCGCGGTGCAGGCCGCGGCCAGCGCGAGGAGCGCGACCCAACGGCCCGGCGCGCGCGATGGCGTCGGTGGCGTCGGCGAGGCGGAGGTGGCGGGCATGCGGACGGGCGGCGAGGAGTGGTTCGACGTCGAGCGGGACGCGCGGGCGCGCACGTGACGATGGTCACGCCGTGCGGCGTGCACAGGACGCGCGCCTTCACGGTTCTGTCACGCCGCGCCGCGAAATGTGTCGCACGCGCGCCGCGGCGCCGCGCGAACGCCACAGCGGGCGCGCGGATCTCCACGCGAATGTCACGTGACGGAAGCGCAAGGGGCTCGTCTGCAGACTGACGCAGGGCGGGCCGGCGGTGAAGTTCGGCGGGGTGTGTGATGCGTCACGGACCACGCGGTCGGCCCCGCGTGAGCTTCTGCACGTCGATAAAGCGAGCTCTTCCGTGAGCCTCGCAGGGCACTCCGCTGCGATCCGCGGCCGGGCGCGTTCTCATCCTCGCTGGAGCCGTCACATGCGCAACCTCCGGATCACGGCCGCGCTGGCCGTCGCACTCCTCACCGGCACCGCCGTCGCGTGCGGCCCCGATCGCGCGCCCACGGCGCCGGCGATCGGCGCCCTCCGCGCCGACGTGGCGCCGAGCGCCGACCTGCTGTCGGCGGCGGACGGCCGGACCGCCAGCTGGTCCGTCTCGGGCCTGCGCCGCGAGCGTCCCCTCGCCAGCGACATCACCGTCCAGCAGGTGATCGGCCCGCGCGGCGGAAAGCTGTCGATCCCCGCCGCCGGCTTCACGCTCGAGGTGCCCGCGGGCGCGGTCGCGACCGAGACGACCTTCAGCGTCACCGCGCTCGCCGGCGAGATGCTGGCGTACGAGTTCGGACCGTCGGGCACGAGCTTCCCGATCGCGCTCCGCGGCACGCAGGATCTGAGCGGCACGCTGGCGAAGCGCCTGCCCCGCGGCGCGACGCTCGGCCTCGGCTACTTCCGCGCGCCGTCCGACGTCGATGCCTCGACGGGCACGGCGATGGTCGCGCAGGAAGTGGAGGCGACGGTCGACAAGTCCGGCCACCGCCTGAGCTTCGGGATCCCGCACTTCTCGGGCTGGATCATCCTCTGGCGCAACGGCTTCACGGCCGACTCGGTCTGGGAGCCGTGAGTCGGCGCGAGTCGACACTCGATCTCCGCCTCGTCTCAGCGGCTGGCGACGCTCGCACGAGCGTCGCCAGCTGACGCGTTTCCGCCACCCTCGATGCCCTCCCACCGCCGCGCCGCCAGCGACGACGAGATGCCTCAGCCCCAGCGCGTGCGTGTGACCGCGCGGGCGGCTGCGGCGTCGCGCGGCGTCTCCGTGATGGAGCGCGCGGACGCGCTCTGCGCGCGTGGCAAGCCGGCGGCCGCGCGTCAGCTCCTGGAGCGCACGCTGCACCTGCGCGCTCGCCGTGGCGAGGCGACCGCGCCGTACACGATGCTGAGCGCCGTCGCGCGGACGCACCTGCTGGAAGGCGACGCGGAGGCCGCGCTGGCGTGCCTGGACGCGGCGCTCGCATCCGCGGAGGCGGACGGCGACGCGAGCGGAATCAGCATCTCGCTCAACGGCCAGGCCGGCGTGCGGCTGCGGCGCGGTGAGCTCGACGAGGCCGAGCGCCTCTATCGCCGGGCGCGCGCCGCGGGCGAGCACGCGGGCGACCTCGACTCGGCGGCGAAGGCGGCGGGCAACCTGGGCATCATCGCCAGCATCCGTGGCGATCTGACCGCGGCGCTCGGCCACTTCGACGACTCGCTCTCGGCGCTGCGCCGGCTCGGGCAGGCCAACACCGTCGCGTACGCGCTGAACAACCGCGGCATGCTCCTGCGGCGGATGGATCGGTTCGACGAGGCCGCGTCCACCTTCGACGAGGCGCTGCACACGCTGGCGGCGCTCGGCGACCTCACGGGCCGCGCGCTGGTGCACGTGAACCGCGCCGAGCTCGCGATCGCACGCGGCCAGCTCGACGACGGCAGCACGGAGTGCGACGCCGCGGCGAAGCTCGCGCGGCAGGTCGCCGACGACGGCATCCTCGGCGAGGCGCACAAGCTGTACGGGATCATCGCGCGCGAGCGTGGCGAGCTGGCCGACTCGGAGGAGCACCTGCGCACCGCGGAGTCGATCGCCGACGCGCGCCGCGACCTGCTGCTGCTGGCCGAGACGCTGCGCGAGCGCGCGGAGCTGCACCACCGCCAGGGCCGCAACCGCGACATGTTCCAGTCGCTGAACCGCGCGCACCGGCTGTTCGCGCAGCTCAGCGCGCGTCGCGACGTCGCCGACGTCGACGGCCGCATGCAGCGTCTGGAGGACGAGTTCCTGCGCCTGGCACGCCGCTGGGGCGACGCGATCGAGGCCAAGGACCGCTTCACGCAGGGTCACTGCGAGCGCGTCGCCGAGCTGGCGTGCGCGATCGCGGAGCGCGCGGGCTTCGACCAGCGCGCGCTGTTCTGGTTCCGCATCGGCGCGCTGCTCCACGACGTCGGCAAGCTGATCGTCCCCGCCGAGGTGCTCAACAAGCCGGGCAAGCTGACCGACGAGGAGTGGGCGCTCGTGCGCAGCCACCCGTCGGTCGGCGTCGAGATGCTCGCCGACACCGAGTTCCCGTGGGACGTGCGCCCCATCGTCGAGTCGCACCACGAGCGCTGGGACGGCCGCGGCTATCCCGCCGGCCTCGCCGGCGAGGCGATCCCGCTCACCGCGCGCATCCTCTGCGTGGCCGACGTCTACGACGCGCTCACCAGCGTGCGCAGCTACAAGCGCGCCCTGACGCACGACGAGGCGATGGCGATCCTGCGGCAGGACGTCGGCACGCAGTTCGACCCGCACGTCTTCGCGTTCTTCGAGGAGGTCGCGCCCGCGTGGCGCGCGCGCGTCGCCAACCTCGTGCCGGTCGCGGACGCGCCCCGCGCCGAGCCGGCGCCCGCGGGCCTCGACGCGCTCACGGGGCTGCCGGGCCGCGACGCGCTCGTCGCGGAGGCCGCGCGCGTCCTCACGGCGCGTCGTGACACGACGCGTGCGACCGCGCTGCTCGCCCTCGACGTCGACGGCATGGCCGCGCTCAACGCGCGGCTGGGCCGCGAGCGCGGCGACGCCCTGCTGCAGCGCGTCGGCGAGATCCTCTCGCGCCACACGCGCGCGAGCGACGTGGTGGCGCGTGCGGGCGGCGACGACTTCCTCGTGCTGCTCCCCGACCTCGAGGCCGCGGACGCGGAGCGGATGGCCGAGCGGCTGCGCGCGGCCGTGGCGCCGGCGCTTGGCCCCGACGCTTCGCTCGCGCTGTCGGTCGGCGTCGCGGTGCTGGGCGGCTCGTCCGCGACGGCGGAGGCGCTGCTGGAGCGCGCCGAGCGCGCGCTCGCCGCCGCGAAGGTCGCCGGCGGCAACCGGCTCGTGCTGGCCGTCTGAGCTAGGCCTCGGGGCGCACCGCGGGCACCGCGCGACAGTGCGGCCCGTGCTCCTCGCAGTACCAGCCGTGCCGGTCGTGCCACACGCGGTGCGCCTTCGCCTCGCTGCCGAAATGCACGCGCCAGACGCCGCGCACGCGCGTGCGCGCGCCGCCCACCCGCTGCGCGTCCAGCACCTCGATCAGCACGCGCTCCGGGAAGAGCTCGAACTGCGCGGGCGGCGGCGGCACGGCGGGCGCGGACGGCTTCGCGGATCTGGCGCGGGTGCGGCGTGTGGCGGTGGTGCGTGACATGGGCGGGACGGATGCGACGAGGGCGGTGCGCGACCGGCGCACCGCCCTCGTCAACTTCGCGCGTCGCGCGGGACGGGGAAAGCCCCGCGCGACGCACGTCGCGTCACGCCGCGCGCGTCTCGAGGTAGCGCAGGGCCTCGTCCGCGGCCGGCGCGGTGAGCCCGCCGGCGATCCGCTTGCGCACGATGCTCGTCACCTTCTCGTCGGCGATGCGCGCCAGCAGCGCCTCGATGCGCTCCATCTGCTCCGCCGTCGCGGGACGCGGCTTCGGCGTCGCCCACTCGGGCAGCGCGGGCGGCTCCCACTTGAACCACTTCCCGTCCTTCGTCTTCGCCGAGAAGCGCCCGTTCTCGGTGACGTTCGCCCACCCCTCCTCGAGGTCGTAGAGGTAGCGGCCGATCCCCCACTGCACCGCCGCGCGCTTCATCGCGTTCGACAGCCCGCCCTTCACCGGCTCGACGTCCGTGTTCTCGGCGCCGTCCCACTTGGTGACCCAGTCCGCCGTGCCGTCGGCGCGCTGCACGCGCACCGACAGACCGCAGACCACGCCGCCCGCGGGGCCCTCCTTGTACACGTTCTGCCAGTTCTCGGGGCCGACGACCTCGTCGAACCGCTCCATGATCGCGCGGTTCGTCACGTAGGCCAGCACGCGCGCCCACGGCTTCCCGTTCTTCTCGCCCGCCGTCTGCACGCGCCACTCGATGTCCGCTGGCGCGAAGGGGTCGCGCAGCCGGGCCAGATCCGTCTCGTCGCTCATCCTGCCGTCTCCTGTTCGTCCGTCCGATATGAGAAAGTCCGGCGCCGGCACGTGCCGGGCACCGGACATCCATACACCGAACGGAGACCGAAGTTCACGGGATCCACGGGTTCCGCCCGTCGGATCCGGCAGGCGGGCTCAGGCCCAGCGCAGCTCCCACTCACAGAAGGCGTCCCCTTCCAGGGCGCAGCGCACGTGGCGGACGCGGGGCTTCTCACCCCCGGCCAGGGAGAGCGCACGCTCCAGCCCGCCGGTCTGCCGACGGCAGAACACCGGGCTCTCGTGGGTGAAGCCGACCAGCCGCAGCACCACCCGCCCGCCCCGCTCGCCGACGTCCTCCTGCTCCACCACCTTCATGTCGCCCGGGTGGTAGTAGAGCCGGAACAGCGAGACGCTCTGGGTCACGAACTCGAGCGGCGACGCCTTCCGCAGGATGCCGCCGTAGAGCTGCACGCCGAACGACTCGATCGCGTGCGCACCCGCGCGCTCCGGCCAGTCGGGCACCGACGCGCCGATCACCTGCTCCGTCGCGTCGCTCAGCCGCGACCAGAGCGCGAAGGGGAACTCGTCGGTCGGCGTCGCGTCGAGCACGCGCTTTCGCTCGCGCGCGGGCAGCGCCTCCAGCACGCGCGCGACGGCCGCCTCGCCCGCCACGCTCTCGACGAAGGCGAGCGTCGCCCGCAGCGTCGAGCCCTTCGCGACCTGCGCGGGGGTCGTCACGCGGACGCCCCCGCCGTCGCCGGCTCGGTCATCGCCGCGAGCGCGCGCCGGTCGATCTTGCCCGAGCCCAGGCGCGGCAGCGCGTCGAGCAGCACGACCTGCTTCGGCACCTTGTAGCCCGCCAGCGCGCCGCGCGCGAACGCCACCACGCGTGCGGCGTCGACCGGATCCCCCGCGCGCGCCACCACGAATGCGCGGCCCACCTCGCCCCACCGGTCGTCCGGCACGCCGATGACCGCGACCTCCGCGACGCCCGGACAGTCGGCGAGCGCCGCCTCCACCTCCCCCGGGAAGACGTTCTCGCCACCCGAGATGAACATCTCCTTCCGCCGACCGCAGATCCGCGTCAGCCCCGTCGCGTCGCGCACCGCGAGGTCGCCGGTGCGCATCCAGCCGTCCGCCGTCAGCGCCTCCGCCGTGCGCTCGGGCGCGCCGAAGTATCCGGCGAACAGCTGCGGGCCGCGCAGCAGCAGCTCGCCGGGCGTGCCTGGCGGCACGTCCTCGCCCGCCTCGTCCACCACGCGAACGCTCAGGAACGGGATCGGCCACCCGACGGTGCCCGGATGCGCCTCCGCCGTCTCGTCGTTCGTCGCGAAGCAGTTCGGGCCGCACTCGGTGAGCCCGAAGCCCTCCTGGAAGCCGTGGCCGGCCGCGCGGATCGCCGCGCGCACCGCGGGCGGACAGGGCGCGCCGCCCGACACGAACCGGCGCAGCGCCGGCAGCGGCTCGCCCCAGCGCGGCTCGGCCATCAGCATCGTGAACTGCGTCGGCACCGCGAACGCGAGCGTGCACGCGTGCTCCGCGAGCCCGGCGAGGAAGCGCGCCGGCTCGAAGCCGTCGAACAGCACGACGGTGCCGCCGACGTGCAGCACGGGCGTCAGGAAGACGTGCCATCCGCCCGTGTGGAAGAGCGGCGTCGACACGGGGACCACCTCGTCGGGGGTCATCCGCCAGCCGGTCACGGTCGCGACCGCGTTGTAGAGCAGCTGGCGCCGCGGCAGGATCACGCCCTTCGGCGCGCCGGTACTCCCCGACGTGTACAGCAGCATGGTCGCCGACTCGGCATCGCTCGGCGGCTCCGGGAGCGGTGCCGCGTCCGCGACGCCGTCCGCCGCGTCCAGGCGCAGCGTCGCGACACGCGGCGGCGCACCATCGACGGCGAGCGCGCGTGCGGCGAGCGTATCGTGCCGCGCGTCGCACACGAGCACCATCGGCCGCGCGTCGGCCAGCACGCGCGCCAGCTCCGACGGCGCCAGTCGCCAGTTGAGCGGCACGAGCACCGCGCCCAGTCGCAGACAGCCGTAGAAGAGCGCCACGCACTCCGCACGCGTCCCCGCCAGCAGCGCGACGCGGTCGCCCGTCGTCACCCCGGCCGCGCGCAGCACGTGCGCCCACGCCCACGATGCTGCGTCCAGCGCCGCGTACGTCAGCCGCGCACCGTGCGTGTCGTCGACGAGCGCGACGCGCGACGGCGCGAGCCGCGCCCAGCGCCGCACCGCGTCGACGTCGTCGGGGAACTGCGGGAACGTCGACATCGTCGTCACTCCTTCCGGACGGCGGTGGGCAGCGTGTGCCGCGCGATGAAGGCCGCGACCATGTCGCTCGCTGCCGGACCCGTCGCGTCCGAGTACGTGCCCTCCTTCGATCCACCGGACCACGCGTGCCCGAGCCCCGCGATCTCCACGTACTCCACCACATCACGCCCGGTCGCATCACGCCAGCCGAGCTGCTGCCAGCCGCGCGTCGCGCCGTCGGCCGGCACCGTGCGCGGCTCGCGCGGCGTCGCGCCGATCGCCGCCGCCCACTGCTCCGCCGCGCGCCGTCCGTTCGCCGGCACCACGGTCGCGTCCGCGCCGCCGTGCAGCACGAGCAGGGGCAGCGCGCGCGCATGCGCGCCCATCCGCTCACGCACGGCCTGCGGCGACGACTGCTCGACCGTCGCGCCGGCCTTCATCACCTGCCAGGCCTGCGCGGCGCTCGTGACCGCGCCCACCGGCATCCCGCTCGCCGACGTGACCGACGCGAACCGCTCCGGATACGACGACGCGAGGATCAGCGCCATCGCGCCACCGGCCGAGATGCCGGCGACATGGACGCGTGCGGGGTCGGCCTTCTGCTCCGCCGCCACGCGCGCGATCAGCCCCGCCAGCAGCGCCGGCTCGCCCGCGTCGCGCCGCGTGTGCGCCGCGTCGAACCAGTTCCAGCACTTCAACCCGTTCGCGGCGGCCGGCTGCTCGGGGTACAGCACCGCGAACCCGTCGCGCTCCGCGACCTCGTCCATCCGCGTGCCGCGCGCGAGGTCGTCCGCGTCCTGCGTGCAGCCGTGCAGCAGCACGAGCAGCGGCGCCGGCCGCGCCGCGTCGCGGCGCGTCGGCACGAACAGCCGCCACCGGCGCGGGAGCGCGCTGTCGCCCCACGTCCCGTACGTCACCTGCCCCGCCGAGTGCGGCGCCGACGCGGCGGCGGAGGCCTCGCCCCCGCCGCCGGCCAGCCCCGCGCCCAGCGCCAGCGCCACGCTCAGTGCCACGCGGCGCATCTCAGCGGTGGAGGCGCACGCCCAGGAACGCCATCCCACCGATCTCCGGCATGTTGACCATCTCCGCATGCTTCCGGCCCACGCCGCAGCTGCGGTCCTCGCTCTCGATCACCGAGTTGGCCTTCGGGGTGCCGGCCTTGTACTTCAGGTTGCGCGCGCTGCACGTGAGCAGGTTGCTGACGCCCAGGTTCAGCATCGCGTTCGGCACCGCCGGCAGCTTGAGCGACACGTTCGCGTCCAGCGTGCCGAACGTCGGGATGACGCCCGTGTTGATGCCCGAGCGGAAGTAGTAGGCGTTCACGTTGCGGAACGTCGCGCCCACCGTCAGCGGCCCGACGTTCTTCACCGTCGCGCCGAGCGTCCACTTGGTGCTGGGCGCGTTGAGCTCGTTCGCCTCGGTCGTCGTGACGCCGGGCAGCACGCCCTCGATCGTGAGGTCCGACAGCTTGGCCGTCGACGTCGTCGCGCGCAGCTCGATGCGCGGCGTCAGGTAGTAGTTCACGCCGAGGTCGACGCCAGAGAGCGTGGCGCGGCCCAGGTTGTAGTACGTGAGGACGATCGGCGTGATCGGCGTCGCCGCCTGGTTGACGATGCGCCCCTGCGCGTTGGTCGGGATCTCGCTGCCCGGGTTGACGAGCGGCACCGCGAACGTCGGACCGCCCGCGGCGGCCGTCGCGAACGGGTTGCCGATGATCGTCAGGGGGCTCATGAAGTTCTCGTACTTCGAGTAGTAGTACGACGCGTCGACGTACAGCTTCTCGGCCAGGATGCCCTTGTAGCCGGCCTCCCACGTGCGGTTCGTCTCGGGGACGAGCGGCTTGAACGTCCGGAGCGTCTGCCCGCCGGCGTTCTGCATCGCGAAGCCCGTCGTGTTGCCGTAGATCGAGATGATCGACGTCCAGTCCGGGATGAAGAAGTTCGTCTGCAGGATCGTCGGCGACTTGTACGCGCGGTTGAACGTGACGCGGAATGCCTGGTCCTGCATCGGCTTCACGACGATGCCCGCCTTCGGGCTCCACTGGCGCGCGTAGTTCTCCGGATCGTCCAGCCGCCCGGCGAGCACGAGGTCGAGCCACGGCATCACCGGCGTCGTGGTCTGCGCGTAGACGCCCGCCTGCGAGTTGGACACGTCCTCCTTCGTGATGCGGTCCGTCAGCCACTGGCGGTCGCTGCTCACGACGTCGTTGCGGAACTGCGTCCCGAACACGACGGCGGTGTTGAGCAGCATCGGCACGACGTAGTTGCCCTGCACCTCCGCCGCGTACATCCGACCGTCGCTCGGCCAGTCGGAGAGCTTGCGCAGCGAGTCGGCGCTCAGGCTCGCGTTGGCCGCCACGAGCTGCGCGCCCGCGAAGCGGTTGAGCGCGAACGACGTCCCGCTCTGGGACTGCGCGCGGTAGGCGTTGACGTACCAGTGCGGCGTCGTGTAGCGCGCCTGCAGGACGTTGTAGTCCCAGTCGCGCAGCTGGTTGCGGCCGACGTTCGTCTGGCCGACGCCGTCGGTGCGGCTCCAGCCGCCGTTCACCTCGAAGCGGTTGGGCCCCATGTAGTACGCGAGCGCGCCGCTGCCGCGCATCACGCGCGCGTCCCAGTTGATCGGGTCGCGCAGCTTGCTCTCCAGCACCGAGCCCGCCGAGCCGGGGGCGACGAGTGCGCCGCCCGCGCCGTAGGTCAGGTCGTTGTCCCAGTCGTTCGCCTGCTGGTACTCGCCCGAGACCTTGTAGCCGAGGTTCCCGCTCACGCCCGCGTAGCGGCCCTGCACGTCCATGTAGCCGCGGTTGCCGCCCGTCACCTCGAGCGTAGCGCCCGGGAACTGCCGCGGGTCCTTCGTGCGCAGCGCGAGCACGCCGTTCGACGCGTCCGGGCCGTAGAGCGCGGAGCCGGGGCCGACGAGCACCTCCATGCCCTCGAGGTCCACCTTGGGCGTCGCGGTGAACTGGCCCACCGGCAGGCCGTTCTCCGGCAGCACCGAGATGCGGCCGTCCTCCACCATCAGGAAGCGGTTGTTGAACGACGAGTTGAAGCCGCGCGCGTTGATCGCGACGCTCGTCATGCCGACCTGGATGAAGTCGAGGCCCTTCGCCTCCTTCAGCGCCGCCGCGAACGTGTTGCCGACCGCGTTGTCGAGGGTCTCGGTGCCGATGCTCGTGACCGTCGCCGGCGCGTCGGTGATCTTCTCCACCCGGCGCGACGCCGACACGACGACGCCGCCGAGCGACGCCGGCGCCGTCTCCATCGCGACGTCGAGCCGCGCCTCCTCGCTCGCCCGCACCACCACGCCCGGCATCGTGCGCGTGCGCTGCCCGATGCGCTGCACCCGCACGTCGTACGTCCCGGCCGGCACGCCGCTCAGGCGGAAGCGGCCGTCGGCGCCCGTGATCGTGCCGAAGCGCGTGCCCGCGAGGCTCACCTGCGCGCCGCTCAGCGGCTGCTGGTTGGCGTCGGTGATGAGGCCCGCGATGCGGCCCGTCTGGCGGCTCGCGCTGGCCGCGGGCTCCTGCGCCTGCAGCGTGCCGCCGATGGGGTTGGTGACGAGCAGGGGGAGGCCGGCGACGGCGCCGGCGACGAGCGCCAGTCGCCGCACGCGCGCGACGCGACAGAGGACGCGGGGGGAGGGATTCGGCTGCATGGGAGTGCTCCGAGGAAGGTGGGAACTGCCCTGCACTACGACGGCGAACGAGCGCGCGCGCGAGCCGGCGCGCCGGGTGACGGATCGAGGCCGCGGCCTCGGGCTACGCGGCGCTACACGTCCATCACCAGGCGGACGTCCGGATCGAGCTCCCCCGCGGCGCGCGCGCGGGTCAGCCACGAGACCACGAAGAAGGCGAGCAGCGAGAGCACCAGCGCGACCGCGGTGCCGCTCACGCCCGCCGGGAACGAGAAGACCTTGAAGAACGCCAGCGACTCCAGCGCGAGCGTGACGACGAGACCGGTCGCGATCGACGACACGGCGCCGGCGCGCGTCGCGCCCTCCCAGTTCAACCCGATCGCCAGCGCGGGCACGGTGGTCGACGCGAACAGCCCCCAGCCGAACACGCCGAGGAAGGCGACCAGCGCGCCGGAGTACTGCGCGATGACCGCCGCGACGATCGCGATCACGAGCGTGGCGATGCGGCCCCAGCGCAGCTCGTTCGTCACGCGCCGCCCGAAGGCGACGGGCAGGTCGTGCGTCACCGCCGCCGCGCCGATGTTGATGAACGAGTTGACCGCGCCCATCGTCGCCGCCGCCGCGCCCGCGAACACGAGCGCCGCCAGCAGCGCGGGCGTGAACTGCAGCAGGAACGACGGCGTCGCCGCGTCGGGACGCGCCAGCGGCGCCATCCGGCCGGACGTCACGAGTGCCTTCACGCCGATGCCGACGCCGAAGAACAGGAGCAGCACGACGATCTGCCCGACCGACTTCAGCAGCGGGTACCACTTCAGCTGCCGAATGTCGCGCAGCATGTAGTACTTGTGCACGGCCTGCGGCTGGCCGAGCGATCCCATGCCGAACACGAAGAAGAACGACAGCGCGGCTAGCGGCGTCAGCTTCCCCCACGGCCCGAGGAACGCCGGGTCGCTCGGCAGGATCGACTGCGAGAGGCCGCCCATCCCGCCGCCCACCGATAGCACCGCCGCGAAGACGAGCGTCGACGCGACGGCCATCAGCGTGCCCTGGAAGACGTCGTTGTAGATGCCGGCGAGGATCCCGCCCGCGACCGAGTAGGCGAGCGTCACGCCGGTCCCGATCCAGATGCCGGCCGTCACCCCGATGCCGAAGATCGCGTCCAGCACGTAGCCCATCGCGAGGCAGTTCGTGGCCATGTAGCCCACGATGCCGCACAGGATCGCGACGGCCGACAGCCCCTGCGCAGCGGGCGAGCGGTAGCGCGCCCCGATCGCGTCGGGCACGGTCATCAGCCCGCGCACCTCGCCGAGCAGCCGCATGCGCTTCGCGAGCACCCACGCGCCCAGCACGTTCGTCACGGACGCGGGCAAGATGATGAACAGGGCGCCGAGTCCTACGGAGTACAGCAGCCCGGGCCCGCCGATGAACGCGAAGCCGGACACGGACGTCGACACCGACGCCACCGTCAGCGCCGCCAGCCCGATGCCGTGTCCCGCGACGAAGAAGTCGCTCGCGGTGCGCGTCCGCCGCGTGGCCCACACGCTGATGGCGACGATCACGGCGAAGTACGCCAGCGCGACGACGATGATCGTCGGGTTGCTCACGCGCTCCATCGGACCGCCGGCACCGCCACCCTTCTGGAGCAGCGCGAGCGCGGGAAGCACCACGCTCGCGATCATGCCGCGCGCTCCCGCTGCAGCTGCGCGGCGCGCGCGCGGCCGGCCGCCTCCACGCGCGCCTGGTCCTCCGGACGGAGCGTCTGCGCGTCGAACGTCAGCGCGTACACCACCGGCAGCACGATCACGGGCAGCAGCCCGACGCCGTACACGATCACCGCCGCGCGGCGCGGCAGCCCGAGCCAGAGCGGCTCCGCCGCCCCCAGGTCGTCCGGCAGCGCCAGCGCGAGCGCGAAGCCGCCGGCGAGCATCACGCCAACCAGCGCGAACGCGGCCAGCGTGCTCCCCGGCACGCGCCCACGCCGCGCGGCGCCGAGCACCATCGTCGCCACGAGGTCGAGCGGCACGCCGAGCGCCATCGCCCACGAGGCCCAGCGCGGCGCGCCGCCGTCACGGAACGCCGACGCGTACGCCACCGCGATCGCCGCCGTGCCGAGGAAGAGGGCGCCCACCGCCACGCGCGTCAGCGCGCCGCCCGCGGGCCGGTCTCCGGATTCCGTCATGCGTACAGCTCCTCGAGCACCGCGTGATACTTCGCCTCGACGACGGAGCGGCGGACCTTCAGCGTGGGCGTCAGCTCGCCGCCCGCCTCGGTCAGCTCCTCCGGCACCAGCGCCCAGCGCGCGATCCGCTCGTGGGGGGCCAGTCCGTCGTTCACCTGCGCCACGTGCGCATCGAGCGCGCGCCGCACCTCCGCCTCGTCGTCCGCCGCCGGCACGAACAGCAGCGCCGTCGCGAACCGCCGTCCCTCGCCCGCCACCAGCGCCTGCGACACCGCGCGGTGCTCACGCAGCCGCGCCTCGATCGGCAGCGGCGCGACCTTCTTGCCGGTCGACAGCGCGAGGATCTCCTTGAGCCGTCCGGTCACGTGCAGGATCCCGCGCGCGTCGATCGCGCCGAGATCGCCCGTGCGCAGCCACGCGCCGTCGGCCGTGAATGCGGCCTGCGTCGCCTCGGGGCGCCCCAGGTAGCCGGCGAACGTCAGCGCGTTGCGGCGGACCTGGATCTCGCCGTCCGCCGCGATGCGGAGCGTGGTGCCCTCCATGGGGCGGCCGACGCCGGCGAAGTCGTACGCGTCGGGCCGGTGGAACGCGACGCACAGGTGCTCGGTCTGCCCGTACGCACCGAGCACCGTCAGGCCGACCGCGTCGAGCGACTCCGCCACGTCGCGCCGCAGCGGCGCACCGCCGGACGTCGCGAGGCGCACGGCGTCGCCGATCGCGCGCTTAATCACCGCGGCCGCGGCCCCGCGCACCGCCTGCCACTCGCGCTCCATCGTCTCCGGCACCGGCGCGCCCGCGCGGCGCAGGCGCGACCGCTCGGCACCGAGCGCGCGCAGACGCGCCCACGTCTCGCGCTCCTCGCCGGTCGCGGCGCGCTCCGCCTGCTCCAGCGTCGCGTGCAGCTTCTCGTACAGACGCGGCAGCCCGCCGAGCAGCGTGGGGCGGAAGGCGCGCGCGGCGTCGGCCAGGCGCGAGGGATCGGGCACCAGCACCGCCTCCATCCCGCACACGAGCCGCGTGTACAGCCCGAACACGCGCTCGGCCGCGTGCGCGTACGGCAGCAGCGACAGGCTCCGGTCGCTCGCGGTCAGGCCGAGGGTGTCGCGGATCGACTCGGCGGACGCGACGAGGTAGGCATGGGTCAGGCACGCTCCCTTCGGCTCGCCCGTTGAGCCGGAGGTGTAGATCAGGATCGCGAGGTCGTCGGGCGCGGCGGCGGCGATGCGGCGGTCGAGCTCCGCCTCAACGGCCGCGTCGTCGAGCGCCGCATGCCCGGCGTCGAGCATGTGCGCGAGATCGGCGACGATCGTCGGCGCCGCATCGAGACCGCTGCACGCGGCGCCGGCCTTCTCCAGCTGCGCCGCGTCGTCGCAGAAGAGCAGCCGCACGCCGCCATCGAGCAGCAGCTGCCGCACCTGCGCCTGCGTGCTCGTCGGGAAGATGCCGACGCTCATGCCGCCCGCCATGAGGATGCCGAGATCCACGATCGGCCAGAGCATCCGGTTGCCCGCGAGCACCGCGACCCGCGCGCCGACCTGAAGCCCGCGCTGCACGAGCGCCGCCGCGACCGCGCGCGCGGACCGCGTCCACTCCGCCCACGTCAGCTCGGTGTCCCCGTCGGCGCCCGCGACGGCCAGCTCGCGGTACGCGACGTGGGACGGGTGGGCGGCGGCCCGCGCGAGCAGCCGGCGCAGCACCGTGTCGTGCGCGGTCGCGGCGCACATGCGCTGCGCCCACGCGACGAACGACGTGCCGGGCGCGCCGCTCATCGAGCCGCGACCTCCGGCTGCCACGCGACCGGATGCCAGCGCATCGCGACGCAGCCCATCGACAGCCCTGCGCCGCTGCCCGTGAGCACCACCAGGTCGCCCTCGCGCAGGCGGCCCGCGCGCCGCGCGTCGTCGAGCGCCATCGGCAGACAGGCGGAGCCGGTGTAGCCCCACTTGTGCATGATCGTGTGCGCGCGCTCCATCGGCTGGCCGAGCGTCCGCATCACGACCTCGATCGTCGAGCGATTGACCTGCGTCCACAGCCAGAGGTCGACCTGATTCGGCGTTGCGCCGGCGCGCGCCACCACGTCGCGCGCGATGCGCGGCCACCCCTCCTCGTTCACCGACGCGGGATACTTCTGCACGAAGCGCAGGCGGTTGCGGTAGCCGTCGCGCAGCACGTCCTCGGTGATCGGCTCCGCGGTGCCGCCGGCGAACACGCCCATGCCCGGCGCCAGCCGCCCGTCCGCGAACAGCTCCGACGCGACGACACCCGGCGCGTCCGACCGCTCGACGACCGCCGCGCCCGCGCCGTCCGCGAAGATCGTGACGGTCTTCTTGTCCTGCTGGTCGAGGAACTTCGACATCGCGTAGGCGCCGATGACGAGCACGCGGTTGTAGCGGGGGTCGGCGGCGATGTACTTCTGCGCGACGTCGAGCGCGGTCACGAAGCCCGCGCATCCGCTGTTCACGTCGAACGTGCCCGCGCGCCACGCGCCGAGCCGTCCCTGCACCACGCTCGACGTCGCGGGCGACACGTACTCCGGCGTGTCCGTGGCGACGATCAGCAGGTCCAGGTCCTCGGGCGTCAGCCCCGCATCCTCGAGCGCCGCGCGGCCGGCGCGCTCCGCGAGGTCCGCGGTGCTCTCGTCGGGCGCGCACCAGCGCCGCTCGCGGATGCCCAGCGTGTTCGCCACGAAGTCCTCGACGTCCACACCCAGCTGCGCCGACAGCTCGGCGTTGGTGACGATGCGCTCCGGCACCGTGCTCCCGGTCCCGGTGATGGTGGCGAAGGCTGGCGGATGAGTCATGCGACGGGTGCAGCAGGGGAAGCGTCGGCGGGCGCGGGCCCGGTGGTGCCGCGCGCGACGAGGCGCACGGCGAGCGGCGCGCTCTGGGCGCGCGGCTTCTCGCCGGCGAGCTGGCGGAGCAGCAGGCGCGCGGCGCGCGCGCCGAGCTCGCGCGCGGGCACCGCGATCGTGGTCAGCTCGGGCGTCACCAGCTGCGCCATCTCGATGTCGTCGCAGCCCACCAGCGACAGCTCCGCGGGCACGCGCACGCGCGCCTCGGCCGCCGCCTTGAGCGCGCCGACCGCGATCAGGTCGTTGGCGCAGAAGACGGCGGACGGACGCGTGCGACCGTTCAGCAGCGCGCGCATCGCGTCGCGGCCGCCCGCCACGGTCGCCGGCGCGCGGCGCAGCCATGGCGACGGCAGCGTCACGTCGGCGGCGCGCAGCGCGCGCACGAAGCCGCGCTCGCGCATCCGGAAGGTGTGCACGTCGGACGACGGCCCGATGAACGCGATCGCGCGGTGCCCGAGCCCCAGCAGGTGCTCGGCGGCCAGTCGCCCGGCGCCGGTCGCGTCGCTGGCGACGCCGGGCCACCGCTCGGACGGCTCGTCCACGAGGACCACGTTGACGCCGGTCAGCGCGCCGGCGTCGAGCGAGGCCGCGTTCGCGGCGTCCAGGATCACGCCGTCGATCTGCCGGCTGATCAGCGTATCGAGGTGGCTGGCGACCGGCCGCTCGGTCTCGCCGCACAGCAGCATCGCGTAGCCCGCGGCCGATGCGACCCGCTCGGCACCCGCGATCACGTCGGCGAAGAACGGGTTGCGCAGGTCCGGGACGATGACGCCGAGCGCGAACGACCGGCCGCGCGCCAGCGACTGGGCGACGACGTTCGGCCGGTAGCCCAGCGTCGCGGCCGCCTCCAGCACGCGCTCGCGCGTCGCCGGTGCCACTCGCGCCCGCGGGTGGTTCCCGAGCACGAGCGACGCCGTGGGCTGGGAGACCCCGGCATGCTGGGCGACGTCGCGGATGGTGACGCGGGCGGAGGCGGCCATGTGGAAGGGCTCGTCGCCAATACGCTTTGGCGGCGCCGCTAATACGCATTGGCACACAGCCCCTGTCAAGTGCTGCGGTGGCGGGCGTTACCTTTGCACCGTGTCCTCCACGATGCCTCCGGACCTCTCGACGCCCACCCCGCTCGCCGCCACCAGCGGCGCGACGATGGAGTTCCCGGTGTACGCGCCGGGCCAGGCCATCGACGCCGAAGGCTACGCCGTCGCGCCCGTGCGCCGCGGCATCCGCCCGCGCAAGCGCTCGCGCCTGCAGCGCCTGCTCATCGGCCTGTCGAGCGGCACGCTGCTGATCATCGTCGGCGGCGTGCTCGGGCTGGCGACGCTCCTCTCCCCCATCGGCGCGCGACGCGCCGCGCGTGCGGCGGCCGAGCAGGAGCTGGCGAGCGAGCTGGAGCCGGGGGAGCGCGTGCTGGGCCGCGCGTACGTCTCGCAGCGCAACTGGTGGGACAACCTGCGCGAGTCGTTCGGCGTGCTGGCCGCGACCGACCGCCGGCTCCTCTACGTCGGGCTCCCGCCCGCGCCCTGGTTCGTGCGGCGCGTCGAGGGACCGCCGGAGCTGCGCTCGCAGAGCTTCCAGTACGACGCGCCCTTCGTCGCCGACGCGCGCCGCCTCTTCCTCGGGCTGACGCGCGGCGTGCTCGTGCGCACGCCCGCGGGCGACGTCGCCTTCCTCGTCCCGCGCGGCGAGGCGGCGCGCGTGCGGGACATCGAGCGCGTCGTGGAGCGCGCGCTCGCCGCGCGCACCGAGGCGCAGGAGCGCGAGCAGCTCGCGCGCAGCGCCCCGCCGCCGCCGCCGCCGGTCTACGGCACGCACACCGTGCGCTACGGCGAGGCGGTCACCAGCATCGCGCGCCGCTACCGCACGACGCCCGACGTCATCCGGCAGCTGAACCGCCTGCAGAACGACAACATCCGGGCCGGTCAGCGCCTCCGCGTGCCCATCCCGCCGGGCGCCGACAGCCTCGCGACCCGCGCCGCGCCGACGGGGGCGCGGCCGCAGGCGATCACGTACTAGAAACGACTGCGGGCCGCGGACAGCGGGTCAGAGGATCCGCGGTCCGCAGCCCGCAGCGTCCCGTGAGACGTGTGCCGTGCGCTACTGGTTCATCACGAGCGCGAACACGAGCGGCGCGCAGATCGACGCATCGCTCTCGATCACGTACATCGGCGTCTCGCCACCGAGCTTGCCCCACGTGATCTTCTCGTTCGGCGGCGCGCCCGAGTAGCCGCCGTAGCTCGTCGTCGCCTCCGAGATCTGGCAGAAGTAGCCCCACAGCGGGACGTTCTCGCGCTGCAGGTCCTGGTGCAGCATCGGCACCACGCAGATCGGGAAGTCGCCCGCGATGCCGCCGCCGATCTGGAAGAAGCCGATCGACGTGCTCGCCGACAGCTCCGTGTACCACTCGGCCAGCCACGTCATGTACTCGATGCCCGTGCGCACCGTGTGCACGTTCTTCACCTCGCCGGTGATCACGTGCGACGCGTACATGTTGCCCGTCGTCGAGTCCTCCCAGCCCGGCACGATGATCGGCAGGTTCTTCTCCGCCGCCGCGACCATCCACGAGTCCTTCGGGTCGATCTGGTAGTACTCCTCCAGCTTCCCCGAGCGCAGGATCCGGTAGTAGAACTCGTGCGGGAAGTAGCGCTCGCCCGCCGCGTCCGCCGCCATCCACTCCGCGAGCACCACCTTCTCCAGCCGGCGCATCGCCTCGGCCTCGGGGATGCACGTGTCGGTGACGCGGTTCATGTGCCGCTCGAGGAGCGCCTCCTCCTCCTTGATCGACAGCGTCCGGTAGTGCGGGACGCGCTCGTAGGCATCGTGCGCCACGAGGTTGAACAGGTCCTCCTCGAGGTTCGCGCCCGTGCACGAGATGGCGTGCACCTTGTCCTGCCGGATCATCTCGGCCAGGGTGATCCCCAGCTCCGCGGTGCTCATCGCGCCGGCGAGGGTCACCATCATCTTGCCGCCCTTGTCGAGGTGCCGCGTCCAGCCGTCGGCGGCGTCGATGAGGGCGGCGGCGTTGAAGTGCCGGAAGTTGTGCTTGAGGAACCGCGAAACCGGTCCGAGCTCGGTCGTCATTGCCCAGTCCTAATGAAGGGAGTGCGAAACGTCGCGAAAACCTAATCGGTGAGGTCGGGCGGCCGGCAACGGCCTCGGCTGGTGTGCGCGTAGGGGGAGCCCCGACAACGGGGTGGCGGATCGACCGGGGAATCTTCCGCAGGGTCCCCGACGGGGTGGGCCGAGCAAGACGGGTACCCTCCATCCGTCAGCAACGCCGACCGAATTCCGCGACCAGAGCCCGCCATGTCCTCGCATATCTCGCCCGAGTCCGCCACCCAGACCCCCGAGTCCGTCGCCGAGCAGCTGCACCAGCAGGTGCTGGCCAGCCCGTCCCGCCGTGCCTTCCTGCGGCAGGCCTCGATCGCGACCGTGGCGGCCGGCGCCGTCGGCGCGCTGGCCGCGTGCGGCGACACGGCCGCCCAGAAGGCCGCGCCCGCTACCGCGAAGGCGGCACCCGACAGCGACCACAGCGGCGGCTCCACGGCTGCCCATCCCTCGACCGCCGGCGCGGCCCCCTCGCCGACGGCCGTGGCGCCCTACGGCGGCCTCACGCTCGCGCAGGCCCGCGCCCGCGCCGACGCGATGGACGCGATGCACGAGAAGGGGATCAAGGCCTTCCCTGCGGCGACGAAGGGCAAGGGCAACCAGCTCCTGAAGCCCCGCATCGAGAACGGCGTGAAGGTCTTCGAGCTCACGGCGCGGCCCATGAAGTGGGAGACCGAGCCCGGGAAGCTCGTGGATGCCTGGGCCTACAACGAGCAGGTGCCCGGCCCGCAGATCCGCGTCACCGAGGGCGACCGCGTCCGCGTCGTCATCAAGAACGAGCTGCCGGAGTCCACGGCCGTGCACTTTCACGGCGTGGTGCTCCCGGTCGCGCAGGACGGCGTGCCCTTCATCACCCAGCCGCCGGTCAAGCCGGGCGAGTCGTTCACGTACGAGTTCACGGCCAAGAACGCGGGCTCGCACATGTACCACTCGCACATGAACGCGGCCAAGCAGGTCGGCACGGGGCTGCTCGGCGCCTTCATCATCGAGCCGAAGCGCCCGCGCCGCATCGAGAAGGTGGACGTCGACTACGTGATGGTCTTGAACGACGGCATGCACGGCTACACGCTTAACGGCAAGGGATTCCCGGCGACGGAGCCGATCAAGGCGAAGCTCGGGCAGAAGGTGCGCATCCGCTTCATGAACGAGGGGATGATGATCCACCCGATGCACCTGCACGGCATGCCGATGACGGTCATCGACAAGGACGGCTGGGCGCAGCCCGCTCCCTGGAAGTGCGACACGCTCAACATCGCGCCCGGCGAGCGCTGGGACGTGATCGTCGACTGCGACAACCCCGGTGTCTGGGCCTTCCACTGCCACATCCTCCCGCACGCCGAGATGGAGCACGGGATGTTCGGGATGGTGACCGCGCTCATCGTCGAGAAGTGACCGGCGCCGTGGCCGACGTCGTCCCCACCGCACCGCACGCCCTCACCCGTGCGCCCCGCGAGTCGCTCGCGGGGCGCCGCGGTGCGGACGCGCGGTCGCCGTGGATGCGCCGTCTGCTCGGCGTGCCGCTCACCGCGAAGCTGGCCGGCGCGAACCTGTTCGTGCTGCTGCTCGCCGTGGCCGGGCTGGTGCTGGCCGCCGGCCGCCCCGACCACCTCGACGTCTGGATCGTCGGCGGTGCGCTCGCGCTCGGGCTCATCGTCAACTCGCTGCTCGTGCGCTACGCGCTCCGGCCGGTGTGGGAGTTGGAGCGCGTCGCGTCGCGCGTGTGGGCCGGCGACTTCGGCGCGCGCGTGCCGGGATCCGCGGTCGCGGACCGCGAGATGACCCGCGTGGGCCGCACCTTCAACCTGCTGCTCGACTCGCTCGCGACGGACCGCGAGCGCATGCGCACGCTCGCCATGCAGGCGGTGCGCGCACAGGACGACGAGCGCTCGCGCATCGCGCGCGAGCTGCACGACTCCACGGCGCAGAACATCGCCGCGCTCACGTACCAGCTGGCCGCCGCCGCGCGCCAGGCGGGCGAGAGCGGGCAGCCGGAGCTGGAGGCGACGCTCCGCGAGCTGCGCGAGCAGACCGGCGAGCTGCTGGAGGAGGTGCGCCTGCTGTCGCACGCCATCCATCCGCGTGTCCTCGACGACCTCGGGCTCGTGCCGGCGCTGGAGTGGCTGGCGCGGCGGACGCGCGAGCACACCGCGCTCGAGGTGCAGGTCGACGCCGACCTTCCCGGCGATCCGGCCGACATGAGCGACGCGACGGCGGCGGCGCTCTACCGCGTCGCGCAGGAGTCGCTGCGCAACGTCGAGCGCCACGCCCGTGCGCACGTCGCGCGGGTGACGTTGCGCGCGGAGGCCGACGACGTGATCCTCGAGGTGGTCGACGACGGCCGCGGCTTCGACGTCGCGGAGGCCGAGGCGCGCCGCCCGGGCATGGGGCTGTTCTCGATGCGCGAGCGGCTGGGCCTCGTCGGCGGCTCCTTCGAGATCTCCACCGCGGCGGGCCGCGGCACGCGGGTGCGCGCCCGCGCGCCGCGCGACTCGTTCGCTCCACGACACACCGTGCCGTTCAGCCCTCCCGCTTCGGAGCTGCGATGATCGAGGACGTGATCCGCGTGATCCTGGCCGACGACCACGCGGTCGTCCGCGCCGGACTCAAGGCCGTGCTGGGCTCCGCGAAGGACATCCAGGTCGTCGGCGAGGCCTCCAACGGGCGCGACGCGCTCGCGATGATCGAGCGCCTCGACCCCGACGTCGTGCTCATGGACCTCACGATGCCCGAGATGGACGGCGTCGCGGCGACCAAGGAGCTGGTGGCGCGCAAGGCGCGCACGCGCGTGCTCGTGCTGACGATGCACGCGGAGGACGAGTACCTCGTGCCGTTGCTCGAGGCGGGCGCCAGCGGCTACCTCGTGAAGAGCGCGGCCGACCGCGAGCTGGTGGACGCGGTGCGCGCGGTCGCGCACGGCGACACGTACGTGCAGCCGTCGGCCGCGCGCGCGCTGGCGCGCGGGCTCAAGCGCCGCGAGGCGCATGCCGACGAGCGCGAGCGCTTCGACCGCCTCACGGAGCGCGAGCGCGACGTGCTGCGGCTGGTGGCGAGCGGCTTCAGCGCGCCGGAGATCGGCGAGAAGCTGTTCATCAGCCCCAAGACGGTCGACACGTACAAGCAGCGCATCGGCGAGAAGCTCGGCCTCACGCACCGCTCCGAGTACGTGCAGTTCGCGCTCAAGCTCGGCCTGCTGACGCAGTAGCGGTGCGGACGGCGCCCGGCACGCGCGCTCAGGTCACGAGTGCGCGAGTGAGCCCCCGCAGCGAGAAGACGCGCTGCGGATCCGCGCGCTCGTGCAGGATGTCGTTCAGCGTCGCCCGCACGTGCGGGCGACGCAGCGCGCGCCGCACCACGAGGTCCGCGAGCCATGCCCGGCCCACCCACCGCTCCGCGACGGCGTAGCCCAGGTAGCGCGGCTGCAGCGCGCGCACGAGCGTGCGGGGATACTCCGCCAGCGGCGCGAGCGTGCGCGTGGACAGCGCCAACGCCACGGCGTCCGATGCCAGCTCGGCCGTCTCCATCGCCTTGCCGATCCCCTCGCCGGTGAGCGGGAAGGTGGCACCGATCGCCTCGCCCACCGCCAGCAGCGCGCCGCCGGCCCACGGCCGCGCGCCGTTGAGTCCCGTGCGGAGCAGCGCGCCGCGCGTGGGCTCGCGCCCCACCTGGCCGTCGACCAGCGCGCGCGCCGCGGGGAACTCCCGCAGGAAGCGCTCGAGCATCGCCCGCAGCGCGTGCTGCGGCCCGGTCTCGTCCCCGGCGCGGAGCACGACGCCGCAGCCGACGTTGTAGCGCCACGTCCCGTCGCCGTCGTCGCCCACCGGGAAGATCCACGCGTATCCCGGCAGGATCGACCGGTCGAACGAGACGACCATCTGGTCGATGCGGTGCCGGCTGCGCAGGTAGCAGCGGATCGCGACCGCGCTCGCGCGCTGGCGCTCCAGCAGGCCCGCCCGCTCCAGCAGTCCCACATGGGCGCCGGTCGCCAGGATCCCCACGCGCGCCCGGAGCGGCGCCTCGCGCCCCGCGACCCGGAACGACACGCCCTCGTCGCCGTGGTCGGTCACGTCCTCCACCGCGCCGACCCCGAAGCAGGCGCCCGCCTCCACCGCCGCTGCCGCCAGCGTCGCGTCCAGCAGCCGGCGCGGCACCGTGAGCGTCGGGCAGTCGATCTCGAGCCGGAGCCGCCCGGGCGAGTGCACCTCGCCACCCGCCACCGGCCAGGCGAGCGCGCGCACCCGCTCCAGCAGATCGTTGCGGGCCAGGCACGCCTGCGCGTCTGGGATCAGCGCGTCTCCGCACGTCTTGTCGCGCGGGAAGCGCCGCCGGTCGACCAGCAGCACGCGGTGACCGGCGGCCGCCAGGCGTCGGGCCGCGAGCGCGCCGGCCGGCCCCGCACCGGCGATGATCGCGTCCCAGTGGGCGTCGGTCTGCTCCGTGACCACCGACTGCGCCGGCGTCACCGGTCCGGAAGGGGCTCGCATGCCGCCAAGGTGCGGCCTGCCGGCCGCGGCCGGAAGAGTCCCCGAATGCACCGCGCCCCCGTCGCGGCACGGGGCCGGGACGGGGGCACGACATTCGGGCGGATGGGCCTGGGAGGAGTTGAACCTCCGACCTCTCGCTTATCAGGCGAGCGCTCTAACCACCTGAGCTACAGGCCCCGAAGAGCCGCGAAGTATAGGCCGCTCAGTCGCTTCCGTCAACGGCGCGGGTGACGTGCGACACCGACGCGGCGTCCCCCGCGGCGCTACCAGAGTGGGGAATGCAACTTGCCCGTCCGACATTCAGTAGCTGAGCGCGCCACGGGCGACCGCGATCTGGTCGTCGGGGGTGTCCAGGCGCGGACCGATGCGCGATCCTGCGGGGTACGTCGCGAGTCGGACCTGTCCCGCGCCGGTCGCCCTCAGCTGCCGAGCCCGACCGTGACGCGCGTGGAGACGGCTCGTCTGCCTCTCCCCGACCCTGCCGCCCATCCGGATGCCCAGCGGACCAGTCGCCGCCGCAATCGTTCTGACGCTCGCCGTCCTCGTGGGCGGCATCTACCTGTTCATGGAGCTCCGGCACCATGGAGGCGCGCGGGCGCGCGAGCGTGCCCGCAGCGGGGGCGAGCGTCTGCCGCTGTTCGGCACCGATGGCCTGGTAGATCGCCCGGCCGGGCCGCCCCCGCCGCGCACCCGGCGCGACACGCCGACGGCCGCGGAGCCGCCCGTGCGGCGCGTCGCCGCCGCGGCGCCGATGCGCACCGGTGCCGCGCCGGTGCCGCCGACGCCCGCCCCCCGGCCGCACGCCGACTTCGCGCCGCCGGCGCCGTCCGTGGCGCCGCCGGTGGCGCCGCCGGTGGCGCCGCCGACCCCTCGCCCCGCCGCGCCCCGTCCGGCGGCGCCGGGGCGCGCTCCCGTCTTCGCCGACACGCGCGGCGGCACGCTCGTCGCCGCCGCTCCGGTCGGCGCGGCCGCAACGACCGTCACGCCCGAGCACACGCCGGAGCGCCCCGTCCCGCGGCCGTCCGACCAGAGCTTCCACGACGGCGAGACGATCCGCTTCAGCATCCCCGACGAGGGGACGCTCCAGTTCCTGCCCGGTCGGCTCGAGGTGGTCGGTGGCCCCGACCGCGGGCGCGAGGTGCGGTTCGTGCGCACCTCGGGCGACGAGCGCACCGAGGTGACGTTCGGACGCAGTGAGGGCCCGGCCTACCGCCACGTCCAGCTGATGGCGCGCACGGTCAGCCGGCAGCACGCCTCGATGTCGCTCATCGAGGGTCACTGGCAGCTCAAGAACCTCTCGGCCACGAACCCGGTGCTGCTCAACGGCCGCTCGCTCGAGGCGGGCGAGGTGGCGCCGCTCCTGGTCGAGGGAGATCGCATCGAGATGGGCGAGGTCGTCTTCTGCTTCCACGAGCGATGAGCCGACCTTCCGGAGACGCCGAGTAGCGGCCGCCGATGCAGGGCGACGAGCGGACCGTCGCGGTGCCCATCGGGCGCCGGCCGCCCGGGCTCCCCGACCCGGGGGCGTCAGGTCCGCACGATGCGATTGAAACGGTCGAGCCCGCCGCAAGCTTCGATGACCTGACCGCGGACTACGAGCTCCTGGGCGAGCTCGGACGCGGGGGGAGCGCGGTCGTCTATCGCGCCCGCGACCGACGACTCGGCCGCGAGGTGGCGCTGAAGGTCGTGCGCGTCCCGCCCGCCCTCGCCGGCGGGACCGACGACCCGCTCGCGCGCCTCGCGCGGGAGGCGCGCACCATCGC
Organism: Roseisolibacter agri; assembly: GCF_030159095.1. Classification (NCBI taxonomy): domain Bacteria; kingdom Pseudomonadati; phylum Gemmatimonadota; class Gemmatimonadia; order Gemmatimonadales; family Gemmatimonadaceae; genus Roseisolibacter; species Roseisolibacter agri. Next base: position 631,847 of record NZ_BRXS01000006.1, read on the forward strand.
CGCGCTCGAGCATCCGCACATCGTGCGCGTGCACGCCGTGCGCGAGCTGCGCGACGGCCTCGCGCTCGAGATGCCGTGCGTGCGCGGCCGCACGCTGAAGCAGCTGCTCGCGGACGAGGGGCCGCTCGACGCCGCGCGCGCGACGGCGATCCTCCACGACGTCGCAACGGCCCTCGGCTTCGCGCACGCGCACGGGATCGTGCACCGCGACGTGAAGCCCGAGAACATCTTCGTCGAGGAAGACACGGGACGCGCGCTGCTCGCCGACTTCGGCGTCGCGCGCTCGCTGGAGACGGACGTCCGGCTGACGCAGACCGGCGTCACGATGGGCACGCCGGCCTACATGAGCCCCGAGCAGATCGACGGCCACGGCATCGACGGCCGCTCCGATCTGTACAGCCTCGGCCTGGTCGGGTGGGAGATGCTGACGGGTCGCCGTCCGTGGGAGGGCGAGGGACTCTTCGGCGTCCTGCAGCGGCAGAAGCGCGACGAGCTGCCGCCGGTCGAGACGCTCCGCCCGGACGACGCGCCGGCGGTCCCGCCCGCGCTGCTGTACGTGATCGAGCGCATGCTGCAGAAGGCGCCGAGTGCCCGCTGGGCCGACGCGGGCGCCGTCGCGGCGCAGCTGACGCATCCGGTCATGCCGTCGGACTTCGCGCAGTGGTCGCGGGTGCACCAGCGGCGCGTGCAGGAGGCCCGGCGCGCGCCCGACGTGGCGTCGCGCGGCGCTGGCCTCCTCGCGGCAGCGTTGACGACGATGCGGCTGCGCCGCCCGCCGCCGGGCGAGGACGCGCCAATGGACGCGGTGCCCGGCACCGACGAGCAGACGCCGACGTGGGTCGCCGCCGCCACGCCGCGCGCGCGCCCGGGACGTCGCGCGCTGCTGGCCGGCGGACTCGCGGCGGTCGCGCTGCTCGGGCTGGCCGCACAGCGGTCGCAGCGCTCCGCGTCCGCGAGTGTCGCGCTTCCGGACTCGATCGCGGACCGCACCGCGAGCGTCGCGATCCCGCTGCCGACGGTCGGCGCCGTCACCCCGCGCGACTCCGAGCTCACCGCGAGGACGGCCGTGCCGTCGCGCGCACGCGATGCGACAGCGCCGGCCGACGCGCGCGGCGGCGAGGTCGAGGCGACGGAGCTCGACGCGCGCCCCGCGCCGGGCGCATCTGGGCCGGCGACGCGCGCGGATGCGCCGGTCCCCGTCCCGCCCCTGCGCGCGCCGCTGCCGCAGCCCTCCGTCACCGCGGCAGCGCCGTCCATCGCGCGCGTCGCGCCGCCCGCTGCGCTCCCTGCGCCGCCTGCGCCGGCCGAGCCGGTCGAGCGGGTGGCCGCGGTCGCGTTCGAGCGCACGGTCGCCGCGGCCGGCGGCCGGCACTCGTGCGCGATCCTCGGCGACGGGACGCTCGCGTGCTGGGGCGCCAACGGCGACGGCCAGCTCGGCACGGGCGATCTGGAGACGCGTGAGGAGCCGACGCCCGTCGCGGCGTCCGTGCGCTTCGTGCAGGTCGCGGCGGGCGGCGCCCACAGCTGCGCCGTCGCGACCGACGGCGCCGCGTACTGCTGGGGCGACGGCGAGCGCGGACAGCTCGGTGGCGGCGCGCGCAGCGAGCGGGCGACGCCCGCGCGCGTGTCGGGTTCGGCGCGCTTCCGCGGCGTGCGCGCGGGCCTGGCGCACACGTGCGGCCTCACCACCGATGGCGCGGTGCTCTGCTGGGGCGCCGACGACCGCGGACAGCTGGGCGACGGTCAGTCGGCCGACCGCGCGACGCCCGCGGCGATCCCCGGACTGCGCGCCGCGTCGCTCGCCGTCGGGTGGCGCCACGCGTGCGCGCTCACGAGCGATGGCACGGCGCTCTGCTGGGGCGAGAACGCCGATGGGCAGCTCGGCGACGGCACGCGCACGACGCGCCGTACGCCGACGCCCGTCGCTGGTGGCCAGCGCTTCGTCGCGATCGCCGCGGGCGCGTCGCACACCTGCGGCGTGACGGGCGACGGCCGCGCCTTCTGCTGGGGGCGCAACGCGGCGGGACAGCTCGGCACGGGTGGCAATTCTGCGCAGCTGACGCCGTCGCAAGTCGAGACCAGCACGCGTTTTGTGACCGTCGTCACAGGCAGCGCGCACACCTGCGCGCGAACATCAGCAGGGCTCGTCTTTTGCTGGGGTGGCAACGCATACGGTCAGCTCGGCGACGGCTCGACCACCGGTCAATCGCGGCCGGTGCGCGTCGCCGGTGGACCGTATGCCGCACTCTCCGCCTCGGGCGCGCATACCTGTGCCACGCTCGACGGGGCTGCGGTGTGCTGGGGATACAACGTCGACGGCCAGCTCGGCGACGGGACCCGCGCGCATCGCACGAGCCCCATGCGCGTCACCACGGCGGCGCACTGACCTTCGGCGCGGTCCGCGTGCGCGGGCCGTGCGGAACGGATCACTCGGAGTCGATGTCCGTGCGTCGATGGTCGACGCGTCGTGCACCGATCTCCGTCGCTGCAAGTTGACGCCGGGCCCGGAGCTCATGTCGTCGTTCGGTCTTCTTCGCGCCCTCGCCTCGTCGCCGCTGCGCCGTCGGGCACTCGCGATCGCCGCCGTCGCGGGCGTCGCCTTCGCGTCGGCCTGCACGAGCGCCACGACGGGCGACGTCGGCGGCGGCTCGCTCGCCAGGGTGCAGCTGTCGGACAGCGTGCTGCGCCTGCGCGTCGGCGCCGAGGGCGCGCTCGCGGCGCGCGTGCTCGACGCGAGCGGCCAGGAGCTGTCGGGCCGCAAGCTGTTCTGGTCCGTGCGCGATTCCGCGATCGCGACGGTCTCGCAGTCGGGCGTCGTCACGGGGCGTGCGCCCGGCAGCACGCTCGTCTCGGCGAACGTCGAGGGGCGCAGCGGCGTCGCCACCGTCATCGTCTCGGCGCGCCCCGTGAGCGTCGTGCGCGTCGAGCCGACCACGCTGCAGCTCGTGGCCGGCGCGACCGCTCCGCTGCAGGTGCGTGCGCTCGACGAGGTCGGCGGGGAGGTCGCCGGCAGCATCGTCGCGTGGACGAGCAGCGACACCACGGTTGCGCGCGTCGCCAGCAACGGCGTCGTCACGGCGGCCGCGCCCGGCATCGCCGTCATCACCGCGATCGTCGATGGACGGAGCGCGGTCGTCGCCGTGTCGGTCTCGCCGGTCGCGGTGGCCAACGTCTCGCTCACCGCGGCGCGCGACACACTCGTCGTCGGCGCCTCGACGCAGCTCACGCTCGTGACGCGCGACGCGGGCGGCGCGCTGATCACCAACCGGCCGACGACGTGGGCGAGCGACCGCCCCAACGTGGCGTCGGTCTCCTCGACGGGCGAGGTGCTCGCCGTGTCGCCCGGCACGGCCACCATCGAGGCGACCGTCGAGGGACGCAGCGCGCGCGTGGCGCTCATCATCGTGCCCCGCCCCGCCGCGGCGCTCGTGATCTCGCCCGACGCGAGCACGATCTTCGTCGGCGCGACGCTGCGACTCCTCACGCTCGTCACCGACGCGTCGGGCAACGTGCTCACCAACCGCCCGATCGGCTACTCGAGCAGCGATCCATCGGTCGCGTCGGTGGATACGGCGGGCGTCGTCACGGCGCGCGTGCCCGGCAACGTCACCATCACCGCGACGAGCGAGGGCAAGCGCGGCACGGCGACGGTGCGCGTGCTCGCGGTGCCCGTCGCGACGGTCACCATCGCGCCGGAAGCGCCCGCCGTCCGCGTCGGCGACGTCGTGACGCTGACCGCGACGCCGCGCGCCGAGGACGGCACCGCGCTCACCGGGCGCGCGGTGACCTGGTCGTCGGGGGCGCCCGGCATCGCCTCGGTCAGCGCGAACGGTGAGGTGCGTGGCCTCGCGTCGGGCACCGCGCTCATCCTCGCGCGCGTCGAGGGCGCGTCGGGCACGGTGACGGTCCGCGTCGACCGTGCGCCGGCGGCGTCGGTGACGGTGTCTCCCGCGACGGCCTCCATCGTCGTCGGCGACAGCGCGGGCCTCGGCGCCACGGTGCGCGACGCATCGGGCGCGCTGCTCGGCGATCGCCTCGTCACCTGGAGCTCCGCCAGCAACGCCATCGCGACCGTCTCCAACACCGGCGTCGTGAAGGGCGTCGCCGCCGGTACGACGACCGTCCGTGCGACGGTCGACGGCGTGAGCGGCAGCGCGACGGTGACGATCACCGCGCCAGCGCCGGCGCCGGCGGCGGTCGCGTCCGTCCTCGTGACGCCGCCCTCGGCGAGCGTCGCCGCGGGCGCGACCGTCCAGCTGTCGACGACGGTGCGCGACGCGAACGGCAACGCGCTCACGGGGCGCACGATCACCTGGTCGACGAGCAACCCCGCCATCGCGTCGGTCTCGACCTCCGGCGTGGTGACGGGCGTCGCCGCCGGTGCCGCGACGATCACGGCCACGAGCGAGGGTCGCAGCGGCACCGCCGCGATCACCGTCACGGGCACGGCAGGCGGCGGCACCGGCGTGATCGCGGTCGCCAGCGTCGCCGTCTCGCCGTCGACGCTCTCGGTCGTCGCGGGTGGCACCGGGCAGCTCTCTGCCACGGCGCGCGATGCCAGCGGCAACGCGCTGACGGGACGCACGATCACGTGGTCCACGAGCAATCCCGCCGTGGCCACGGTCTCCACGGCCGGCGTCGTCACCGCCGTCGCCGCGGGCAGCGCCACCATCAGCGCGACGAGCGAGGGTCAGACCGGCAGCGCGGCGGTCACGGTCACCGCAGCGCCGCCGCCCACGCCGGCGCCGGTCGTGTCGGTCGCGGTGTCTCCGTCGACGCTCGCGCTCCAGACGGGAGCAACCGGTCAGCTGTCGGCGACGCCGCGTGACGCGAGCGGCAATGCGCTCACGGGCCGCACCATCACCTGGTCGACGAGCAACGCGAGCGTCGCGACCGTCTCCTCCGCGGGCGTCGTGACGGCCGTCGGCCCCGGGTCGGCCACGATCACCGCGACGAGCGAGGGCCGCACCGGCAGCGCCGCGGTCACGGTGACCGCTCCGCCGCCGGCGCCGGTCGCATCCGTCGCGGTGTCGCCTTCCACGCTCTCGCTGCTCACGGGCGCGACCGGCCAGCTCTCGGCGACGCCACGCGACGCCACGGGCACCGCGCTCACCGGTCGCACGGTGACCTGGGCATCGAGCAACACCGCGGTCGCGACGGTGTCGTCCACCGGCGTGGTGACCGCGGTCGCGCCGGGGTCCGCGACTGTCACCGCGACGAGTGAGGGGCGCAGCGGTTCGGCGGCGGTCACGGTGACCGCACCGCCGCCCGCCGTCGCCTCGGTGCGCGTGACGCCGGACAACTCGCGCATCGAGCCCGGGCAGCGCGTGACGCTGAGCGCCGAGCCGCTGGATGCGCAGGGGCGCGTGATCCAGACCACGCTGGCGGTGACGTGGACCTCCTCCAATCCACTCGTGGCGGTCGTGAGCAGCAGCGGACAGGTCACGGGATTGACGCGCGGCGACGCGACGATCACCGCGACGATCGGCGGCAGGAGCGGCTCCGCGCTGGTGCGCGTGCGTCCCGACTGATGTCGACCGGCACGCCTCTGATGAGTGATCGATCGCATCGCGCGGACGCTCGCGTCGGCGCTCGGCTCGCACCGTTCGCCGCGCTCGCCGCGACGCTCTTCGCCACGCCGCTCGCGGCGCAGCCGCTCGCGCCCAAGCGTGTGCTGACGCTCCCCGCCGCATCGCAGTGCACGGGCGCAGCGCTCCCGCCGAGCGCCCGTCGCGACGCGGCCGGCGCGCGTGCGGAGGCCGCGCGTGCACGCGAGCTCGCGCTGGTCGGCGAGCGCGCGGCAGCGCGCGATGCGTTCGTGCGTGCGGCCGCCCTCGACCCCGCGGATCCGCAGCTCGCCTACGACCTCGCGCGCGCCGCCGAGGAGGCGGGTGATCGCGCGACCGCCGCGTCGGCGCTGTGTCGCTACCTCGTGCTCGCGCCCTCCGGCCGTGAGGTGGCCGAGGTCCGCGCACGGCTCTCGCGCGTCGCGGCGTCCACCGCCAACCCGGCCGACGAGTCCGTGCGGGCGACGTTCCAGCGCGGCGTCGATGCGCTCGAGGCGCGCCGCTACGAGGCGGCGGTCACGGCATTCGACGAGGTGCTGCGCACGGTCCCCAGCGCGCCCGAGGCGACGTACGACCGCGGCCTCGCGAGGCTCGCGCTCGGACAGGACGCCGCGGCGGCGAGCGATCTCGCGGCGTACGTCGCCTCACCGGCCGCGGGCCCGGACCGCGCCCAGGTTCTCCGCGCCGTCGAGGCGCTGCGGCAACCGCGCTGGAGCGTCGCGGGTGCGCTCGGCCGCGGACTCGTCGTGCCCGGGTTCGGGCAGTTCTACACGGGTCGCCCGATCCCGGGTCTCGCCGTCCTCGCGGGGACCGCGGGTGGGATCGGGCTCGCGCTCTTCGAGCGCCGCACGATCGAGCAGGTCACCTTCCTCGACACGCTCACCAACACGCCGTACACGAACGACATCCCGCGCGTGGAGCACCCCTACCGCGCGGCCGGCCTGGCCACGGCCGGCATCCTCGCGATCGCCGGCGCGGCGGAGGCCGCGTACTACGCCGCCGTCCACTCGCGCGAGCGCCCGCGGCTCCAGCTGCGGACCGCCGCCGCGTGGGTCCCGGACCGCACCGGCACTCCGCTCCCCGCCGCCGTCGCGGGCTTCTCGGTCGCCTTCTAGGCGTTCACGCACGTCGCGCCGTGCCGGCTGGCGCGCCGCCGCTCGTGGGGCACGCGCCTCCCGCGCCCGCTATCTTGTCGCCGGCTTGTGCCGTGGATCACCGGTCGCGCGTCTCCAGTGCACCGGATGTCGGTCCCTGCGCGCACGCGCCACCGCCCCCGGACCGCCCGGGCGGCGGGAGAACGAGCACAGGATCGACGGCATGGCGGATCAGCTGCGCACCGCGCGGGCGCCCTTCGGCGACGCGGCGGACGTCGCCGAGTTGAGCAACGAGTACGAGCTGCTGGGCGAGCTCGGACGTGGTGGCAGCGCGGTCGTCTACCGCGCGCAGGATCGCAGCCTCGGACGCGAGGTGGCGATCAAGGTCGTGCATCCGCGGGCCGCGGCGCCGGGCGATGATCCCGTCGCGCGGCTGGCGCGCGAGGCGCGCACCGTCGCACAGCTCCAGCATCCGAACATCGTCACGGTGTTCGCCGTGCGCCGGCTTCGGAGCGGCGGCCTCGCGCTCGTGATGCAGATGGTGCCCGGCAACACGCTGAAGGCCATCATCCAGCGCGACGGCCCGCTCGCGCCCGAGAGGGCCGAGCGCATCCTCCGCGACGTCGCGCAGGCGCTCGCGTATGCGCACGCGCGGGGCGTCGTGCATCGCGACGTGAAGCCCGAGAACATCTTCCTCGACGAGGAGTCGGGACGCGCGCTGCTGTCGGACTTCGGGATCGCCCGCTCCGACGAGCACGACTCGATGACGATGACGGGCACCGCGCTCGGCACGCCGTTCTACATGTCGCCGGAGCAGGTCGAGGGCGGCACGCTCGACGGCCGCTCGGATCTGTACAGCCTGGGGCTGGTCGCCTGGGAGATGCTGACGGGACGGCGGCCGTGGGATGGCGAGTCGCTCTACAACGTCATCTACAAGCAGAAGCACGAGGAGCTGCCGCCGATCGAGGCGCTGCGCCCGGGCGTGCCGACCCGGCTGCAATACCTCGTCGAGCGCATGCTGCAGAAGCGTCCCGCCGCGCGCTGGGCGGGTGCCGAGGGACTGCTCGCGCAGCTCTCGCACGCGGTGCTCCCGTCGGACTACGGCCGCTGGCAGTCGTCGCTCCGGCCGCGCGTGGAGCGCTGGCGCGAGCAGGAACGCGAGCGCGCGAAGCAGGTCGCTGACGGGCGTCAGCAGGAGTCGCCGGGTGCGACGTTGCGGTTCCCGCGGCGCGTGCGCGCGGGCGCGGCGGTGGGTGCGACGCTCGACGACGGAACGGTGAAGCTCTCGCGCGAGACGGGCGAGGCCGACACGGCGGCGCTCATCGTCGGGCCGGACGGAAAGGTCACGGTGGCCGGCGTGCCCGCCGACCTGCGCGCGCACGACGCGCTGATCGACGCGTCGACGGGACAGCTGGCGCTCGACGTCAGCGAGCCGCTGATCGCGCCGGAGCTGCTGGCGGAGCCCGAGGCCGTGCGCTACGACGACGTCGCGGAGCCGAACTGGGAGCACGCGCCCGTGCCGGCCCGCACGGGCAGTCGCCGCGTGCTGCTCGGCGTCGGCGCGCTGGTCGCCAGTCTCGGGATCGTCGCGGCAGGCTACGGCAACCGCGAACGCATCGTGGGCGCGCTCGGCGACGCGAGCCCGGCGCCCACCGAGGTGGCAGGCGTACCTGCATCCGTCGACGCTCCGTCCGCAGTCAACGCGGAAGCGGTAGAGGCCACGACGAGCGCACCGTCTGCGGGAGCGTTTCCGATCGGAGGCAGCGCCGACGTCGTGACGGCGGGCGGACGCCACTCGTGCGTGGTCACGTTCGGTGCGCTGCTCTACTGCTGGGGCGCGAACGATCGCGGCCAGCTGGGCGACGCGGGCACGGCGTCACGTACGTCGCCGACGCGAGTGGCGGCCGACCTCCAGTTCGTGCAGGTCTCGGCAGGGACATCGCACACCTGCGCCGTCACGCCGGGCGGCGACGCGTACTGCTGGGGTGACGATGCGAACGGTCAGCTGGGCGATGGCACGCGTGTCCGGCGCACCGCACCCGTGCGCCTCGCCGGCAGCGAGCGGTTCGCCTTCGTGCTGGCGGGGGGCACCGTGAGCTGCGGCCTCACGACCAGGGGCGGCGTGTCGTGCTGGGGCGCGAACGACCACGGGCAGCTCGGCGACGACAGCACGATCCCGTCGCGCACCGCTCCGGCGGAGATCCGGTGGCCGTCCGGGGGACGAGTCCAGGGCATCGCGGTGGGTGCGTCGCACGCGTGCGCGCTCGACGCCGACGGCCGTGCGTTCTGCTGGGGCGCGAACGATCGCGGACAGCTCGGCGACGGCACGACGACGGATCGTCGCACGCCGACCCGCGTCGCCGGCGACGCGCGCTTCATCGCGCTTTCCGCGGGACGCGCGCATACGTGCGCCGCGACGACCGAGCGTCAGGTGCTGTGCTGGGGCGAGAACCGCGACGGGCAGCTGGGCGCCCGCGACCAGCGTCAGTCGAGCACCGTGCCGACGTCGGTGGCGCTGCCGGCGGGCGCGATGGCGATCGCGGTGACTGCCGGTGGCGCGCACTCGTGCGCGCTCGGGAGCACGGGCGGCGCCTGGTGCTGGGGTCGCAACGCCTCCGGACAGCTGGGGCGCGGCTCGACGCGGGCGCGCGGCGTACCGGCGCCGGTGCGCGCGCCGTCACCGCTCGCGGCGATCGCTGCCGCGGCTGCGCACACGTGCGCGCTGACGACGGCCGGCGAGGCGCTCTGCTGGGGCGCAGCGGGCGACGGACAGCTCGGGGACGATGCCCGGACGGCGCGCCGCGAGCCGACGATGGTCGCGCTGTCGCCGCAGCTCGTCTCGCGTCCATTGCGCACGCGGTAGTCGATCGAACGACGCCGATCGCGGCACGGCACAGGGGGCGCGCATCCGGTGGGATGCGCGCCCCCTTGTGCGTTCCCGGCGTCGCGTGACGGCTCCGGTCGGGCGTCGGGAATGCACCGCGCCCCGCATGCCGGGAAGGCATGCGGGGCGCGGGAATGAACTGACAATCGAGAGAGTTGGTCGTGCGATGGCGCGACTTCCGTTGAGGACTTTCGGCGGCTCGCGTTGCCGCGCGCTGCTTACTCGTCGCTCCGGTAAGGAGGTGATCCAGCCGCAGGTTCCCCTACGGCTACCTTGTTACGACTTCGCCCCAGTCATG